>NZ_JACHCY010000018.1:73502-124450 GCF_014200835.1 Pseudomonas sp. JAI115
ATGGCGGCCTATGAGCCGACCACTCTCCAACTGCCTGCACCCAATCCCGCTGTAGGAGTGAGCCTGCTCGCGATGGCGGTCTGTCAGCCGACCAATCTCCAACTGACCGCAGCCAATCCCATTGTGGGAGCTGGCTTGCCAGCGATGGCGGCCTATGAGCCGACCAATCTCCAACTGCCTGCACCCAATCCCACTGTGGGAGCTGGCTTGCCAGCGAAGAGGCCCGACCAGCCAGTCAACCTCTTTGATCTGTTTAAAAATGTTCCAGATAACCAGAACCTTCCCACAAGGTTTTCAGGTTGCCCGTCGGAAGCGCGATCTCTAGCCTGAGTCTGTCGCTGCCAATTCAGCGACCGGGTCTGCAAGCCCGCCGATAGTTTGTTAGGTACTGATCAGCGCCCCTATAATCGTGGCGCTTTTTAGCAGCCATCGTTTTATGGTGGCTGTGTGCGGGATACCTTTGGGTATGCCGAGGGCCTAACAACTCGGTCTTGCAGACCCGTGCACAGCTGCCACCCGTCATCTGCAAGTGATGGTGGTAGCTCCACTTGAATAGTTAGGAGTTCCACCATGTTCAAACACACCCCAAATCCCCCAGAATCCGAACCCGAAACCACCCCCGAACGGCCAACCGACCCCGTCTCGCCCTACGCCTTCCTCGATTCGCGCAAGCTCCACGACGCAGCCCTGCGTGCGCTCGATCACTACCTCCTGCCCCAGCCTGAAAAACAGCCCAAGCCCGTCAATCAGCCGAGCACAATCTTCACTGTCCTCCCCGAAGTCGATTCCGAGACCCTGCTGACCCATGCCTGTGAAACGCTGGCGTCGGCCAATGTCATGGCCAGTGAGTTGGCGTTTACCCTGAGCGGCCCGACGTGCAGTCAGCTGCTTGGCATTCAGCAGATGATTTCGCTCGCGGAGCTGTCGGTTAACCGCGTCCTCGATCAGGTCGATCCGCAAGGCTGACACGCAACAAAAAGCCCGCTGACCTTCACCGGTTCAGCGGGCTTTTTCGTGCGGCAAAAATTACAAAGTGCCGAACACTTTCTTCGCAAGGCCCGTCGCTGCAGCAGCCGGATTCTTGCGGATGGTTTCTTCCTGTTTGCCGATCATTTCGAACAGGCCATTGAGCGCTTGTTCGGTGACGTAGTTTTCGACGTTGGCGCTCTTTGCATCCACCACGCCGAGGGTCGCAGCCTGGCCGGCGAAGGCGTTGTACTTTTGTGCGACGCCGACTTTGTCGGTGGCTTGTTTGACGATGGGCAGGAACTTGGCGCGGATCTGCTCGCGGCTGGTCTTGTCCAGGTATTGGGTGGCCGAGTCAGTGCCGCCGCTGAGGATGCCCTTGGCGTTGGCCACGGTCATTTTCTTCACGGCGTCGACGAGGATCGGTTGGGCCTGGGTCACGGCGCTTTCTGCGGCCTTGTTCATCGCGGTTTCGAGTTCGTCGACCTGGGCGCCCATGCCGAAGGCTTTCATCTTGCCGGCGACTTTGCCGAGTTTGCCCGGCAGTTCGATTTTCACTTCCGGGTTGTTGCTGAAGCCGCCCGGGGTGCCGAGTTGTTTGACGGCGATTTGCGCGCCTTGGGTCAGGGCGTCCTTGAGGCCGCCGGTGGCGTCTTGTTGCGAGAGGTCGCTGAGCGACAGCGCCAGGGCGCTGGCAGAGATCATCAAGCCCGCGCACAGGCCGGCGAAGCGAAGGGTAGGGCGGAGCATGGCAGCTTCCTTGAAAGACAATTAGCGAATCGCGTCGACGCGGATTTTCAGCGGCTGCGGATCGTTGCCGTCCAGTTGCACGGCGTGGTTTTCGGTGGTGATGAACATCAACTCGCCGTTGACTTCGATGCGCGCGCTGACCGAGTAGCGGTGGCCGGGTTTGACCTGGGCCGGATCGTAACTCAAGTGGAACGGCAGCGGCACCTGGCCTTTGACCGGGCCTTTCTGTTCGTCGATGACCACCGCCGGTGCGTCGGCCAGCGACACGTCCTGCAGGCTCACGCTCAGGGTCGCGCTTGGTGGCAGGGCGATGCGTTGCAGGTAGAACACTTCGCCGTCGAGGCCGACTTTGCCGGCGGGGGTGGTCGACTGGCAGGCGCTCAACAGGGTGGCTGCGGCGAGAAGGGTGAGTTTTTTCATCGGGACCTCTGAGACGGTTGCGCCGGAAGAATCCCGGCGCCGAAGGAAATCTAGCGGATTTTGGTGCCAGCGTCAGTGAACAAACGTAAGGGTTTTCCCAGCCACTGCATTAATTTCTGAAACGACAGCGCGCTTGTGTTGGGCATCGCGGGAGCCAGTTCGACTTGTTCAGGCGAGATCACAAGACGCTGATGGTAGCGGTTTTCAATACCCGTCAGTGCATAGCGTTTACCGGGTATAACGCTGTCAGGATCATATTTCAGATAAAACCCGGAGACTGACTGTTCGTCCTGTTTGACATGCACCAGCTCAACTTCGGGAGACTCTGCTTCATGCAGACTGATGGTGACCGCTTCTTCTGGCGCAACAATTTCGGCTTCTTGAGCCTCGACATATAGAAAACCGATCGGGCTCAGGTGCAGGGTTTGCCGATGGGGAGTGTTGTTGACAGTGACGAAGTAGTCCTGCTCGATCAGCAAGGGTATTTGGTCATGAAGGATCTGCACATTGACTTGGTACCTGACGCCTACATCGCCGTAGTGATGAGGGAAGTCAAATTTCCAGCCGGCGTCGAAGATCGCAGCACGGTGCCAGTCCTTGATGTTAACAGGCGATTGGGAATTGAATACTTTGACGCTGACAATGGTTTCATTGACACCATCGGCAGGCGCATGGAATTCGGGCGGTAGGCGGAAGTCCAGGATTACTGCGCAATTTTCTTCGGTTAACAGGCTCATCTCGATATCCGTATCGTGATTGGTGGAGTGAGCCTATTAATCCATGAATCAACTAACGGGGCCATTGAAGTGCGCGCCCGTTAGTTGTCAGCAAGTTTCAGACTTGTGGTGTATCCGCTGTTTCGGCGGCATCTTCACTGCGATGCAAGGCCACTTGACGAATCGACAGGCGAATCTCCGCCGGCAACACCCGTTTGGCAGCGCCTTCGGCCAGTTCTCCGAGCAGTTCGTGGTAGCTCAGCTTGCCCGCTTCGTCGCGGCGCAGCACGTCGAGGTCGAGCAGGGTCTGGATGAAGTGGCGGAACAGGCTCTTGTCGAAGAACTCCGGGGCGTTCAAACCGTGGAGGATCGACAGGCGCTGGGCCATGACCGTACACAGGTCTTCCAGCTCTTCGGCGCTGATGCTGTTCTGGCCGCTGTTGAGCAGCAGGGACACGGTCATGTAGAAGCGCTGCAGGGTCTGCGCGATGCTCTTCGACAGCAGGGTCAGCAGCACAAAGTGCCGTGAACTTGGCGCCGGACGCATATACACGTCCTTCTCGAAACGCAGCAGGCCTTGCTCGACGAAGGCTTCCAGCCATTGATCGACCACGCCGTCCAGTTCTTCCAGCGACCAGCGAATGAACAGCTCCGCCTGCAGGTACGGATACAGCGCGCGGGTGTAACGCAGGATCTGTTCGCGGCTCATGCGCGAGGTGCTCTGGAAGAAGCTCGCCAGCAGCGCCGGCAAGGCGAAGATGTGCAGCACGTTGTTGCGGTAGTAGGTCATCAGGACGGCGTTCTGCTCGTCCAGATAGAGAATCTTGCCCAGCGCATCGTTTTGCTCGGACAGCAGATCCATGTCCTTCACATGCTCGATCAGCGCGCGACCATCGCCTTCCGGCAGGGTCGTGTGCGGCGAGTAAGGGACTTTGCGCAGCAGCGCCAGATACAGATCCAGCATCCGCTCCATGGCCCGATCGTCCAGTGCCAGGCGGGTGGTCGAGAGCAGCGCCAGCGCCACCAGGTTGACCGGGTTGATCGCCGCTGCTTCGTTCAAGTGCTGCGCGACTTTCTCGCCAAGGCGGTTGGTGGTCTCGTTGAGCCACGCCGGTTTGTACTGCGGGCCGAGTTCCTGCTGGCGCCAGTCTGGCTGTTCGCTGTCGAGGAATTCCGCGAGTTTGATCGGCTCGCCGAAGTTCACCGCGACCTGACCGAAGCGCTGCTTGAGCGCGCCGATGACTTTGAAGATGTCGAAGATCGACTCTTTCTTCTTGCTCGCGCCATGCAGTTCGCCGAGGTAGGTACGACCTTCCAGCACGCGCTCGTAACCGATGTACACCGGCACGAAAACGATCGGCATCCGCGACGAACGCAGGAAGCTGCGCATCGTGATCGCGAGCATCCCGGTTTTCGGTTGCAGCATGCGCCCGGTGCGCGAGCGGCCGCCCTCGACGAAGTACTCGACCGGGAAACCTTTGGTGAACAGGATATGCAGGTATTCGTTGAACACCGAGGTGTACAGCGGATTGCCCTTGAACGTGCGGCGCATGAAGAACGCGCCACCACGGCGCAGCAGGCTGCCGATCACCGGCATGTTCAGGTTGATTCCGGCGGCGATATGCGGCGGAGTCAGGCCGTTGCGAAACAGCAAGTACGACAGCAACAGGTAGTCGATGTGGCTGCGGTGGCATGGCACGTAGATCACTTCGTGACCCTGGGCGACCTTCTGCACGCCTTCGATGTGGTTGACCTTGATCCCGTCGTAGATCTTGTTCCAGAACCAGCTCAGCACCACTTCGAGAAAACGGATCGCGGTGTAGGTGTAGTCCGAGGCGATCTCGTTGCCGTAACGCAGGGCCTGGGCCTTGGCTTTTTCCGGGGAGATGTTCTCGCGCTCGGCTTCGTCGAGGATCGCTTGCTTGACCAAGGGCTGGTTGAGCAGGCCCTTGACCAGGTTACGGCGGTGGGAAATGTCCGGGCCGATGACGGCGGCTTTCAGATTGCGGAAGTGCACGCGCAGGATGCGCTGGGCCATGCGCACGGTGCGTTCGTGGCCCTTGTTGTGTTCGATCAGTTCGCGCAGGTGGATCGGCGCGGAGAACTGCACGCGAGTCTTGCGCCCCAGAACGATGATGCTCAGCAGTCGGCGCAAGCGCCCGGTGACCGCCCAGCTGTCGGCAAACAGCAGCTTCCACGGACTGTTTTCGCTGTCCGGCGACTGTCCCCAGAACACGCTGACCGGAATGATCTGCGCGTCTTCGGCGGCGTTCTGGGTCAGGGCGCTGACCAGGCGGGTCAGGGTCGGCGGTGCGCCGCGCTTGTCCTGACGACCGAGCCAGTCCGGATCCGGCGTCAGATAGAAAAACGCCGCCGGTTCGATCAACGGCCCCACCGACACCGGCAGCACCGGACGCGGCAGACCGGCCTTGCTGCACTCGGTGTCGACCACCGCCAGATCGGTGAGCGAAGGGTTTTGCAGGACGTAGAACACCGGACGACTGCGGTCGAGGTTGAGGGTGAACGACGACTGGTTGATCGTCTCGGAGCGAACCCAGAGGTACAACAGTCGGCGCAAGGTGCCAAACACAAGACGGCGGAACGGGGAACGGGTCATACGGCTTCTGCGTGAGTGAATAAAACCGAGCGTTTGCTCGGGAGGTCGACAGTTTGCCGTATTCACCGAAAATCGGCAAAAAAGCGGCGAAGTAATCTCCTGTTGAGACTTTTTGCGCCTGTCATATACTCGGCAATCTGTCGCCGGGGCCCTTTATGGACGTCGGGCGCAGTCTGACGTTCCGCAAAGGCTTTCCTGCGAAAAGCCTGTTCAATAATAAAAAAGGAGTATGAACAGATGGCAACACGTGAAACCGGCAATGTGAAGTGGTTCAACGACGCCAAGGGCTACGGCTTCATTCAGCGCGACGACGGGGTGGACGTGTTCGTGCACTACCGCGCGATTCGCGGTGAGGGGCATCGCTCGCTGACTGAAGGTCAGCAGGTTGAGTATGCGGTGATTACTGGCGAGAAGGGTTTGCAGGCTGAGGATGTGGTCGGTCTGTAACACAACCCTCCAAAACATCCCAAAACCACTGTGGGAGCGGGCTTGCTCGCGAATGCGTCGTGTCATTCAGCACATGTGTAGCTGATACACCGCATTCGTCGGAACGCCGCCCGGAGCAAGCCCGCTCCCACATTTGGATCTGCGTTGACTGTTGTTACGCGGTTTTCCAGGTGATTTCTTCTTCACCGTCGGCGCTGATGCGAATCCAGCGATCCGCCGTTTCCTCACCTTCTTCCTCGACCCACGTGCCCGGTGCGCAACGCACCTCGACGTTCAGCGCGGCAAAGGCTGCACGGGCGCAGGCGATGTCGTCGTCCCATGGAGTCGCATCGCTTTCCAGGTACAGGCTGTTCCACTTGCCCACGGCTTTCGGCAGCCAGGTCACCGGGATGTTGCCGGCCTTGCACTTGTAGGTCTGGCCTTTCTGTACCCAGTCGCTGCACGGGCCCAGAGCCTCACCGAGCCAGGCGGAAATCGCCTTGTGGTCGACGTCGGCGTCTTTCAGGTAAATCTCGATATCCGGTTGGCGCATGGATGTCCTCACTGCGGGTCTGAAAAATCCATTCGCGGATTTAGCCGGCCCCGGGCACTTGCCCGAGACCAAAAGTTATTGAAGAACGAAATAATCGTAGCGCATCGATACGGTGGTCACGAACGGCTCGGCCTGTTCGATCACGGCGGCGCGGCGTTCGGCACTGGCGCGCCAGCCGTGGGGCGTCATCGCCAGCAGGTTGGCGCGATCCTCGGGCTTGTCCAGCGTCAGTTTGAATTCCAGAGTTTCGCTGTGCGCCAGCGCCATGCCTTCCGGCACCAGGGCCAGATGCTTGTCGTCGGTGTATTCGCGCACTTCGTCGTACAGACGTTCGCGCAGTTCCATCAGGTGGCCGCTGGTCGGGCCGACCTTCATCAGGCCGCCGCCGACGCTGAGCAGGCGCTTGGCTTCTGCCCAGTCCAGAGGGCTGAAAACGCTGGCGAGAAACTGGCAACTGCCCGACGCCAATGGCACGCGGGCCATGCTGGCGATCAACCAGGTTAGCGACGGATTACGTTTGCAGGCGCGTTTCACCGCCTCGCGGGAGATGTCCAGCGCGTAGCCATTGGCATCCGGCAAGGCATCGGCAATCTGCGCGGTGTAGTAACCCTCACCGCAACCGATATCGACCCAGCGTGCCGGCGCATAACCCGCCGCCAGCTCGGCCAGACGCTTGGCCACTGGCGCGTAATGCCCGGCATTCAGGAAGTCGCGGCGCGCCTCGACCATCGCCTGATTGTCGCCAGGGTCACGGCTGTTCTTGTGCTGCACCGGCAACAGATTCAGGTAGCCCTGACGCGCACGGTCGAAGCGGTGGCCTGCGGGGCAGACCACGCCGTTGTCGACGCTGTTCAGCGGTTCACTGCAGATCGGGCACGCGAGCATCAGGCGAGCAACTTGATCAGGGTCTGGTAGTAGATCTCGGTCAGCACGTCGAGATCGGCCGCCAGCACACGCTCGTTGACCTGGTGGATGGTCGCGTTGACGGGGCCCAGTTCAACAACCTGCGTGCCCATGGTCGCGATGAAGCGGCCATCGGAAGTGCCGCCGCTGGTCGATGCCTTGGTCTCGCGGCCGGTGATGTCCTTGATGCTCGACGACACCGCGTCGAGCAGCGCGCCCGGCTCGGTGAGGAACGGCAGGCCGGACAGCGCCCAGTCGATGTGCCAGTCCAGACTGTGTTTGTCGAGGATGTCGGCCACGCGTTTCTGCAGGCCTTCGACGGTGGATTCGGTGGAGAAGCGGAAGTTGAACACCGCCACCAGATCACCCGGGATCACGTTGGTCGCGCCGGTGCCGGAGTTGAGGTTGGAAATCTGGAAACTGGTCGGCGGGAAGAAATCGTTGCCATGATCCCAGTGCTCGGCGGCCAGCTCGGCCAGCGCCGGAGCGGCGAGGTGGATCGGGTTCTTCGCCAGATGCGGGTAGGCCACGTGACCCTGCACACCGCGCACGGTGAGCTTGGCGCCCAGCGAGCCGCGACGACCGTTTTTCACCACGTCACCGACCAGCGTGGTGCTAGACGGTTCGCCGACGATGCACCAGTCCAGACGTTCCTTGCGCGCCACCAGACGTTCCACCACCGCTTTGGTGCCGTGGTGCGCCGGGCCTTCTTCGTCGCTGGTGATCAGGAACGCGACCTTGCCCTTGTGGTTCGGGTAGTCGGCGACAAAGCGCTCGGCGGCGACGGTCATCGACGCCAGGCTGCCTTTCATGTCCGCTGCGCCACGGCCGCAGAGCATGCCGTGTTCATCGATCACCGCGTTGAACGGGTCGATCTGCCAGGCGGTCACCGGACCGGTCGGCACCACGTCGGTGTGGCCGGCGAAGCACAGCACCGGGCCGTCGTCGTTGCCGTGGGTGGCCCAGAAGTTGTCCACGTCCTCGATGCGCATCGGCTCGAGGGTGAAACCGGCATCGCCCAGGCGCTGCATCATCTGCTTCTGGCAATCGGCGTCGACCGGCGTCACGGACGGACGGCGGATCAGGTCGATGGCGAGTTGAAGGGTCGGCGAAAGGTCGGCGTGGGCCGTCATGGAAAACTCCGGAGTCATGAATGTGGGCGCGGACTAACAATGTGGGAGCGAGCCTGCTCGCGAATGCGGTGTATCAGTCAACATAATCGGTGAATGTTACAAAGCCTTCGCGAGCAGGCTCGCTCCCACAGGGATTAGAGGAGTGCCCCGCAAAATGGCGGTTATCTTAAAGCAAAACGGCGACCATTGGCCGCCGTTTAGTGGATCAAAGAGGAATTAGACGACAGGCGCCGGTTCAGGCGCTGTCGCAGGTTTTGGCAGCGACGAGAGGAACGCCATGATCAGCGCGGCCAGGTATGGCAGCGACTGCACCAGCAGCATTGCGACCCAGAAGCGCATGTCGTTGCTCGGAATGCCCTGCACCAGGTAGATCCCCAGCGCCGCGCCCCACAACAGCAGCATGATGAACAGCTCTTCGCGAGCTTCGGAAATCGCCACCCAGAAGCCATGGTTGTCGGCGTTTTTCGGCGTGCGGAAGAACGGAATGCTGCTGGTGAAGAAGCCGTACAACACCGCTTTGGCGATGGTGTGCGACAACGCCAGTCCGGCCAGTGCGGCGCAGAACGCATCCTTGAGGTTCACGCCGACGGCGCGACGGTAGAGGAAGATGATCTTGCCGACCTTGAACACGAACAGCGCCAATGGTGGGATGGCGAAAATCAGCAGCGGCGGATCGACCCGTTGCGGCACGATGATCATCGCCGCCGACCACAACAGCGCGCCGACGGTGAAGAAGATGTTCATGCCGTCCGCGACCCACGGCAACCAGCCCGCGAGGAAGTGGTAACGCTGGCCACGGGTCAGTTCGGTGTCCTTGCCGCGCAGCAGGCTGCGGGTGTGGCGCTTGATGATCTGGATCGCGCCATAGGCCCAGCGGAAACGCTGCTTCTTGAAGTCGATGAAGGTGTCCGGCATCAGACCCTTGCCGTAACTTTCGTGGTAATACGCTGCCGACAGACCTTTCTCGAACACGCGCAGACCCAGCTCGGCGTCTTCACAGATGCACCAGTCGGCCCAGCCCAGCTCTTCCAGAACCGAACGGCGGGTCATGGTCATGGTGCCGTGCTGAATGATCGCGTCGCGGTCGTTACGGGTGACCATGCCGATGTGGAAGAAGCCTTTGTATTCGGCGTAGCAGAGCTTCTTGAAGGTACTTTCGTTCTGGTCGCGATAGTCCTGCGGCGACTGCACCACGGCGATTTTCGGATCGGCGAAGTGCGGCACCATGTGCTTGAGCCAGTTCGGATGCACGCAGTAGTCGGAGTCGATCACCGCGATCACTTCGGCGTCCTTGGCGGTGTGCGGAATCAGGTAGTTCAGCGCACCGCCCTTGAACCCGGCCAGTGGTGATACGTGGAAGAACTTGAAGCGCGGGCCGAGGGTTGCGCAGTAGTCGCGCACCGGCTCCCAGACGGCCGGGTCTTTGGTGTTGTTGTCGATGATCAGGACTTCGTAGTCCGGGTAATCGAGGGCGGCCAGGGCGTCGAGGGTCTGTTTGACCATCTCCGGCGGCTCGTTGTAGCACGGTACGTGGATCGAGACTTTCGGTCTGTAGTCCGAATCGCCCACCACCGGCAGGAATTCACGCCGGCGCTTGTGGGTCCAGACCGCTTCGGCCAGTTCATGCGCTTCGGTCAGCAGCACGATGAACACCCCGAGCGCACCCAGTGCCAGGAGGAAACCCACCGTCAGGCTGAACCACGTGCTGTATTGCTGGCTGTAGTCGTAACCGATCCACACCAGCACCGAACCGCAAAGGAATGCGATAAAGGTCAGGAAGGTGCGGCCACGCTGGCGCAGGGCCGAGCCGTCGATCATCAGCAGGGTCAGCGACAGCAGCGCCAGCACCACCGAACCGATGGCCAGCACGCGCCATTGCGGGATGGCGACGACCGGGCCTTCGAAGTTGAATTTCTGCTGGCGGGCGGCGTTGAACACGCCCCAGTAGGCGCCCACCGAACCTTCGTCACTGGCCTTCCACGGCTGGTCGAACGCTTCGATCACGAAGTAGTTGAAGCCTTGGCGGTTGAGCTTGTTGACCAGTGTGCGCAGGTAGATCGCCTGATCCGCTGGCGACGCATCGGCGCCACCGCGCATGCGCCCGTTGCTCGGCCAGCCGACTTCGGACAGCAGCAGCGGCTTTTTCGGGAACAGCTTTTTCAGGTCACGGGCGCGGTCGAAGACGAACTGTCCGGCCTTGTCCACGGGGATGAATTCCCAGTACGGCAGCACGTGCGCAGCGATCAGGTCAACGTGCTTGGCCAGTTCCGGGTGTTCTTCCCAGACGTGCCACTGCTCGGAGGTGGTCACCGGCACTTTCACCGCCGCGCGCACCCGATCCAGCAGCACGCTCAGTTGCTCGGCAGTGATTTCCTTGCGGAAGATCGCCTCGTTACCGACCACCACACGAACCACGCTGCGCGAGGTGTTGGCCAGTTCGATGGCGCGCTGGATCTCGCGCTCGTTGCGTTCCTGATCGGGGCTGATCCAGATCCCGAGGGTCACGCGCAGACCGAACTCTTCCGCCAGTTTCGGGATGTCCTGCAGCGAACCGTCGACCGAGTAGATGCGGATGTTGTCCGTCAGCTTGCTCATGATCTCCAGGTCACGGCGCATTTCGTCGTCAGTCGGATACTGATCCTTCTGTGGGAATTGGCCCTGCTGGAATGGCGAATAAGAGAAACCGGAGATCTGCTCCGGCCAGTTGGGCGCGGAGACCGGGCGATTGATCAGCGCCCAGAAACCGGTGAACAGGGCGGCGATTGCCAGAACCACCACCAGGTTGAGACCAAATTTACGCGATGACATAGCTATTTCGGGTTCCAAAGGCTGTGGAACGAAGGAACGGATCGGCTTACGCCAAAAGGGCGCGAATCCTACACCGGCAGTTCACTGCTCGTACACCGGGCAGGAAAATGCCTGACATTGGGCAGTCCAACCTGATTTAAGTTCTTTAGTAACAGCTTGTAAGAGAAAACTTTGTTGTTTAGTTATAGCAATTCCCAGTGGCGAGGGAGCTTGCTCCCGCTGGACTGCGAAGCAGGCCGCTTTTCAAGGGCCGCTTCGCGACCCGGCGGGAGCAAGCTCCCTCGCTACAAGGTTCGTGCAAACGGCTGCGTTCACCGTTCATAGCGTCAAAGATGCTCTTGGCCGCCGACGGCCCTATAATGCGCGCCGGTTTTTGGGGTAATGGTCATGAGTACAGAAGATCCGCGGTTTGCAGGCATCGCCCGTTTGTATGGCATCGAGGGCCTTGAGCGCCTGCGTGCGGCCCATGTGGCGATTGTCGGCGTCGGTGGCGTCGGTTCCTGGGCAGCGGAGGCCATGGCCCGTTGCGGCGTCGGCGAGATTTCGCTGTTCGACCTCGACGACGTCTGCGTCAGCAACGCCAACCGCCAGTTGCACGCGCTGGACAGCACCGTCGGCAAGCCCAAGGTCGAGGTGATGGCCGAGCGTCTGCGCGGGATCAACCCGGACTGCACGGTGCACGCGGTGGCGGACTTCGTGACGCGCGACACCATGGCCGAATACATCACGCCGAACATCGATTGCGTGATCGACTGCATCGACGCGGTCAACGCCAAAGCTGCGCTGATCGCCTGGTGCAAACGCCGCAAGATCCAGATCATCACCACCGGCGGTGCGGGTGGGCAGATCGATCCGACGCTGATTCAGGTCTGCGACCTCAACCGCACGTTCAACGACCCGCTGGCCTCGAAAGTGCGTTCGACGTTGCGTCGCGACTATGGCTTCTCGCGTACCGTGACTCGCCATTACAGCGTGCCGTGTGTGTTCTCCACCGAACAACTGCGCTATCCGAAACCGGACGGCAGCATCTGTTTGCAGAAGAGTTTTGTCGGCGACGGGGTGAAGCTCGACTGCGCTGGCGGGTTTGGCGCGGTGATGATGGTCACGGCGACGTTCGGCATGGTCGCGGCGACCAAGGCGGTGGACAAGATTGTGGCGGGTGTGCGGCGGCCAGCGGATCGGGTGAAGCCTCAGGTTTGATTCTGGGGCTGATGGCCTCATCGCGAGCAGGCTCACTCCTACAGGGGGACGCATTCCAATTGTAGGAGTGAGCCTGCTCGCGATGGCTGCGAAGCAGCCGCTTTATTTAGCCAACTCATTCATCCGCTGGAGCACGGCATTCAAGCCATTACTGCGCGACGGCGACAACTGCCGCGAAAGTCCCAGCTGATTGAACCACTCGGGCAAATCCACCTGCCGCAACTCGGCAGCGCTCAAGCCGTTGACCCGCAACAGCAGCAACGCCACCAACCCACGAATCATCCGCGCATCGCTGGCAGCGCTGAACTGCCAGTGACCGTCCTGCAACTCACCCACCAGCCACATTTGGCTCTCACAGCCATGCACCCGGTTGGCTTCGCATTTGTCCGCGTCATCCAGCGGCGGCAGACGATCGCCAAACTGCATCAGCAATCGCGCCCGTTGTTCCCAACCGGCAGCGTTCTGAAAGGTCAACAATGCTTCGGCAGCGGCGAGCGGCAGGCTCATCGCAGCAACTCCAGGGCCTGATCCAGCGCTTCGAAGAAACGCTCCAGATCCTCGGAGTCGTTGTACAGCGCCAGTGACACGCGAATAGCCCCGGCCAGTTCGAAGCTTTTCAGCAACGGCATGGCGCAGTGATGCCCGGCGCGCACGGCGATACCTTGCTCGGTCAGCAAGTGCGCCAGATCGGCGTTGTGCACGCCCTCGACGACGAAACTCGCCAGCGCCAATTGCGGCTTGCCCAGCAGACGAATGCCGTTGCGCGCGGCCAGGCCTTGCAGCAGGTAAGCGTGCAGCGCAGCTTCGTGGGCCGACACCGCGTCCTGATCCAGGCCAGCCAGATAATCGAGGGTTGCGCCGAGGCCGATCACGCTGGCAATCGGCGGCGTGCCCGCCTCGAAACCCAGCGGGGCAGGGCGGAAGCGTGCATCGTGATAGTTGGCTTCCAGCACCATTTCGCCGCCGAACTGCCATGGCTGCAGTTGCTCAAGCGCCTTATTGCGCCCGAACAGCACGCCGAGACCATCGGGGCCGTACAGCTTGTGGCTGGAAAACACATAGAAGTCGCAACCCAGCGCCTGCACGTCGTGGCGACCGTGCACCACACCTTGTGCGCCATCGACCACGGTCAGCGCGTTCTGCGCCCTGGCCATCGCCAGCAGCGCCGGTAACGGTTGCCAGGCACCGAGCACGTTGGACAGCTGACTGACCGCCAGCAAGCGAGTGCGCGGGGTGATCAGACGCACAGCGGCGCCGAGGTCGATCACGCCGTCGGCGTCCAGCGGCAGGATCACCAGTTTCAGCTCGCGACGCTGCGCCAGTTGCTGCCACGGCAGCAGGTTGGCATGATGCTCCAGGGCGCTGATGACAATTTCATCGCCCGGGTGGAAAAGATGTTCCAGGCCATATGCCAGGAGATTCAGCGCACTGGTGGCGCCATGGGTGAAGATGATCTGCCCGCTGTCACCGGCATTCAGCCACTGGGCAACCTTGAGCCGACTGTCTTCGAACGCCTGCGTCGCGTGCGCGCCGGGCAGATGCTGCGCACGGTGCACATTGGCTGCGCCGTTGGCGTAGTAATGCGTTAGTGCGTCGAGCAGGGCCTGGGGTTTTTGCGTGGTGGCGGCGTTGTCCAGATAGGTCTGGTCTTGCCGTTGCAGGGCGGCGATGGCCGGAAAGTCGGCGCGCCAGGGGGAGGGAATCATCATCTGTTCAGCCCTGTGAACTTGGGCGGGGTGTACACAAGACACTGTGGGAGCGAGCCTGCTCGCGAAGCTTTTTGCGACCTCAAGGACGCCTTCGCGAGCAGGCTCGCTCCCACAAGTGCCTGCGGCACTTAGTTGTGAGCGTGCAGCGCTTCGTTCAGCTCGATCGCCGATTTGTGGGTCTTGCACTCCACGGCACCGGTTTCCGAATTGCGACGGAACAGCAGGTCGGTCTGACCGGCCAGCTCGCGCGCCTTTACAACCTTGACCAGATTGTTGTGCTCGTCCAGCAGCGCGACCTTGGTGCCGGCGGTCACGTACAGGCCCGACTCGACGGTGTTGCGGTCGCCCAACGGAATACCGATACCAGCGTTGGCGCCGATCAGGCAGCCTTCGCCGACCTTGATCACGATGTTGCCGCCGCCCGACAGGGTGCCCATGGTCGAGCAGCCGCCGCCCAGGTCCGAACCCTTGCCGACGAATACGCCAGCGGAAACGCGGCCTTCGATCATGCCCGGGCCTTCGGTGCCGGCGTTGAAGTTGATGAAGCCTTCGTGCATTACGGTGGTGCCTTCGCCCACGTAAGCGCCCAGACGCAGACGTGCCGCGTCAGCGATACGCACGCCGGCCGGCACCACGTAGTCGGTCATTTTCGGGAACTTGTCCACCGAGAACACTTCCAGCAGTTCGCCGCGCAGACGCGCTTCCAGTTGCATTTCGGCCAGTTCGCTCAGGTCGATTGCACCCTGGCTGGTCCAGGCCACGTTCGGCAGCAGCGGGAAGATCCCGACCAGGCTTACGCCGTGTGGCTTGACCAGACGATGCGACAGCAGGTGCAGCTTGAGGTACGCCTCAGGCGTCGAGGTCAGCTGTGCGTCTTCGGCCAGCAGGGTGGCGACCAGTGGCTTGTGGCTCTCGGCCAGACGGGTCAGCAGCTTGCCTTGAACGGCGTCGATGCCTTTGACTGCTTCAGCCAGTTGCGCAGCCTGTGCAGTGGTGAAGGTGATGGCCTGGTTGCCTTCGGTGTAACCGAGGATCGGCGCAACAGCGGCGACCAGTTCGGCCGACGGGTTGAGCAGCGGCTGGGCGTAGAACACTTCCAGCCAGGCGCCTTGACGGTTTTGCGTGCCGACACCAAAGGCGATGCTGAACAGAGAGTTGGACATGTGAATACCTCTAGCAATAAGTGACGGGCTGCTTACTTGAGTGCGGCCGCGTAGATGTCTGGCTTGAAGCCAATCAGGGTTCGGTCACCGAGATCGAGCACCGGGCGCTTGATCATCGAGGGTTGAGCGAGCATCAGTTCGATGGCTTTCGACTGGTCGAGATCGGCTTTACGTTCGTCGTCGAGTTTGCGAAAGGTCGTGCCTGCACGGTTCAACACCGTTTGCCAGCCGTGCTCGTCACACCATTGGGTCAGGTGCTCACGGTCGATACCGGCGGTTTTGTAGTCGTGGAAGTCGTAGCTGACAGCGTGTTCATCGAGCCAGGTGCGCGCCTTCTTCATGGTGTCGCAGGCTTTGATGCCGAAAAGGTGCAACGTTTTACTTGAAACGGTCAAGGAATCGCCCCCTTTACAGGTGCTGGAAAAAAATGGTGTCGGATTATGCCATGACCAAAGCGTTTCGTCGGCCACGGTTGTCGTAACGCTGCAAAACCTGTGGGAGCGAGCCTGCTCGCGAAGGGGTCATGACAGGCAATATCTCTGTTGAAGGAGACACCGCATTCGCGAGCAGGCTCGCTCCCACGAGGGCAGTGCGACATAGGTGCAAACGCCAGACGCATCCTAAGCGGCTAATATGGCAGTTCAACGCTGTCGATTGTCTGAGATTTCCGCTTTATGCAAACCGCTTATACCGTCCTGATCCTGCTGATGCTGGTCAGCGTCTCCCGGCTGGTCGGACGGGTCATCCCGCTGCCGCTGCCCCTCGTGCAAATCGCCGCCGGTGCCTTGCTGGCCTGGCCGACACTGGGCCTGCACGTCGCGCTGGACCCCGAATTGTTCCTGTTTCTGTTCCTGCCCCCGCTGCTGTTTTCCGACGGTTGGCGCATGCCCAAACGCGAGTTCTGGCATCTGCGCGGGCCGATCCTGACGCTGGCGGTTGGCCTGGTGCTGTTCACCGTGGTCGGCGCCGGGTACTTCATTCACTGGCTGTTGCCGAGCATTCCGCTGCCGGTGGCCTTCGCGCTGGCCGCCGTGCTCTCGCCGACCGACGCCGTGGCGGTCTCGGCGATCTCGCAGAACCGCTTGCCGACACCGCTGATGCACATCCTGCAAGGCGAGGCGTTGATGAACGATGCCTCGGGTCTGGTGACGTTCAAGTTTGCCTTGGTGGCGGCGGTGACCGGGGTGTTCTCGCTGGCCAATGCCAGCCTGACGTTCGTACTGGTGGCGGTCGGGGGCTTGGCCGTCGGCGTCGCGCTGAGCTGGCTGGTCGGGCGCTTGCGCGCGTGGATGATTACCCGGGGCTGGGACGATCCGGCCACTCACGTGGTGTTCATGTTGCTGCTGCCGTTCGCCGCCTATGTATTGGCCGAGCGACTGGGCGCTTCGGGGATTCTTTCGGCTGTCGCGGCGGGGATGATGCAGAGCTGGCTCGATCTGCTGCCGCGGCAGACCAGCACCCGGCTGCTCAATCGCAGCGTCTGGTCATTGCTCGAGTTTGCCTTCAACGGCCTGATCTTTCTGCTGCTGGGTCTGCAATTGCCGGACATCATCAAGGCCGTGGTCAGCCACGAACCGACGTTGTGGCCGACGCTGCTGTACCGTGGCCTCGACGTGGTGGCGATTTTCCTCGCGCTGGTGCTGTTGCGCTTTATCTGGGTACAGAGCATCTGGCGTCTGTCGGTACTGCTGCGACGGCTGCGCGGCAAGGGCGACCTGACGCAAGTGCCGACCGCGCGATCCTGCTGGTTGCTGACTGTCGGCGGAGTGCGCGGGGCGGTGACGCTGGCCGGTGTGATGTCGGTGCCGATGTTGATGGGTAGCGAGGCGTTCCCCGAGCGCGATCTGCTGATCTTCATCGCCGCCGGGGTGATTCTGTTGTCGCTGATTTGCGCCTGCATCGCCCTGCCGTTGCTGCTGCGTGGCATCGAGAAAAGCCCGGACGACAAGCGCCGCCAGGAAGTGCGCGACGCGTGGCGCAAGACCGCCGAGGCGGCGATCCATGCGCTGGAAACCGAAGAGGTCGGCCCGCAGGATGCGGCGCAGGCCGCGCTCTCGGCGGAACTCAAGGCGCGGATCATGTCCGAGTATCGTCATCAGCTCGACGTGTTCAATGATTCGGCCGAAGCCCAGGCGCTGGCGTTCCAGATGGATCTGCTGGAACGCCGCTTGCGCTTGAAGGCGTTGCGGGCGCAGCGCCTGGAGTTGTATAGCCTCAGTCGTCAGCACCAGATCGGTGATGACGTGTTGCGCGAGGTTTTGGCAGACCTGGATTTAAGCGAAGCGAATCTGGGGCAGATCAAATAGCCCGACACGGACCTGATGCGCTCACTCACTCGCGGGGCAGGGATAAGCGTTCGCCATGAAGATTTTGTCCTTTTCGCTGAGATCCAGATTAATGAAGAGCTGGAAGTCTCCGATGGTCCAGGACTGGCTGATGCGATAGTGCATGATCGACTTTGGATCGTATTCCGAATAAATGCTTTCGTCGGGATTGCCGCGGTCAAAGTACCAGTCGTGCAGGCGTTTGCGCGTCACTCTGGCCTGGGAGTCGTCTTCTTCCGGGTCGGCGGTGATTCCAAATTGTGCATAGATGGCTGGCTTGTCCCAGGGAATGTCTGCCGTGGGATTGGTCTGTTCATGCTCCGCGCCCAGCATGTGACCGAACTCATGCATGACGTTGGCTGCGAAGTAACGTGGCAGACTCGGATGCGGCCACAGTGTCATGGTCGGCTCATCGGGATGTAGCAGAGCATCCGTGCCGATCAGGGAGGAAAAGGTTCCTTCCTGACTGAGTATGCGGATGTCGCCCACTTCACCTTCAACGAAATCGAATTTCAAGTTGATGTGCGGCAACCAGTTGCTGGCAGCGGCAATGGTCGCGTCCTTGAATTCCTGCGTGCCGTTGAGGAAGGCGATGCGAAGAGTGCTGCCGGGAGTCCAGAATTTTGCCGGATTGTTTTTAGCCCACATATTACTGAACCTCCGAAGTGCATTTGATGTTGCGGGAGGTGCGTATGGTTTCGGTTTTTTTGTTTGGCTGAAGCCGGATTGAGTGCATAACTGAACATCCATGTTTTCGTTCGTCATATGTAACTTCTCGGGTTGCTTGTTGTTCCCGGAAAGTCGCTTTGAATGAAGGATGCTAGTTGCTGCGCTTGGGCAGGTAAATTGGATATGTGTACGATTTTATGACGGATTACCGTGCCAACAGAACTGGCACGGTAAAGATGTGATTCAACGTGGGTAAATCAACCGCATGAGCTGTTTGTCTTTATCACTGATTTCGCGATTGATCGGATTCGCCCAATTGCCAAGCGTCAAATTGTTGGGAACAGGATGGTGCATGATGGATTTTCGATCGTATGGCAAGTAAAGCGCGTCGGCATCGTCAAAAGGCGTAAATATATTGTCGTCAACTTCGCCTCGCGACAGTGGATTCATCGGTCTGTTCTGGTAGTAGTTGTAAACATTTTCTTTATTCCAGGGGATTTGCGCCTTGGGGTGCTGGTGTTCGTGCATCGCGCCGAGTGCGTGGCCAAACTCGTGGATGACGACCGTCTCGAAGTCTTCGTGTTCGGGGTCGATGCCAAGGTTCATGGTTGGCGTGTCAGGAAACATATCCAGTGCATCGGTACCCAGAAATGAACTGTTCACCACACCCTCGGTGGCGATTCGGATCTCACCCTCTACGCCTTCAACGAACTCAAACTTCAAACTGATATAAGGAAGCCATTTTCCGGCGGCGGCAATGATTTTATTTTTGTGTTCCTGAGTTGGGTTGTCCATGAAAGCTATTTTTAGAGTGTGTCGGCTTGGCCAAAGTTTGTCGTAGTGTACCAGCGAGCGTTTTTTTCGGCTGTTGTTAAGGGCGCTGGATTTGAGTTCTTTAGCCGGTTTTTGCAGCGTGCAATATTGAAAGTTGTCCATGCTTTGTCTTGCTCCTTGATTTGTCTTTGTGGTTGTTTTGCGCATGCAAAAACCACTGCGCGAGATTAAGCTTCGGGCAGTGTCTGGAATAGTCGTAAAGTGGTTTTAAATGTAACTTGAGAGGTATGTCCGTGCCAGATGACTGGCACGGACATTAAAAACTCAGTGTTGGCGGGTGATGAAGTCGCGGATCCGTTCTGCAGCTTCAACACATTCAGCCAAAGGCGCAACCAGTGCCATGCGCACGCGCCCGGCGCCCGGATTCACGCCGTCGACCTCGCGCGACAGGTACGAGCCTGGCACGACAGTCACATGTTCCTGCTCGAACAGGTCGCGGCAGAATGCGGCATCGTCACCGGCCACGTTCGGCCAGAGGTAGAAGCTGCCGTCCGGACGCTGTACGTCCATCACCGGGCTGAGAATTGCCAGCACTGCGTCGAACTTCTCGCGGTACAGCGCACGGTTGGCGCGTACATGCACTTCGTCATTCCACGCCGCAACGCTGGCCAGTTGGGTTTGCACCGGCATCGCGCAACCGTGGTAGGTGCGGTACAGCAGGAAACCCTTGAGGATATCCGCGTCACCGGCGACGAACCCGGAGCGCAGGCCCGGCAGGTTGGAGCGCTTGGACAGGCTGTGGAACACCACGCAACGCTTGAAGTCCTTGCGGCCCAGTTCGACGCAGGCGCTGAGCAGGCCCGGCGGCGGGGTCTGTTCGTCGAAGTACAGTTCGCTGTAGCACTCGTCGGCGGCGATCACGAAGTCGTATTCGTCGGCCAGGGCGATGAGTTTTTTCAGTACATCAACCGGGATCAGCGCGCCGGTCGGGTTGCCTGGCGAGCACAGGAACAGGATCTGGCAGCGTTTCCAGATGTCTGGCGACACGGCGTCGAAATCCGGGTTGAAGCCGTTTTCGTCCAGGCACGGCAGGTAGTGCGGCTTGGCTCCGGCGAGGAACGCTGCGCCTTCGTAGATCTGATAGAACGGGTTCGGGCTGATCACCAGTGCATCGTCGCCACGGTTGACCACGGTCTGGGTGAAGGCGAACAGCGCTTCGCGGGTACCGTTGACCGGCAGCACATTGCGCGCCGGATCAATCCAGCCGCTCGGCACGCCAAAACGACGTTCGCACCAGCCGGCGATGGCTTCGCGCAGGGCCGGGATGCCGAGGGTGGTCGGATACACCGCCATCTGATCCAGATTGTTCGCCAGCGCTTCGGCGACAAAGCCTGGCGAGCGATGTTTCGGCTCGCCGATCGACAGGGCGATCGGGCGTTTGTCCGGGTTCGGCGTGACCGTGCCAAGCAGCGCGCGGAGTTTTTCGAACGGGTAGGGCTGGAGCTGGTTCAGAGCGTTGTTCATGGGGGGCCTCGTTCAATGTGGGAGCGAGCAAGCCCGCTCCCACAGGGGGGAATTGCTGGATCAAATACTGATGCGCGAAAGCTTGATATCCGGTTCCTGATTGACGCTCAGTTGCTCGACGATTGCGTCCTGCAGGCGACTGCACAGCAGCGGGTCGGAGAGCGGCTGGTTGTGGGCGTCGGTGATGAAGAACACGTCTTCTACGCGTTCGCCCAGGGTCGCAATCTTGGCGTTCTGCAGCGACAGGTCGAACTCGAGGAAGATCCCGCCGATCCGTGCCAGCAGGCCCGGGCGATCCGGTGCCGTCAGTTCCAGCACTGTCACCGGACGCTGGGCGTCGTTGTGGATCGTCACCTGCGGCGCGAAGGCGAAGTGCTTGAGCTGGCGCGGCACCCGGCGCTGGATGATCGTCGGGTAGTCGTCGGGGTTACGCAGGGCGTCGGTCAGGCCGTCGCGAATCTGTTTGACCCGCGCCGGGTTGTCGCCGATCGAGTCGCCGTCGGTGTCGAGCACGATGTAGGTGTCGAGGGTGAACTGGCTGCTCGACGTGATGACCCGGGCGTCGTGAATGTTCAGGTTGAGCTGGTCCATCGCGGCCACGGTTACGGCGAAGAAGTCGTGCTGGTCCGGGGCGTAGATGAAGATCTGCGTGCCGCCCTCGAACTCGCGCTGGGTGGTTTCCTTGATCAGCACCAGCGGACCGCCATCGGCCGGCTGCTGCAGGATCGCGTCACTGTGCCAGGCCACATCGCCGGCTGTGTGACGCAGGAAATAGTCATCGCCCAACTGTGCCCACAACTGCTCGACATCGTCCGGATCAGTGCCACCGCGCACGAGGATGTCCAGCGCCGCACTCTGGGTCTGGCGGATCTGCTCTTCGCGATCCACCGGGTTTTCCAGGCCACGGCGCAGAGCGCGTTTGGTCTCGGTGTAGAGCTGGCGCAGCAGGCTGGCGCGCCACGAATTCCAAAGCGTCGGGTTGGTCGCGTTGATGTCGGCCACGGTAAGCACATACAGGTAATCCAGACGGGTTTCGTCGCTGACGATCTGCGCGAAGTCGTGGATCACCTGTGGATCGGACAGATCCTTGCGCTGCGCGGTGGTCGACATCACCAGATGGTTCTGCACCAGCCAGACGATCAGGCGGCTGTCCCACAGCGGCAACTGATGGCGCTGGCAGAACGCTTCGGCATCGACCGCGCCGATGTCGGAGTGGTCGCCATGCCGGCCCTTGCCGATGTCGTGATACAGGCCGGCCATGTAGATCAGTTCGGGCTTGGGCAGTTTGGCCATTAGCTTGGCGGCCAACGGGAATTTTTCCGACACCTGGGTGTACTGCAACTTACGCAGGTGCTTGATCAGGTTCAGCGTGTGCGCATCGACCGTATAGATGTGGAACAGGTCGTGCTGCATCTGCCCGACGATGAAACCGAACTCCGGCAGATAGCGCCCGAGGATGCCGTAACGGTTCATCCGGCGCAGGTTGCGGTGTACACCGATCTTGCACTTGAACAGCTCGATGAACAGGCTGGTGTTGCGGATATCGTTGCGGAAGTTGTCGTCGATCAGGTGCCGGTTCTCGCGCAGCAGACGAATGGTGTCGGCGCGCACGCCTTTGATTTCCGGCTGCTGGGCCATCAGCACGAAGATCTCGAGCATGGCGAACGGCGTGCGGCGGAACACGTTGTCGTTGCGTGCTTCGATGTAGCCGTCGTGCAGCTGGAAGCGCGAGTTGATCGGCTGCGGCGGTGCTTCGTCTTCCGGGGCGAGGATGACTTCCTCGAAGTGCTGGATGATCAGGTCGCTGAGCTGGGCGATGCTCATGACCACGCGGAAGTACTGCTGCATGAAGTTTTCGACGGCCTGTTTGGCGTCGTCGCCTTCAAAACCGAGCAGGCCGGCGATGGTCCGTTGATGATCGAACAAGAGGCGGTCTTCCGAGCGCCCGGCGAGCATGTGCAGGGCGTAACGCACTTTCCAGAGGAATTCCTGGGACGACGCCAACAGGGCGTTTTCGCTCTCGACCAGGAAACCTTCACCGGCGAGGGCGCGCAGGTTCAGGGTGCCGTACTGACGCCGGGCCACCCACAGAATCGTCTGGATATCCCGCAGGCCGCCGGGCGAGCCTTTGACGTTGGGTTCCAGGTTGTATTCGGTGTCGTTGTATTTGTGGTGACGGGCCTTTTGCTCGGCGCGTTTGGCCAGGAAAAACTCCTTGGCCGGCCACATGTGCGCGGTGCTGGTGACATCGAGCATGCGCTGGCGCAGGCGTTCGGGGCCGCAGATGGTGCGGCTTTCCATCAGGTTGGTGACCACCGTCAGGTCGGCGCGGGCCTCTTCGGCGCATTCGTCGACCGAGCGTACGCTCTGACCGACTTCCAGGCCGATGTCCCACAGCAGCGTCAGAAAACGCTCGATGGAATCGCGGAAGACTTCGTGATCGGCGCTGTCCAGCAGGATCAGCAGGTCGATGTCGGAATAGGGGTGCAACTCACCCCGGCCGTAGCCGCCGACCGCGACCAGCGCGATGTCGGCGTCTTCGCTCCAGTTGAACTGCTCCCAGGCTTTTTGCAGGATGTTGTCGACGAACCACGCACGGTCTTCGATCAGTCGGCGGATGTCGCGGCCGCTGCGAAAACGCGTGTCGAGGACCTCGCGCGCCTGGCGGATCGCCTTCTTGAACGCCGCGATGGGACTCGCTTTCAGGGCCAGTTCCGCCTGGAACTGGCCGCGGTCGAAGAGTTCGGGATCCACCTGCGGCATCGATTGGCTTTCCTTCTATAAGGCTGGAAACGTTCTTAGGATCAGGCCGAGACGCGCGGGATGGTGTCGTCGGCGCGCAGGGTGAAAATCTCGTAGCCGGTGTCGGTCACCAGCAGGGTGTGTTCCCACTGCGCCGAGAGTTTGCGGTCCTTGGTGATCGCGGTCCAGCCGTCGCCCAGTACCTTGGTGTCGGCCTTGCCCTGGTTGATCATCGGTTCGATGGTGAAGGTCATACCGGCCTTCAGTTCCATGCCGGTGCCGGCGCGACCGTAATGCAGGATCTGCGGCTCTTCGTGGAACACCTTGCCGATGCCGTGGCCGCAGAACTCGCGAACCACCGAGAAACCGTTCTTTTCCGCGTGCTTCTGGATGATCTCACCGATGTCGCCGAGGCGGCAGCCAGGTTTGACGATTTCGATCGCCTTGTACATGCATTCCTGAGTGACCTGCGACAGGCGTTCGGCCCAGACCGGCACTTCGCCAACGTGGAACATGCGGCTGGTGTCGCCGTGGTAGCCGTCCTTGATCACGGTGACGTCGATGTTCAGCGTGTCGCCATTCTTCAGCGGCTTGTCATTCGGAATGCCGTGGCAGACGACGTGATTGATCGAGGTACAGATCGACTTCGGGTAGCCCTTGTAGTTGAGCGGGGCAGGGATGGCCTGCTGCACGTTGACGATGTAGTCGTGGCAGATCTGGTTCAGTTGATCGGTGGTCACGCCCGGTTTGACGTGTTCGGCAATCATTTCCAGCACATCGGCGGCCAGTTTGCCGGCGACACGCATGCCAGCGATGTCCTCGGGGGTTTTGAGGTTGACGGTCATACAGGCTCTCTCTGCGCTCGGCGGCGCTTGCTGATACGGATAGGGTGGCAGGTGTGGGATTTGCGACCCTGAAAAACGCGATTCTACCAGACGAAAGGAGCAAATCCGCGCCTGCGTGCGTCGCGTCTGTCTATACAATGGTGCGCTTGAAGGCGATTCCAAGGGGGCTGCGCCCATGTCCCTGGTGCGATTGCAGATTCCGGGTTCCGTTTCTGTGCACCCTATGGTATAAAATGCGCCGCTTTCCGGGGATACCCCGAAAAGCTTAAATCCACACACGTGTCGACACGATGACCTGGGTGCTTTTGGCTTTATGCCACTGGTTGGTCATTGGGATACGTGGAGGCCAAACCCGACTTATTAAGGAACTATCATGTCCCAAGTCAACATGCGCGATATGCTGAAGGCCGGTGTGCACTTCGGTCACCAAACCCGTTACTGGAATCCGAAAATGGGCAAGTACATTTTCGGCGCGCGTAACAAGATTCACATCATCAACCTTGAAAAAACCCTGCCAATGTTCAACGAAGCTCTGACTTTCGTAGAGCGTCTGGCCCAGGGCAAAAACAAGATTCTGTTCGTCGGCACCAAGCGTTCCGCTGGCAAGATCGTTGCTGAAGAAGCAGCACGTTGCGGTTCGCCGTACGTCGATCACCGCTGGTTGGGCGGCATGCTGACCAACTTCAAAACCATTCGTGCTTCCATCAAGCGTCTGCGTGACCTTGAAGTTCAAGCCGAAGACGGTACTTTCGCCAAGCTGACCAAGAAAGAAGCGCTGATGCGCTCCCGTGACCTGGAAAAGCTGGATCGTTCGCTGGGCGGCATCAAGGACATGGGCGGTCTGCCAGACGCACTGTTCGTGATCGACGTTGACCACGAGCGCATCGCGATCACCGAAGCCAACAAGCTGGGCATCCCGGTCATCGGCGTTGTCGATACCAACAGCAGCCCGGAAGGCGTTGACTACATCATCCCAGGCAACGATGACGCAATCCGCGCTATCCAGCTGTACATGGGTTCGATGGCTGACGCAGTGATCCGTGGTCGCAACAATGTTGCTGGCGGCACTGTTGAATTCGCAGCTGAAGAAACTCAGGCTGCAGCTGAGTAATCGACGCCCTGGCGTTGACTCAGTAAGCAAAAAGGGGGCTTGGCCCCCTTTTTGCCACCTCGAAAACCGTTTGTTGGCGCCCACTTGTGGCAGCGCACCTCCTGCATTTGTAACGTGCAGCAGCTACAAGGTGTTTCGGGAAGAATTGAACGCCCGTTCGATCGGGTGGAATGGTTGAAAACCTATCCAAGAGGAATTTGAAAATGGCAGCAATTACTGCAGCGTTGGTTAAAGAACTGCGCGAGCGTACCGGCGAAGGCATGATGGACTGCAAGAAAGCCCTGGAAAAGGCTGACGGCGACATCGAAAAAGCCATTGATGACATGCGTGCTTCGGGCGCGATCAAGGCTGCGAAAAAGGCTGGCAACGTTGCCGCTGAAGGCGCAATCGCAATCAAGGACGACGGTAAAGCTGCCGTTATCCTGGAAGTGAACTCGCAGACCGACTTCCTGGCTCTGCAAGACGACTTCAAAAACTTCGTCGCTGCCAGCGTTGAAAAAGCTTTCGCTGACAAGCTGACCGACGCTGCTCCGCTGATCGCTTCGCAAGAAGCTGCTCGCGAAGCACTGGTTGCCAAAGTAGGCGAGAACGTCAACATCCGTCGTCTGGCCCGTATCGAAGGTGACGTTGTCGGTTCTTACCTGCACGGCAACAAGATCGGCGTGGTTGTGGCTCTGAAAGGCGGTGACGTCGAGCTGGCCAAAGACATCGCGATGCACGTAGCTGCCAGCAACCCTGAGTTCCTGCTGCCTTCGCAAGTTTCGGCTGAAGCGATCGAGCGTGAAAAAGCTGTGTTCCTGCAGCTGAACGAAGAGAAGATCAAAGGCAAGCCAGAAAACATTGTTGAGAACATGGTCAAAGGCCGTATCAGCAAGTTCCTGGCAGAAGCAAGCCTGGTTGAGCAGGCGTTCGTCAAGAACCCTGAAATCAAGGTTGGCGAGCTGGCCAAGAAAGGCGGCGCAGAAATCGTTTCCTTCACCTACTTCAAAGTAGGCGAAGGCATCGAGAAGCCGGTCGACAACTTCGCTGAAGAAGTTGCTGCCCAGCTGGCTGCCGCCAAGCAATAAGACGGTTTTTCAACTGTCGCCCGAAAGAGGCTGCCCGCTCACGCGCGCAGCCTCTTTTCAGATGGGGTTACCATTTTTTAATTGGTTTCCACTGGGAACTGACTTACAAAGCCAGGTTCCGATGGCGCTGAAGCAGCGCCAAGCTAGAGTGAACGGCAGCTGTAAAACAGCTTGCACAGAATTTTTTAAATACGCCGCAGGAGAGATTCGCAATGGCTCAGCAGGGCAGTGGTTATCAGGCTCGCTATAAACGCATTCTACTCAAGCTTAGCGGCGAGGCCCTGATGGGCTCGGAAGAGTTCGGGATCGATCCAAAAGTGCTGGATCGGATGGCGCTGGAAGTCGGCCAACTGGTCGGCATCGGCGTACAGGTCGGTCTGGTGATCGGCGGTGGCAACCTGTTCCGTGGCGAGGCCTTGAGCAAGGCTGGCATGGATCGGGTGACAGGCGACCACATGGGCATGCTGGCCACTGTGATGAACGCCCTGGCCATGCGCGATGCGCTGGAACGTGCCAATATCTCGGCCATCGTGATGTCGGCCATTTCCATGGTTGGCGTGACCGATCACTATGATCGCCGCAAAGCCATGCGCCACCTGAACTCCAAGGACGTGGTGATCTTCGCCGCCGGTACCGGTAATCCGTTCTTTACCACGGATTCGGCAGCCTGCCTGCGTGCCATCGAAATCGATGCGGACGTCGTGCTGAAAGCGACCAAGGTTGATGGCGTTTACACCGCAGACCCGTTCAAAGACCCGCATGCCGAGAAGTTCGATCATCTGACTTATGATGAAGTGCTGGATCGCAAGCTGGGTGTAATGGATCTGACTGCTATCTGCCTGTGCCGCGATCACAAGATGCCGCTGCGCGTATTCAACATGAACAAGCCCGGCGCCCTGCTGAACATTGTGCACGGCGGCGCTGAAGGGACTTTGATCGAGGAAGGCCAACAATGATCAACGAAATCAAGAAAGACGCCCAAGCGCGTATGCAGAAATCCCTGGAATCTCTGAACCACGCGTTCGGCCAGATTCGTACCGGCAAGGCTCACCCGAGCATCCTCGGCAGCGTCATGGTGCCTTACTACGGCACTGACACTCCGCTGAGCAGCGTCGCCAACGTCACCGTGAAAGATTCGCGTACCCTGCAAGTCGTGGCCTTCGAGCGCAACATGCTCGCTGCCGTCGACAAGGCGATCCAGAGCGCCGGTCTGAACCTCAATCCGACCAACCTGGGTGAATTGCTTTTGATCCCGATGCCTGCCCTCACCGAGGAAACGCGCAAGGGCTTCACCAAGCAGGCCCGTAGCGCAGCGGAAGACGCGCGCGTTGCCGTGCGCAACATTCGTCGTGACGCATTGGGTGAGCTTAAAAAGCTGGTCAAGGACAAGGAAATCAGTGAAGACGAAGAGCGTCGTGCCATCGCTGATATCGATAAGCTGACCAAGGAATCCGAGGCCCAGATCACCAAGGCCACGGACGAGAAAGAAAAAGACCTGATGGCCGTATAAGGGTCGAGCTTTTAATGGACAAGACCAAGCAGTCTGCGCCGTCCGCGGTGCCGCGCCATGTCGCGATCATCATGGATGGCAATAATCGCTGGGCGAAAAAACGCTTTATGCCGGGTGTCGCCGGGCATAAGGCTGGCGTGGATGCTGTGCGGGCAGTGATCGAGGTGTGTGCCGAGGCCAAGGTCGAAGTGCTCACCCTGTTCGCCTTTTCCAGTGAAAACTGGCAGCGCCCGGCCGATGAAGTCAGTGCCTTGATGGATCTGTTCTTCAAGGCGCTGCGTCGTGAGGCCAAGCGTCTGAACGACAACAACATCAGCTTGCGCATCATTGGCGATCGCTCGCGTTTCCATCCTGAGCTTCAGGCAGCGATGCGCGAAGCCGAGGCCATGACCGCTGGTGCCAACCGCTTCATTCTGCAGATCGCCGCCAACTACGGCGGTCAGTGGGATATTGCCCAGGCTGCGCAGCGTCTGGCGCGTGAAGTCCAGGCCGGGCATCTGCGTCCGGAAGACATCACACCGGATCTGCTGCAAACCTGTCTGGCCACCGGCGACCTGCCGTTGCCGGACCTGTGCATCCGCACCGGTGGCGAGCACCGCATCAGCAACTTCCTGCTGTGGCAACTGGCGTATGCCGAGTTGTACTTCTCCGACCTGTTCTGGCCGGACTTCAAACACGAAGCCATGCGCATCGCGCTGGCCGATTTCGCTTCGCGCCAGCGTCGCTTCGGTAAAACGAGCGAACAGGTCGAAGCTGGAGCCCGGGTTTAATGCTTAAACAACGAATCATCACTGCGCTGATCCTGCTGCCGATCGCTTTGTGCGGGTTTTTCCTGCTCGAAGGCTCCGGTTTTGCGCTGTTCATCGGTCTGGTCGTAAGCCTGGGCGCCTGGGAATGGGCACGCCTGGCGGGCTTTACCGCGCAGTCGTTCCGTGTCGGCTTTGCCGCTGTCGTCGCGCTGATGCTGTTCGTCATGTACGTCCTGCCGGGCCTCGCCCCTTGGGTGTTGGGCGCTTCGGTGTTGTGGTGGGCGGTGGCGACGTACCTGGTGCTGACGTACCCGCGCTCGAGCGAGCACTGGTCTACGGCGGCCACCAAACTGGTGATCGGCTTGCTGATCCTGTTGCCGGCCTGGCAAGGGCTGGTGCAGATCAAACAGTACCCGCTGGGTAACTGGCTGATCATGGCGGTGATGGTGCTGGTCTGGGGTGCCGACATCGGTGCTTACTTCTCCGGCCGTGCTTTCGGCAAGCGCAAGCTGGCGCCGCAAGTCAGCCCGGGTAAGAGCTGGGAAGGCGTTTATGGTGGTCTGGCGCTGAGTCTGGTGATCACCGCGATCGTCGGCCTGGTGCGTGACTGGACCGTGGCCGAACTGCTCAAGGGCTTGATCGGCGCTGCGTTGATCGTGTTCATTTCGGTGGTGGGCGACCTAACCGAAAGTATGTTCAAGCGCCAGTCCGGCATCAAGGACAGCAGCAACCTGCTGCCCGGTCATGGCGGTGTGCTTGATCGCATCGACAGCCTGACCGCTGCGATCCCGATTTTTGCCGTACTGCTGTGGATGGCTGCACCGTGAGCCGCCCGCAACAGATCACTGTTCTGGGGGCTACCGGTTCGATTGGCCTGAGCACCCTCGACGTTATCGCTCGGCATCCCGAGCGTTATCAGGTTTTCGCCCTGAGCGGTTTCACGCGCCTGAGCGAGTTGCTCGCCTTGTGCGTTCGCCATGTGCCTCAATTCGCGGTAGTGCCTGAAGTGGCGGCGGCGCGTGGTCTGCAGGACGACTTGCGGGCTGCCGGTCTGTCCACTCGTGTATTGGTCGGCGAGGAGGGCCTGTGCCAGGTTGCCTCCGCCCCTGAAGTCGATGCTGTGATGGCGGCCATTGTCGGCGCCGCGGGCCTGCGCCCGACGCTGGCGGCGGTGCAGGCCGGGAAGAAAATTCTCCTGGCCAACAAAGAGGCGCTGGTGATGTCTGGCGCGCTGTTCATGCAGGCCGTGCACAAGAGCGGTTCGGTGTTGCTGCCGATCGACAGCGAACACAACGCGATCTTCCAGTGCATGCCGCAGGATTTTGCCCGTGGACTGGGTGCGGTCGGCGTGCGGCGGATTCTGCTGACGGCTTCGGGCGGTCCTTTCCGGCAGACGCCGATGAGCGAGCTGGCGCATGTTTCGCCTGATCAGGCGTGTGCGCACCCGAACTGGTCGATGGGTCGCAAGATTTCGGTGGACTCGGCCAGCATGATGAACAAGGGCCTGGAGTTGATCGAGGCCTGCTGGCTGTTCGATGCCAAGCCGTCGCAGGTGGAGGTGGTGATTCATCCGCAGAGTGTGATTCACTCGCTGGTCGACTATGTGGATGGCTCGGTATTGGCACAGTTGGGCAACCCTGACATGCGCACGCCGATTGCCAACGCATTGGCCTGGCCTGAACGGATCGACTCGGGTGTGGCGCCGCTGGATCTGTTTGCCGTTGCGCGCCTGGATTTCGAGGCGCCGGACGAACAGCGCTTCCCTTGTCTGCGCCTGGCGCGGCAGGCGGCGGAGGCTGGCAACAGTGCGCCGGCCATGCTCAATGCGGCCAACGAAGTGGCAGTCGCGGCGTTTCTCGACGGACGCGTTGGTTATCTGGAAATCGCGAGTATTATCGACGACGTGCTGAACCTCGAGCCAGTGGTTGCGCTTGAGGATCTGGATGCGGTGTTTACCGCAGACGCGAAAGCGCGGATTCTGGCCGAACAATGGCTTGATCGTCACGGCCGATAGCCGTTGCAGAACCATGGCTTCACGCGGCACTGAACAGGATTGCGGAGAAAGTAGATGAGCGCGCTCTATATGATTGCCGGCACCCTGATCGCTTTGGGTGTACTGGTCACCTTTCACGAATTCGGCCACTTCTGGGTCGCGCGTCGCTGTGGCGTCAAGGTTCTGCGTTTTTCCGTTGGCTTCGGCATGCCGTTGTTGCGCTGGCACGACAAGCAGGGCACCGAATTTGTCGTCGCCGCGATTCCGCTGGGTGGCTACGTCAAAATGCTCGATGAGCGTGAGGGCGAAGTACCGGCCGATCAGCTTCATCAATCCTTCAATCGCAAATCGGTTCGCCAGCGCATCGCCATTGTCGCGGCGGGACCGATCGCCAACTTCCTGCTGGCCCTGGTGTTTTTCTGGGTGCTGGCGATGCTCGGCAGTGAACAGATCCGTCCGGTCATCGGTGCCGTCGAGTCCGGCAGCATCGCGGCCAAGGCCGGTTTGAGTGCCGGTCAGGAAATCGTCGCCATCAATGGCGAGCCGACTTCCGGCTGGGCGGCCGTCAATTTGCAGTTGGTCCGTCGTCTTGGGGAAAGCGGTTCCCTGCAATTGCTCGTGCGCGAGCAGGGCTCTACCGCGGACACGCCCCGTGAGCTGGCGCTGGATCACTGGCTCAAAGGCGCCGATGAGCCCGATCCGATTCGCTCGCTGGGTATTCGCCCGTGGCGCCCGGCCTTGCCGCCGGTGCTGGCCGAGCTCGATCCAAAAGGTCCGGCGCAGGCCGCTGGTCTGAAAACCGGCGACCGCCTGTTGTCGCTCGATGGCCAGGCGCTGGGTGACTGGCAGCAAGTGGTTGATACCGTTCGTACGCGTCCTGATACCAAAATCTTGCTGCGCGTCGAGCGCGACGGTGCTCAAATCGACGTCCCGGTGACCTTGGCTGCGCGTGGCGAAAGCAAGGCGCCGAGCGGTTATCTGGGTGCTGGCGTGAAAGCAGTGGACTGGCCGCCGGAAATGATCCGCGAGGTCAGTTATGGCCCGTTGGCCGCAATTGGCGAGGGTGCCCGGCGTACCTGGACCATGAGCATCCTGACGCTGGACTCACTGAAGAAAATGCTGTTTGGCGAGCTCTCGGTAAAAAACTTGAGTGGGCCGATAACCATTGCTAAAGTGGCGGGCGCTTCTGCCCAGTCGGGCGTTGCTGATTTCCTGAATTTCCTTGCTTATCTGAGTATTAGCCTGGGGGTTCTGAATTTGCTGCCCATTCCTGTACTGGATGGGGGGCATTTGTTGTTTTATCTGATTGAGTGGGTGCGTGGTCGCCCCTTGTCGGATCGGGTGCAAGGTTGGGGGGTGCAGATCGGTATCAGTTTGGTGGTCGGAGTGATGTTGCTTGCTCTGGTCAATGATCTGGGTCGACTGTAAAGCTTCGCTGAATTGCGAATCTGCCGCATTTTGCGGCAGTTTGTTTATTGCCAGTTGGAATAAGAAAGGACTTCATGAAACGTCTGCTGCTAACTGCGGTTCTCACCGTATTGATGATCGCCGAAGTTCACGCCGAGTCCTTCACTATCTCTGATATTCGCGTCAATGGCCTCCAGCGGGTCTCCGCGGGTAGCGTCTTTGGTGCCTTGCCGTTGAACGTCGGCGAGCAGGCGGATGATCGTCGCCTGGTGGAATCCACTCGTGCGTTGTTCAAAACCGGTTTCTTTCAAGATATCCAGCTGGGCCGCGAAGGCAACGTTCTGGTGATCACGGTCGTCGAACGTCCGTCGGTCGCCAGTATCGAGATCGAAGGCAACAAGGCGATCTCCACCGAAGACCTGATGAAGGGCCTCAAGCAGTCCGGTCTGTCCGAAGGTGAAATCTTCCAGCGCGCCACCCTCGAAGGTGTCCGTAACGAGCTGCAACGTCAGTACGTTGCCCAAGGCCGTTACTCGGCGACCGTCGACACCGAAGTGGTCTCGCAGCCGCGCAACCGCGTCGCGCTGAAAGTGAAGATCAACGAAGGCACCGTGGCGGCCATCCAGCACATCAACGTGGTGGGTAACACGGTCTTCCCTGATGACGATCTGATCGACCTGTTCGAGCTGAAAACCACCAACTGGCTGTCGTTCTTCAAGAACGACGACAAGTACGCCCGTGAAAAACTCTCCGGTGACCTGGAGCGCCTGCGTTCCTACTACCTGGACCGTGGCTACATCAACATGGATATCGCTTCGACCCAGGTGTCCATCACCCCGGACAAGAAGCACGTCTACATCACCGTCAACATCACCGAAGGCGAGAAGTACACCGTTCGTGACGTCAAGCTCAGCGGTGACCTGAAAGTGCCTGAAGACCAGGTCAAGTCGCTGTTGCTGGTGCAGAAAGGCCAGGTGTTCTCGCGCAAGCTGATGACCACCACCTCCGAACTGATCACCCGCCGTCTGGGTAACGAGGGTTACACCTTCGCCAACGTCAACGGCGTACCTCAGCCGCATGACGACGATCACACTGTGGACATCCTGTTCGCCGTCGATCCGGGCAAACGTGCCTACGTCAATCGCATCAACTTCCGCGGCAACACCAAGTCCGAGGACGAAGTGCTGCGTCGTGAAATGCGTCAGATGGAAGGTGGCTGGGCTTCGACCTACCTGATCGACCAGTCCAAGACCCGTCTGGAGCGTCTGGGCTTCTTCAAGGAAGTGAACGTTGAAACGCCGGCTGTACCGGGTGTCGACGACCAGGTTGACGTGAACTACGCCGTTGAAGAACAGGCCTCCGGTTCGATCACCGCCAGTGTCGGTTTCGCTCAGAGCGCCGGTCTGATCCTCGGTGGTTCGATCACTCAGAACAACTTCCTGGGTACCGGTAACCGTGTGAGCGTGGGCCTGACCCGCAGCGAATACCAGAGCCGCTACAACTTTGGCTACGTTGACCCGTACTGGACCGCCGATGGCGTGAGCCTGGGTTACAACGCGTTCTATCGCACCACCGACTACAAAGACCTCGACGTCGACGTAGCAAGCTATGCGGTCGACAGCCTGGGTGCCGGCGTCAACGTTGGCTACCCGATCAGCGAGACTTCGCGTCTGACCTTCGGTCTGTCCGCTCAGCAGGACAAGATCAAGACCGGTCAATACACCGTTGACGAGATTTTCGACTTCGTTAACAAGGAAGGCGACAACTACCTGAACTTCAAGGCTTCGGCCGGCTGGTCCGAGTCGACCCTGAACAAGGGCGTGCTGCCGACCCGTGGCCGTTCGCAGAGCCTGACGCTGGAAACCACGATCCCGGGCAGCGACCTGTCGTTCTACAAACTCGACTACCGTGGTCAGTTGTTCCAGCCGATCACCGAAAACTACACCCTGCGTCTGCACACCGAACTGGGTTATGGCGACGGTTATGGTTCGACCGACGGCTTGCCGTTCTATGAAAACTACTATGCTGGTGGTTTCAACTCGGTACGTGGCTTCAAGGACAGTACGCTGGGTCCTCGCAGTACCCCGAGTCGCGGTTTCGACAAGACTGGTAATGTTGGCACTATCGCCGACCCGGATCAGGATCCACTGCCGTTCGGTGGCAACGTATTGATTCAGGGTGGTGTTGAAGTCCTGTTCCCGCTGCCGTTCGTGAAAGATCAACGCTCCCTGCGCACCTCGGTATTCTGGGATGTGGGTAACGTGTTCGATTCGACTTGCAAGTCGACCAGCAACGCTGACGGTACAAAAGCCAACACTCAGTGCAACGACATCAGCCTGAGCAACATGGCCAGTTCCGTCGGTGTGGGCGTGACGTGGGTAACCGCACTGGGGCCTTTGAGCTTCGCGTTGGCCATGCCGATCAAGAAACCGGATGACGCTGAAACTCAAGTGTTCCAATTCTCCCTCGGCCAGACGTTCTAAGCGTCTGACCCAAGATAACGACAATGGATTTTGTAGGAGTGCATCGTGCGTAAGTTGACTCAATTGGTTCTCCTGGCCTCCGTACTGGTGGCAGGCCCGGCGTTCGCCGACATGAAAATCGCCGTTCTGAACTATCAGATGGCACTGCTGGAGTCCGACGCGGCCAAGAAATACGCCGTGGATGCCGAGAAGAAGTTCGGTCCGCAACTGACCAAGCTCAAGACGCTGGAAAGCAGCGCCAAGGGCATTCAGGACCGTCTGATGGCCGGTGGCGACAAGATGCAGCAGGGCGAGCGTGAGCGTCTGGAGCTTGAATTCAAGCAAAAGGCCCGTGACTTCCAGTTCCAGTCCAAGGAACTGAACGAAGCCAAGGCAGTTGCCGACCGCGAAATGCTCAAGCAACTGAAGCCGAAACTGGATAGCGCAGTGGAAGAAGTCATCAAGAAAGGTGGTTTTGACCTGGTGTTCGAGCGTGGCGCAGTGATCGATGTCAAGCCTCAGTACGACATCACGCGCCAGGTTATCGAGCGCATGAATCAGCTGAAGTAACCCATGACCGTGACTATCAAGCTCGGCCAGTTGGCCGAGTTCCTCGGCGCCACCCTGCGTGGCGACCCCGAGAAGCAAATTACTGGGCTAGCCACCTTGCAGGAGGCTGGCCCAGCTCAGTTGAGCTTTCTGGCAAATCCTCAATACCGTAAATACCTGGCAAGTTCCCAGGCGGCTGCGCTATTGCTCAAGGAAGCCGACGCCGAAGGTTTTGCCGGTAACGCGCTGGTGGTGCCGGATCCTTATCTGGCTTACGCCCGTATCTCCCATCTGTTCGATCCCAAACCGAAAGCCACTGCGGGTGTTCATCCCACGGCGGTGATTGCACCGGATGCGGTGGTTGATCCAAGCGCCAGCATCGGTCCGTTTGTGGTGATCGAGGCCGGTGCGCGCATCGGTGCGCAGGTCACCCTGGGCGCCCATTGCGTCATCGGTGCCCGCAGTGAAATCGGCGAGGGCGGCTGGCTCGCTCCTCGGGTGACGCTGTACCACGACGTGCGCATCGGCAAGCGTGTAGTGATCCAGTCCGGTGCCGTTCTCGGTGGTGAAGGCTTCGGTTTTGCCAACGAGAAAGGTATCTGGCAAAAGATCGCCCAGATCGGCGGCGTGACCATCGGCGACGATGTCGAGATCGGCGTGAACACTGCCATCGACCGTGGCGCACTGGCGGATACCGTGATCGGCAACGGCGTGAAACTCGACAACCAGATCCAGATCGCGCACAACGTCCAGGTCGGTGATCACACCGCCATGGCGGCCTGTGTCGGTATCTCCGGCAGCACCAAAATCGGCAAGCACTGCATGCTCGCCGGTGGTGTCGGCCTGGTGGGGCACATCGATATTTGCGACAACGTTTTCCTGACCGGGATGACCATGGTGACCCACTCGATTACCGAGCCGGGTGCCTATTCTTCCGGCACAGCCATGCAACCGGCGGCCGAATGGCGCAAAAGCGCGGCCCGCATCCGTCAGCTCGATGACCTCGCGCGACGTTTGAAGCAGCTGGAAAAGCGCGTCGGAGAAGTGACCCCCGGCAGCAATGCTTCATCTGATGGCTGATACCATTTCCATATCAAGTGTGCACAGCCTCTAGACTGCCTCCTTGATTTGCTAGAGGAGTGCGCGTCAGTCGCGCTCCCAATCTTTACATAGGCTTCCCCCCGAAATGATGGACATCAACGAGATTCGCGAATACCTGCCTCACCGTTACCCGTTCCTGCTGGTGGACCGGGTGGTGGAACTGGACACTGAAGGCAAGCGCATTCGCGCCTACAAGAATGTCAGCATCAATGAGCCATTCTTCAACGGCCACTTCCCGGCGCACCCGATCATGCCGGGCGTACTGATCATCGAAGCGATGGCCCAGGCTGCCGGGATCCTCGGTTTCAAAATGCTCGACGTGAAGCCGGCCGATGGCACCCTTTACTACTTCGTCGGTTCCGACAAGCTGCGTTTCCGTCAGCCAGTGCTGCCGGGTGACCAGTTGATCCTGGAAGCCAAGTTCATCAGCTGCAAGCGCCAGATCTGGAAATTCGAATGCCAGGCTTCGGTCGACGGCAAGCCAGTCTGCTCGGCTGAAATTATCTGTGCGGAACGCAAGCTATGAGTTTGATTGACCCTCGCGCAATCATCGATCCGTCGGCCGTTCTGGCTGACGGCGTCGAGGTCGGCCCGTGGTCGATCGTCGGCGCAGGTGTGGAAATCGGCGAGGGTACTGTGATCGGACCGCATGTGGTCCTCAAAGGCCCGACCCGCATCGGCAAGCACAACCGCATCTACCAGTTTTCCTCGGTAGGCGAAGACACGCCGGATCTGAAGTACAAAGGCGAAGAAACCCGGCTGGTGATCGGTGATCACAACGTCATTCGCGAAGGCGTGACGATTCACCGTGGCACCGTGCAGGACCGTTCGGAAACCACTCTGGGCGATCACAACCTGATCATGGCCTATGCCCACATCGGGCATGACAGCGTCATCGGCAACCACTGCATCCTGGTCAACAACACCGCGTTGGCCGGGCATGTGCACGTTGACGATTGGGCGATCCTTTCCGGTTTCACCCTGGTGCATCAGTACTGCCACATCGGCGCCCACAGTTTTTCCGGCATGGGCACCGCCATCGGCAAGGACGTTCCGGCGTTCGTAACCGTGTTCGGCAACCCGGCCGAAGCGCGCAGCATGAACTTCGAAGGCATGCGCCGTCGTGGTTTCAGCGAAGACGCGATTCATGCGCTGCGTCGCGCTTACAAAACCGTGTATCGCCAGGGCCTGACCGTGGAGCAAGCGTTGGCCGAATTGGCCGAACCTGCTGCGCAGTTCCCGGAAGTCGCGCTGTTTCGTGACTCGATCCAGTCGTCGACTCGCGGCATCACCCGCTGATCATGGCCAGTCTGCGTATTGCGCTGGTGGCGGGCGAAGCTTCCGGCGACATTCTGGGCGCCGGCCTCATGCGCGCCCTCAAGGCTCAACATCCGGCAGTCGAGTTCATCGGTGTCGGCGGTCCGTTGATGCAGGCCGAGGGCCTGACGTCTTATTTCCCCATGGAACGTCTGTCGGTCATGGGGCTGGTGGAAGTCCTTGGGCGGCTGCGCGAGCTGCTCAAGCGCCGCAAGGAACTGATCGCCGCGCTGATCGCCGAGAAACCGGATGTGTTCATCGGCATCGACGCTCCCGATTTCAACCTCAACATCGAACTCAAGCTGCGTCAGGCCGGGATCAAGACCGTGCATTACGTCAGCCCTTCGGTGTGGGCGTGGCGCCAGAAGCGTGTGCTGAAGATTCGCGAAGGCTGCGATCTGATGCTCACCCTGTTGCCGTTCGAAGCAAAATTCTACGAAGAGCAGGGCGTGCCGGTGCGGTTCGTCGGTCATACGCTGGCCGATACCATTCCGTTGCAGGCCGATCGCGCCGCAGCGCGTGCCGAACTCGGCTTGCCCGACGGGCCGCTGGTGGCATTGATGCCCGGCAGTCGCGGCGGTGAAGTTGGCCGTCTCGGTGCGCTGTTCCTGGATACTGCCGAACGTCTGCGGGCCATGCGCCCCGGGCTGCGCTTCGTCATCCCGTGCGCCAATGCCGAGCGTCGCGCTCAGCTCGAAGAGTTGCTGGTTGGCCGCGACTTGCCAGTAACCCTGCTCGACGGCAAGTCGCATCTGGCCTTGGCGGCGTGTAACGCGGTGCTGATCGCCTCCGGCACGGCGACGCTGGAAGCGTTGCTGTACAAGCGACCAATGGTCGTTGCGTATCGCCTGGCGCCGCTGACCTTCTGGATTCTCAAGCGCATGGTCAAGAGCCCGTACGTGTCGCTGCCGAACCTGCTGGCCCAGCGTCTGTTGGTGCCGGAATTGTTGCAGGATGATGCGACAGTCGAGGCCCTGGCCCAGACGCTGTTGCCATTGATCGAAGGCGGCGAAGAGCAGACCCGAGGCTTCGACGAAATCCACCGCACCCTGCGGCTGGATGCTTCCAATCAGGCGGCGGATGCCGTCCTCAACCTGATCGGTCAGAAACAATGAGCAAGACGATGCAGATGGGCCTGGATTTCACCCTGGTCGCCGAAGTCGAAGAACTGGTGGCCGGTGTCGACGAAGTCGGTCGTGGCCCGTTGTGCGGCGCAGTGGTGACGGCGGCGGTGATCCTCGATCCGAACCGGCCGATCCTCGGCCTCAACGACTCGAAGAAACTCACCGAAGCCAAGCGCGAGAAACTCTACGACGAGATCATCGAGAAATCCCTGAGCTGGTGCATTGCTCGCGCCGAAGTCGAGGAAATCGACGAGCTGAACATTTTGCACGCGACCATGCTCGCCATGCAGCGCGCGGTGGCCGGGCTGCATATTCAGCCGAAACTGGCGATGATCGACGGCAACCGCTGCCCGAAACTGCCGATGCGCGCCGAAGCGGTGGTGCAGGGTGACGGCAAGGTACCGGCCATCGCTGCCGCGTCGATTCTGGCCAAGGTCAGTCGCGACCGTGAAATGGCGGCGTTCGAACTGATCTACCCGGGGTACGGCATCGGCGGTCATAAAGGCTACCCGACGCCCGTTCATCTGGAAGCGTTGGTGCGCCTTGGCCCGACCCCGATTCACCGGCGCTCCTTCGCCCCGGTGCGTCAGGCTTACGAGGCGCTTGAAGGCCTGACGCAGGTTTAGGCGCAAGGCTGATGTTTTGTTCGAGGCCCGGTACAATCCGGGCCTTGTTGTCTCTATGTAACTGGACAGGATCACTATGCCGGCTTCATTCGTTCATCTACGCCTGCACACTGAATACTCCCTGGTCGACGGGCTGGTGCGGATCAAGCCACTGGTCAAGGCGCTGACCGGCATGAACATGCCGGCCGTGGCGGTCACCGATCAGAACAACATGTGTTCCCTGGTCAAATTCTATAAAAACGCCATGGGCGCCGGCATCAAGCCGATCTGCGGCGCCGACCTGTGGCTGTCGAACAAGGATCCGGACGGGCCATTGAGCCGGATCAGCCTGTTGGTGATGAACGCCAAGGGTTATCGCAATCTCACCGAGCTGATCTCGCGCGGCTTCATCGACGGCCAGCGCAACGGCATGATCATCATCGAGCGTGAATGGGTCGCCGAGGCCAACGAAGGCCTGATCATGCTGTCCGCCGCCAAAGAAGGCGAGATCGGCATGGCCATGATCAGTGGCAACCCGGACGAAGCCGAAACGCTGGCGCGCGAATGGATGGCGGTGTTCCCGGATCGTTTCTATCTGGAGATCCAGCGCACCAATCGTCCCAACGACGAAGAGCAACTGCACGGTGCCGTGGCCCTGGCCGACAAGCTCGGCGCGCCGCTGGTGGCGACCAACGATGTGCGTTTCATCAAGCAGGAAGACTTCGCTGCCCACGAAACCCGCGTGTGCATCGGTGAGGGCCGTGCCCTCGACGATCCGCGGCGTTCGAAGAATTACAGCGACCAGCAATACCTCAAAAGCGCCGAGGAAATGGCCGAGCTGTTCAGCGACATTCCCGACGCGATCGAAAACACCGTCGAGATCGCCAAGCGCTGCAATATCGACGTGAAGCTGGGCAAGCACTTCCTGCCCGACTACCCGATTCCCGATGGCATGACCATCGACGAATATTTCCGCAAGGTGTCGTTCGACGGTCTGGAAGACCGCCTCAGCGTACTACTGCCCAAGGACACCACCGAAGACTACGAGGCCAAGCGTCAGGTCTATGTCGACCGGCTGAATTTCGAGCTGGATATCATCATCCAGATGGGCTTCCCCGGTTATTTCCTGATCGTGATGGACTTTATCCAGTGGGCCAAGAACAACGGTGTGCCGGTGGGCCCGGGCCGTGGGTCGGGTGCCGGCTCGCTGGTGGCCTATGTGCAGAAGATCACTGACCTCGATCCGCTGGAATACGACCTGCTGTTCGAACGTTTCCTTAACCCGGAACGGGTCTCGATGCCCGACTTCGACGTCGACTTCTGCATGGACGGTCGTGACCGGGTGATCGACTACGTGGCCGAGAAATACGGTCGCAACGCGGTAAGCCAGATCATCACCTTCGGTTCCATGGCCGCCAAGGCTGTGGTGCGCGACGTGGCGCGGGCCCAGGGCAAGTCATTCGGCCTGGCGGATCGTCTGTCGAAGATGATTCCGTTCGAAGTCGGCATGACCCTGGAAAAAGCCTACGAGCAGGAGGAGATCCTGCGCGATTTCATCAAGGTCGATGAGGAAGCGGCGGAAATCTGGGAGATGGCGCGCAAGCTTGAGGGCGTGGTGCGTAACGTCGGCAAGCACGCCGGTGGTGTGGTAATCGCCCCGACCAAGCTGACCGACTTCTCGCCGATCTATTGCGACGAGGCCGGCGATGGCCTGGTGACCCAGTTCGACAAGGACGACGTCGAGGCGGCCGGTCTGGTGAAGTTCGACTTCCTCGGCCTGCGGACCCTGACGATCATCGACTGGGCGCTGAAAACCATCAACCGTGACCGCGCCAAGGTCAACGAGCCGCCGCTCGATATCGCGTTTATCCCGCTGGATGACAAACCGACTTATCAGCTGCTGCAAAAAGCTGAAACCACCGCGGTATTCCAGCTCGAATCCCGGGGCATGAAAGAGCTGATCAAAAAGCTCAAGCCTGACTGTCTCGAAGACTTGATCGCACTGGTGGCCCTGTTCCGTCCGGGCCCGCTGCAATCGGGCATGGTGGATGACTTCATCAACCGTAAGCACGGTCGCGCCGAATTGGCTTATCCGCATCCGGATTACCAGTATGAAGGCCTGCAGCCGGTACTGGCGCCGACTTACGGCATCATTCTGTATCAGGAACAGGTGATGCAGATCGCCCAGGTCATGGCCGGTTACACCCTCGGTGGTGCGGACATGCTGCGTCGGGCGATGGGTAAGAAAAAACCCGAGGAAATGGCCAAGCAGCGCGGCGGCTTTATTGAAGGTTGTGCGTCGAACAATATCGACGCGGATCTTGCCGGTAACATTTTCGACCTGGTGGAAAAATTCGCCGGTTACGGCTTCAACAAGTCCCACTCCGCTGCTTACGGCCTGGTGTCGTACCAGACTGCCTGGCTGAAAGCCCACTACCCGGCGCCATTCATGGCAGCGGTGCTTTCGGCGGATATGCACAACACCGACAAGGTCGTGACCTTGATCGAGGAAGTGCGCACGATGAAGCTGCGCCTCGACGCGCCGGACGTGAACACTTCGGAGTTCAAGTTCACGGTGAACGACGAAGGCCGCATCGTGTACGGCCTGGGCGCGATCAAAGGTGTCGGTGAAGGTCCGGTGGAAGCGATTACCGAGGCTCGTCAGGCCGGTGCGTTCAAGGATCTGTTCGACTTCTGCGCCAGGGTCGACCTCAAGCGCATCAACAAGCGCACGCTGGACGGTTTGATCCGCAGCGGCGCGCTGGATCGCCTCGGGCCGTACTTCCACGATGAACAAAAGGCTTATCAGGCCAATATCGACCGCAACCGCGCCGTGCTGTTGGCGGCGATGGAAGAGGCGATCAAGTCGGCCGAGCAGACCGCACGCACCCGCGACAGCGGCCATGCCGACCTGTTCGGCGGGCTGTTTGTCGAGGAAGACGCGGACGTCTACGCGACGCACCGCAAGGCCAAGGAGCTGACCCTCAAGGAGCGGCTCAAGGGTGAGAAAGACACTCTGGGCCTGTACCTGACCGGTCACCCGATCGACGAGTACGAAGGCGAGATTCGCCGTTTCGCCCGGCAGCGCATTATCGACCTGAAACCGGCCCGCGACACGCAAACCGTGGCCGGGATGATCATTGCCCTGCGGGTGATGAAGAACAAGAAGGGCGACAAGATGGGCTTTATCACCCTCGACGACCGCTCGGGGCGGATCGAGGCGTCGCTGTTCGCCGATGCGTTCCACTCCGCGCAGTCACTGCTGCAGACCGACGCGATGGTGGTGGTTGAAGGCGAGGTCAGCAACGACGACTTCTCCGGCGGCCTGCGCCTGCGGGTCAAACGGGTGATGAGCATGGAAGATGCACGGACCAATCTGGCCGAGAGCCTGCGCCTGAAGCTGCACACTCAGGACTTGAAAGGCGATCAGCTACGCTGGTTGGGTGAGCTGCTCAAGCGTCACCGCGGGGCGTGCCCGATCACCATGGAGTACACCAGCCCCGATGCGAAGACCTTGCTGCAGTTTGGCGAGACCTGGCGAATCGACCCGGCGGATGCGTTGATTCAAGCCCTGCGTGACCAGTTCGGGCGAGACAACGTCTTCCTCCAATACCGTTGACCGGCAAGTGCCATCATTGCGCTTGCCCACAACCTGAATTTTTAATCTCGACCTCAGCGCGCCTCTCCCTTAAGGTAGGGCGCGAATAGACAACCGGCCGGCCCAAGCTCATTTGGGACACGACCCAAGACGGACGCCTATGAACCCGAATTTTCTAGATTTCGAACAGCCGATCGCCGACCTGCAAGCCAAGATCGAAGAGTTGCGCTTGGTCGGTAATGACAATTCGCTGAATATCGGCGATGAGATCTCCCGCTTGCAGGACAAGAGCCGCACGCTGACCGAAGACATCTTCGGCAAGCTGACCAGCTGGCAGATCGCACGCCTGGCGCGTCACCCGAAACGCCCGTACACCCTCGACTACATCGAGCACATCTTCACCGAGTTCGACGAACTGCACGGTGACCGTCACTTCTCCGACGACGCGGCCATTGTGGGCGGCGTTGCACGTCTGGAAGACCAGCCGGTGATGATCATCGGCCACCAGAAGGGCCGTGAAGTGCGCGAAAAGGTACGCCGCAACTTCGGCATGCCGCGTCCGGAAGGCTACCGCAAGGCCTGCCGTCTGATGGAGATGGCCGAGCGCTTCAAGATGCCGATCCTGACCTTCATCGACACCCCGGGTGCTTACCCGGGCATTGACGCTGAGGAGCGTAACCAGAGCGAGGCTATCGCCTGGAACCTGCGCGTGATGTCGCGCCTGAAGACCCCGATCATCGCCACCGTCATCGGTGAGGGTGGTTCCGGCGGTGCACTGGCGATCGGTGTCTGCGATCAGCTGAACATGCTGCAATATTCGACCTACGCGGTGATCTCGCCGGAAGGTTGTGCTTCGATTCTGTGGAAAACCGCCGAAAAGGCACCGGATGCCGCTGAAGCCATGGGCATTACCGCCGAGCGCCTGAAAGGTCTGGGTATCGTTGACAAGGTGATCGGCGAGCCTCTGGGCGGCGCCCACCGTGATCCGGCCGCTGCCGCTGCGTCGATCCGTGCCGAGCTGAGCTCGCAGCTGGCGATGCTGAAGAAGTTCGACAACGAAGCGCTGCTCAAGCGTCGTTACGATCGTCTGATGAGCTACGGTCTCTGACAGATCTCGCAATACCCAATGTGGGAGCGGGCTTGCTCGCGAAAGCGGTATAACATTCGACAGATGTGTTGAATGTTGAAACGCCTTCGCGAGCAAGCCCGCTCCCACATTTGATTTGGGCCAAGAGAAAGATATGGGTCAGTCCGTGAGTGATCTGCCTTCCCGGCTTCTGCTGAACCTTGCAGCCTGGCGCAATGCCAGGACCTGGCGCGTGGCTTTCTCCGGCGGTCTGGATTCCACCGTCCTGCTGCATCTGCTTGCGCATCTCGCAAAACACCATTCCCTGCCGGCGCTCAGCGCCATCCATATCCACCATGGCCTCCAGGCTGCGGCTGATGCGTGGCCGGCGCATTGTCAGTCGGTCTGCGATGCGCTGGGCGTTTCTTTGCAAGTGATTCGGGTGTCAGTACAACCCGGCGCCAGTCTGGAGCGGGCGGCGCGGGAGGCGCGGTATGCGGCGTTCACCTCGCTGACGGAGGCGGATGACGTGCTGCTGACCGGGCAGCACCGTGATGATCAGGCCGAAACCCTATTGTTTCGTTTAATGCGCGGTGCCGGCGTTCGCGGACTTTCGGCGATGCCGGCGCAGCGACCGTTGGGGCAGGGCGCGCTGCTGCGGCCATTGCTCGACGTGACGCGCGCCGAGCTTGAGGCTTACGCCCGCGCGCATCAGTTGAACTGGATCGAAGACCCGTCAAACCAGGATCGGCAGTTCTCGCGCAACTACCTGCGCCATCAGGTGCTGCCGTTGCTCACCGCGCGCTGGCCGCAGGCGCAGGCGAGCATGGCCCGCAGCGCGGCGCACCTGCGTGAGGCGCAAGGCCTGCTCGATGAGCTGGCGCAGCTCGATCTGGCGCAAGCCGCCACGCCGAGCGAGTTTTCATGGCTGGGCCTACCGTCGCTGGAGCTGGCGCCGCTGACGAGTCTGTCCGCCGCTCGTCAGCGCAATGCACTCAGCCACTGGCTCGAACCGCTGACCCGGTTGCCCGACACTGACCATTGGTCGGGTTGGAACGACCTATGCGGTGCTGCCTGCGATGCTTCGCCGGTCTGGCGTCTGGCCGACGGTGAGCTGCATCGCAGCGCCGGCCGGGTATGGTGGTTGAGCGGCGACTGGCTGCGGGCGCCAGCAGTCAGCGTCGAGTGGCCTGAGCCATCGACGCCGCTACGCTTGGCGAATAACGGGCGTGTCATGTTCAGCGGGCAGACTCCCGTCGGGCCGCTGCGCATTGGCTATCGGCAGGGCGGCGAGCTGATGCATCTGGCGGGGCGCGGCCACCGCGATCTCAAGCGCCTGCTCAATGAGCGCGCGGTGCCGGGCTTCGTCCGTGGCAGATTGCCGCTGCTGTTTCGCGGCGCAGAATTGCTCGCCGTGGCGAACCTGCCGGGGCTTGACGGGCAGGAGTCGGACGGCTGGAAATTGCATTGGCAGCCAACAGACGAAGATCAAGGTTTGAGATGAAAGGGGCATTCCGGTAGACTACGCTCCCTTCTTGATACAACTTCTGTGGATTCGCCTGAATTGCAGGAGTTGCCGATTACCAAGCAGTCTTTGCTGGGCGATTCCAAAAAATGTGTAGCGAGCAACGTACCGGTGTTTCATCTGCCGGTCTGTCCCAACGCGGCGGTTTTTTTGAAAGGTGCACTGTGATTAATGCAGGTGATCGGGGGCTTCGGCCTTCCTTCGCTTTCCCCGGCGGCTCGTACCGCTTTAACGCAGACTTCTAGGGTTTTTCATGACGCGCTACATATTCGTCACGGGCGGTGTTGTTTCTTCATTGGGGAAAGGCATTGCCTCGGCTTCATTGGCGGCCATCCTGGAGGCGCGGGGGCTTAAGGTCACCATGCTTAAGCTGGATCCGTACATCAACGTCGACCCGGGCACCATGAGCCCGTTCCAGCACGGTGAAGTGTTCGTCACCCACGACGGCGCCGAGACCGACCTGGACCTGGGCCACTACGAGCGGTTCATCCGCACGACCATGACCCAGAACAACAACTTCACCACCGGCCGTGTCTACGAGCACGTGCTGCGTAAAGAGCGCCGTGGTGACTACCTGGGTGCAACCATCCAGGTGATTCCGCACATCACCGACGAAATCAAGCGTCGCATCATCAAGGGTGCCGGCGATGCCGACGTGGCCCTGGTGGAAATCGGCGGTACCGTTGGCGACATCGAATCGCAACCGTTCCTCGAAGCCATCCGTCAACTGCGTGTGGAAGTCGGTTCCAAGCGCGCGATGCTGATGCACCTGACGCTGGTTCCTTACATCGCCACCGCTGGCGAGACCAAAACCAAGCCAACCCAGCACTCGGTAAAAGAGCTGCGTTCGATCGGCCTGCAGCCAGACGTGCTGATCTGCCGCTCCGACCATCCGGTGGATGTGTCGTCGCGTCGCAAGATCGCGCTGTTCACCAACGTTGAAGAGCGTGCGGTGATCTCCCTGGAAGACGTCGACACCATCTACAAGATTCCGGCCGTGCTGCACGCTCAGGGTCTGGACGATTTCGTCGTCGAGCGTTTCGGCCTGCAATGCAATGGCGCCGACCTGTCCGAGTGGGAAAAGGTCGTCGATGCCAAGCTCAACCCAGAGCACGAAGTCACCATCGCGATGGTCGGCAAGTACATGGAACTGCTGGACGCCTACAAGTCGCTGATCGAAGCGATGAGTCACGCCGGCATCACCAACCGTACCAAGGTCAACCTGCGTTACATCGATTCCGAAGACATCGAGAACCAGGGCACTGCGCTGCTCGAAGGTGTCGACGCGATCCTCGTTCCGGGCGGCTTCGGTCTGCGTGGCGTGGAAGGCAAGATCACTGCCGTTCAGTACGCTCGTGAAAACAAGGTTCCGTACCTGGGCATCTGCCTGGGCATGCAAGTGGCGGTTATCGAGTTCGCCCGTAACGTGCTGGGCTGGAAAGACGCCAACTCCACCGAGTTTGATCGCGCCAGCGGCCATCCGGTCGTGGGTCTGATCACCGAGTGGGAAGACGCCACCGGCGCAGTTGAAGTGCGTACCGAAGCGTCCGATCTGGGCGGCACCATGCGCCTCGGCGCTCAGGAATGCCTGCTCGAAGCCGGCTCCAAGGTGCACGATTGCTACGGCAAGGACGTGATCGTTGAACGTCACCGTCACCGCTACGAAGTGAACAACAACCTGCTGCCACAAATCATCGAAGCCGGCCTGAAAATCTCCGGTCGCTCCGCTGATGCCGCGCTGGTTGAAGTGGTCGAAGCGCCGGATCATCCATGGTTCGTCGCTTGCCAGTTCCACCCGGAGTTCACCTCGACGCCACGTGACGGTCACCCGCTGTTCAGCGGTTTCGTGAAAGCTGCGTTGGCTCAACACCAGAAGAAGGCGTAACCCGATGGCACAGAAGATCATCCGCGTCGGCGACATCGAAATCGCCAACGACAAACCCATGGTGCTGTTCGGCGGCATGAACGTGCTGGAAAGCCGCGACATGGCCATGCAGGTTTGCGAAGAGTACGTGAAGGTCACCGAGAAACTCGGTATCCCTTACGTGTTCAAGGCCAGCTTCGACAAGGCCAACCGGTCTTCTGTGACTTCGTATCGCGGCCCTGGCCTGGAAGAAGGCATGCGCATCTTCCAGGACATCAAACAAGCCTTCGGCGTGCCGATCATCACCGACGTCCACGAGCCTGATCAGGCCGCGGTCGTCGCTGAAGTCTGCGACATCATTCAGCTGCCGGCCTTCCTGTCGCGCCAGACCGATCTGGTCGTGGCGATGGCCAAGACCAACGCTGTGATCAACATCAAGAAAGCCCAGTTCCTCGCGCCTCAGGAAATGAAACACATCCTGAACAAGTGCGTGGAAGCGGGTAACGATCAATTGATCCTCTGCGAGCGCGGTTCGAGCTTCGGCTACAACAACCTCGTGGTCGACATGCTCGGCTTCGGCATCATGAAGCAGTTCGAGTACCCGGTATTCTTCGACGTAACCCACTCGCTGCAAATGCCTGGCGGTCGTTCCGACTCCGCCGGCGGTCGCCGCGCCCAGGTCACCGATCTGGCCAAGGCCGGCATGAGCCAGTCGCTGGCCGGTCTGTTCCTCGAAGCGCATCCGGATCCGGACAACGCCAAATGCGACGGCCCTTGCGCCTTGCGTCTGGACAAACTGGAGCCATTTCTGGCCCAGCTCAAAGCCTTGGACGAACTGGTGAAGAGTTTTCCGACGGTAGAAACCGCGTAAAGCTCATTTCTCCGGTAAAGTACCGCACGATTTGTCGCACATGCCCTCGGGCATGTGCGTTGTCGTCTGCAAGCTGCCCGCTGCACACCACTTGCCGACGGTCAAAAGATTTCCTCTAGCTGCGTCGTTTTCGTCAACTTTGGAGTGTTTACAACAATGGCAAAAATCGTCGACATCAAAGGTCGTGAAGTTCTCGACTCCCGTGGCAATCCCACCGTGGAAGCGGACGTGCTTCTCGACAACGGCATCATCGGCAGCGCTTGCGCGCCGTCCGGTGCATCCACTGGCTCGCGTGAAGCGCTCGAGCTGCGTGATGGCGACAAGAGCCGTTACCTGGGCAAAGGTGTGCTCAAGGCGGTAGCCAACATCAACGGTCCGATCCGCGATCTGCTGCTGGGCACCGACCCAAGCGACCAGAAAGCCCTCGACCACGCGATGATCAAGCTCGACGGTACCGAAAACAAGGCAACCCTGGGCGCCAACGCCATCCTCGCCGTGTCCCTGGCTGCGGCCAAGGCGGCTGCACAGGACCAGGACCTGCCGCTGTACGCACACATCGCCAACCTGAACGGCACCCCGGGTGTGTACTCGATGCCGGTGCCGATGATGAACATCATCAACGGTGGCGAGCATGCCGATAACAACGTCGACATCCAGGAGTTCATGGTACAGCCGGTTGGCGCCAAGACGTTCTCGGAAGGTCTGCGTATGGGCACCGAGATTTTCCATCACCTCAAAGCTGTGCTGAAGGCCCGTGGCCTGAGCACCGCCGTTGGCGACGAAGGCGGTTTCGCACCGAACCTGGCGTCCAACGAAGACGCGCTGAAAGTGATCTCCGAAGCCGTGGCCAACGCCGGTTACAAGTTGGGCACCGACGTGACCCTGGCGCTGGACTGCGCGGCCAGCGAATTCTACGAAGACGGCAAGTACAACCTGTCCGGCGAAGGCCAGGTGTTCACCGCTGAAGGTTTCGCCGATTATCTGAAAGGCCTGACCGAACGTTATCCGATCATCTCGATCGAAGACGGTCTGGACGAGTCCGACTGGGCTGGCTGGAAGATCCTCACCGACAAAATCGGCGAGAAGACCCAACTGGTCGGCGACGACCTGTTCGTGACCAACACCAAGATCCTGAAAGAAGGCATCGATAAAAAGATCGCCAACTCGATCCTGATCAAGTTCAACCAGATCGGCACCCTGACCGAAACCCTGGAAGCCATCCAGATGGCCAAGGCTGCCGGTTACACCGCGGTGATCTCGCACCGTTCGGGCGAAACCGAAGATTCGACCATTGCCGACCTGGCCGTGGGCACTTCGGCTGGCCAGATCAAGACCGGTTCCCTGTGCCGTTCCGACCGCGTTTCCAAGTACAACCAACTGCTGCGTATCGAAGAGCAGTTGAATGGCAAAGCCAAGTACAACGGTCGCTCCGAGTTCCGCGGTTAAGCAGTAGATGGTAAAAAGACACCGGATTGTGTCGGAAAAGTCGTGACAGCGATGGATTTGCCACTAATCTGATGCCTTACATGCACAAGCCTGGATCTTCCAGGCTTCGTGCTATCAGACGTTTCAAAGTTTTGGCGTGGCTGTCTTTTTTCACTGGATACCTGATATTCGATGCGCAGTCCTTACTGGTTGTTTCTCGTTTTGCTCTTGCTGCTGGCCGGTCTGCAGTACCGCCTGTGGGTGGGCAATGGCAGTCTGGCGCAGGTCGCCGAGCTGAAGCAGCAGATTGCTGATCAGCACGCCGAGAACGAAGGCCTGCTGGAGCGCAATCGGGTGATGGACGCCGAAGTCAGCGAGTTGAAGAAAGGCATGGAGACCGTTGAAGAACGGGCTCGCCATGAGCTGGGCATGGTCAAGGACGGTGAAACCCTTTACCAGCTCGCGCAATGATCGATTCTCTGCCGGCCTTCTGGGCCGTGATTCCTGCCGCGGGCGTCGGTGCCCGAATGGCCGCAGACCGTCCCAAGCAATACCTGCAACTGGGCGGGCGCACAATTCTCGAACACAGCCTCGGCTGTTTCCTTGATCACCCGAGCCTCAAGGGGCTGGTGGTCAGTCTGGCGGTTGATGATCCTTATTGGCCAAACCTGGCTTGCGCCAGCGACTCGCGGATTCAGCGGGTCGAGGGTGGCACGGAGCGTTCCGGGTCGGTGCTGAACGCTTTGCTGCATTTGCATGCTCAGGGTGCCGATGACGATGACTGGGTGCTGGTGCACGATGCGGCACGGCCCAACCTGAGTCGCGACGATCTCGACAAGTTGCTGGTTGAACTGGCGGATGATGCCGTCGGCGGTCTGCTGGCCGTGCCGGCGCGCGATACCCTGAAGCGGGTCGACAAGCACGGTCGTGTGCTTGAAACCGTGGATCGCAGCGTGATCTGGCAAGCCTATACGCCGCAGATGTTCCGTCTCGGTGCCTTGCATCGGGCGTTGGCCGACAGTCTGGTGGCGGATGCGGTGATTACCGATGAAGCCTCGGCGATGGAGTGGGCCGGTCTGGCGCCGCGCCTGATCGAAGGGCGGGCGGACAACCTCAAGGTCACCCGGCCGGAAGACCTGGAGTGGTTGCGTCAGCGCTGGGCCAATCGCCGCTGATTGCTGTGGAGCCTGTCAGATTGCCTTCGCGAGCAGGCTCGCTCCCACAGGGGATCGGCGGTGCATGCAAATTCGGGATCAGGCGCAAATCAAATGTGGGAGATTCTATGTTGCTCAGCAACCCTAGAATCTCAAACTGATCGGTATTCGCCCTGATTCTTCATCAGGGTGAATGCCACTCGGCAGA
>NZ_JACHCY010000019.1:0-119252 GCF_014200835.1 Pseudomonas sp. JAI115
GTCTCCCACGGTCTGTACTGGTCAGAGTCAGAATCGAGTCTGTAGTCCCGCCCACCCCTTCAAGTCTAAACATACAAGCGAGCCTGCTCGCGAATGCCGCGCCTCGGTTTACAGCTCTACAACAACAGCCTGAGCAGCCCGGGTCGCCTTGGCACGCGCTGCCTCAATCGACTCATCCCGCGCCAACGCCACGCCCATCCGGCGCTGACCATTGACTTCAGGCTTGCCGAACAGACGCAACGCCGTATCCGGCTCGCTCAGCGCTGCGCCCAGGTTGGCGAACGCGGTCTGGGTCGACTGTCCTTCCACCAGAATCACCGCCGAAGCGGATGGGCCGAACTGACGGATCAGCGGCACCGGCAGACCGAGAATGGCGCGGGCGTGCAGGGCGAACTGCGACAGATCCTGGGAAATCAGGGTCACCAGACCGGTGTCATGCGGGCGCGGCGAGACTTCGCTGAACCACACCTGATCACCCTTGATGAACAGCTCGACGCCGAACAGCCCGCGACCGCCCAAGGCCTCGGTCACGGCTTTGGCCACGCGCTCGGACTCAGCCAAGGCAATCGGGCTCATGGCTTGCGGCTGCCAGGATTCCTGATAGTCGCCCTTCTCCTGACGGTGACCGACCGGTGCGCAGAACGTGGTGCCGCCAATATGGCGCACAGTCAGCAGAGTGATTTCGTAGTCGAAATCGATGAAGCCTTCGATGATCACCCGACCTTTGCCGGCGCGACCGCCCTCTTGCGCGTAATCCCAGGCTTTCTGCACGTCATCGGCGCTGCGCAGCAGGCTCTGGCCTTTGCCCGACGAGCTCATGACTGGCTTGACCACGCACGGGAAACCCAGGTCCTGAACGGCTTTGCTGTAGTCCTCGAAGGTGTCGGCAAAGTGGTACGGCGAGGTTGGCAGGTCCAGCTCTTCAGCGGCCAGACGGCGGATGCCTTCGCGGTTCATGGTCAACTGCGCGGCGCGGGCGGTCGGAATCACGGTGAAGCCTTCGGCTTCCAGCTCGACCAGCGTGGCGGTGGCGATGGCTTCGATTTCCGGCACGATGAAGTGCGGTTTCTCGGCTTCGATGACTGCACGCAGCGCGGCGCCGTCGAGCATGTTGATCACGTGGCTGCGGTGCGCCACCTGCATGGCCGGCGCGTTGGCGTAACGGTCGACGGCAATCACTTCAACGCCCAGGCGTTGCAGCTCGATCACCACTTCCTTGCCCAACTCACCACAGCCACACAGCAATACGCGGGTCGCGGTCGGCGACAATGGAGTTCCGATACGGGTCATCTCAGGTCCTCAAAGAAGCGGATCATCGAGGAAAGCAACGCCAGACGCGCTTTCCATGGGGAGAAAGCGCGGCATTTTACATGAACCGCAGGGTTTGGCTCAGCTGGCGACAGCCTGTTTGCGCTCGCGCCAGGCCATGATCAGCCAGACGGCAGTGACGCCAGCGAACTTCGAGACCAGTGCAGTGATGATCACCGGTGGCGTCATCAGGTCGATCATGCCGAAAAAGATGAAGGTATCGAGCGGAATGCTCAGCGCCGAGCTGATCCACAGGCGGTCGCGCAGCGGCCGTTTGGTGACGCTGAACACCAGCCAGTCGATGATTTCCGACACCGCGAACGCCGTGGCGCTGGCCAAGGCGATGGATGGATCAGAAGTGACGTAAGACAGTACCAGCGCCGCCAGCATCGCCACGAGCGCACCGTGGCCGAAACGGGTTTGCACCATGTCGCGCAACACGAACACCAACCCGCCCCAGGCCGACCAGATGATGTCCAGGTGTGGCGCGGTGGAGAAAGCGAAGTTGATCAGCACGACGCTGCTGATGTAGGCGATGAGGAAAATCATGGCGGCGACCTGGGAAATTGGCGCACAGGTTACTTCAGGCTTGGAGTCGGGCCAATAAGAAGTAGCGACTGTTCCGGCCTCTTCGCGAGCAAGCCCGCTCCCACAGTTGATCGAATGTGAACACAAATCCAATGTGGGAGCGGGCTTGCTCGCGAAGGCTGTTTGTCAGACGCCAGATTTCCCGGGGATCATCCACACCAACCCACTCGCCTTCGCCCGCTCATGACACAACCCCAGCACCACCCGTCGCTCGTCATTGGTCATGCGCCCCCAGCGGGTGATCTCCGCGACCGTGCGCTGGCAACCGGTACAAATATCGTCTTCATCCAGTGCGCAGATATTCACACACGGCGAGGCAACCGGTCTTTCGGGAGTACTCATTCTTCCTGCTCGACCAGATCACGCGCATAGCGCTGCGAGTTATGCACATAGTGCGCGGCGCTGGCTTCGAGCATCTTCTTCTGCGGCTCGGTCAGCTCACGCACGACCTTGCCCGGCGAGCCCATCACCAGCGAGCCATCGGGGATCTCCTTGCCTTCGCCGATCAGCGAATTGGCGCCGATGATGCAGTTCTTGCCGATTTTCGCCCCGTTGAGGATCACCGCGTTGATGCCGATCAGGCTGTAGTCGCCGACGGTGCAGCCATGCAGCATGGCGTTGTGACCGATGGTCACGCCGGTGCCGATGGTCAGCGGATAGCCCATGTCGGTGTGCATCACCGTGCCGTCCTGGACGTTGCTGTTCTTGCCGATCAGGATCAGTTCGTTGTCGCCGCGCAATACGGCGTTGAACCAGACGTTGGCGCCCTCCTCCAGTCTGACCTTGCCCACCAGCACGGCATTGGGCGCGACCCAGCTCTGTGGCTGGGTGTCGACGCGGGCCTCGCCCAGGCGGTATTTCATCTTGTTTTCCTCAGGGCTCAAGAACGGGCCATTCGAGCGATGGCTTCAGGTGTTGATGCTTCAGGTATTAATAAAACTTTTGGGCGGGTGATGCAGGCTGATCTGTTCGTCATAGAGCAGATTGATCAGTTCGACGATCATGATAGCGGTCAAACCCCAGATCTTGAATTCGCCGTAGCGATAACTCGGCACATACCAACTACGGCCCTGGTAATCGATACGGTGCGTGTGTTCGCGCGGATCTTTGCGGAAAAACTCCAGCGGCACGTTGAACACCGCTGCGATCTCGGCATCGTTGGCCTGGTATTCGACGAAGTCCGGGATCACCCCGACATACGGCGTGACCTTGATGCCGTGCAGGGAGATCAGCGGGCTGAGCGGGCCGATCACCTCGACCAGCCCCGGTGGCAGGCCGATTTCTTCCTCGGCTTCGCGCAGAGCGGTGAAGATCAGATCGGGGTCTTCCGGGTCGCGGCGACCGCCGGGAAAGGCCACCTCGCCGCCATGGGTCGAGAGGCCGCTGGCGCGCAGGGTCAGCACCAGCTCGGGTTCGTCACTGCGGGTGATCGGCACCAGAACAGCGGCCTCGGGGAAACGTTTATCGGTCTCCAGCGTGCGCGGTGTGTGGTTGCTTACCCTATGCAGTAGCTCGTCCAGCATGAGTGTTCTCGATCTGTGCCTTACCCTGCATCATGCACCAATCATTGCAGCCGCCCAAGCCCCTGACCGGGCCATGTCGCGAAACGACAACTTGCCGACCGGCACCGCTGCACGCCAAGATAGGCGCAGCATTCAGGAACCCCAGCATGAAATTTTGCAGCCAGTGCGGCAACCCGGTGACCCAGCGCATTCCCGAAGGCGATTCGCGGCTGCGATTTGTCTGTGACAGCTGTCAGACCATTCACTATCAAAACCCCAATATCGTCGCCGGTTGCGTCGCGACCTGGGGCAGTAAAGTGCTGCTCTGCCGCCGCGCCATCGAGCCACGCCTCGGTTACTGGACGCTGCCCGCCGGTTTCATGGAAAACGGCGAAACCATCGAGCAAGCCGCGATCCGCGAAACCGCCGAGGAAGCCTGCGCCCGGGTACGCAACCTGAGCATCTATACCTTGATCGATGTGCCGCACATCAGCCAGGTGCACGTATTTTTCCGCGCCGAACTGGTCGATCTGGACTTTGCTGCCGGGCCCGAAAGCCTCGAAGTACAACTATTCGACGAAGCCGACATCCCGTGGGACGAGCTGGCTTTCCGCACCGTGGGGCGTACCTTAGAATGCTTCTTCGCTGATCGCCGCGCCGAAAGCTACCCGGTTCGCTCCGAATCGATTCCGCCGTTGACGCAGCCTGCCATCACCTAAAGCTTCTATAAATAAAATATCTGCGTCACTCCTTGGGGAATCGTTTCAATGCGCTGGTTGCTTGCCCTGTTTTGCCTGTCGTTCGTCACCATGTCCCAAGCGTCATTCGTGACCACCGTGACGCCGTCGAATACCCCGATGATCGAAAAAATCCTGGTGCTCAAATCGGCTCATCAACTGCAATTGATCGCCGACGGCAAGCCGATCAAGACCTATCGAATCTCCTTGGGCAAGGGCGCGAAAAAAGGTCCGAAACTGATTGAAGGCGACAAACGCACGCCCGAAGGTTTCTATTGGATCGACTGGCGCAAGGTCAGTGAAAAATTCAACCTGGCGATGCACATCTCCTACCCGAACATCAGCGACTCGGCCCGCGCCCGCCGCGAAGGCGTCGAGCCTGGCGGGATGATCATGATCCACGGCACCCCGGATTCGGAAGAAACCCCGGAAGACCTGTTCCACACCCTGGACTGGACCGACGGCTGCATCGCCATGCGCAACATGGACATGCGCGAAGTCTGGGGTCTGGTGCCGGACGGCACGATGATCGAGATCCGTCCTTAACCAGCGACCACTGGTCACCTGAAAAAAATAAATCAAAAGATCACAGTCTGCGGCAGTTCCTACAGGGTTGATACCACTTGCCACTGTAGGAGCTGCCGCAGGCTGCGATCTTTTGCTTTTTACAGCCCACCCCTAATACCACTTCAAACCACAACCCCCGAAACCCGCCATTTCATTGGGCTAAACACCAATTCCCCGCGTTGACATGGTATTCAAGTGGTATTAATTTCCGCCCCACAAGCGAGCCACAACAATCCTATACTCGCGTCGGAAATGACCTACATGAACGACCTCCAGGCCCTACGCCCAGATGACTCCCAGCCGACGCCGCTGTACCTGCAGCTGGCGCGCAATCTGGAATCGGCGATCCATTCCGGGCAGTGGAAGGCCGAGCAGGCGATGCCCTCCGAACGCAACCTCAGCGAGCAACTGGGTATCTCCCGGGTCACCGCACGCAAAGCGCTGGAAGTGCTGCTCGATCAAGGTCTGATCCGCCGCCTGCAAGGTTCCGGCACGTTCATCACACCCCGTCTGGAACAACCGCTGTCACGCCTCTCGGGCTTCAGCGAAATGCTTCGCCTCAAGGGCTTTGTCCCCAGCTCGCAGTGGCTGGAGCGCGAAATCACCCTGCCGACTCACGAAGAACTGATCCGCCTGAGCCTGTCGCCGAACGACAAGGTCGCGCGCATGAAACGCCTGCGCAAGGCCGACGACACGGTGATGGCCATCGAGATGAGCACCCTGCCCGCCTCGATCATGCCCAAGCCGCACCTGGTCGGCGATTCGCTCTACGAATACCTCGACGGCATCGGCAAACCGATCGTCCGCGCCCTGCAGCACATCCAGGCGATCAACGCCTCGGACGAGTTCGCCGCGCTGGTCGGCATCGCCCCCGGCACCGCCATGCTGCTGATGACCCGGGTCGGCTACCTCGAAGACAACACGCCGATCGAAGTCACCGACACCTATTGCCGCAACGACTACTACGACTTTGTTGCAGAGCTTCGCCGCTGATCAGCAGCCAGGCCAAACGAGAGAAGCAAAATGTCCGAAGACAACATCCTCACCGCCAGCGGCTGGGTTCGCGGCCGGCTGATCCACGAACACGGCAGAGTCGTGTCGATCGAAGGCGTGCCCTGCGATCCGGCCGACAATGATCTGCCCTACCTGCTGCCGGGTTTCATCGATCTGCACGTCCATGGCGGTGGTGGCAAAGACATCATGGAAGGCGCCAGCGCTTTCGAAACCATCACTCGCACCCACGTGCGCTTCGGCACCACTTCGCTGCTGGCCACCACCATGACCGCGCCGAGTGCCGAGATCTCCAGCGTGCTGAAAGAGGTCGGCGAGTTCTGCGAACAGCGTCCGCAAGGTGCCGCCCGGGTACTCGGTGTGCATCTGGAGGGCCCGTACATCAACCCCGGAAAACTCGGCGCGCAACCGAACTTCGCCCACACCGCGTTGATGGCCGAGGTCGAGCAATACCTCGCGCTGGCGCCGATCCGGGTGATCACCATCGCCCCGGAAATCGCCGGTCACGACGGGTTGATTCGTGAACTGAGCAGCCGGGGCATCCGCATGCAGATCGGCCACACCCTCGGCAGCTACGAGGAAGGCGTCGCCGCTCTGGAGGCTGGCGCGACCAGTTTCACCCATTTGTACAACGCCATGAGTCCGCTGCATCACCGCGAACCGGGGATCGTCGGCGCCGCGCTGGCCCACGCCAAATTCGCCGAACTGATCCCGGACTTGCTGCACGTGCATCCCGGTGCGATCCGCGTGGCCCTGCGTTCGATCCCATGCCTGTATTGCGTCACCGATTCGACCGCGGCCGCCGGCATGCCCGACGGTGAATACAAGCTCGGCAGCCACACCGTGACCAAATGCCTGGGCGGCGTGCGCCTGTCCGACGGCACGCTGGCCGGCAGCACCCTGACCATGGATCAGGCCCTGCGCAATCTGGTGAAGATCGGCTTGCCGATTGCCGAGGCCTCGCAACGTCTTTCGCAATTTCCCGCCGACTACCTCGGCATCACTGAACGCGGGCGCCTGCAACCGGGGGCCTGGGCCGACTGCGTGCGGCTGGATCGCTCACTCACACTGACCGCCGTCATGGTCGAAGGAGAAGACATTGACTTCAAAAATGCTTGAAGAGGCGCTGTCCTCGTTCGAGGCCGTGCAAGCCCAACTGCAACAGCTCGACCCGCAGATGATCGAGATCGCCGGGCGCCTGCGCCGTCAGCCGCCACAAGTGGCGATGACCGTTGCGCGCGGCAGCTCCGACCACGCGGCGAGCTACTTCGCCTACCTGACCATGCAGCAACTGGGCGTACCCGTGGCGTCGTTGCCGATGTCGGTGGTGACCATGCAGCAGGCGCCGCTGAAGGTCAGCGGTCAGGTGGCGTTCGCGTTCTCGCAGTCGGGGCAAAGTCCGGATCTGGTCAACAGTCTGCGACTGTTGCGCAAGCGTGGCGCCCTCAGTGTGTCGATGGTCAACGCTGACGATTCGCCGTTGGAAGCCGCATGTGAATTCAGCCTGCCGCTGCTCGCCGGCACCGAAAGCAGCGTCGCCGCGACCAAGAGTTTTATCGCCACCCTCAGCGCCAGCGCCCGCCTGATCGCGCACTGGAAAGAAGACAACGAACTGCTGGAAGCGCACAACGCCCTGCCCGAAGGCCTGCGCGAAGCGGCGCAGCAGGACTGGAGCACCGCGATCGACGCCTTGCGCGACTGTGAACGCCTGATGGTCATCGGCCGTGGTGCCGGATTTGCCATCGCCCAAGAGGCCGCGCTGAAATTCAAGGAAACCTCGGCGATCCAGGCCGAAGCCTTCAGCAGTGCCGAAGTCCGTCACGGCCCGATGGCGCTGATCGACGAGCATTACCCGTTGCTGGTGTTCGCCCCGCGCGGTGCCGAACAGGCCGGTCTGATCAGTCTTGCGGCAGAGATGCGTCAACGCGGCGCTCGCGTGCTGCTGGCCGCGCCGGACGACATCCTCGAACGCGACCTGACCCTGAGCCGCGCCGAACACCCGGCCCTCGACCCGATTCTGGCGATCCAGAGCTTCTACGTGATGGCCGCAGGTCTCGCCGTGGCCCGTGGCATGGACCCGGATCAACCGCGCCACCTGAGCAAAGTGACCCGTACGCACTAACCACTGCTGAACGATGCACAACCCTGTCGGCGGACGGAAAACCGTTGATTGATGCACAACCCTGTAGGAGCTGCCGCAGGCTGCGATCTTTTGATTTTGACGTTGAAAAAAACAAGATCAAAAGATCGCCGCCTGCGGCAGCTCCTACAGGGGACAGCGAAATTACTGATGAGACCGAGCCATGCACAACAACAATAAAGAGCTGACCCTCAGCGCCCCGCTCAGCGGCCCGGTGCTCACGCTCGCCAAAGTCCCGGACGCGGTGTTCGCCAGCGGCGCGATGGGTGACGGCATCGCCATCGACCCGCTGAATGACACCCTGTATTCGCCCTGCGCCGGGGAGATCATCCACGTCGCCCGCACCGGCCACGCGCTGACCGTGCGCGCCGACAACGGCGCGGAAATCCTTCTGCACCTGGGCCTCGATACCGTTGAACTGAACGGCGAAGGCTTCTCGATGCTGGTCAAGGAAGGCACGCGGGTCAGCAACGGCCAGCCGTTGTTGCGCTATGACCTGGACAAGGTCGGCCAGCAGTGCAAAAGCCTGGTCAGCCTGTTGATCCTGACCAACAGCCAGGATTTCCAGGTGCGCCCGATCACACTCAAAGCGGTGAAGGTCGGCGAGCCGTTGCTGCACATTATTGCCCGCAACGGTGCGGCTGCGAATGTTGAAGAAACTGGCGGGCCTGAGGTGCGTGGGCAAGTGTTGGTGGCTCATCGCGGCGGTCTGCATGCGCGCCCTGCCGCACTGATTCGGCAGACCGCACAAGGCTTCAAGAGCCAGTCGCAGCTGCACTTCGCTGGTAAGTCGGCGCCGTGCAACAGCCTGATCGGGCTGATGGGACTGGCCATCGGCGAGCAGGATGAGGTGCAGGTCAGCTGTCAGGGGCCGGACGCCGAAGCCGCGCTGCAAGCCTTGCTCAATGCCTTGGCGACCGCCCTGCCCGATGATCATCACGCTGCTGCACCGGTCAACGCCGCACCGCGCAAACGCCCCGCCGAGGCTGGCGTATTGCAGGGTGTGTGCGCCGCACCGGGTCTGGTCGGCGGGCCGCTGTTTCGCCTGAACGCGATCAGCCTGCCGGCAGATGCGGGCAATCATGCTCCGCTTGAGCAACTGCAGAAACTTGAAAGCGCGCTGAATCAGGTTCGCGGCGAAATCAACGCTACCCTCGCCCAAGCGAAAAAGCACAAGAGCACCGACGAAGAAGCGATCTTCGCCGCGCACCTGGCACTGCTCGAAGACCCGGCCCTGCTCGACGCCGCGCAGCATGCTATCGACCAAGGCACAGCGGCGACCCACGCGTGGAGCCAGTCGATCGACGTGCAGTGCGAAGTGCTGCAACACACCGGCAGTGCGCTGCTGGCCGAACGCGCCAACGACCTGCGCGACCTCAAGCAACGTGTCCTGCGCGCCCTGCTCGGCGAAGCCTGGCATTACGAAGTGCCGGCCGGCTCCATTGTCGCTGCGCATGAACTGACGCCGTCGGATCTGCTGCAACTCAGCGCGCAAGGTGTCGCCGGGTTGTGCATGGCCGAGGGCGGCGCGACTTCGCACGTGGCGATTCTGGCGCGCGGCAAAGGTCTGCCGTGCCTGGTTGCACTGGGCGCCGCTTTACTCGATCAAGCACAGGGTCAGTCGGTGGTGCTGGATGCCGATGGCGGCCGCCTCGAACTGACGCCGAACACCGAACGCCTGGCCGAAGTACAACAGGCGCAAATCGAGCGTCAGCAACGCCGCGATGCGCAACAAACCAAAGCCCATCTGTCCGCCGAAACCCGCAATGGCGTGGCGATCGAAGTGGTCGCCAATGTCGCCTCCAGCCATGAAGCGGCAGACGCCTTTGCCAACGGCGCCGATGGCGTCGGCCTGCTACGCACCGAATTTCTGTTCGTCGACCGGCAGACCGCGCCGGACGTCGACGAGCAGCGCGCCGCCTATCAAGCCGTGCTCGATGCCATGGGTGAGCACTCGGTGATCATCCGCACCATCGATGTCGGCGGCGACAAGCAACTCGACTACCTGCCGCTGCCCGCCGAAGCCAATCCGGTACTCGGCCTGCGCGGCATTCGTCTGGCCCAGGCCCGTCCGGAAATCCTCGATCAGCAATTGCGCGCACTGCTGCAAGTCAGCCCGCTGCGCCGTTGCCGGATCCTGTTGCCGATGGTCACCGAAGTCGACGAACTGCTGCACATCCGCCAACGGGTCGATGCGCTGTGCCTGGAGTTGGGCATCAATCAGCGCCCGGAAATCGGCGTGATGATCGAAGTCCCCGCCGCCGCGCTGCAAGCCGAACAACTGGCCGAGCACGCCGACTTCCTGTCGATCGGCACCAACGACCTGTCGCAATACACACTGGCCATGGACCGCGACCACGCCGGCCTCGCCGCTCGCGTCGATGCCCTGCACCCGGCGTTGCTGCGGCTGATCGCCATGACCTGCGCAGGCGCGGCGGTGCACAAACGCTGGGTTGGCGTGTGCGGTGCCCTCGCCTCCGATCCACTGGCGACACCAGTGCTGATCGGCCTCGGCGTGACCGAGCTGTCGGTGAGCCCGGTGCAAATCGGTGAAATCAAGGATCGCGTGCGCCAGTTGCACGAGGCCGAATGCCAACGCCTCAGCCTCGACCTGTTGAAACTCAACAGCGCCGCTGCGGTTCGTCACGCCTGCCACCAGCATTGGCCTCTGCACTAACAACAAGCTCTCTATAAAGAGCAGGGAGAACCACCATGTACCAACTCTTCATCGAAGGCCTGCAACGCCTCGGCCGTGCGCTGATGCTGCCAATCGCGATCCTGCCGATTGCCGGCCTGCTGCTGCGTCTGGGTGACACCGACCTGCTGAACATCGCGATCATTCACGATGCCGGCCAGGTGATCTTCGCCAACCTGGCGATGATCTTCGCCATCGGCATCGCTGTCGGGTTTGCCAAGGACAACAACGGCACCGCAGGCCTGGCCGGAGTGATCGGTTACCTAGTGATGATCTCCACGCTCAAGGTGCTCGACCCGAGCATCAACATGGGCATGCTCGCCGGGATCGTCAGCGGCCTGATGGCCGGCGCGCTGTACAACCGCTTCAAAGACATCAAGCTGCCGGAGTACCTGGCATTCTTCGGCGGCCGGCGCTTCGTGCCGATCGTCACCGGTTTCGCCGCCGTCGCGCTGGGCGTGGTGTTCGGCTACATCTGGCCGCCGATCCAGCACGGCATCAACAGCTTCGGCGCCTTGATGATGGAAAGCGGCAGCATCGGTGCGTTCGTGTTTGGCGTGTTCAACCGCTTGCTCATCGTCACCGGCCTGCACCACATCCTCAACAACATGGCGTGGTTCGTGTTCGGCAACTTCACCGACCCGACCACCGGCGCACTGGTCACCGGCGACCTGTCACGCTACTTCGCCGGCGATCCAAAGGGCGGCCAGTTCATGACCGGCATGTTCCCGATGATGATCTTCGGCCTGCCGGCGGCGTGCCTGGCGATGTACCGCAACGCGTTGCCGGAGCGGCGCAAGGTCATGGGCGGGATCTTCCTGTCGATGGCGCTGACCTCGTTTTTGACCGGGGTAACCGAGCCCATCGAATTCGCCTTCATGTTCCTCGCCCCGCTGCTGTATCTGCTGCATGCGTTGCTGACCGGCCTGTCGATGGCGATCACCAATGCGCTGAACATCCACCTCGGTTTCACCTTCTCCGGCGGCTTCATCGACATGGTGCTGGGTTGGGGGCGCTCGACCAATGGCTGGCTGGTGATTCCGGTCGGGCTGGCGTACGCCGTGGTGTATTACGCGGTGTTTGATTTCTGTATCCGCCGCTTCAATCTGAAGACGCCGGGGCGTGAGGACGTGGCCGCCACCGAGAAGTCGGTGCTTACGGAAAACGAACGTGCTGCTGCGTACATCAAGGCCTTGGGCGGTGCCGAGAATCTGCTTACCGTGGGCGCCTGCACGACTCGTCTGCGCCTGGAAATGGTCGATCGCAACAAGGCTTCCGACGCTGACTTGAAGGCTCTGGGCGCGATGGCCGTGGTACGCCCGGGCAAGGGCGGCAGCTTGCAGGTGGTGGTCGGGCCATTGGCCGACAGCATCGCCGACGAAATCCGCCTCGCCATGCCGACGCTGGGGCGTGCGTTGGTGGCTGCGCCTGCAGTGGTGGTCGAGGAACCGAAAGCTGCAATGGTCGCTGCACCGGAAGCCCAGCAATGGCTGACGGCGTTGGGCGGTAGCGACAATGTGCTGCAGCTGGACTGCATCGCCCTGACCCGTATTCGCCTGCAATTGGCCGATGGAAAAGCGTTGTCCGAGGCTCAGTTGAAAGAGCTGGGTTGCCAGGGTGTCAGCCCGCTGGAGGGTGGGGTGTGGCATTTGTTGATTGGCGAGAAAGCGGCGAGTTTGAGTGGGGCGATTGAGGCGTTGGTGAACCGGAGTGAGGTCAGCGCCAAGGTATAACCCACAGCGAAACTCAACAGCCTCACTGATAAACGGAAAGCCGCTGGGCTGTGGAGCTCAGCGGCTTTTTATCAAGTGTTTACTAAGCCTTGACGGTGAACGTACGTGCTTGGGAGTGAAGGACCCGTCCTCTGGCCGTGATCGAATGAACCCCCAATGACAAAGCCGTCAAGATAAAGTGCCAATTGCCTGCAGCGTCAGCAACAACTCGCCCTTTCAAAGTAGCACCGTCGAAAATCTGGAGTTCATCGCCGGCAGACGCCAAGCCGCTCGACTGCACAACAGTGGAGGAGGTGGTACCGCCGTTTGGAATCTCCTCGCTTTGGCTGTCTTTCATGGAGGTAATTACCGGCACAGTGTTTTTTTCAGTAGACATAGCAAAATCCTTCTTACCTGTTGTGAATGGAAGTCTCATCAGACAGAAGTTTGCCGAATCGCACCACTGTCAGAAATTACAGGTAAGCGGTGGTTTCCGATGATTGGTCATCATCAAGACGAACCTAAGCATTGAATCCAAAACTTGATCGCCGACGGCCCGCTCCCACGTGAGGTCTCAATTCCCCAAAAAGGATATGAGACCCGCGACGGGACGAGCCGGTTTGCAATGATCATCCGATGAATCAGGTTCGCGGATCGACTCGATCCAGCGCTCGATTTACCGCCAGTTCGGCGAGCATGACGATTTGCTGAATCGCCAGTGCGGTACTGCGTTGCAGGCCGCTGAGTTCGCTGGCGAAGTTGCTGGCCATGGCACTGGCGCAGGCCAACGATTCGTAGGCGTGGGCCAGCAGGGTTTCTGTGTCGATGCTGGGGTTGACCAGGAACATCGTGCTGGGCTGATGCGCCTCAGCGGGTTGCGGGGTGAAGTAGAAATCGACAGCGCGCTTGATGGCTTCACGGTCTTTCGTCAGGTCTTCGACGCGGATGGCGTCTACGGGTGGTGCTGTGGTTTCGTTGGGTGGGTCGGGGATCAGTTTGTCCATCGAACAAGTCCTTTTAAGTGTCGTAGCCACTTGCTCCCGATCTCACTCGGAGAAGAGGTGGCAGCCATGTACGGAGTGAGATTACCGGTAAGGACCCCAAATCCGGCCGGACCGAAGTCCGCCCGTACATAGCCGCCATAAGGAATTGCTGACAGTGAAAGCTGACCGCAATTATGGGGGCACTTGTGTGGGGATCCAAATCGGGTATCTCACCTCCCGGTCGCTGAATTGGCAGCGACAGACAAAGCCTAGAGACCGGGCGTCCGAGGGACAACCTGAAAACCTTGTGGGAAGGTTCTGGTAATTCCACACACTCTTAAACACAAAACATCCCGTGTAGGAGCTGCGGAAGGCTCGGGCCGCGTTCGGACGATCTTTTGATCTGCCCTTTGACTGTAAAAAACCAAAGTCAAAAGATCGCAGCCTTCGGCAGCTCCTACAGGTGAGTACTGCACCAGATAGAAATTGGTCGGCTGTCAGGCCGCCATCGCTGGCAAGCCAGGCTCCCACAGGGGTTGAGTACATCTGCGATGGATCAGTGAGCTATCAGGACGCCTTCGCGAGCAAGCTCGCTCCCACACTTTGAACCCGGTGTATTCAGGTAGAGATTGGTCGGCTGTCAGGCCACCATCGCCAGCATCCTGGCTCCTGCAATTTAGCAAGCGCACACCCCATGCGGCGAAGCCGCCCCACTCCAGGATGAGCGCAAGCTCGGCTGTCGCTCTTGATCTTGATCCACGGGCGACGTCGGAAGGCTGAGTGGAGGGATTGATCCGGGGGTGGGAGCGCAGCGACCGTTTGGCGCAGCCAAACACAGCGAGAGGAGGTGCAGCGAAGCAAACCGGAGGCGCTGCGCCCGGATCAATACCGGAGCGAAGGGACCCCGAGCCTCAGCGAGCGGGCCGAACGCAGGAGCAAGCGTTTTGGGTTACTTTTTAGGCGTTTGTAAAAAGTGACTCGCCGTAAGGGCGAAACCGCCAGCCGCTGCACCCGAAGCAACGGATATTCACACAGTCAGCCAGAGCATGGTCGCCTGTCAGGGCGCCATCGCGAGCAGGCTCACTCCTACAGAAACGCAAATCGCAGACAACAAAAAACCCGCAGACAATCACTCATCTGCGGGTTTTCCGTTCCAGCGGCAAAAAGATCAGAAATCCTCCAGCCGCCACACCTCATAAGCCGGCGTCTCGTAAGGGTGGCTCAACTTGAGAGCAGCCACCACATCACCAATCAAAGCGTCACAAACCACAAGCTCAACCTTCCATTCCTCGACCCGCTCAACCTGCCCCGCCTCACCAATGAACGGCTGACTGCCGTCCAAAGGCCGAAACTGACCAGACCCAAGCACCTGCCAAGCACAGTGGTCATAGTCCCCGATCCGCCCACCACCGGCAGCGAATAAAGCGTCCTTGACCACCTCGACATGACTGTCAGGAACAAAAAATCCGAGCTTGTACACGACGCTTAGTTCACCCACACGCGAGCATTACGGAACATGCGCATCCAGGGAGCATCCTCGGTCCAGTCTTCCGAACGCCACGAGTTCTGCACCGCGCGGAACACCCGCTCCGGGTGCGGCATCATGATCGTCACACGACCGTCGCGGCTGGTGAGACCGGTAATCCCGCGCGGCGAACCGTTCGGGTTGGCCGGGTAGGCTTCGGTGACCTTGCCGTGGTTGTCGACGAAACGCATCGCCACGCAACCGGACAGATCGGCTTCCAGCAGAGCTTCTTCGCTGGAGAACTCGGCATGGCCTTCACCGTGAGCGATGGCGATCGGCATACGCGAACCGGCCATGCCCTGCAGGAAGATCGAGTTCGACTCCTGGATCTGCACCATGGCCACGCGCGCTTCGAACTGCTCGGAGCGGTTGCGCACGAAGTGCGGCCAGAACTCGCTGCCCGGGATCAGCTCGTGCAGGTTGGACATCATCTGGCAACCGTTGCACACGCCGAGGGTGAAGCTGTCGTTACGCTCGAAGAAGCCCTGGAACGCATCGCGGGCACGGCTGTTGAACAGCGCCGACTTGGCCCAGCCTTCACCGGCGCCGAGTACGTCGCCGTAGGAGAAGCCACCGCAGGCCACCAGACCTTTGAACTCGTTCAGGTCGACGCGGCCAGCAAGAATATCGCTCATGTGCACGTCGATCGCGTTGAAACCAGCGCGGTCGAACGCGGCGGCCATTTCCACCTGACCGTTGACGCCCTGCTCACGCAGCACGGCAACCTGTGGGCGAATGCCTTTCTTGATGTAAGGCGCGGCGATGTCCTGGTTGACGTCGTAGCTCAGCTTGACGCTCAGGCCCGGGTTGTCTTCTTCCAGCAGCGCGTCGAACTCTTGCTCGGCGCAGTCGGCGTTGTCGCGCAGACGCTGGATCTGGTAGCTGGTCTCGGCCCACTGACGTTGCAGCAGACGGCGCTGGCCTTCGAACACGGTGTCACCGTTGAAGGTGATGTTGATCTGGCCGTTGTTGATCGGCTGACCGATCACCGACACGCAGTCGCCCAGACCGGCCGCGCTGAATTGCGCGAGGATGTCTGGCGTGGCGTCCTGACGAACCTGGATCACCGCACCCAGTTCTTCGTTGAACAGGATCGCGGCGATTTCTGCCGAGTTTTCGGCAACGCTGTCCAGGTTCAGGCTCAGACCGCAGTGGCCGGCGAACGCCATTTCCACCACGGAGGTCAGCAGACCACCGTCGGAACGGTCGTGGTAAGCCAGCAGGTGACCGTCGGCGTTGAGGCCCTGGATCACCGCGAAGAAGGCTTTCAGGTCTTCGGCGTCATCGACATCCGGCGCCTGCTTGCCGAGCTTGCCGTGAACCTGGGCGAGGATCGAGGCACCCATGCGGTTCTGACCACGACCGAGGTCGATCAGGATCAGGTCGGTGGTGCCCTTGTCCATGCGCAGTTCCGGGGTCAGGGTCTGACGGATGTCAGCCACTGGGGCGAAACCGGTCACGATCAGCGACATCGGCGAAGTTACGGTTTTTTCTTCACCGTTATCGTTCCAGCGGGTGGCCATGGACATCGAGTCCTTGCCGACCGGAATGGTGATGCCCAGCTCAGGGCACAGTTCCATGCCGACCGCTTTCACGGTGTCGTACAGACGTGCATCTTCGCCCGGGTGGCCGGCAGCGGACATCCAGTTCGCCGACAGTTTGATGTCGGAGATCTTGTTGATGCGCGAAGCGGCAATGTTGGTCAGGGTTTCGCCGATAGCCATGCGGCCCGACGCCGGAGCGTCCAGCAACGCCAGCGGAGTCCGCTCGCCCATCGCCATCGCTTCACCGGTGTAGACGTCGAAGCTGGTGGCGGTAACTGCGACGTCGGCCACCGGAACCTGCCATGGGCCGACCATCTGGTCACGGGCCACGAGGCCGGTGATGGTACGGTCGCCGATGGTGATCAGGAAGCTTTTGCTCGCCACGGCCGGGTGATGCAGGACGCGTTCGATGGATTCGCTGATGTCGAGGTTCGACGGATCGAAATCGTCGCCCAGCTCGGCTTCGCGAACCACCGAACGGTGCATGCGCGGGGCCTTGCCCAGCAACACTTCCAGTGGCATGTCCACCGGGTTGTTGCCGAAGTGGCTGTCGGTCACGGTCAGTTGCGGCTCGGCAGTGGCTTCGCCGACCACGGCGAACGGGCAGCGCTCACGTTCGCAGATCGCCTTGAAGCGCTCGAAGTCGGCCGGGCCGACCGCCAGAACGTAACGTTCCTGAGATTCGTTGGACCAGATTTCGTGCGGGGCCATGCCCGGCTCGTCATTTGGAATGTTGCGCAGTTCGAAACGGCCACCACGGTCGCCGTCGTTGACCAGTTCCGGGAAGGCGTTGGACAGACCGCCCGCACCCACGTCGTGGATGAAGCTGATCGGGTTCTTGTCGCCCAGTTGCCAGCAACGGTCGATGACTTCCTGGCAGCGACGCTCCATCTCAGGGTTTTCACGCTGTACGGAAGCGAAGTCGAGATCCGCCGAGCTGGTGCCGGTGGCCATCGAGGACGCAGCACCGCCGCCCAGACCGATCAGCATTGCCGGGCCGCCAAGCACGATCAGCTTGGAGCCGACCAGAATCTCGCCTTTCTTGACGTGTTCTTCACGGATGTTGCCCATGCCGCCGGCGAGCATGATCGGCTTGTGGTAGCCACGAACTTCGTCACCGTGCGGGGTGGTGATCGACTGTTCGAAGGTACGGAAGTAGCCAGTCAGGGCCGGACGACCGAATTCGTTGTTGAACGCGGCGCCGCCCAGCGGGCCTTCGATCATGATGTCCAGCGCGGTAACGATGCGCTCAGGCTTGCCGTACGGCACTTCCCACGGCTGTTCGAAGCCCGGGATCTGCAGGTTGGACACGGTGAAACCGGTCAGGCCGGCCTTTGGCTTGGCGCCACGACCGGTTGCACCTTCGTCGCGAATCTCGCCACCGGAACCGGTGGACGCGCCCGGGAACGGGGCGATCGCGGTCGGGTGGTTGTGGGTTTCGACCTTCATCAGGATGTGCACCGGCTCCTGCACCGCGCCGTACTGGCGGGTTTCCGGATCCGGGAAGAAGCGGCCGGCGACGTTACCGACGATCACCGAAGCGTTGTCCTTATAAGCGGACAGCACGCCTTCGTTGTGCATTTGATAGGTGTTCTTGATCATGCCGAACAGGCTTTTTTCCTGGCTCTCGCCGTCAATATCCCAACTGGCGTTGAAGATCTTGTGGCGGCAGTGCTCGGAGTTGGCCTGGGCGAACATCATCAGTTCGATGTCGTGCGGGTTGCGCTTGAGACCGTTGAAGGCGTTGACCAGGTAATCGATCTCGTCTTCGGCCAAGGCCAGGCCCAGCTCGGTGTTGGCCTTTTCCAGCGCGGCGCGGCCGCCACCGAGGATGTCGATCGTGGTCAGCGGCTTCGGCTCGGCGTGGCTGAACAGACCGGCGGCCTGCTCCAGATTGCCCAGAACGATCTGGGTCATGCGGTCATGCAGCACGTCGGCGATTTGCTGGGCTTCGGCGTCGCTGAACTGGCCGGCCACGTAGAACGCGATGCCGCGCTCCAGGCGCTGGATCTTGCTCAGGCCGCAGTTGCGAGCGATGTCGCTGGCCTTGCTCGACCATGGCGAGATGGTGCCGAAACGCGGCAACACCAGAAACAGACGACCGGTCGGCTCTTGTACCGGAACGCTTGGGCCGTACTTCAGAAGGCGCGCAAGCACCTGCTGTTCGTCGCCGGTCAGGACGCCGGTGACTTCGGCGAAGTGAGCGAATTCAGCATACAGGCCACTGACAGCTGGAACCTTCTGGCTCAGTTGCTCAAGGAGTTTGCTGTGGCGAAAGGCAGAAAGGGCAGGAGCGCCGCGCAGGATCAACATCTTCGGGACAGCCTCGGGAAGGGGTGTGCTTTGAGGCCGTGCATTCTAGCCTAAACCGCCCTCAACATCACCCGAAACGCTACGCACGGTTGCACTCGGATATCAATCTGTGTTTCTGCCTTTGAAGTCAAATTTAAAGGGTTTGCGAGCAGCGCTTATTTTTCCTGTCACAAAATGCCGTTCAGCCCCATTCCTGCGGGGTTTCGTGCGGTTTTGTGATCTCTAGCAGACAAGCCGCTCACTGTCGAGATATGGCGCCCGCAGCCGTTTGCGTATACTGCGCAGATGTTTTTCCCAACGGCTTTGCGTCCGCGGTACGCCAAATGGCTGATCGCAACCGGACTCTTCCTGATGCTCGGTGGCTGTGTTGATAAACCCAACACACTCGAGCGCGTAAAGGAGGATGGTGTGCTGCGGGTGATTACCCGTAACAGCCCCGCCACCTACTTTCAGGATCGCAGCGGTGAAACCGGCTTCGAATACGAGCTGGTGAAACGCTTCGCCGACGATTTGGGGGTCGAACTGAAGATCGAGACCGCCGACAACCTCGATGACCTGTTCAATCAGATCGGCAAGCCGAACGGCCCGGTGCTGGCGGCGGCAGGTCTGGTCAGCAGCGAGGATCGCAAGAAGCAGGTGCGGTTTTCCCACTCCTACCTCGAAGTCACTCCGCAGATCATCTACCGCAACGGCCAGTCTCGCCCTACCGACCCGGGCGATCTGGTCGGCAAGAAAATCATGGTGCTCAAGGGCAGCACCCACGCTGAACAACTGGCGGAGCTGAAAAAGAAATTTCCAGGCATCGAATACGAAGAATCCGACGCCGTTGAAGTGGTCGACCTGTTGCGCATGGTCGATGAAGGCCAGATCGACCTGACGCTGGTCGACTCCAACGAAGTGGCGATGAACCAGGTGTACTTCACCAACATCCGCGTGGCCTTCGACCTCGGCGATGCGCGCAGCCAGAGTTGGGCGGTGGCCGCCGGCGAAGACAACAGCCTGCTCAACGAGATCAACGCCTACCTCGACAAGGTGCAGAAAAACGGCACCCTGCAGCGCCTGAAAGACCGCTATTACGGCCACGTCGATGTCCTCGGCTACATGGGCGCCACCACGTTCGCCCAGCACTTGCAGCAGCGCTTGCCCAAATACGAACAGCACTTCAAGACTTACGCCAAAAAAGAGAAAGTCGACTGGCGCCTGCTGGCGGCCATCGGTTATCAGGAATCGCTGTGGCAACCGGCGGTCACTTCGAAAACCGGCGTGCGCGGTTTGATGATGCTGACCCAGAACACCGCTCAGGCGATGGGCGTGTCGAACCGTCTCGATCCCAAGCAAAGCATCATGGGCGGCGCCAAGTACCTGGCCTACATGAAGGATCAGCTCGACGAATCGATTCAGGAGCCGGACCGCACCTGGTTTGCGCTGGCGGCGTACAACGTCGGCAGCGGTCACCTCGATGACGCACGCAAACTGGCGTCCCGCGAAGGCCTGAACCCGGACAAGTGGCTGGACGTGAAGAAGATGCTGCCGCGCCTGTCGCAGAAGCAGTGGTACAGCAAGACCCGCTACGGCTACGCCCGGGGCGGCGAGCCGGTGCATTTCGTGGCGAACATCCGTCGCTACTACGACATCCTCACCTGGGTGACCCAACCGCAGCTTGAAGGCGATCAGGTGGCCGAGGGCAATCTGCATGTGCCCGGTATCGACAAGTCAAAACCGGCTCAAGAGCCTGCCCCGCTCTAACCACCGCCCCAAAAACAAATGTGGGAGCGAGCCTGCTCGCGAAGGCGTCGTGTCAGTCGACATCATGGTTGACTGATTTACCGCTTTCGCGAGCAGGCTCGCTCCCACAGGTTTTTGTGTTGAGGCTTAGTGCTTGGCGGCAGCCAAGATCAGCGCTTTCATCTCGGACACTGCCGACTTGAACCCGACGAACAACGCATGCGCCACCAGCGCATGGCCGATGTTCAGTTCATTGATGCCCTTGATCGCCGCCACCGCTTCGACGTTGTGATAATGCAGGCCATGCCCGGCATTGACGATCAGGCCCTGCGCCAGACCAAACGCCACACCATCCGCCACACGCTTCAACTCTTCAGCGACTTCAGTCGGGGTTTCGGCATCGGCGTAACGCCCGGTGTGCAGTTCGATGGCCGGCGCACCGACGCGCTTCGACGCAGCGATCTGGCGTTCGTCAGCATCGATGAACAACGACACTTCGCTGCCGATCTTCGACAGGCGCTCGACCGCTGCCCTGATGCGTTCTTCCTGCCCCGCTACATCCAGACCGCCTTCAGTGGTCAGTTCCTGACGGGTTTCCGGGACGAGGCAAATGTGCGCCGGACGGATGCGTTCGGCGAACGCCATCATTTCTTCGGTGACGCCCATTTCGAAATTCATGCGGGTCTGCAGCACATCCTTGAGCAGCAGCACGTCGCGCTCCTGAATGTGCCGGCGGTCTTCACGCAAGTGCACGGTGATGCCATCGGCGCCCGCCTCTTCCGCGTCCAGCGCTGCCTTGACCGGATCCGGGTAGCGTGTGCCACGGGCCTGACGCAGGGTGGCGACGTGGTCGATGTTCACGCCAAGAAGAATGCGATTGCTGGTGGTCACGGATGCGCTCCTGAAGGGAAAGATTCGGCGCACAGCATATCAGGGCTTGCGAAATAGCTCGCGGCTGACGAGGGGGCGACCGCCCAAGTGCACGGCCAGTGCCTGACGCATCAGGCGCTTGGCCGCCGACAGTGCGCCGGGAGCGGTCCAGTCGGCTTCGGCCATGGCCAGCAGCTCGGTGCCGTTGAACAGGCCCGGCTGCAACAGAAACACCCGCTCAAGTCCGGCGTCCACTTGCAGACGATAGAGACCGTCCGGCGCGACCGGTTCGCTGTGGATATCGGTGTTCAGGGAGAAGCCGTAACCGAGATCGTCCAACAGGCGCCATTCGAAAGAACGCAGTAGCGGCTCCAACGCGCGACCCTCGGCCAGGGCCAGCAGTGTTGCAGCGTAATGGTCGAACACCGCCGGGTGCGGGTCTTCGGCGGGTAACAGGCGGATCAGCAGCTCATTGAGGTAGAGGCCACTGAACAGCGCCTCGCCGACCATCCAGGTCGCGTTGCCGGCACTTTCCATGCGCCCGACGTTCTTCAATTCACCCTTGCCACGAAACTCGACTTCCAGCGGCACGAACGGCCGCGCCAGTGTCCCGGCCTTGCCCCGCGCACTGCGCAACACCGCCCGCAGCCGCCCTTGCGGCGTGAGGAAGTCGACCAGCGCGCTGGTTTCGCGGTAGGCGCGCGAATGCAGGACGTAGGCGAGTTGGGCAGGAGGTGGGGTTTGCGACATGGAGTTCTCGATGAAGAAACGCGGTTTTTACACACCACCCAAAAACCAAATGTGGGAGCGAGCCTGCTCGCGAAAGCGGAGTGACAGTCAACATCAATGCTGAATGTTACTTCCCTTCGCGAGCAGGCTCGCTCCCACAGTGGGTATCGGTGTTCTCAGGAACGGTGATTACAGGTCGCCGTAACCCAGCGAACGCAGTGCACGCTCGTCGTCGGACCAGCCGCCCTTCACCTTCACCCACAGGTTGAGCATGATCTTGGAGTCGAACAGCAGCTCCATGTCCTTGCGCGCCTCGGTGCCGATGCGTTTGATACGCTCGCCCTTGTCGCCAATGATGATCTTCTTCTGGCCGTCACGTTCGACGAGGATCAGCGCATGGATGTGCAGGGTCTTGCCCTGCTGCTTGAACTCTTCGATCTCGACGGTGATCTGGTACGGCAGCTCGGCGCCCATCTGGCGCATGATTTTCTCGCGCACCAGTTCAGCGGCGAGGAAACGGCTGCTGCGGTCGGTGATCTGGTCTTCCGGGAAGAAGTGATCGTTCTCCGGCAGGTGATCGGCGATGACCTTTTCCAGCGCGTCGAGGTTGTGCCCGTGTTGCGCGGAAATCGGGATGATCTGTGCGTTCGGCAGCTGTTCCTGCAACCACGACAGGTGCGGCATCAGCTCGGCCTTGTCTTCGATGCGGTCGGTCTTGTTCAGTGCGACGATCAGCGGGCCGGTCACGTACTGCACGCGCTCCAGGACCATCTGGTCTTCTTCGGTCCACTTGGTGCGATCGACTACGAAGATCACCACGTCGACGTCTTTCAATGCTGCCGAAGCGGTTTTATTCATGTAGCGGTTCAGGGCCTTTTCGCCACCCTTGTGCATGCCGGGGGTGTCGACGTAGATCGCCTGCACGTCACCCTCGGTCTTGATCCCGAGCATGTTGTGACGGGTGGTCTGCGGCTTGCGCGAGGTGATCGCGAGCTTCTGGCCGAGGATGTGATTCAGCAATGTCGATTTGCCGACGTTGGGACGGCCGACGATGGCAACGTAGCCACAGCGAGTTGCGTTTGTATCAGTCATTGCCATTCTCCACGCCCAGGGCAATCAGTGCTGCGGCGGCCGCTACCTGTTCGGCAATACGACGGCTCACACCCTGACCTCGGCTTTTTTCATTCAATAAGACCACTTCGCACTCGACGAAGAAGGTACGGCAGTGCGGCTCACCCTGGATATCCACCACTTCGTAGCGTGGCAGTTCGCAACCGCGCGATTGCAGGTGTTCCTGCAGTCGGGTCTTGGGATCCTTGTTGGTGTCGACCAGCGTCAGGCCTTCGAACTCCCCGGCCAGCCAGGCCAGTACGCGCTCGCGAGCGACGTCCATGCCGGCATCGAGGTAGATCGCGCCGATCAGCGCTTCCAGGGCATCGGCCAGAATCGATTCGCGACGGAAGCCACCGCTTTTCAGTTCGCCCGAGCCCAGACGCAGGTAGTCGCCCAAGTCGAAACCACGGGCCAGCACGGCCAGTGTCTCACCCTTCACCAAACGTGCGCGCAAACGCGACAATTGGCCTTCGCGGGCCAGCGGGAAGCGATCGAACAGCGCCTCGCCAGCGACGAAGTTGAGGATGGCATCGCCGAGGAATTCCAGGCGTTCGTTATTACGCCCGGCAAAGCTGCGGTGCGTGAGGGCCAGCAGCATCAGCTCCTGATCCTTGAAGGTGTAACCGAGCTGGCGCTCGAGACGGCTTAGAGAAACGCTCACGGTTTACCCACGCTGAGTTCGTGGCTGGATTCCACTGCCATCGCCGGGGTACGGCGCAGGCCTGGGACAATTAACGCTGTGTTCAAAAATGACGTCCTGAATATCGTGGCTTCATGCCCTGGTGCCGATTTGTGTCGACTCCAGAAATGCATTCGGCGCTGTGGTCAACAGCGCCGTGATTGATTACTTGATCAGGCCAACCCGCGAGAAATTCGGCAGGTGGCTGAGTTTCGGTTCCGGCCAGCTCATCCAGACAGCGAAGGCTTTGCCGACGATATTCTGGTCGGGAACCATGCCCAGCAGATCCTTGGGAATGTTCGGGTCATCCCAGTAGCGACTGTCGTTGGAGTTGTCGCGGTTGTCGCCCATCATGAAGTAGTGCCCGGCCGGCACGGTCCAGGTATGGTCCGGGGTAGCACGGTAGCGGCTCATTTCCTTGCGGATCAGGTGCTCGGCAGCGCCGAGTTTTTCCTTGTAGAGCTCCGCGCTGCCCAGCGTGCCCGGCTCGGAGCCGACCAGTTGCTCGGCAATCGACTCGCCATTGACCAACAGACGCTTGTCGGCGGTGTAACGCACCGTGTCGCCCGGCAGGCCGACTACACGCTTGATGTAGTTGACGTTCGGGTCGCTCGGGTAGCGGAACACCATCACATCGCCACGCTGCGGATCACCGACTTCGATGATTTTCTTGTCGATCACCGGCAGGCGGATCCCGTAAGAAAACTTGTTCACCAGAATGAAGTCGCCGACGTCCAGGGTCGGTTTCATCGAGCCGGACGGAATCTGGAACGGTTCCACCAGGAACGAACGCAGCACCAGCACGATGAACAGCACCGGAAAGAACGACTTGCCGTATTCAACCAGCAACGGCTCTTTGTTCAGCTTCTCGACCACCACGGGCTCGGGCTGGCTGACACTGCCTTGATAAGAGGCAATGGCAGCACGCCGACGCGGCGCCAGGAACAGCAGATCGAGCAACGCCAACAGGCCGCAGACGAACACGGCGATGACCAGCAACAGCGGGAAATTTAGTGACATAGGACCTGACTATTCCAACCTGAGCACGGCAAGGAAGGCTTCTTGTGGAATTTCCACGTTGCCGACCTGCTTCATGCGTTTCTTACCGGCCTTTTGCTTTTCAAGCAGCTTTTTCTTACGGCTTACGTCACCGCCGTAGCATTTGGCCAATACGTTCTTTCTGAGTGCCTTGACGGTTGTCCGGGCAACGATCTGACCGCCAATGGCCGCCTGGATCGCCACGTCGAACATCTGACGAGGAATCAGTTCTTTCATCTTCTCGGTCAACTGGCGACCTTTGAAGTGCGAATTGTCACGGTGCACGATCAACGCCAGGGCGTCGACCTTGTCACCGTTGATCAGCACGTCCAGTTTCACCAGATTAGCCGATTGGTAACGATCGAAATGGTAATCCAGCGAAGCATAGCCGCGGCTGGTGGATTTGAGACGGTCGAAGAAGTCCAGGACCACTTCGTTCATCGGTAGGTCGTAGGTCACTTGGACCTGATTGCCGAGGAACAGCATGTCGACCTGTACGCCGCGTTTCTCGATGCACAGGGTGATGACGTTGCCCAGGTGTTCCTGCGGAACCAGAATGTTGGCCCGCACGATTGGCTCGCGCATGTCTTCGATGGCCGACACATCCGGAAGCTTGGATGGGTTGTCGACGTAAATCGTTTCACCGGTTTTCAGCACCAGCTCGAAAATTACCGTTGGCGCGGTGGTGATCAGGTCCAGGTCGTATTCGCGCTCGAGGCGCTCCTGGATGATCTCCATGTGCAGCATGCCGAGGAACCCGCAACGGAAGCCGAAGCCCAGGGCGTCGGAGCTTTCCGGGGTGTACTGCAGCGACGAGTCGTTCAGGGTCAGTTTCTGCAGCGCTTCGCGGAAGTCCTCGAAGTCGTCGGAGCTGACCGGGAACAGACCGGCGTAAACCTGTGGCTGAATGCGTTTGAAACCGGGCAGAACCGGTACATCCGGAGTCGAGCTCAGGGTCAGGGTGTCACCGACCGGAGCACCGTGAATGTCCTTGATGCTGGCGATGATGAAGCCCACTTCGCCAGCCTTGAGGTCAGCGGTAGCGGTGTGCTTCGGGTTGAATACACCAACGCTGTCGACCAGGTGGATCTTGCCGGTGGATTTCACCAGGATCTTGTCGCCCTTCTTCACGCGGCCATGACGCACGCGCACCAGGGAGACAACGCCCAGGTAGTTGTCGAACCAGGAGTCGATGATCAGCGCTTGCAGCGGATCTTCGATGTTGCCGGTCGGCGCAGGAATGGTCGCGACCAGACGCTCGAGCACTTCGTCGACACCCAGGCCGGTCTTGGCGCTGCAGGTGACGGCGTCGGTGGCGTCGATGCCGATGATCTTCTCGATCTCGTCCTTGACGCGGTCCGGCTCGGCCTGTGGCAGGTCGATCTTGTTCAGCACCGGCATGACCTCGAGGCCTTGCTCGATGGCGGTGTAGCAGTTGGCCACGGACTGGGCTTCAACACCCTGACCGGCATCGACCACCAGCAACGCACCTTCACACGCGGCCAGGGAACGGCTGACTTCGTAGGTGAAGTCGACGTGACCCGGGGTGTCAATGAAGTTCAGCTGGTAGGTGACGCCATCTTTGGCTTTGTAATAGAGGGTAACGCTGTGGGCCTTGATGGTGATCCCGCGTTCGCGCTCCAGATCCATGGAATCCAGTACCTGGGCTTCCATTTCACGCTCGGCCAGGCCACCGCACATCTGGATGAAACGGTCAGCCAGCGTCGACTTGCCATGGTCAATGTGGGCGATGATGGAGAAATTGCGGATATGACTCAAATCACTCACGGATCAACACTCAAAAAGGCTGCAGGCTTGGCCCGCCGAAAAATAGCCGGGAATTGTACCTGATACACGGCGCAAGCGTCACGTTCGCCTGTCACCCGGATTGCATACGAAAACGCCCCGATCTGTCGACCGAGGCGTTTTCGCGGTTACAGCGTTGGCAACAACGCGGCCATCAGCCGGCCCGTCGCAGCAACCACACACCCGCCAGCGCACAGACCGTGGCCGGCACCAGCACCGCGAACAGCGGCGAGAAACCGAACACCAGGCTCGACGGGCCGAGCAGATCCTGGACGATGCGGAAGGTGAAGCCCACCAGCACACCGGTGAACACTCGCTGACCGAGGGTGACCGAGCGCAACGGGCCGAAGATGAAGGAGATCGCCATCAGCACCAGCGCGGCGGTGACCAGCGGCTGCAACACCTTGACCCAAAATGCCAGCCAATAGCGGCCATTGCTCAGGCCTTGATCCGCCAGATAGTGGATATAGCCCCACAGACCGGAAATCGACAGCGACTCAGGTGCCATCACCACCGTGTTGAGCAATTGCGGGCTCAGCGATACGTCCCACTCCTCGCTCGGCGCATTCACCACTTCGGTGCTGCGCTCGTGGAACACCGTGGTGGTCACGTCGCTGAGCAGCCAGCGCTTGCCGTCGAATTCCGCACGCTTGGCGAAGCTGGAGCTGAGCAGGTGGCGCTCTTTGTCGAAGTGATAGCGGGTCACGCCATACAACAGGCCGTCGGGTTGCACGGCGTTGATATGGATGAATTCCTCACCCTGACGGTGCCACATGCCGTGCTTGGCGCTCTGCGCGTCGCCGCTGCCTTGCGCCAGCGAGCGATTGGCCTGGGCCATGCTTTCGGTGGCCGGCGCCACGTATTCGCCGATCAGCACGCCGGCCAGCATCAACACCAGCATTGGCTTCATGACGGCCCAGACGATGCGCCCGATGGACACACCCGCGGCACGCATGACCGTCAGTTCGCTGCTGCTGGCCAGACTGCCGAGGCCGATCAGACAGCCGATCAGCGCGGCCATCGGCAACATTTCGTACAGGCGACGCGGCGCGGTGAGCATGACGAAGCTCAGCACGTCAGCCAGTGTGTAGGTATCGCTGACGTCGCTCATCTCGTCGATGAAGGCAAACAGGGTCGCCAGACCCAGAATGATCGCCAGCACGGCGATGATCGCCACGAATACGCTGCTGCCGATGTAGCGGTCGAGTTTAACCACGGGCCACCTCCAGCGCAGCGCTGCGACGGCTGGCCAGCTTCAGGCGCAACGGCTCCCAGTACAGCAGGGCGAGACCGATGACCAGGAAGATCCCGTGCACCCACCACAGGCCAAGGGCCGGCGGGATCTTGCCTTTTTCGAGGGCGCCGCGGGCGGCAATCAGGATGGTCAGGTAAGCCATATAAAGAAGAATCGCCGGCAGCAGCTTCAGGAAACGGCCCTGACGCGGATTGACCCGCGACAGCGGCACCGCCATCAGGGTCACGATGAACACCAGCAACGGCAGGGAAATCCGCCATTGCAATTCTGCCTTGGAACGCTCGTCGTCGGCGCCCAGCAGGGTCGAAGTCGGGATCGCGTCACGGTCGGTGACTTCGTCACTGGCATCGGGTTTTGGCAGCAATACGCCGTAGGTGTCGTATTTGATCGCGCGGTAATCGGCCTGACCCGGGCTGCCGTCATAGCGATAGCCGTTGTGCAGGATCAGGTAGCGGTTGCCGTCAGAGTGGATCTCCTGACGGCCCTTCTCGGCCACCAGCACGGAAATCCCGCGGTCCTTCTGATCGGAGCCGAGGTTTTTCTGCGAGATGAACACGCCACCGAGGTTGACGCGATCGTCGGTCAGGCTTTCGGTGTAGGTCACCCGAGTGCCGTCACGCAACGCCTGGAAACGGCCAGGTTCGAGGGTATCGAATTCGGTCAGGGCGTCCTGCTTGTTCAGCAGCAGCTGGAACTGGTTGGCGCCCTGCGGGGCCAGACTCAGGCTCAGCCACGCCACCACCAGTGCCACCAGCGTCGCCGGGAACAGGGTCATGCGCAGCAGACGCTGCTGACTCATGCCGGTGGCCGAGAGCACGGTCATTTCGCTTTCGAGGTACAACCGGCCGTAAGCCAGCAGGATCCCGAGAAACAGCCCCAACGGCAGGATCAGTTGCATGAAACCCGGCAGACGGTAACCCATGATCAGGAACAGCGATCCCGGATCGAGTTGGCCCGCAGCGGCCTGGGCAAGGTATTTGATGAAGCGACCGCTCATGATGATGACCAGCAGCACGGCGCTGACGGCGCTCAGGGTCAACATCACTTCACGGGACAGATAACGGAAGACGATCAAACCAGACACTCCAGGGTTGTCAGGCTAAGGCGGCCAAACAAGCAAATGTTTCGAGCGACCCGCAAGGCAGAGCCGTCGAAAAAAGATGCGGCATTATCCTGTGATTGAGGGCGCCTGTCACTGCGCACACTCACCCAAGCGTAGATTCCGTTGAAGATCGCACAACCGAGGGTTGTCAGGCGCGGTGAGCGAGGTTCAAACTGCCGCCTTCGTCGCAGGCACAGACCTGCGCCTCTTCTATCTATAAGCAGGCGACTGCGGACACCGTCGAACGCCTGTGTGTTGACCATTCATTCAGGGATCCGGACATGGAACTGGTTGTAAAAAGCGTTAGCCCAGAAACGTTGAAAACCGCCACCCTGGTGGTTGCCGTCGGCGAAGGCCGCAAACTCGGCGTCGCCGCCAGACAGGTCGACGAGCTGAGCGGTGGCGCGATCAGCGCCGTGCTCAAGCGTGGCGATCTGGCCGGCAAGGTCGGTCAAAGCCTGCTGCTGCACAGCCTGCCGAACCTGAAAGCCGAGCGCGTGCTGCTGGTCGGCGTGGGCAAGGATGAAGAACTGGGCGACCGTCCGTTCCGTAAAATCGTGGCTGGCATCCTCAACACCCTGAAAGGTCTGGGTGGCAGCGATGCCGTGCTGGCCCTGGATGAAATCATCGTCAAGAACCGCGACAGCTACGGCAAGACCCGTCTGCTGGCGGAAACCCTGGTGGACGGCGAATACACTTTCGACCAGTTCAAGAGCCAGAAAGCCGAACCGCGCGCCCTGAAGAAAATCACCCTGCTGACCATCAAGGCTGCGCAGGCTGAAGTGCAGCGCGCCGTGAACCATGCCACCGCGATCGCCAACGGCATGGCCTTCACCCGTAATCTGGGCAACCTGCCGCCAAACATCTGCCACCCGACCTTCCTCGGCGAGCAAGCGAAGAACCTCGGCAAAGAGTTCAAGGATCTGAAAGTCGAAGTCCTCGACGAGAAGAAGATCAAATCCCTGGGCATGGGCTCGTTCTACGCCGTCGGCCAGGGCAGCGCTCAGCCGCCGCGCCTGATCGTCATGCAATACAACGGTGGCAAGAAGTCCGAGAAGCCTTACGCGCTGGTCGGCAAAGGCATCACCTTCGACACCGGCGGCATCAGCCTCAAGCCGGGCGCCGGCATGGACGAAATGAAGTACGACATGGGTGGCGCGGCCTCCGTGTTCGGTACCCTGCGTGCGGTGCTCGAACTGAAGCTGCCGATCAACCTGGTGTGCATCCTCGCCTGCGCCGAAAACATGCCGAGCGGCAATGCTTCGCGTCCGGGCGACATCGTCACCACCATGAGCGGCCAGACCGTGGAAATCCTCAACACCGACGCCGAAGGCCGTCTGGTGCTGTGCGACGCCCTGACCTACTCCGAGCGCTTCAAGCCGCAAGCAGTGATCGACATCGCCACCCTGACCGGTGCCTGCGTGGTCGCACTCGGCGCCCACACTTCCGGCCTGCTGGGCAATAACGACGAACTGATCGAACAACTGCTCAGCGCCGGCAAAGCCGCTGACGACCGCGCCTGGCAACTGCCGCTGTTCGACGAATACCAGGAGCAACTGGACAGCCCGTTCGCCGACATCGCCAACATTGGCGGGCCGAAGGCCGGCACCATCACCGCCGCGTGCTTCCTGTCGCGCTTCACCAAGAACCTCAACTGGGCGCACCTGGACATCGCGGGCACCGCATGGACCAGCGGCGGCAAGGACAAGGGCGCCACTGGCCGTCCGGTTCCGCTGCTGACCCAATACCTGCTGGACCGCGCCAAAGCCTGAAACCGATGAACCTGGGCGGCGTCACTCTACGGTGACGCCGCTCAAGGCTCAGGAACCGCAATGACCAAAGTCGACTTCTATATCCTGCCCAGCGCCGACCCATCGGCTCGCCTGGACTTTGCCTGCAAGCTCACCGAGAAAGCCTGGCGCATGGGCCATCGCATCTACCTGCATTGCAGCGATGCTGCTCAGCGTGACGATCTCGATGCGCGCCTGTGGGCGTTCAAGGGCGAAGCCTTCGTGCCGCACGGCCCTGCCGAGAGCGAACCGGACGGTTTGATCGTGCTGGGACTTGGCGCTGACTGCGGCGAGCATCAGGATCTGCTGGTCAACCTCGACCTGAAAGTCCCGGCCTTCGCCAGCCAATTCGCCCGCGTGGCGGAAGTGGTGGTGGAAGATCCGACGATTCGCGCGGCGGCACGGGAGAGTTTCCGTTTCTACCGCGAACAGGGCTATCCTCTGCAAGACCACCGTTTACAGCGACTCTGAGTACGCCGATGGACACTCCAAAACCGCTGCAAAAGCCTGCACACCTGTTGGACGATCTCGAATCGATCCGCCAGTTGCTCGGCGATGACAACCTGCAACCGCCCTTGCTGACCGACACGGTCGAGGACGGCGAACAGGAACAGATTCCGATGTTGTTCGAGGCCGTCGACACCGCGCCGTCCGCCATCGAACCGCACCAAGCTCCGGCCCCGGCGCCTGCTGCCAAACCGGCAGCGCCTGTGGATAAAGGCCCGGACGCCCTGCTGCACCTGGACAGCGAACTGCGCGCCGCCGCGCAATTGATCATGCAGGACGTGATCGACGACTTCGCGCCGCACATCGAGACCGAAATCAAACGCCGCCTCGAGGCGCGGATGGAACGGCTCCTCAGCCAGTACGAATAACCCGGATGGATCTCCTTGTGGCGAGGGGATTTATCCCCGATCGGCTGCGCAGCAGTCGTGAACCCTGCAAATACGCAGCGTGATTGAAATATTAGGGCTGCTGCGCGGCCCATCGGGGATAAATCCCCTCACCACAAGGCTCCCCCCAACATTCGTGTCCGCCCAGCCTCCCCCCGCTCGCCCTCGGCCCCATGCCCCGCTATACTTCCCGGCTTTTCCTGAATAAATGCCAATAGGGTCCCGCCGCGCATGGATAAGACCTACCAGCCGCACGCCATTGAAACTTCCTGGTACAACACCTGGGAGTCCGAGAACTATTTCGCACCGCAAGGCGCGGGCGATTCCTACACCATCATGATCCCGCCGCCAAACGTCACCGGCAGCCTGCACATGGGTCACGGTTTCAACAACGCGATCATGGACGCCCTGATCCGTTTCCGCCGCATGCAGGGTCGCAACACCCTGTGGCAGCCGGGCACCGACCACGCCGGTATCGCCACGCAGATGCTGGTGGAGCGTCAACTGGAAGCCACCGGCCAGAACCGTCATGACCTGGGTCGCGAGAAATTCCTCGAGAAAGTCTGGGAGTGGAAGGATCAGTCCGGCGGCAACATCAGCCGTCAGATCCGCCGCCTCGGCTCGTCCGTGGACTGGAGCCGCGAGCGCTTCACCATGGACGACGGTCTCTCGGAAGCGGTTAAAGAAGCCTTCGTACGCCTGCACGAAGACGGCCTGATCTACCGCGGCAAGCGTCTGGTCAACTGGGACACCAAGTTGCACACGGCGATTTCCGACCTCGAAGTGGAAAACCACGACGAGAAAGGTTTCCTGTGGAACCTCAAGTATCCGCTGGCTGACGGCGCGAAAACCGCTGAAGGCAACGATTTCCTGATCGTCGCGACCACCCGTCCGGAAACCATGCTCGGCGACTCCGCCGTGGCGGTTAACCCGAACGATGAGCGCTACAAAGCCCTGATCGGCAAATTTGTCGAGCTGCCACTGGTTGGCCGCCGCATCCCGATCATCGCCGACGATTACTGCGATCCAGAGTTCGGCACCGGTTGCGTGAAGATCACCCCGGCCCACGATTTCAACGACTACGAAGTCGGTAAGCGCCACAACCTGCCGCTGCTGAACATCTTCGACAAGAACGCCAACGTGCTGCCCGCAGCCCAGGTGTTCAACCTCGACGGCACGTTGAACGACAGCATCGACGGCAAGATTCCGGCCGAGTACGCCGGTCTCGAGCGTTTCGAAGCGCGCAAGCAGATCGTCGCGGCGTTCGACGCCGCCGGCCTGCTGGTCAGCGTCGACGATCACAACCTGAAAGTGCCGAAAGGCGACCGTTCCGGTACCGTCATCGAGCCGTGGCTGACCGACCAGTGGTACGTGTCGACCAAGCCTCTGGCTGAACCGGCGATTGCCGCCGTTGAAGACGGCCGTATCCAGTTCGTGCCAAAACAGTACGAAAACATGTACTTCTCGTGGATGCGCGACATCCAGGACTGGTGCATCAGCCGTCAGCTGTGGTGGGGCCACCGGATTCCGGCCTGGTACGACGAGTCGGGCAAGGTCTACGTCGGTCGCGACGAAGCCGAAGTGCGGGCCAAGCACAACCTCGGCCCGGACGTTGCACTGCAACAGGACAACGACGTGCTCGACACCTGGTTCAGCTCGGGTCTGTGGACGTTCTCCACCCTCGGCTGGCCGGAACAAACCGAGTTCCTGAAAAAATTCCACTCCACCGACGTGCTGGTCACCGGTTTCGACATCATTTTCTTCTGGGTTGCCCGGATGATCATGCTGACGATGCACCTGATCAAGAACGAGGACGGCACTCCGCAAGTACCGTTCAAGACCGTTTACGTGCACGGCCTGGTGCGTGATGGCCAGGGCCAGAAGATGTCCAAGTCCAAGGGCAACGTCCTGGACCCGCTGGACATCATCGACGGTATCGAGCTGGAAGCCCTGGTGCAGAAACGCACCTCCGGCATGATGCAGCCGAAACTGGCGAAGAAGATCGAGAAGCAGACCCGCGACGAGTTCGCCGACGGCATCGCCAGCTACGGCACCGACGCCCTGCGCTTCACCTTCTGCTCGCTGGCGTCCACCGGTCGCGACATCAAGTTCGACATGGGCCGCGTCGAAGGCTATCGCAACTTCTGCAACAAGATCTGGAACGCCGCGCGTTATGTTCTGGACAAGGGCGAAGACTGCGGCCAGAACGGCGAAGCCTACGAGCTGTCGCTGGCGGATCGCTGGATCATCTCGCAACTGCAGCGCACCGAAGCCGAAGTGACCCGTCAACTGGATCAGTTCCGTTTCGACCTCGCCGCGCAAGCGCTGTACGAGTTCATCTGGAACCAATACTGCGACTGGTACCTGGAACTGTCCAAGCCAGTGCTGTGGGACGAAAACGCGCCGGTCGAGCGTCAGCGCGGCACCCGTCGCACCCTGGTGCGCGTACTGGAAGTGGCGCTGCGTCTGGCGCACCCGTTCATGCCGTTCATCACCGAAGAAATCTGGCAGCGCATCGCGCCGCTGGCCGGCATTCAGGGCAAGACGATCATGCTGCAGCCTTGGCCGGTGGCCAACGAGGAGCGCATCGATCCAGCCGCCGAAGACGACATCGAATGGCTCAAGGGCCTGATGCTCGGCACGCGCAACATCCGTGGCGAAATGAACATCGGCCCGGGCAAACCGCTGCCGATCTACCTGAAGAACGTCAGCGCTGAAGATCAGCGTCGTCTGACCGAGAACGAAGCGCTGCTGAAGAAGCTGGCGCGTCTGGAATCGATCACCGTTCTGGCGGCTGGCGAAGAAGCGCCGCTGTCCGCCACCGCTCTGGTGGGTGAGATGGAAGTGCTGGTGCCGATGGCCGGCCTGATCGACAAGGGCGCCGAGCTGGCACGTCTGGACAAGGAAATCCTGCGTCTGCAGGGCGAAGTCCAGCGGGTTGGCGGCAAGCTGTCGAACGCCGGTTTCGTTGACAAGGCCCCGGCCGAAGTCATCGAGAAGGAACGCGCCAAACTGGCCGAGGCTGAACAGGCCCTGGGCAAACTGGCCGAGCAGCACGCGCGGATTTCCAGCCTGTAAGGGCAAGCCGCAATGAAAAAGGGAGGCCCGTAAAGGCCTCCCTTTTTTATTCAAGAATCGCCACGAATCCCCTGTGGGAGCGAGCCTGCTCGCGAATGCGGTGTGTCATTCAACCTATGTGTTGGCGGACACACCACTTTCGCGAGCAAGCCCGCTCCCACAGTTTGAACGGTGTTGCCTTTAGATGTGGGACAATACCCGCCACTTTCAGCCATACCCGAATCGATCACACCCATGAACGCCCCCCGCACACCCAAACCTGCGCGCAAGAAGCCTGATGCCGCGACCCCGGCCAAAGCCGTCGAGCCGCGTGAAAAGGCCAGCCTGCACCCGCGCAATCGCCACCAGGGTCGCTACGACTTCCCGGCGCTGATCAAGACCACGCCGGAACTGGCAAAATTCGTGATCACCAACCCGTACGGCAAGGAAAGCATCGACTTCGCCAGCCCCGACGCGGTGCGCGTGTTCAACCGGGCGCTGCTCAAGGCGTTCTATGGCATCGAGCATTGGGACATTCCGGCGGATTATCTGTGCCCACCGGTCCCGGGCCGTGCCGATTACGTGCATTTCCTCGCCGACCTGCTGGCCAGCATGAACGACGGCAAGGTTCCGCGCGGTGCGATCGTCAACGTGCTGGACATCGGCATGGGTGCCAACTGTGTGTATCCGCTGATCGGTAACAGCGAATACCGCTGGCACTTCCTCGGTTCGGAAATCGACCCGACCGCCGTGGCTGCCGCCCGAGCCATCGTCCAGTCCAACGGGCTGAACAAAGTGATCCAGCTGCGCCAGCAGGAAAACCGCAAGCACATCCTGATCGGCTTGCTGGAGCCGGGCGAGCGCTTTGACCTGACCATGTGCAACCCGCCGTTCCACGCTTCGATGGAAGAGGCGACCAAGGGCAGCGAGCGCAAATGGCGCGCACTGGGCAAGGCCGATCCGAAACGCAAGCTGCCAGTGCTGAACTTCGGTGGTCAGTCCGCCGAACTGTGGTGTGAGGGCGGTGAAGCGCGTTTCGTGACGCAACTGATCGCCGAGAGCGCGCACTTCCAGCACAAGGTGCTGTGGTTCAGCACGCTGGTGTCAAAAGCCTCGAACCTGCCCGCCATCGAAACCGCCCTGAAAAAGGCCGGCGTGCTGGAAAGCCAGGTGGTGGAGATGTCGCAAGGGCAGAAGCAGAGTCGCTTCGTGGCCTGGACCTTCCAGACCAAGTCCGAGCAGCAGATCTGGCGGCGCGAGCGCTGGGTTCGCTAACACGCGGATGATTCCATGTGGGAGCGAGCCTGCTCGCGAAAGCGGCAGGTCGGTCAATATTGAAGGTGACTGATCCAACGCTTTCGCGAGCAGGCTCGCTCCCACATTGGATTGCGTGGCGCCGCCAAATCGCAGACACAAAAAAACCGTGCCCGGATCGCTCCGGTGCACGGTTTTTTTATCGCTGCGTCTTACTTGTTCACAGCGTCGGTCAGGCCTTTGGCCACAACCAGCTTGATCACTTTCTTGGCAGGGATTTCGATGGCAGCGCCAGTCGAAGGGTTACGGCCAGTGCGGGCAGGACGCTCGGTCACTTTCAGCTTGCCGATACCTGGCAAGGTGATTTCGCCGCCGTTTTCCAGCTGATCGGCAACGATTTGGCCCAGTTGGTCCAGAGCGTTACGCGCGGTGGTTTTCGGCGCGTCGATAGCTTCAGCGATGTCGGCGATCAGTTGGTCTTTAGTAAGAGCCATGTAGTGTTCCTTCCCTATCAAATTCATATGGATTGCAGAGTGCAGTGTCAGCCATCGAGCCCGATCTTCTGGATCTGGCACCCTCGGCGATAACCACGACGAGTCGGGTTATAGATGCCGAAATCAGGGTTTGGTTCGACCTGACAAATGCTGATTGCACGCTTAACGCAGTGACTTCGCGTAAGACCGGGCAAAACTAGCACAGAGACGGGGAAATATCCGCCTCTAGCTACCCATTTGGTCAGCTTTATTGCTCTAAATCGGTAAAAAACTGCATAAGGGCACCCACCCGCCCTGGATTTGCCCTTCACCCCGCGCCAAAACCAGTGGTTGCGGTACACTGGGCGCTTTTTCGGGGGAGCCTGCCCTCCTCCCTTCCACCAGCCGAGAAGCCCATGCCGATCCGTCATTGCATCGTCCACCTGATCGACAAAAAACCCGACGGCACGCCCGCAGTTCTGCACGCCCGTGACTCCGAACTGGCTGAGTCCGCGGCCATCGAGAACATGCTCGCCGACCTCAACGAGAGCTACAATGCCAAACAGGGCAAAGCCTGGGGCCTGTTCCATCCGGAATCCGGTGCGTTCCCGTTCAGCGGCTGGCTGAAGGAATACATGGACGGTGGCAAAGACTTCGCCGCGTTCAGCAGGGTTGCGGTAGAGCACCTGCAGAAGCTGATGGAAGAGTCGAACCTGTCGGTCGGCGGCCACGTGCTGTTCGCTCACTATCAGCAAGGCATGACCGACTACCTGGCGATTGCCCTGCTGCACCACAGCGAAGGCGTGGCAGTGACCGATGAACTGGACGTGACGCCGTCGCGCCACCTCGACCTCGGCCAATTGCACCTGGCGGCGCGGATCAACGTCTCCGAGTGGCAGAACAACAAGCAGTCCAAGCAGTACATCTCGTTCATCAAGGGCAAGAACGGCAAGAAGGTTTCGGAATACTTCCGCGACTTCATCGGCTGCCAGGAAGGCGTCGATGGCCCGGGCGAGACCCGCACGCTGCTCAAGGCCTTCAGCGACTTCGTCGAGAGCGAAGACCTGCCGGAAGACTCCGCCCGCGAGAAAACCAAGACCCTGGTCGATTACGCCAGCAGCCAGGCCAAGCTCGGCGAGCCGATGGGCCTGGAAGAGCTGTCGGAGCTGATCGACGAAGAACGGCCGAAAGCCTTCTACGATCACATCCGCAACAAGGATTACGGCCTGTCGCCGGAGATTCCCGCGGACAAACGCACCCTCAACCAGTTCCGCCGCTTCACCGGCCGCGCCGAGGGTCTATCGATCAGCTTTGAAGCGCACCTGCTGGGTTCGAAGATCGAGTACGACGAGGAGGCCGGCACCTTGATCATCAAGGGCCTGCCAACCTCGCTCACCGATCAGCTCAAGCGCCGCAACTGATGCTCGGTAATGTGCTGAAGAAGGTTGCGCTGGTTCTGCTGGTGGTCGTGGTCTATCAGAACTGGGGCAAGATCGAGCGGGTGTTCAACCCATCGCAGATGGTCTCTGAGCAGACGCGGGCGCAGGCCCATGTCGTGCTGTATGCCACCGACTGGTGCGGCTACTGCAAGCAGACCAAACGCTTTCTCGACAGCAAGGGGATTCCTTTCAAGGAATTCGATATCGAGAAGAACGCCGAGGCGCGCAAGGCGTATGAGGCGCTGGGTGGACGCGGGATTCCGCTGATCGACGTGAATGGCACGTTGATTCGCGGGTTCGACCCGGACGAGATCCTCGCCGCCCTGAAATAACACAACTCCTCTGTGGTGAGGGGATTTATCCCCGATCGGCGGCGAAGCCGTCGCAAAATCTGCTTGGTAGGGCGTGCAGTTTTTTGGGGGCGCTTCGCGCCCCATCGGGGATAAATCCCCTCACCACAATTGCCCCCCAAGCAAAGGCCGCTTGCTGATCAGCGGGCTTCGATGCGGAAACCAAAGCGCGGGAAGTGCACATGCACCACGCCGCCACGCGGGTCTTCACGGCGCAGGATCAGCTCTTCGCGGCCAGCAAACAGCAACTCACCCACCACCGGATCAACCCCGTAATCTGTCGCGGCAATCGCCACCTGCTGCCCGGCCTTGAAACCGTTCGGATCGACAAACTGCTCATCCGGCAGCGCCGCCGGCGTCGAACTGCGCGCCACTTCCAGCGCCTCCTCGGCAGTCATTTCGCTCGCGGCACCATGACCAAAGCCCAGCACACGGCCCAGCCAGGCAGTCACGGCCGGATATTCATCGACCAACGGCGCAGTGACGTGCGTCGCCTTGAGGAACCACAGCGGATGCGCCAGGGCGAAGTCGGCAATCGACGGCTCACCGAACAGGAAGTCGCCCTGCTCGCGCTGCAATTGCTGCTCCAGCCGCGCCATGATCGTTGGCCATTGATGCTTGGCCTGTTCGGCCGACAGTCGCGTGGCGCTGCCGCCACTGAACAGCCCGGCACGGTCAGCGATAAAGGCCTTGATCGCTTCCGGCGGCAACTTGCCGAAACGCACCGCCACCGATTCTGGCTGGAACACCAGGCTGACCGCGTGCTGGAACACCACCGAATCAGCCCAAGCGGCGAAGCTGGCGCTGGTCATTTCCTGGCCTTCCGGGAAAAACGCTGGCAGGGCTTTTTCCTGCTCCAGACGACGGGCAATCAACGATGTGTCGCAATAGATGTCGGCGCCGATCTGCAACACCGGGGTCTTGCGGTAGCCGCCAGTCAGCGCGGTCAGATCCGGCTTGGGCATCACCGGCGAAATGTGCACCGAGCGCCAGGAAAGCCCCTTGAAGCCCAACAGCAGACGAGCCTTTTCAGCAAATGGAGAGGTCGGGTAATGATGCAGAATCAACTCGGACATGCTCGGCTCCGCCGCACAGAAAGTGAGTCCGCAGCTTAGCGTGCATTTGATTAGCAGCCTACAGATCTGCCTGATGGGAACCAATCAGTCAGATTGATAAGACGCGACCAGGCATTCCTTGGCGCTCTTGCGCAGTTTTTTGATCAGCCGTTCCTGACGCAACGCGTCGCTCTTGTCGCGGCAACGCTCGGTGTAGACCAGCGCCATCGCCGGGCTGGACAGGAAGAAGCGTGCGCCCTTGCCGCTTTGATGCTTGGCGAAGCGGCGCACCGGGTCGTCGCTGATCCCGCAGTACAGCGAACCGTTGGCCGCGCGCACGAGGTAGACGAACCAGGCCTTGCTCGCTGGCTCGACGACTTCAACCGGTTTTTCGCTGAGGCTGGTCACTTCGGGATCTGGATGTGTAGGAAACAGGCCGCGATCTTATCAGCGAGTAGCCTGAAATGCCTTCAGACCTTTCAGCGCCTGCGCCCGGACCGCGTTGCGCACCAGCGGAGTCCAGCCGAGCAGCAGGCCTTTGAAGCCCAACGCCTGCCGCGACCAGCGCCACAGGTCAAAGTGATCGTGGTGTTCGCAGATCTTGCCGTCGCGAAAGACGAAGCGCGCCTGGATATCGTTGATCACCACGTTGCCAGTCTGGCTGAACAGGTAAGTCGCCACCCAGTGCACGCCGCCGCTGCGCTCGTCGGCGCGGACATTGTCGAAGGTCAGGGAGAAGTCCTTGGCGCGGGTGGTGAGCATGCGCCACATGTCGCCGGCATCGCGCCCGCGCAGTTCACCGAAGGCCGGATCGCTGAACACCACATCGTCGGTGTAGCAGGCGGCCATGGCGTCGGCGTCGAGGCGCTGGAAGGCCTGGTAGAAGCGGGTGATCAGGGCGGCGTGGGCTTCGCTCATGGGCAAACTCCGGGAAATGGACAGATTGCCAGCACGATAAGCTGCAAATCGCAGAAACACTATCGGCATTCGCAAAGCGAATATCAGCCGCACACAGAACCACTGTAGGAGTGAGCCTGCTCGCGATAGCGGTGTATCAGTCAGCGCAATGTTGACCGACACACCGTTATCGCGAGCAGGCTCACTCCTACAAGTTGAACCGCGTCAGATCTTTTCGCTTTGCACTTGCACGTACAGCGCCCGGCCGGCACCAAGGCCGGCAATGATCGCACCGGTGCCAATGATGCCGAAGATCCAGCCCACAGCATTCCAGCCGCCGGTCCAGTCATGCACCACGCCGACCGCGAACGGCCCCATCGACGCCAGGGTGTAGCCGAAGCCCTGGGACATGCTCGACAGGTTCGCCGCCACATGCGAATCCCGCGAGCGCAGCACGATCAGGGTCAGCGCCAGACTGAACGTACCGCCCTGCCCCAGCCCCAGCAGAATCGCCCAGCCCCAGAGCCCTTCAATCGGTGCATACAGGCAACCGAACAGACCACCGAGGGTCAGCGCCATCACCACCACGATCGCCAGGCGCTGGTCCTTGCCACGGGTCGCCAGCCACGGCGCCGCCAGCGAACTGGCGAGCTGGATGATCACCGAACCGGACAGCACCAGGCCGGCCTGGGTCGGAGTCAGGCCACGACCGATCAGGATCGACGGCAACCAGCCGAACACGATGTACGCCAGCGACGATTGCAGGCCCATGTACAAGGTCACTTGCCACGCCAGCGGATCGCGCAGCAGACCTTTCACCCGATAGGCGACGTTGTGCGCGCCGTGTTTCTGCCCGACCTGCGGCAGCCAGAACAACGCCGCCACCAGCGCCGGGATTACCCAGAAGCCCAGGCCCAGTGCCCAGCTGTGGTCGAAGTGTTCGCTCAACGGCACGGTGGAACCCGCGGCCATTGCCGCGCCCAGGCACAGGGCCATGGTGTAGACGCCGGTCATGGTTCCGGCGTGTCTGGCGAAGTCGCGTTTGACGATGCCCGGCAGCAGCACGCCGATAATGCCGATGCTCGCACCGCCAAGCACGCTACCTGCAAACAGCCCGATCTCACCGAAGTTGCTGCGCACAATAATCCCGGCGGCCAGGGTCAGCAGAATCCCCAGCACCACCCGCTCAGCGCCGAAACGCCGCGCCAGAATCGGCGCCAGCGGCGCGAACAGTCCTAAGCACAACACCGGCAACGTGGTCAGCAAACCGGCCTGAGCCGCAGACAGACCAAGGCTTTTCGACACTTCGCTGAGCAGCGGCGCCATGCTCGACAGCGCAGGGCGCAGGTTCAGCGCCACCAGAATCAGCCCCAGCAGCAACAGCCACGGCCGGCGCACCAGCGGATGGCTTTGCTGTACTTGTTCGTCGTCAGCCTCGGCGTCGATCAGCAGCTCTTCGAGCTCCGCCGTGCGCTTGGGGGTTGAAAAGTTTTTCTCGCTTTCAAGGTTCATTGATCAACTGCCTCGATATGGCTTTGGCCCGTTCCGGGTCGCGTTGTTCGACGGCATCGAGCAACTCGATGTGCAGGTCGAACACTTCCTGACGGCGCGGGACGATGTTCAGCGTCTGGCGCAATTGCGCGCCGACGATGCTGGAGAAATAGCGATACAACTCGCTGAGGGTGGGGTTGTGCGCGGCGTCCACCAGACGGCGGTGGAACACCAGATCGCAGGCAATGTAAGTGTCGAGATCGCCGTGGTAGTGGCTGCCGCTGGTGCCGAGCGCTTCGCGCAATGCGGCGAGATCTTCATCGGTGCGACGCAGCGCGGCCAGGCCAATGGCCTCGACTTCGAGGATGTGCCGAGTCTCGCGTGCCTGCTCCAGCGAGCAGCGGGACAACGCTTTGAGCGTGTCCATCGGATCGACCACTGCGCGCAAATAACTGCCGTCGCCCTGACGGATTTCGATCAACCCGGAAAACGCCAGCACGCGCATGGCTTCGCGCACGGTGTTGCGGCTGATGCCCAGATCGGCGCACAGCTCAGGCTCGGTCGGCAGCCGTTCGCCGACCTGCCACACGCCATCGCTGATGCGCTGGCGCAGTTGATCCAAGGCCTGATCGACCAGGGATCGCTTGATCAAAGGTGAGATGTCTGTCATGAAATTCGCCCTTTCATCCAATCATAGGATGAATTTCCTGACATGGTAGTCAGGCAGCCGAATCGGCACAAGGGGCAAATCGCGGGCAAAAAAAACCCGGAACAGGTCCGGGTTTATTTCACTGGCTGATTTCGATCAATGCAGGATCTGGCTCAGGAACAGTTTGGTACGGTCATTCTGCGGGTTGTCGAAGAAGTCGTTCGGCGCCGCCTGTTCGACGATTTCGCCCTTGTCCATGAAGATCACACGGTTGGCCACGGTGCGGGCGAAGCCCATTTCGTGGGTCACGCAGAGCATGGTCATGCCGTCTTCGGCGAGGCCGATCATGGTGTCCAGCACCTCTTTGACCATCTCCGGGTCGAGGGCCGAGGTCGGTTCGTCGAACAGCATGATTTTCGGTTTCATGCACAGCGCGCGGGCAATCGCCACACGCTGTTGCTGACCGCCGGACAGTTGCCCCGGGAATTTATGCGCCTGCTCCGGAATGCGTACGCGCTCCAGATAATGCATGGCGATTTCCTCGGCCTTGCGCTTGGGCATCTTGCGCACCCACATCGGCGCCAGCGTGCAGTTCTGCAGGATGGTCAGGTGCGGGAACAGGTTGAAGTGCTGGAACACCATGCCGACTTCGCGGCGGATCGCTTCGATCTGCTTGAGGTCGTTGGTCAGCTCCACACCATCGACGACGATGCGGCCCTGCTGGTGTTCTTCCAGACGGTTGAGGCAGCGAATGGTGGTCGATTTGCCCGAACCCGACGGGCCGCACAGGACAATGCGCTCGCCCTGTTTGACGTTGAGGTTGATGTCTTTCAGCACATGGAACTGGCCGTACCACTTGTTGACGCCCTGCATCTGGATAATGCCTTCAGGGCCGACAGGCTTTTTGATTGCTTCGCTCATTTACAGAGAACTCCTAACGCTTGTGGCCAGTGTCGAGCTTGCGTTCCAGATGCATGGAATAGCGCGACATACCAAAACAGAAAATCCAGAACACCAGGGCGGCGAACACGTAGCCTTCGGTGGCCATGCCCAGCCATTTCGGGTCGGCAGCGGCTTGCTTGACGCTGTTGAGCAGGTCGAACAGCCCGATGATGATCACAAGGCTAGTGTCCTTGAACAGCGCAATGAAGGTGTTGACGATGCCCGGAATCACCAGCTTCAGGGCTTGCGGCAGAATCACCAGGCCCATGGCGCGCCAGTAACCGAGGCCCATCGCCGCTGCCGCTTCGTACTGACCTTTGGGGATCGCTTGCAGACCGCCGCGCACCACTTCGGCAACGTAGGCCGACTGGAACAGGATCACCCCGATCAGCGCCCGCAGCAGCTTGTCGAAGTTCATGCCTTCGGGCAGGAACAGCGGCAGCATCACCGAGGACATGAACAGCACCGTGATCAAAGGCACGCCGCGCCAGAACTCGATGAAGGTCACGCAGACCACACGAATCGCCGGCATGTTCGAGCGCCGGCCCAGCGCCAGAATGATCCCCAGCGGCAAGGCGCCGGCGATACCCACGGTGGCGATGACCAGGGTCAGCATCAGACCGCCCCACTGGCTGGTCGCCACGGCGTCGAGGCCGAACACGCCACCGTGCAGCAGGCACCAGGCGACAATCGGGTAGATCACCAGGAAGCTCAGGCCGTACACAGCTTTGTGTGCCACGCGTTTGATGAACAGCGGTGCCACGCCGATCACCGCCAGCCACACGGTCAGGTCAACGCGCCAGCGCAGTTCCGCCGGGTAATAGCCGTACATGAACTGGCCGAAACGCTGCTGAATGAACACCCAGCAGGCGCCGTCCTTGGTGCAATCGGCGCGGGTGGTGCCGACCCAGTTGGCATCGAGAATCGCCCAACTGAGGATCGGTGGTACTACCAGGTAGATCAGGTAGAACGCAAACAGGGTCAGCAGGGTGTTGAGCCAGCTGGAAAACATGTTCGCGCGTATCCATGCCATCGGGCCGAAGACCTTGGCCGGCGGTGGCATGTCGGGTTTGAAAGTATGGGTTGTCATGCGCGTTTCCTCACCGCTCGATCAGCGCAATGCGCTTGTTGTACCAGTTCATCAGCAGGGAAATGCTGATACTGATCGCCAGGTACACGCTCATGGTGATGGCAATGACTTCGATGGCCTGACCGGTCTGGTTGAGCACGGTGCCGGCGAACAGCGAAACCATTTCCGGATAACCGATACCGGCGGCCAGCGACGAGTTCTTCGCCAGGTTCAGGTATTGGCTGGTCAGCGGCGGAATGATCACTCGCAAGGCTTGCGGAATGATCACCTTGCGCAGGGTCGGGCCATTGCGCAGGCCGAGCGAACGCGCCGCTTCGGTCTGGCCATGGCTGACCGACTTGATCCCCGAACGGACGATTTCCGCGATGAACGCCGCGGTGTACACGGTCAGGGCGAGGGTCAGCGCCAGCAGTTCCGGGATCAACACCCAGCCACCGACGAAGTTGAAACCCTTGAGTTGCGGCATTTCCCAGTGCAGGGGTGCGCCGAAGATCAGCGCGCACAAGGTCGGGATCACCAGCAGGATCGCCAGACCGGTCCAGAACTTGTGGAACGGGACGCCGGTGTCTTCGAAACGCTTGTTGGCCCAGCGGCACATCAGCACGATGGCGACAATGGCCAGCACCACGCTGATGAAGAACGCCCAGAAGCCGTCAGCCATTTGCGCGGCCGGCATGTTCAGGCCCCGGCTGCTGACGAAGAAAGTGTCGCCGAAGTTGTGGCTGTTGCGCGGTCCCGGCATGGTCAGGAATACCGCGAAGTACCAGAACAGGATCTGCAGCAGCGGCGGAATGTTGCGGAACACTTCCACATACACGGTCGCCAGTTTGCTGATGATCCAGTTCGGCGACAGCCGCGCCACACCGATGATGAAGCCCAGCAGGGTCGCCAGGATCACGCCGATGAAGGTCACCAACAGGGTGTTGAGCAAGCCGATCACGAACACCCGAGCGTAACTGTCCGCTTCGGTGTAGGAGATCAGGTGCTGAGCGATGCCGAACCCGGCACTGCGCTCCAGAAAGTCGAAACCGGAGGTGATGCCCCGGTGCTGCAGGTTGGTCTGGGTGTTGTCGAACAGATACCAGCCCATGGCGACCACCGCCACGACGGTGATGATCTGAAACAGCCACGCACGCACTCGCGGATCGCTGAGGCTGAGCCTCTGCTTTGGTGCGCCGATTGAATTTTGCATGAAGTGCCCCGGAAGAAATGGAACAGAACATCACCCGGCGGTTGGCCCGCCGGGTGATAGAACCATTAGCGCACTGGTGGTGCGTACTGAATGCCGCCGTTGGTCCACAGCGCGTTCAGGCCACGGTCGATTTCCAGCGGAGTGCTCTTGCCGAGGTTTTTCTCGAAGATTTCACCGTAGTTACCGACCTGCGAAACGATTTTCACAACCCAGTCCTTCGGCAGTTTCAGGTCCTTACCGTATTCACCGTCAGCACCCAGCAGACGAGCGACGTCCGGGTTCTTGGTGGATTTGGCTTCTTCCAGCACGTTTTTCGAGGTCACGCCGGCTTCTTCAGTGTTCAGCAGCGCGTAGCCAACCCAGCGAACGATCGCCAGCCACTCGTCGTCGCCGTTACGCACGACCGGGCCCAGTGGTTCTTTGGAGATGGTTTCCGGCAGCACCACGTAGTCTTTTGGCGAAGCCAGTTTGCTGCGCTGTGCGTACAGCTGCGACTTGTCGGAGGTCAGCACGTCGCAACGACCGGATTCCAGCGACTTGGCGCTTTCATCGGAGGTGTCGAAAGTGATCGGGGTGTACTTCAGGCCGTTGGCGCGGAAGTAGTCGGACACGTTCAGTTCGGTGGTGGTACCGGCCTGGATGCAGATGGTTGCACCGTCCAGTTCCTTGGCACTTTTCACGCCCAGCTTGTTGTTGGCCAGGAAGCCCACGCCGTCGTAGTAAGTGATGAAGCCCGGGAATTTCAGGCCCATGCCGGCGTCGCGCGAGCTGGTCATGGTGGTGTTGCGCGAGAGCAGGTCGATTTCGCCGGACTGCAGCGCGGTGAAGCGCTCCTTGGCGTTCAACTGGCTGAACTTGACCTTGTTGGCGTCGCCGAATACGGCAGCGGCCACAGCGCGGCAGACGTCAGCGTCGATCCCGAGGATCTTGCCCGAAGCGTCCGGCACCGAGAAACCCGGCAGACCGTCGCTCACGCCACATTGCACGAAACCTTTCTTCTGCACGGCATCCAGGGTTGCACCCGCCTGAGCGAACCCGCTGACGCCGAGTACTGCTGCTGCAGTCACGACCGCCAGAGTGGATTTCAACATCTTCATTCAAACCTCCAGTTTTGCTCTTGTTGTGTCGGAGCTTGAGTCCAGTCGCACCCTTTTGAGGCGTTGTTGACCCGTGTTGGCTTTTTTTGGGGTCAACCGACGTAAGACCTTCGCTATGAGTCTAGTAGGAGAAAATCCACATCATGGACAACTCACTTCTCACCAATCGGCCGAACGGGCTGTAGCCATTTCACGTTCGCTTTGCCCGTAGCGGCCATTGGCGAACATCCATCACCGGATTCTTTGCAATCCCGTCGCAAGACGTACACTGATAGTGTTACCGCAAGGCGTAGGACGCTTCGTACAGAATCCTCCATAGCAAAGCCCGTACCACACCGCCTGCTGAAGCGATTGCGCGACAGGTCAATAGCAAAACTTGTAGCCTTGCGACATCTTCTTAACGGATCGACCGGACGCGCACCTCAATCACGCACTTATTGAGAGCGCCCGCACATTTTTGGAGCAGCCATGACCGAGCCCCTGATTCTTCAACCCGTAAAGCCTGCAGACGCCTGCGTAATCTGGCTGCACGGCCTCGGCGCGGACCGCTATGACTTCTTGCCGGTCGCCGAAGCGCTGCAGGAAAGCCTGCTGACTACCCGCTTTGTATTGCCGCAAGCGCCAACCCAGCCCGTCACCATCAATGGTGGTTACGAGATGCCGAGCTGGTACGACATAAAGGCCATGAGCCCGGCGCGGTCGATTGATCGTGAGCAGCTGGAAGCGTCGGCGGATCGCATCATTGAATTGATCGAAAAGGAGCGCGCCAGCGGAATAGACGCTTCGCGGATTTTTCTCGCCGGGTTTTCCCAGGGGGGCGCCGTCGTTCTGCACACCGGTTATATAAAGTGGCAAGGTCCGTTGGGTGGCGTACTTGCCCTCTCCACCTATGCCCCGACCTTCACTGACGAGATGGAGCTTTCAGCCAGTCAACAGCGTATTCCCGCGCTGTGCCTGCACGGCCAGTTCGACGGCGTGGTGCAGAACTCGATGGGGCGCAGCGCCTATGAGCATTTGGTGAAGCATGGTGTCACCGTGACATGGCAGGAATACCCAATGGAGCACGAAGTGTTACCCGAAGAAATTCGCGACATTGGCGTCTGGCTGAGCGAACGCCTGCGTTGATTCGGCCGCTTGGCGGACCGCTTTGATCATCCCACTACGCCGCGCCCGTTTCTTGCATTACACTGGCCGGCGTACATTCCTTAACCAATTGATGAGATGACCGTGCTCAAAGCACTCAAGAAAATGTTCGGTAAAAGCGAGGCTGAGCAGCTCGCGCCAGTCCCCAGTGCGCCGTCGCACGCCCCCGGCCCTCGCAGCGATGCGCCCAAGGCTGAACGTCCGGCTCCGGTAGCGACACCCCAGCCCAAGCCGCAACCTGCCATCGCCACCGAACCGGTCCGCGCCGAAGCGCCGAAACCACCCCGGCCGCGCCGCGAACCGAAGCCCAAGGCACCGGTCATTCCCTGGAAGCTCGAAGATTTCGTCGTCGAACCCCAGGAAGGCAAAACCCGCTTTCACGATTTCAAGCTCGCTCCGGAACTGATGCACGCCATCCAGGACCTGGGCTTCCCGTATTGCACGCCGATCCAGGCGCAGGTGCTGGGTTTTACCCTCGCCGGCAAAGACGCCATCGGTCGCGCGCAGACCGGCACTGGCAAGACCGCCGCGTTCCTGATCTCGATCATCACTCAGTTGTTGCAGACGCCACCGCCGAAAGAACGCTACATGGGTGAACCCCGTGCGCTGATCATCGCGCCGACCCGCGAGCTGGTGGTGCAGATCGCCAAGGATGCTGCAGACCTGACCAAGTACACCGGCCTCAACGTGATGACGTTCGTTGGCGGCATGGACTTCGACAAGCAGCTCAAGCACCTCGAAGCGCGCCACTGCGACATCCTCGTCGCCACCCCGGGCCGTCTGCTCGACTTCAACCAGCGCGGCGACGTGCATCTGGACATGGTCGAAGTGATGGTGCTGGACGAAGCCGACCGCATGCTCGACATGGGCTTCATCCCGCAAGTGCGGCAGATCATTCGCCAGACCCCGCCGAAGTCCGAGCGTCAGACCCTGCTGTTCTCCGCGACCTTCACCGAAGACGTGATGAACCTGGCCAAGCAATGGACCACCGATCCGGCAATCGTTGAAATCGAAGTCACCAACGTGGCCAACGAAAACGTCGAGCAGCACATCTATGCGGTGGCCGCGGCTGACAAATACAAACTGCTCTACAACCTGGTCAACGACAACGGTTGGGAACGCGTGATCGTCTTCGCCAACCGCAAGGACGAAGTGCGCCGCATCGAAGAGCGCCTGGTGCGTGACGGCATCAACGCCGCGCAACTGTCCGGCGACGTGCCGCAGCACAAGCGCATCAAGACCCTCGAAGGCTTCCGCGAAGGCAAGATCCGCGTGCTGGTGGCCACCGATGTCGCCGGTCGCGGCATCCACATCGACGGCATCAGCCACGTGATCAACTTCACCCTGCCGGAAGTGCCGGACGACTACGTACACCGCATCGGCCGTACCGGTCGCGCGGGCGCCGACGGCGTGTCGATCAGCTTCGCCGGCGAGGACGACTCCTACCAGTTGCCGTCGATCGAAGAGAAACTCGGTCGCAAGATCAGCTGCGAAACACCGCCGACGCATTTGTTGCGCGCGGTGGAACGCAAGCGTCCGCAGCCGCAGTAAGCGATCTGTAACGCAAAAAGCGCAGCCGGCAACGGACTGCGCTTTTTTTTGCCCGGCGTTTTCAACAGGCGCTTGCGGTAGACAACTAAAAGTCCATAATGGACAAATTAGTTTATATCCAGACCGTGGAGCCTGACATGACCAGTACACCCTACGTGATCGACCACACCCAGGCCCGCGAGCTGCTGGCGCGCATCGACGTGCCGCAGATCCTGCGAAAACTGTTCCGCGACCTCGCCGCCGGCCACGCCGTGCAACCGGCGCAGCAGTTGGTGGAGTTTCCGCAGGGCGCCGGCGACTTCATCAATTATCTGGGGGTGCTGGCCGAGGACGGCGTGTACGGGGTCAAGACCTCGCCGTACATCGTCCGCGAGCAAGGGCCACTGGTGACAGCGTGGACCCTATTAATGTCGATGAAAACCGGCCAACCGCTGCTGCTTTGCGATGCCGGCGAGCTGACCACCGCACGCACTGCAGCGACCACCGCCGTTGCAGTCGATGCCCTCGCCCCGCTGAATGCCCAACGACTGGCGATCATCGGCAGCGGCAAGGTTGCCCAGGCTCATTTGCATTACGTGAAAGGTCTGCGCGACTGGCAGAACATCAGCGTGTATTCGCCGAGCCTGTCTGAAGACGCTGAAACCCGGGCGCTGCTGAAAGAGATCTACCCGGGGGTGAAGATTGCCGACAGCCGCGATGTCGCCCTCACAGACGCGGACGTGATCATGCTCTGCACCTCGTCCGCCGGCCCGGTCATCGACCCGGCCAGCTTGAGCAAACCGGCGCTGATCACCTCGATCAGCACCAACGCGCCACGCGCCCATGAGGTGCCGCCGCAGAGCCTGGGCGACATGCAAGTGTTCTGTGACTATCGGCTGACCACGCCGGGCTCGGCCGGTGAGATGTTGATCGCGACCGAGCAGCATGGCTGGGACAAGTCTGCGATTGTCGGTGACCTCGCCGACCTGCTCAGCGAGAAAGTGCCGCGCCCCGGTTACGACCGTCACGTATTTTTCCGTTCAATTGGCCTGGGCCTGGAAGACATTGCGCTGGCCAATGCGGTTTATCAATTAAATAACTGACACCACACATCCCATTGTGGGAGCGAGCCTGCTCGCGAATGCGGTCTGACATTCACCGAAGATGTCGACTGATACACCGCTTTCGCGAGCAGGCTCGCTCCCACAGGGGACTAGTGAACGCCTTGATATTGCGTAAACACCGGAGACCTTTCATGAGCCAGGCAGATTTCATCATCATCGGCGGCGGGATTGCCGGCGCTTCCACCGGTTTCTGGCTGTCGCCCCACGCCAAAGTGATCGTGCTCGAACGTGAATCGCACCCGGCCTATCACTCCACCGGGCGTTCTGCCGCGCTGTACACCGCCGCCTACGGTACGCCGCAGGTGCGGGCGCTGACGCTGGCCAGCCGTGAGTTTTTCGACCATCCGCCGAGCGGCTTTTGCGAGCACCCATTGCTGACACCGCGCGGCGAAATGACCGTGGACTTCAGCGGTGACGCCGCCGAGCTGAACAACCAGTACCTCAGCGCTAAAGCCACAGTGCCAGAAATGCAGTTGCTCAGCGCCGACGAAGCCTGCGCCCGTCTGCCGATCCTGCGTCGGGAAAAAGTCCACGGCGCGATCTACGATCCGACCGCCAGTGACATCGACACCGACGCCCTGCATCAGGGCTACCTGCGCGGTATCCGCCGCAACAACGGCCAAGTGCACACCGATTGCGAAGTGCTGGGCCTGACGCGCGACGCCGCTGGCCTCTGGCAGGTGCAAACCAACGGTCAGACCTTCAGCGCGCCGGTCATCATCAACGCCGCCGGCGCCTGGGCCGACCAGATCGGCGCACTGGCTGGCGCCCAGGCGCTGGGCTTGCAACCCAAGCGCCGCGCAGCGTTCATTTTCGCCGGCCCCGAGGGCGTGGACATTCATCACTGGCCGATGCTGGTCAGCCTCGACGAATCGTTCTACATGAAGCCCGACGCCGGGATGTTCCTCGGCTCGCCGGCCAACGCCGATCCGGTCGAACCGCATGATGTGCAACCGGAAGAGCTGGACATCGCCATGGGCATCTATCAGATCGAAGAGGCTACGACCCTGACCATTCGCCGCCCGACCCGCACCTGGGCCGGACTGCGCAGCTTCGTCGCCGACGGTGATCTGCTCAGCGGTTTCGATCCGCAGGTGCCGGGGCTGTTCTGGGTCGCGGCCCAGGGCGGTTACGGTATTCAGACTTCACCGGCCATGGGCCAGGCCAGCGCGGCATTGGTGCGTGGTCAGCCGTTGCCTGAGTCGTTGCAGCAGTTCGGCCTGAGCAGCGCCATGCTCTCCCCTTCACGACTGCGCTGATGGCCCCTGCGGATGACGCGCTCAACGGATTGCGGCACACTCGCAGCGCCCCCGTGCACGGGGGCGCTGACGCCGCCTGGAGCTCCACAAACATGACCGCCCCCGAAATCGATCCGGCACTGGATAACTTCCGTGCCATCGCCGACGCCATCGCCACGCTGTTCTTTCCCCACGCCGAGGTGGTGCTGCACGACCTGCGCACGCAGAAGGTCGACTACATCGCCAACAACCTGTCCAAGCGCGAGATCGGCGACGATTCATCGCTTGAAGACATGCTCAGCGAGGAGGTCAGTGAGCGCAACATCGGCCCGTACGAAAAGCTCAATTGGGACGGCCAGAAAATCCGCAGCCTGAGCACCGTGCTGCGCGACCGCGAAGAGCGGCCGCTGGCGGTGCTGTGCATCAACCTGAATATTTCGCTGTTCGAGAATGCCAAGGCTGCGCTGGATCTGTTCCTGTCGCCGAGCAAACTGATCCCGCAGCCGGATTCACTGTTTCGCGATGACTGGCAGGAACGCATCAACACCTTCCTCCACGCCTGGCTGCGCGAGCGGCAGCTGAGCCTGAATCTGCTGACCCGCGATCACAAGCGCGAACTGGTGCTGGCGCTGCACGCCGAAGGCGCGTTCAAGGGCAAGAGCGCCTCGAACTATGTGGCCAATGTGCTGAACATGGGGCGGGCGACGGTGTACAAGCATTTGAAGGAATTGAAGGGCTGAAGATCTGCATTGGCAGTTCTGGCCCCATCGCGAGCAGGCTCACTCCTACAGTTGGAATGCGTTCCCCTGTAGGAGTGAGCCTGCTCGCGATAGCGGACTATCAGTCGCCGTAGATGTCGGACTTGAAGTACTTCTGGGAAATCTTCTGATATTCGCCACTCGCCCGAATCCCGTCGATGGCCGTGTTCAACTCGCTGACCAGCTCGGTATTGCCCTTGCGCACCGCAATCCCCGCGCCCTCGCCCACGTACTTCGGATCCTTCAGCTCCGGCCCGACAAACGCATAGCCCTTGCCGCGTGGCATCGACAGGAAATCGTTCAGCGGGATGGTGTCGGCGAAAATCGCATCGAGCCGCCCGGCCGCCAGGTCCATGTAGATTTCTTCGTTATTGCCGTAGCGCTTGACGTTGATGCCCTTCGGTTCGAACACCTCGGTAGCATAACGATCGGTGGTGGTGGCGCGCTGCACGCCGACGCTCTTGCCCTTGAGGCTGGCGTATTGGTCATCGACCGTGGCGCCTTCCTTCATCACCAGCCGTGACGACGTGAAGTAGTACTTGTGGGTGAAATCCACCGACTTCTTGCGGTCTTCGTTGATGGTCATCGACGACAGCGCCATGTCGATTTTCTTCACTTTCAACGAAGGAATCAGACCATCGAACTCACCCTCGACCCACACGCATTTGACCTTCATCTGCGCGCACAGGGCGTTGCCGATGTCGTAGTCGAAACCGACGATTTCACCCTTGTCGGTTTTCGAAGCGAACGGTGGATAAGCGGCCTCGATGCCGATGCGCAGGGTTTTCTCGGCGGCAAACGAGCTGGTGCACGCCAACAGGCTCAGGGCCAGACCGGTGATCAGGGGGAGTTTCTTCATGTTCGTTCTCTCGCGGGTTGTTGTTGGTTTGGCAAGACAGAAGAAAAGAGCTGGAACGGGGGGATATGTCTTTTTTGTACTTATAAATCCATATTGGACTCATGTGTACAAATCGTCAATTAGAGGAAAGAAAGGTTTTGGTGTTGCAGATGGCCTCATCGCTGGCAAGCCAGCTCCCACACGGTTCAGTGGTGGACATAAAATATGTGCACGACACAAAACACTGTGGGAGCTGGCTTGCCAGCGATGGCTGACTAGAGGGCGATGCAGTAATTACTTCTTCCAGCGATCCGCAGCGGCATGATCACTGTCACGCCCCTCGACCCAGCGCGGGCCGTCGCTGGTGTTCTCTTTTTTCCAGAACGGCGCGCGGGTTTTCAGGTAGTCCATGACAAAGGCGCAGGCGTCGAACGCCGCCTGGCGATGGGCACTGGCCGCACCGACAAACACGATCGGCTCGCCAGGCTCCAGCGCGCCGATGCGGTGCAGCACTTCCAGCTTCAGCAGCGGCCAGCGCTGCTCGGCCTCGACGGCGATCTTGCCGAGGGCTTTTTCGGTCATGCCCGGATAATGCTCAAGGAACATCCCCGCCACATCCAGACCGTCGTTGAAGTCGCGCACGTAGCCGACAAAACTCACCACCGCGCCGACACCGACATTCGCCGCGTGCATCGCGTTGACTTCAGCGCCGGGATCGAACGCCGTGGACTGCACCCGAATCGCCATGCCTCAGCCTCCGGTCACGGTGGGGAAAAACGCCACTTCGTCGCCATCGCTCACCGGCTCGTCGAGCGGGCACAGGTCTTCGTTGCGTGCGCACATCAGGTTCTGTTCGCTCAGCACTTCGGCGCCCTCGCGTTGCGCGAGCAGCGCACGCACAGTGTCGACCGTGGCGAAATCGCCTTCGACCTCCACCGAGTCCACGCCCAGCGCTTCACGATAACGGGCAAAGAATTTAACCGTCAGCTTCATGGCTGCTCCGCCTGAAAATGCCCGCTCTTGCCGCCGACCTTCTCCAGCAGACGCACGCTTTCGATGATCATGCCGCGATCCACCGCTTTGCACATGTCATAGATGGTCAGTGCGGCGACGCTGGCAGCGGTCAGTGCTTCCATCTCCACGCCGGTCTGCCCTGACAGCTTGCAGCGGGCGACGATGCGCACGCTGTCGTCACCTTCAGCGCTGAGTTCAACCTTGACCCCGGTCAGCATCAGCGGATGGCACAGCGGGATCAGATCACTGGTTTTCTTAGCCGCCTGAATGCCGGCAATGCGCGCCACGGCAAACACGTCGCCCTTGGGATGGCCGCCGCTGACGATCATCTGCAGGGTTTCGGGGAGCATGCGCACCAGCGCTTGGGCCGTCGCCTCACGGAACGTCACGGCTTTTTCGGTGACGTCGACCATGTTGGCGCGACCTTGGGAATCGAGATGAGTCAGCACGGGATTACTCCTGATCAGGAGCGTGGATTGTAAACCTGCGGGTCAAATTTCCGCATCACTGATTATGAATTCACCACTATCCCCTGTGGGAGCGGGCTTGCTCGCGAAAGCGGTGTATCAGGCACACATTTGGTGGCTGACACACCGCTTTCGCGAGCAAGCCCGCTCCCACATTGGACAGGCACTTGCCCATAAAAAAACCGGGCGGCTTTTGAGCCGCCCGGTTTTGTTGGAAGGGTTACAAATGCGATTCGGCGTATTCGGCCAGAATCGAGCGAGGCACCCCTTGCAGGGTGATGTGCACCCCGTTGGGGAAATCCTTGAAACGTTCGGTCAGGTAGGTCAGCCCGGAGCTGGTCGCGGACAGGTAAGGGGTGTCGATCTGTGCCAGGTTGCCCAGGCACACCACTTTGGAACCGGCGCCGGCCCGGGTGATGATGGTTTTCATCTGGTGCGGCGTGAGGTTCTGGCATTCGTCGATCAGGATCAGGCTCTGCTGGAAGCTGCGACCACGAATGTAGTTGAGCGATTTGAACTGCAACGGCACTTTGCTGAGGATGTAATCGACGCTGCCATGGGTGTTTTCGTCATCCATGTGCAAGGCTTCGAGGTTGTCGGTGATGGCGCCCAGCCAAGGCTCCATTTTTTCCGCTTCGGTGCCCGGCAGGAAGCCGATTTCCTGGTCCAGGCCCTGCACGCTGCGGGTCGCAATGATCCGGCGATAGCGTTTGCTGACCATGGTCTGCTCGATCGCCGCAGCCAGCGCCAGAATGGTTTTACCGGAACCCGCTGCACCCGACAGGTTGACCAGGTGAATGTCCGGATCCAGCAAGGCATACAGCGCCAGGCTCTGGTAGATATCGCGCGGTTTGAGACCCCAGGCTTCCTGATGCAGCAGCGGTTCCTGATGCAGGTCGAGGATCAGCAGCTTGTCTTCCTGGATTTCCTTGATCCAGCCGACAAAGCCTTGTTCGTCAATGATGAACTCGTTGATGTGCACCGCCGGCAGGTTGTCGATCAACTGCACCTGATGCCAGGTGCGGCCGTGATCCTGACGGGTTTCGACCTTGCTCACGCGGTCCCAAAAGGAGCCGGTCATGTTGTGGTAGCCGTTGGGCAGCAGGGACACGTCGTCGACCAACTGGTCGGTGCTGTAGTCCTCGGCATCGATCCCGCAGGCGCGCGCCTTGAGGCGCATGTTGATGTCTTTGGTGACCAGCACCACGGCCTTCTTCGGATCACGGGTGTGCAGGTCGATCAGTTGGTTGATGATTTTGTTGTCGTTCAGATGCTCGGGCAGAATCAGGTTCGACTCGGCCTGTTTGCTCATCAGAATTGACAGCAAGCCCTTTGGGCCGCCCTTGCCGCGCTGGATCGGCACACCCAGTTCAACGTCCTCGGGGGAGGCATCGCCCAGGGTCTTGTCGATCAGGCGGATCGCCTGGCGGCATTCGGCAGCAACGCTGTGATGGCCGCTCTTGAGCTTGTCCAGCTCTTCGAGCACGGTCATCGGGATCGCGACGTGGTGTTCTTCGAAATTCAGCAGGGCATTTGGATCGTGAATCAATACGTTGGTATCGAGTACATAAAGGATTGGCTGGTTGGAAGAAGGGCTACGTCCGTGATCATCCATACTCGGTCACCTTTGTGGGAGCCATTCGACGCAATACCTGGGCGGTGCTGCGCCTCGAAGTGACTGCCGAATTCATCCACGAGGGCCTGGATGAACTGCACACAAAAGGAGTCTTGGAAGACGCCACCTGTGTTGCAGGTTTCGGCGGTCTGTCTTCGTAATACTCCAAAACCCATGACATAAAAAAGCACTTTGACGGTTTTTTTAAGTTTATTTTGCAGAATGACGAAAAGCCCTTGGCGGACCGTCCAGACCCCGCTAAAGTCGGAAGTCCGCCTGCATCGAATTCTCTAGAAAAATCGCCCCAAGCCCAATGTTTCCGGGCTTTTTCCGTTTATCAGCGAAACCCGTCCTGACAGTCTTCAAAGCCGATGCCGCTTTGCGCAGTTTGCGTGATCAGCCACGGCAACGCGGTCTTCACCGCATCCTGTTTCATGTTGAAATTGATCACCCCGTGACGCCACAGCAGCATCAGGGTCAGCACCCGCTGCGCACTCTGCGCGCCCTTGAGCTTGCCGGCGCCGTCCTGTGCATCGATATCCCACAGCGCCACTTGCAGGCCCTGATTGCGGAAGAAACTGCCAGCATCAGAGCGACGCTGCCCCTCCGGCGGACGGAACAGCGGCACGTAGTTTTCCGGCAACTTGTTTTTCACCAAGTCACTGCTGCGGCGCACCGAGTCCTGCCAGTCTTGCCAATAGCTGTGGGAACGGAACTCCCAACCCTGCACGCCGACACACTGTTTCGAGAACTCCGATTGCAGATTGCTCACCGAGCGATCAGCGAGCCGCGCCTGCACATCCTTGCCCAACAGAAAGAACGTGCCGCTGAGATTGGATTTGCGCAGGTAGTCGGCGATCCAGTCGGTGTTGTCCGGCTGCAGGTTTGCAGCGCTGTCGAAACTCAGCAGAAACAGCCGGTCATGCATCTCGTCGCCGCTGCGTTCATAGTCGCCGAAACGATCGATTTCACTGCTGGTCTGCGGCGACAGCGCGGCCTTGCGCATCAGCTCGTCCAGATACTGCAGATGAAACAGCCGGCTCGGCTCGGCCCACTTGGTGTAATAGCTGTCGTCGCTGACCACGAACTTGGCGGCCTGCTCGCGCAGGGTCGGCAGGTCTTCGACGAGGAAGCAGAACGAGGCATCCTGATCGCAGCTCTGCTGGGCGAAGTTGTAGTTGGCCAACAGACGTTCCCAAAGCCGCTGACGCAGGTGGCTGATCGCGTCGACGTTGACCGTGCGCAGCCCAAGGCGCTGGGCCAGCGCGGCCTCGTCCAGCGCTTCGGTGCCGAGCAGGCCCCGGGCGAACATGAGGATTTCCGCACGCGAGGCGACGTCGAACAGCGTCGGGCTGCTCAGTTGCTCCGGCCAGGTGCTGCGATCCAGCGTCGCCACATCGCCCGGCGCCGCCATGGCCCCGCAGCTCAACAGCCACGCGGTGAATAAAAGAACAATGCGCAAAGGGGTGTCTCCATAACCAAACCCGCGCGGCACTATAGCTGATCCCGCAGGATTCCCCGCAGCCACTCCGATTCCCTGTGGGAGGGGGCTTGCTCCCGAATGCGGTGTGTCATTCAGTAAATATGGCGACTGACACGGCCTCTTCGGGAGCAAGCCCCCTCCCACAGGGAAATGTGGCGAGCCGTCGATCACCTATGGGCTTGATAGCTGGAGTCCACTCGGCCAACCCCCTAGAATCGCCCCCACGATTAAAGGAGACGACTTCATGCTGATGGTGATTTCCCCCGCCAAGACCCTCGATTACGAAACACCGCCGGCGACCCAGCGCTTTACCCAGCCGCAATACCTCGATCACTCTCAGGAGCTGATCCAGCAGCTGCGCGAACTGAGCCCGGCACAGATCAGCGAACTGATGCACGTGTCCGACAAGATCGGCGGCCTGAATGCCGCGCGTTTCGGCAGCTGGACGCCCGCCTTCACCCCGGAAAACGCCAAGCAGGCGCTGCTCGCGTTCAAGGGTGACGTGTACACCGGCCTCGACGCGCAATCGTTCAGCGAAGCTCAGTTCGACTATGCGCAAAAGCACTTGCGCATGCTCTCCGGTCTCTATGGCCTGCTGCGTCCGCTGGACTTGATGCAGCCGTATCGTCTGGAAATGGGCACCAAACTGGCCAACGCCCGTGGCAAGGACCTGTACGCGTTCTGGGGTACGCGCATCAGCGAATGGCTCAACGAAGCGCTGGGCGATCAGGGCGACGATGTGCTGCTGAACCTGGCCTCCAACGAGTACTTTTCGGCGGTCAAACGCAGCGCCCTGAACGCGCGGATCATCAACACCGATTTCAAGGACCTGAAGAACGGCCAGTACAAGATCATCAGCTTCTACGCGAAGAAGGCCCGCGGCCTGATGAGCCGTTTCGTGATTCAGGAAAAAATCAATGATCCCGCCCTGCTCAAGCAGTTCGATGTGCAGGGTTATCGCTACAGCGCCGAGCAATCGAAACCGGACAATCTGGTGTTTTTGCGCGACCACGCCCCGGAATAAAGCATGCCCATTGCACGACTCTGTCTATAAAGAGTCGTGCAGCTCGCACGACGTCAAAAATCCCTCGCAGCATTTCGCCGTTTTATTGGCGCCATAAAATCGTCCTGCCCAATTCTAATTTTAGTTTCACTCGACAGCCTCACTTTTTTTCAGTAGTGGCACGTAAATTTTTTTACGGTAGTGGCACAAAACTATCTAGCTCGATTACGCACCGATTAACAAAGGCCCAAATCGAAAGTGCTATCAAATTGAGACCAGTGCCATCTTTGGCAATATTTCAAAAAATTTCAGATTTCGCGATGAGCGGGTAGGAACTATGTCCAAATGCATAGCTCATACCACCGGTAACGATTCTCGCCGAGTTTGTACGAGATAACTTACGCAGAGCGGAGAACCATGTAACCAAGTTGTCACAGCAACTTGCCTAGATGGTTCACTCATCTGATCAACTAACGATGGATAGGTGATACGCACCATAAACATCCTCTACAAGGCCAAGGCTGCGCCCCTGTAATTGTGCTCGCCTGAGCACCCAACCGCTTGATCTACGGGCCTTTCGTCCGACATCAGGTGGACTGAACACATGCACAAGAGTCTTCCAGCAAGAAGATCCGCTGCATAACAGGGCAAGTCATAACAACTAAGGCCTAGTTGCGCACATCTTGAGTGCACTTATTTAGACACTCGGAACTTAGTATGCCTGCACACGGCATTGTGGCGCCTGTATGCCGCACTTTCGAGTGCACTATGACCGCTGAACACCATTAACTCCGGCCATCTAATGGCTTGATAAAACACAGAGGTAATTGCGATGCGCATCAGCATATTTGGTTTGGGTTACGTTGGCGCAGTGTGTGCCGGTTGCCTGTCTGCACGGGGCCATGACGTGGTTGGCGTCGATGTTGCCAAAGACAAGATCGACATGATCAACGCCGGCAAGTCGCCGATTGTGGAACCGGGTCTGGGCGAACTTCTGGCTCAGGGTATCGAGACCGGTCGTCTGCGCGGTACGACCAACTTCGCCGAGGCGATTCGTGACACCGACCTGTCGATGATCTGCGTCGGTACGCCGAGTAAGAAGAACGGCGACCTGGAACTGAACTACATCGAGGCGGTGTGCCGCGAGATCGGTTTCGTACTGCGTGAAAAAACCACCCGCCACACCATCGTGGTACGCAGCACCGTGCTGCCGGGCACCGTCGCCAACGTGGTGATCCCGATCCTCGAAGACTGCTCGGGCAAGAAGGCCGGTGTCGATTTCGGCGTCGCGGTCAACCCGGAATTCCTGCGTGAATCCACCGCGATCAAGGACTACGACCTGCCACCGATGACCGTCATCGGCGAGTTCGACAAGGCCTCGGGCGACGTTCTGCAATCGCTGTACGAAGAACTCGACGCGCCGATCATCCGCAAGGACATCGCGGTCGCCGAGATGATCAAGTACACCTGCAACGTCTGGCACGCAACCAAGGTCACCTTCGCCAACGAGATCGGCAACATCGCCAAAGCGGTTGGCGTCGATGGTCGTGAAGTGATGGACGTGGTCTGCCAGGACAAGACCCTCAACCTGTCCCAGTACTACATGCGCCCGGGCTTCGCCTTCGGTGGTTCGTGCCTGCCCAAAGACGTGCGCGCCCTGACCTACCGTGCAGGTTCGCTGGACGTCGAAGCGCCGTTGCTCAACTCGCTGATGCGCAGTAACGAATCGCAAGTGCAGAACGCCTTCGACATCGTTGAAAGCCACGACAAACGCAAAGTCGCCCTGCTCGGTCTGAGCTTCAAGGCCGGTACCGATGACCTGCGCGAAAGTCCGCTGGTGGAACTGGCCGAAATGCTGATCGGCAAGGGCTACGACCTGAGCATCTACGACAGCAACGTCGAGTACGCCCGTGTTCACGGCGCGAACAAGGACTACATCGAGTCGAAGATCCCGCACGTGTCGTCCCTGCTCAACTCGGACTTCGATTCGGTGATCGACAACTCCGACGTGATCATCCTCGGCAACCGCGACGAGAAGTTCCGCGCGCTGGCCCAGGAAGCGCCGCAAGGCAAACAGGTCATCGACCTGGTCGGCTTCATGGCCAAAGCCACCAACCCGGGTACTCGCACCGAAGGTATCTGCTGGTAAGTCAGCCTTCCGGCCGGGGGATTTGAACCCTCGGCCGGTTCTTCGCCTGCCTTAACCCCATCGGGCCACCCGACAGGCTCGCCCGAGATAGAGACGGATGCAGATTATGCACAGGCTAAAGCACGGCCTACTTCAGGCCGCCGGTTGGCTGTTTTACCTCAGTTTGTTGTTGGGCCTGGCCTTGATGCTGCCCACGTCCACGTTCGACTCCGAGTCGAGGGACTTTATTTTCCTGATTGGCGCCGTGGGTATCTGGCGCTACTCGATGGGTGCAACGCACTTTGTGCGCGGCATGATTTTTCTCTACATCGTTTACCCGCACCTGCGCCGCAAAGTGCGCAAGCTGGGTAAGGCGGCGGACCCGTCGCATGTGTTTCTGATGGTCACCAGTTTCCGTATCGACGCGCTGACCACCGCGCAGGTCTACAGCTCGGTGATCCGCGAAGCCATCGACTGCGAACTGCCGACCACCGTGGTCTGCTCGATCGTCGAAATGTCCGATGAGCTGCTGGTCAAGGCGCTGTGGGCGCGGATGAATCCGCCAGACCGCGTGAAGCTCGACTTCGTGCGCATTCCCGGCACCGGCAAGCGCGATGGCCTGGCTTATGGTTTCCGCGCGATCTCCCGTCACCTGCCGGACGACCGTGCCGTGGTGGCCGTGATCGACGGCGACACCGTGCTCGGCGAAGGCACCGTGCGCAAGACCGTGCCGTGGTTCCAGCTGTTCGGCAACGTCGGTGGCCTGACCACCAACGAATTCTGCGAAGTACGTGGCGGCTACATCATGAGCGAATGGCACAAGCTGCGTTTCGCCCAGCGTCACATCAACATGTGCTCGATGGCCCTGTCCAAGCGCGTGCTGACCATGACCGGGCGTATGTCGGTGTTCCGCGCCACCGTGGTGACCGATCCGGAATTCATCGCCGACGTCGAAAGCGACTCGCTGCAACACTGGCGCCTGGGCCGTTTCAAGTTTCTCACCGGCGACGACAAGTCGAGCTGGTTCAGCCTGATGCGCCTGGGTTACGACACCTTTTACGTGCCGGACGCCGCGATCAACACCGTTGAGCATCCGCCGGAAAAGAGCTTCATCAAGGCCAGCCGCAAACTGATGTTCCGCTGGTACGGCAACAACCTGCGCCAGAACTCGCGAGCGCTGGGCCTGGGTGTGAAACGCCTCGGCGCCTTCACCTCGGTGGTGCTGTTCGATCAGCGCGTATCGATGTGGACGTCGTTGCTGGGCCTGACCGTGGCGATCATCGCCAGCTTCAAGTACGGCGGCGCGTTCATCCTCGCCTACCTGCTGTGGATCGGTATCACCCGCCTGATTCTGACCCTGCTGCTGTCGTGCTCCGGTCACCGGATCGGCCCGGCCTATCCCGTGATTCTGTATTACAACCAGATCGTCGGTGCGCTGGTGAAGATCTACGTGTTCTTCCGCCTCGACCAGCAATCCTGGACGCGCCAACCCACTTCCCTGACCCGTGATCTCGCCAGCTTTCAACGTTGGTTCAACACCTGGTCGTCTCGGACCATGACCTTCTCCGCCGGCAGCATTTCCGTCGCCGTGCTGCTGATGATGGTCTGACCTGCCCCTATTGAATTAACAAGGAAATCGCCCCCATGAATACCGCCGTCAACGCCAACGTAGTGCATGAATCCGAAGCCCAGCGTCAGCACGCCCGAGTGAAAATCCCGGCCAAACTGCGTTTCTTCGGCCCAGACCGGACGCCGGTCGAAGCGCGGGTCCTCGACCTGTCCGCCGGTGGTCTGGCGTTCAACGCCGGGCAACTGCCGCTGACCATCGGCGAGGTGTACAAGGCACGCCTGCAATTCGTCATCGACAACCTCGGTCTGGCCATGGACGTCGAACTGCAAGTGCGCTCCTACGATCGCCAGAGCGGCCGCGCCGGTTGCCAGTTCCAGAACCTTGAGCCGCAGGACATCTCCACCCTGCGTCACCTGATCACTTCGCACCTGGCCGGCGACATCGTCAGCATGGGTGAAGTACTGGCGACCCTGCAGCGCGACAACTTCACCAAGGCGCGCAAGGTCAAGGACGGCGGCAGCGGCATGACCCCGTTCGGGCGTCTGAAAGCCGTGACTTTCAGCGCCGGCATTTTCGCCATCGGTCTGGTCGCTTTCGGTTTCGTCTTCAAGTCGGTGTACGGCATGTACTTCGTCAGCCATGCGCAAGCAGGTCTGGTCAGCGTGCCGGGGATGAACATCACCATGCCGCGTGACGGCACCGTGCAGAGCCTGGTCAAGTCCGACGGCGTCGCCGCCAAAGGCGCGCCGCTGGCGACCTTCAGCACCAGCATGCTCGACGTGCTCAAGGGCCATCTGGACGAAGACCAGTTGCAACCGGCCAAGGTTGAAGAACTGTTCGGCAAGCAGATGACCGGCACCCTCACCTCGCCTTGCGATTGCACCGTGGCCCAGCAACTGGTGGCTGACGGTCAGTACGCGAGCAAGGGCGACGTGATCTTCACCCTGGTGCCGCGCAATACACAGGCCACCGTCGATGCACGCTTCTCCTATCGCCAGTTCGGCGACGTGCGTCCGGGTACGCCAGTGAGCTTCCAGATCGCCGGCGAAGACCAGACCCGCACCGGCAAGATCGTCAGCAGCACCAGCCTGAAAAGCGCCGACCTGTCCTCCGACATCCGCGTGCAGATCCAGCCTGACGAGCCGCTGGACAGCAGCTTCGCCGGGCGCCCGGTGGAAGTGAACAGCGACCGTGGCCCGAACCTGAACTGGCTGATCGACAAAGCCATGGCTGCCGGTCTTTAAGTCGAGGACATGCCTGTGACTACTCCTATCTTGAACACACCGCCGAACCTGTGGGAGCGAGCCTGCTCGCGAAAGGATCAGCGCGGTTTGTCTGAAGTACCGAGTCGACTGCTTCGCGAGCAGGCTCGCTCCCACATGGGTTTGATGGTGTGCTCGCTGGCACTGGCGGTGAGTCTCGCCGGTTGCGCCGGCCTGCCCGACCAACGCCTGGCCAACGAAGCGCTCAAGCGTGGCGACACCGCCACCGCCGCGCAAAACTACCGCGCACTGGCTGATCTGGGTTACAGCGAGGCGCAAGTCGGTCTCGCCGATATCCAGGTCGACAGCCGCGACCCCGAGCAGATCAAACAGGCCGAAGCGACCTACCGCGCCGCCGCCGATGTTTCGCCACGTGCCCAGGCCCGTCTCGGTCGCCTGCTGGTAGCCAAGCCCGGGTCAACCGAAGCCGAGCACCACGAAGCCGAAAGCCTGCTGAAAAAAGCCGCCGCCAATGGCGAAGGCAATACGTTGATCCCGCTGGCGATGCTGTACCTGCAATACCCGCACAGCTTCCCCAACATCAACGCGCAGCAGCAGATTGATCAATGGCACAAATCCGGCTACCCGGAAGCCGGCTTGGCGCAGGTGCTGCTGTATCGCACTCAGGGCACCTACGACCAGCATCTGGATGACGTGGAAAAAATCTGCAAGGCCGCGCTCAACACCACCGACATCTGCTACGTCGAACTGGCCACGGTCTATCAGAAACGCGCCCAGCCGGAGCAACAGGCCGAGCTGATCAAGCAGATGCAGGCCGGTTACAGCCGTGGCACGGTCAGCGCGCAGCGCGTCGATTCGGTGGCCCGCGTGCTGGCCGATTCGACCCTGGGCAAGACCGACGAAAAGACCGCGCAGTCGCTGCTCGAACCGATCGCCCCGGGCTACCCGGCATCGTGGGTGACCCTCGCGCAACTGCTCTACGACTTCCCGGAACTGGGCGACGTCGATCAGATGATGAAGTACCTGGACAACGGCCGCGCCGCCGACCAGCCGCGCGCCGAACTGTTGCTGGGCAAGCTCTACTACGAAGGCAAACTGGTGCCGGCCGACGCGAAAGTCGCCGAAGAACACTTCCAGAAAGCCGTCGGCCGCGAAGTCGCCGCCGACTATTACCTCGGCCAGATCTATCGCCGTGGTTACCTGGGCAAGGTCTATCCGCAGAAGGCCCTCGACCACCTGCTGACCGCCGCGCGCAACGGCCAGAACAGCGCCGATTTCGCCATCGCCCAACTGTTTTCCCAAGGCAAGGGCACCAAGCCCGACCCGCTCAACGCCTACGTATTCAGCCAATTGGCCAAGGCGCAGAACACCCCGCAAGCCGATGAACTGGCGACCACCCTGGCCGCGCAATTGCCGCCCGAGCGTCTGGCCGAAGCCCAGCGCCTGCTGCAACAGGAACAGGCCAGCCGTGGTGCCCTGAATCAGAACACGCTGCAACTGCACGCCCTGCAAGAAGAAGACGGCGAGGAATCCCTATGAAGTTGAATCCCTTTGTGAAGGCCGGCATTGGCCTCACGTTCGCGCTGATCTGGTCTTGCCCGACACTGGCCGCGATCACTGAAACCAAGAACTTCGGCCTGGAAGTGAAAATCACCGGCCAGTCCGAAGACGACCGCGACCTCGGCACCGCCAGCGGCGGCGACGTCAACGGTGTGGGCCTGGACCTGCGTCCTTGGATCTACGGCGAAAGCGGCGCGTGGAGTGCCTACGCCATGGGCCAGGCCGTGACCTCGACCGACATCATCGAGACCGACACCTTGCAGCAGTCGGACGGTGAGCAAACCACCGACAACAGTGATCGCAAAACCAAGAAAAACTACTTGGCGATGCGCGAGTTCTGGGTCGGCTACAGCGGCCTGACGCCGTACCCCGGCGAGATGCTCAAGCTCGGTCGCCAGCGCCTGCGCAATGACGACGGGCAATGGCGCGACACCAACATCGAAGCGCTGAACTGGACCTTCGACACCACCCTGTTGCGCGCCAACGTCGGTGTCGCCGAACGCTTCAGCGAATACCGCACTGACCTCAAAGAGCTGGCGCCGAAAGACAAGGATCGCCTGCACGCGTACGCCGATGCCGCCTATCAGTGGACCCCGGGTAACTGGGTCGGCATTCGCGGTCATCACACCCACGACAACGGCAAGCTCGATTACGCCGAACCGGGCGTGCCCCGCGACACCCTCGACAAAACCCAGAACGGCGACATCAGCTGGCTCGGTCTGACCGCCGACAGCGACGCCTACAACTGGCGCAACACCAACACCGTCAACTACTGGGGCAGCATCACCGGCATGAGCGGCGACCTCGATTCGGTCAACCCGCTGAACGCCGATGGCAGCCGTCCGGCCCAAGCCAAGCGCAGTGATGACATCAATGGCTGGGCCACTGACCTGGGCGTGCGTCTGCGCCTCGATCCGCAGTGGCAGGTCGGTGCGGCCTACGCCCGCGCCAGCGCCGATTACCAGCAGAACGGTCTGGAGAGCAACCGCTCCAACTACACCGGTACCCGCTCGCGCGTGCACCGTTTCGGCGAAGCGTTCCGTGGCGAAATGAACAACATGCAGACCGCGACCCTGTTCGGTTCGTGGATGCTCAACGACCAGTACGACGCCAGCCTGATCTACCACAAGTTCTGGCGCGTGGACGGCAACAAGCCGGTGGGCAGCAACGGCATCAACGCCGTGGAAAACAACACCGACGACGTCACCGGCGCGATCCTCTCCAGCACCTCGCTGCCACTGCAGGATGGCAACAAGGATCTGGGTCAGGAAATGGATCTGGTGGTGACCAAGTACTTCAAGCAAGGCTTGCTGCCGGCGGCGTTGAGCCAGTCGATCGACGAGCCGTCGGCGCTGGTGCGCTTCCGTGGCGGTGTGTTCAAGCCCGGTGATGCCTATGGCAGCCAGGTCGATTCGTACATGCACCGCGCGTTCATCGACGTGATCTGGCGCTTCTGATGCAAACCGCCAAGGGAGTGCCCGACATGCACCATGCAAGGAAAGGCTCGCTCAGCCTGTTGGCCGGCGCCATGCTGCTGGCCTCCGCTGGCGCGTTCGCCACGGTGGAACCGGCCAAGCCTGTGACCACCGCCAAAGAGCTGCAACAAGCCAAGACCTACACCGTCAGCAGCGCGCCGACCGAGGCGCTGGAACTGGCCAAGCCGAAACTGCCCGACCTGTCCGACTTCACCGCCGAGGCCGCTGCCGCGAAAATCAATCGCAGCAAACCGGGCAAGATCAGCGTGCGCCGGATGATGCAGGAAGACGCCCTGAAGGACTTCATCGGCGGTGACAACAAGATGGCCGAATGGGTGGTGCGTCAGCACGGCATCCCGAAGGCGATCTTCGTCGACGACGGTTACCTGAACCTCAAGGATCTGGCGCAGAAACTGCCCAAGCAGTACTTCAGCGAGACCTCGCCGGGCGTGTACCTGGCGAAGCTGCCGATCGTGGTCGGCCGTAAAGGCATCCTCGAAATCGACGGTCAGACCCAGGAGTTGCGCCTGTCGCAAGAGGCCGGTTCGTTCCTGGTCAACGACGGTCAGCTGTTCGTGCGTGACACCAAAGTCACCGGCTGGCGCGAGAAGGACAACGGCCCGGCCACCTTCCGTTCGCCGAAGGAATTCCGGCCGTTTCTGCTGGCCTGGGGTGGCACCGAGACCTACATCGTCAACAGCAAGATGGCCAGTTTCGGCTACGCCAACAGTAAGTCGTACGGGGTGAGTATTTCCCAGTACACGCCGAACATGGCCAAGGTGCTCAAACGCCCTGAACCGACCGGCTGGATCGTCGGCTCCGAGTTCTCCGACATGTGGTACGGCTTCTACTGCTACGAAACCCGCGACTTCGTGGTCAAGGGCAACACCTACAAGGACAACATCGTCTACGGCATCGACCCGCACGACCGTTCCCACGGTCTGATCATTGCCGAGAACACCGTCCACGGTACGAAGAAGAAGCACGGCATCATCATTTCCCGTGAAGTGAACGACAGCTTCATCTTCAACAACAAGAGCTACGACAACCACCTCTCGGGCCTGGTGATCGACCGTAACAGCGTCAACAACATCATCGCCTACAACGAGATCTACAAGAACCACACGGACGGCATCACCCTCTACGAGTCCGCCGACAACCTGCTGTGGGGCAACAAGGTCATCAGCAACAAACGTCACGGCATCCGCATTCGTAACAGCGTGAACATCCGCCTCTACGAAAACGTTGCCATGGCCAACGGTCTGACCGGCGTCTACGGCCACATCAAGGACCTGACCGACACCGACCGTGACATCAAGCTCGACCCGTTCGACGCGCAAGTCTCGCTGATCGTGGTCGGCGGTGAACTGGCGGCCAACGGCAGCGGCCCGATGGCCATCGACTCGCCGTTGAGCGTCGAGCTATATCGCGTATCGATGCTGGCGCCGACCAAATCCAGCGGCATCAGCTTCAACGGCATCCTCGGCGAGCGCCAGGATGAAATTCTCGACCTGCTGGTACGCCAGCAGAAAGCCGTGCTGATCGACCCTGTCGAACGCCAGACCGAATTGCAGGACTGAGGATAATTTTATGCACCCACACTTGATCAAATTACTCAGCCTGTCGGCCCTGACCGTGGGCATTCTGGCGGCCAGCAACGCTGCCCGCGCCGATGACACGGCGGGCGCCACCCCGCCAAAATTCAGCGCCGAACCGTGCTGCAACCTGTGCCCGGCCGCCCATGACGCGAAGAACTACACCACGCGCTACCAGCAGAACTTCACCACCCTGGTGCAGGCGCAGGGCGACTGGCTGTTCCGTACCCAGGAAGATTTGCGCACCGAGTTCAACACCACTCCGGCCGGCTACAAACGCCTGCAACAGCTGCACGATGCGTTCAAGGCCAAAGGCGTCGAACTGGTGATCGTCTATCAGCCGACCCGTGGCCTGGTGAACCGCAACAAGCTCAATCCGCAGGAAAAAGCCGCGTTCGATTACGAGAAAGCGCTGGGCAACTACAAGACCATGCTCGGCCGTTTCGCGCAGATGGGTTACGTGGTACCGGACCTGTCGCCGCTGACCAACGAATCGCTGCCGGACACCCTGCCCGCCCACGATTTCTACTTCCGCGGCGACCAGCACTGGACCCCATACGGTGCCCAGCGCACAGCGAAAATCGTCGCCGAGAAGGTCAAGCAGATCCCGGCCTTCGCCGACATTCCCAAGCGTGAATTCGAAACCAAACGCACCGGGCGCATGGGCAAGACCGGCACCCTGCACAACATGGCCGGGCAACTGTGCGGCACCAGTTACGCGATCCAGTACATGGACCAGTTCACCACCGAGCCGAAAGGCGAAGCCGGTGACGGCGACCTGTTCGGTGACTCCGGCAACCCGCAAATCACCCTCGTGGGTACCTCGCACAGCGGCAAGAACTACAACTTCGCCGGCTTCCTCGAAGAGGCCATTGGCGCCGACATTCTCAACGTCGCCTTCCCCGGCGGTGGTCTGGAAGGTTCGATGCTGCAGTACCTCGGTAGCGACGAATTCCAGAAGACCCCGCCGAAGATTCTGATCTGGGAATTCTCGCCGCTGTACCGCCTCGACCAGGAAACCATCTATCGCCAGATGATGTCGCTGCTCGACAACGGCTGCGAAGGCAAAGACGCGCAAATGTCCGCCAGCACCACGCTCAAGCCTGGCGGCAAACAGGAACTGCTGGTCAACAGCAAAAACCTGAACCTGCAAAACAGCAGCCATCAGGTCGACATCCGCTTCGCCGACCCCTCGGTGAAAACCCTGCAAGCCACCCTCTGGTACATGAACGGTCGCCACGAGGACATCAAGATCGAGAAACCGGAAACCTCCGACACCGACGGTCGTTTCGCCTTTGAGCTGCGCACGGACGAAGACTGGGCCTCGCAAAATCTGCTGGCAGTCGAAGTCCAGGGCCCGGAAGCGGATACCGCGCCGCAAAAAGTCGAAGCGAAAATCTGCAAACGCAACGTATTCCCGGGCGCTGGGCCACAAACCGCTCAGCTCGGGCAATGAGGTCTGCTATGCGAAATCGAACGATCAAACACTTGCTTGCGCCATCCCTGCTGACCCTGGCGATGTTCGCCGGGGCCACTCAGGCCGCCGCACCACTGCGTCCGCCACAGGGCTACTTTGCGCCGGTGGATAAATTCAAGAGCGGCGACAACAGCGAAGGCTGCGACGCGATGCCGGCGCCGTACACCGGGCCGCTGCAATTTCGCAGTAAGTACGAAGGCTCGGACAAGGCTCGCGCGACGCTGAACGTGCAGTCGGAAAAAGCCTTCCGCGACACCACCAAGGACATCACCACGCTGGAGCGCGGCACCGCCAAACGGGTGATGCAGTTCATGCGCGACGGTCGTCCGGAGCAGCTCGACTGCACGCTGAACTGGCTGACCGCGTGGGCCAAGGCCGATGCGTTGATGTCGAAAGACTTCAACCACACCGGCAAATCAATGCGCAAATGGGCGCTGGGCAGCATGGCCTCTTCGTACATTCGCCTGAAGTTCTCCGACTCGCATCCGCTGGCCACGCATCAGCAAGAAGCGCAGCAGATCGAGGCGTGGTTCAGCAAGATGGCCGATCAGGTGGTCAGCGACTGGGACAACCTGCCGCTGGAAAAAACCAACAACCACTCGTACTGGGCCGCGTGGTCGGTGATGGCGACCTCGATCGCCACCAACCGTCGCGACCTGTTCGATTGGGCAGTGAAGGAATACAAGGTCGGGGTCAATCAAGTCGATGCCGACGGCTTCCTGCCTAACGAGCTCAAGCGCCAGCAACGCGCCCTCGCCTATCACAACTACGCCCTGCCGCCACTGGCGATGATCGCCAGCTTCGCCCAGGTCAACGGTGTCGATCTGCGTCAGGAAAACAACAGCGCGCTCAAGCGTCTGGGTGATCGGGTGCTGGCCGGGGTGAAAGACCCGGACCAGTTCGAGAAGAAGAACGGCAAAGAGCAGGACATGACCGACTTGAAAGAGGACATGAAATTCGCCTGGCTCGAACCGTTCTGCACCCTCTACACCTGCCCGGCGGATGTGATCGAGAAGAAGCACGGCATGCAGCCGTTCAAGACCTTCCGCCTCGGCGGCGACCTGACCAAGGTCTACGACCCGTCGCATGAGAAGGGCAACAAGGGTTCGTAAGAGTGAATGCAATCCCCTGTGGGAGCGGGCTTGCTCGCGAATGCCGTCTGACATTCAAAACTGATGTCGACTGACACACCGCCTTCGCGAGCAAGCCCGCTCCCACAGTGAAGTGATGTCGCCCCCTGAATTTTCACGGGGGGTTTGGGGGGGCTTTGGCCCTTGACTGTTGGTTCAAACATGGAGAGATCGGGATGGTATTTTCATCCAACGTGTTCCTGTTTCTGTTCTTGCCGATCTTTCTCGGCTTGTACTACTTGAGCGGGCAACGCTATCGCAACCTGTTGCTGCTGATCGCCAGCTACGTGTTCTACGCGTGGTGGCGGGTGGACTTCCTGGCGCTGTTCGCCGGCGTCACCCTGTGGAACTACTGGATCGGCCTGAAAGTCGGTGCCGCCGGCGTGCGCAGCAAACCGGCACAGCGCTGGCTGCTGCTCGGCGTGGCGGTCGACCTGTGCATCCTCGGCTACTTCAAGTACGCCAACTTCGGCGTGGACAGCATCAACGCGATCATGACCTCGTTCGGTCTGGAACCGTTCATCCTGACCCACGTGCTGCTGCCGATCGGTATCTCGTTCTACATCTTCGAATCGATCAGCTACATCATCGACGTGTATCGCGGCGACACCCCGGCCACCCGCAACCTGATCGACTTCGCGGCGTTCGTGGCGATCTTCCCGCACCTGATTGCCGGCCCGGTCCTACGCTTTCGCGACCTCGCCGACCAGTTCAACAACCGCACCCACACCCTCGACAAGTTCTCCGAAGGTTGCACGCGGTTCATGCAGGGTTTCATCAAGAAGGTCTTCATCGCCGACACCCTCGCCGTGGTTGCCGATCATTGCTTCGCCCTGCAAAACCCGACCACCGGGGATGCCTGGCTTGGCGCGCTGGCGTACACCGCGCAGCTGTATTTCGACTTCTCCGGTTACAGCGACATGGCCATCGGTCTGGGTCTGATGATGGGTTTCCGCTTCATGGAAAACTTCAAGCAGCCGTACATCAGCCAGTCGATCACCGAGTTCTGGCGCCGCTGGCACATCAGCCTGTCGACCTGGCTGCGTGACTACCTGTACATCACCCTCGGCGGTAACCGTAAAGGCACGCTGATGACCTATCGCAACCTGTTCCTGACCATGCTCCTGGGTGGTCTGTGGCACGGCGCGAACATCACTTACATCGTCTGGGGCGCCTGGCACGGCATGTGGCTGGCGATCGAAAAAATGCTCGGCATCAACACCTCGCCGCGCAGCCTCAACCCGATCCGCTGGGCGCTGACCTTCCTGCTGGTGGTGATGGGCTGGGTGATCTTCCGTGCCGAAAACCTGCACGTCGCCGGGCGCATGTACGGCGCGATGTTCAGCTTCAGCGACTGGTCGCTGTCGGAACTCAACCGCGCCAGCCTCACCGGTCTGCAAGTGGCGACCCTGGTGGTGGCGTACGCAACCCTGGCGTTCTTCGGCCTGCGTGATCTGTACACCAACCAGCCTCCGGTGAAGAGCAAACCTGAAGTCAACGTCGAGGCCAACAGCCCTGCCACCGCGACCCCGGGCATGATCAAGGCAGCCCCCGGCGAGAACCCGGCGAGCATCCATGAGCCTGGCTACACCGTCGGCGTCGAGGCGCAGGTGCAACCGGCCTACTGGACGGCGGACTGGTCACGCTACGTGATGCGCGGGCTGATCCTGCTGCTGTTCATCGCCTCGATTCTCAAACTCTCGGCGCAAAGCTTCTCGCCGTTCCTTTACTTCCAGTTCTGAGGGATCTGACATGACCCGCTCATTACGCATCTTCTACATCGCGCTGTTTCTGGTGACCCTGCTGGTGCTCGGTCTGTGGTCGGTGCGCAGCTTCTTCGGCTTCAGCACCAACGCCGATGCGACCGTGCTTAACGGTCGCTGGACCAAAGCCGTGGAAACCCACTACGACGATCAGTTTCCGATCAAGCGTCTGGGCACCAACCTCTGGGCGGCGCTGGATTTCAAACTGTTCAACGAAGGTCGTCCAGGCGTAGTGCTCGGTCGCGATCAGTGGCTATACAGCGACGAGGAATTCAACCCGATCGTCAACGAAGAACTGAACCTGCAAGGCAACTACGCGCTGGTCGAAGGCGTGCGCCAGACCCTGAAAGAGAAAGGCGTGAAACTGGTGATGGCCATCGTGCCGGCCAAGGTGCGTCTGTACCCGGAACACCTGAGTGAAGTGAAACCGGCGAGCATCCACGCCAACCTCTATCAGGACTTCCACGCCCGTGTCGCCGCAGACAAGATCCTCGCCCCGGACCTGCTTGGCCCACTGCAAAAAGCCAAGCAGAACGGTCAGCAAGTGTTCCTGCGCACCGACACCCACTGGACCCCGGAAGGCGCTGAAATCGCCGCCAACACCCTGGCCAAGACTATCGCCGACAAGTTCCCGCTCAGCGGCGAGCCACAGCGCTTTGTCACCACGCCAGCGGAGAAGGTCACGCACAAGGGCGACCTGCGTCTGTTCCTGCCACTGGATCCGCTGTTTGAAAACCTGATGCCGGCACAAGAGCCGCTGCAGAAGCGCAACACCGTGGCCGCCGAGCAGCCTGCCGGTGACGACGCGCTGTTCGCCAGCAGCGAAGTACCGGTCGCACTGATCGGTACCAGCTACAGCGCCAACCCCAACTGGAACTTCGTCGGTGCGCTGAAACAAGCGCTGCACAGCGACGTGGTCAATTACGCCGAGGACGGCCACGGCCCGATCCTGCCGATGCTCAGCTACCTGAAAAGCGATGACTTCAAGAACAGCCCGCCACAGGTGCTGATCTGGGAGTTTCCTGAACGATATCTGCCTGTGAACAACGAAATCGGCGACGCCGACCCACAGTGGGTCGCAGAGCTCAAACAAGCCGGTGCTCGCCAACAAAACGTAGCTATCAACACTAAATCCGAGACGCCCGATCGGGCGCAAAACTGAAAGAGAGGTAACACCATGACTTTCACTACTACTCCTCGTCGTCTCGCCAAACGCTTCGCATTGGTTGCGGGTCTGAGCGTGCTGTCGGTCCAGGCCTTTGCCGGTGGTGACGCCGCGCTGTACGGCCCGACCGCGCCGAAAGGCTCGACCTTCGTGCGCGTCTACAACGCCAGCAACGCCGAAGTCAGCGCCACCGTCGGCAGCACCAACCTGAGCGACGTTGCGCCACTGGCCAGCAGCGACTTCAGCTTCATGCCGGGCGGCGACTACAGCGCCAAGGTCGGCAGCCAGACCCTGCCGGTCAAACTCGCCGGCGACCACTACTACACCCTGGTCAACAACGCGTCCGGCGCGCCACAACTGATCGAAGAACCACCGTTCAAGAACAAGCAGAAATCCCTGGTGCGCGTGCAGAACCTCAGCGACAAGCCGCTGACCCTGAAGACCGCCGACGGCAAGACCGACGTGGTGCCGAACGTGGCGGCCAAGGGCCGTGGCGAACGTGAAATCAACCCGGTGAAAGTCAGCCTGGCGCTGTACGAAGGCGACAAGAAAGTCGGCGACGTGAAACCGGTCGCCCTTGAGCGCGGTGAAGCAGCGGTGCTGTACGTCACCGGTTCCGGCAGCAGCCTGTCGCCAGTCTGGGTGAAACGCCCGGTGTCGACTCGCTAACCAATTTCATGAACTGACGCAGTAACCCTGTGGGAGCGAGCCTGCTCGCGAATACGGTCCGACATCCAACATCAATGTCGACTGATGTACCGCTTTCGCGAGCAGGCTCGCTCCCACAGGGCCTCTAACCAATCGATTTTTATGGAGTAAACAACATGATTCCGGTGATCTTGTCAGGTGGTAGCGGTTCACGTCTTTGGCCGCTTTCGCGCAAGCAGTTTCCTAAGCAATTCCTCGCCCTGACCGGTGAACACACGCTGTTCCAGCAAACCCTGGAACGTCTGGTGTTCGAAGGCATGGACACGCCGATCGTGGTCTGCAACAAGGATCACCGCTTCATCGTCAACGAGCAGTTGGCCACCCGTAACCTTGAATGCCAGCGCATCCTCATGGAGCCGTTCGGCCGCAACACTGCGCCAGCGGTAGCGCTGACCGCGATGATGCTGGTCAACGAAGGCCGTGACGAACTGATGCTGGTGCTGCCGGCCGACCACGTGCTGGAAGACCAGAAAGCCCTGCAACGCGCCCTCGCCCTGGCCACCGTGGCCGCCGAAAACGGCGAAATGGTGCTGTTCGGCGTGCCGGCGACCAAACCGGAAACCGGTTACGGCTACATCAAGTCCACCGGCGATTCGCTGCTGCCGGAAGGCGTCAGCCGCGTCTCGCACTTCGTCGAAAAACCCGACGTCAAGCGCGCCACCGAATACGTCGAATCCGGCGGCTACTACTGGAACAGCGGCATGTTCCTGTTCCGCGCCAGCCGCTTCCTCGAAGAGCTGAAAAAGCACGATCCGGACATCTACGACACCTGCCTGCTGACCCTCGAGCGCAGCCAGCAGGACGCCGACACCGTTACCCTGGACGAAGCCACTTTCGCCTGCTGCCCGGACAACTCCATCGACTACTCCGTCATGGAAAAAACCCAGCGTGCCTGCGTGGTGCCGCTGACCGCTGGCTGGAGCGATGTCGGTTGCTGGTCGTCGCTGTGGGAAGTCAACGAGAAAGACGCCAACGGCAACGTCAGCAAGGGCGACGTAGTGATCCAGGACAGCAAGAACTGCATGATCCACGGCAACGGCAAACTGGTGTCGGTGATCGGTCTGGAAAACATCGTCGTGGTCGAAACCAAGGACGCGATGATGATCGCCCACAAGGACAAGGTTCAGGGCGTCAAGCAGATGGTCAACACCCTCAACGAGCAGGGTCGCAGCGAAACCCAGAACCACTGCGAGGTTTATCGTCCGTGGGGTTCCTACGACTCGGTGGACATGGGCGGGCGTTTCCAGGTCAAGCACATCTCGGTCAAACCGGGCGCGTGCCTGTCGCTGCAGATGCACCACCACCGCGCCGAACACTGGATCGTGGTCAGCGGCACTGCTGAAGTGACCTGCGACGAGAACGTCTTTCTGCTCACTGAAAACCAGTCGACCTACATCCCGATCGCCTCGGTGCACCGCCTGCGCAACCCGGGCAAGATCCCGTTGGAAATCATTGAAGTGCAGTCGGGCTCGTACCTGGGCGAAGACGATATCGAGCGCTTTGAAGATATCTACGGTCGCTCGACCCCGATCGAACGCGGCGTGTCGGTGAAAACCATCGCGCAGTAAGCGTTCCGCAATAAGAAGCCCCCGTCCAGCCCGCTGCGTCCCCTATCCGCAGTGGGTTGGGCGGGGGCTTTTTTTCAACTCAACGAATGTTGTCGAGTCAGCCTCGGCCGGGAATGTCCCCCCAGCGATTGCTGCCTTCCCGCGTAGGGAGCCGGTGCGAGCAGTCCGATAAAGTCCTGGGTCCGCCGCAGGCTCTGCAGCGTACTGGACGTTTGCATCGACAAGTCGGAGACCGCTTCGAAAAGCTCCGGATCCGCGCTGCCGGTGGTTGCCAGCTCGGTAAGGATGGCCTGCGTCCTGAACTCGACCATGTCGATGTTTGCCGAAAGATGTTCATAAGTGTTGCTTAACGCCTCAGCATTCAGTCCCTGCGCTGCATGGATGAATTCCCGCCCCGTCTGGAACAGCCCCCGAGTTTCTGGTCCCAGTTTTTCAGAGACTGCCTCGATCACTTTGCCCTCGACCTTGGCGCGCGCCATTTGGGTCAAGCGTGATCGACCGTCGGCTGTGCGCGGATCATGCGCTGCCAATTGCAGCTTCACTGTGGCAAGACTCAGCTTCTTTTTCGGCTCGACGCTTTCAACCAGAGCCTTGGGATTCAATTCGCTGCCCTTGAAATGGATAGGTCGGTTCAACTGATAGGTGTCCACCACCTTGTCGATGGCTGCACCCGCCAACTTATCGGCGACCTTCGTGCCAATCTTGCCCCCAAGCGAACCGGCTACCGGTCCGAACACGGTGCCCATTGCAGTGCCAATCGTGCCCCCTGCGGCTTGAGCGCCTGCGCTGAACATGCTGCTGGCCAGTTGCGTCCCGACGCGCCTGGCCAAGGCCTGAAACCGGTGTCGCGCCTGAGTGTGATTGAGCAATGAGTTTCTGACGTCCGCTGCCGCCGAGGTCATCGTGCTCATTAATGCCTGCTGCTTTTGCACACTGTCAGCCAACTCAGATGTGGCGGTCTTCCCGCCCCCATCGGTGTCGACATGGTTCATGGGCGAGTTACCCACCATCTGATACAGGTTCGGCCCGTCGATAAAGCCTTTCGGGTCAGGATTCAACCAGCGCTGCAACCACGGCATGTAATAGCGATAGCCATAATAATAGAGACCTGTGGCATCGCGCTCCTTGCCCGAATAACGCAGGGTTTTGTAACTGGCCTCGGTGTCCTTGCTCCACGCCGTTTCACCGAACGGGAAGAATGTTTCTTGACTGATGAGCCGGGCATCCTCGCCCAGTTCCAGGCAGGTCGATCCGAGATGATCCGTCAGCGTGTACCGATAATGGTCATTGGAACCGGTGGGCGGAGCACTTTCCCAGTGCAGCACGTGTACACGGCTGATGTGGCCCTCGACGCAGATCACTTGCAATTGCTCACCGGTGGCCGTGTCGGTGCGTAGCTCCAGTCCAGGCAAATAGCGCACCTGGGCCGTGACGCCGCGGGCATTCGTCTGGAGTGAGCGAATCTTGCGCACACGTTGACCGGCACCGTCGTAGCAATAGTGTTCACGGTCATTGGGGCCGCTGGCACGTTCGACCGGCGTGACCGATTGCAACTGATTACGCAGATTCCACGTCAATGAACTCCCCGCGTACAGCGCTCGCAAATTGCCACGGGGATCGAACGCCGCGGCAATCTCCTCTTCCGTCGGTGGCACGCCATTACGGTAAGGCAAACAGCGATTACTTGATCGCGCAGCTTTGAGCTCGCGGCCATTGCGCGCGCCAACATGCGTCAGCAGCAGCAGATTGCCGGATTCATCGTAGTCGAAGGTCTGTCGATAATTGCTCACTGCTGCCGGATCGTCACGTCCGATGGACGCCGGACCTTGAGTAGCAGCACCTGCTTCCCAACCGGTGGCCACATGCAACTGGTAGAAGCTGTCGTAGTCGAAACGACTGACAGGATCGATACGCTGGTTGGCGAAATACCGGATCGGCAGTGCCTTGTCCTCGATGCTCAGCAAGTTGCCCATCGGGTCATAGTCGTAGATCAGATGTTGCAATACCTCGCCCCCGGCTTTCCTCGCATGGCGGGTTAGCAGAAGACCGTCCTCGGGCTGATAGGTCAGCGTCGTCAGCACACCATTGCCCGCCAGTTCCTGAGTGACTTGCCCATCAGCGTTGTAACGAATGTCGCTCACCAGCGTTTGCGCTTTGGTCTGGTGCCGCAATTGCAGATGGCAGGCACGCAACTGACCGTCCAGCGTCAACTCGCGGTCCTGTCGATTATCACGTGCATCGACTTGTTCGAGTACCTGCCCCAGCGGCCCGAAGCGCCAGCGGGTCGTTGCACCGTCACCGGGCTCCAGCAAGCGCTGGCGGTCATCAACGTTTTGCGGCCAATCGGGGACGCTGGGGTCGAGGGTGAAGTGCCGCGTGCTTTCAATGCATTGCCCACTGATTGCAAAGCTTTGCGAGCACACACTACCCGCCGGATCATCGTGCCCAATCAACTGGCCCAGCTGATTCCGGGAGGGATCACCCGCGCCGGGCTGACCGTAAGTGAGACGTTCGACGCACCGCCTAGGCTCGGATGCGCCTTCTTCGAACACGGCAATCGGACGCAGCAGCGGGTCGTGATGCACCTCGCGCCAGGTTTCTCGACTGTCCCAGTCGTACAGCGTCTCGGCACCGAGCCCGTACAACGCCAGCTGCGTACCGGCATCGACGCTGTCGGAGCGCAGCGTTTGCCCGATCAACGAATAAAGGGTGCGCAGATTCGCTGGCGTCAGCGGCTCGGTCGTTTGCAGTGCCCACAGGCGCGGATCCCACTGTTCCACAACCCTTCCAGCAGCGTCGCGCACCGTGCGATTGACGCGGGTTTGAGCTGGGCAAAGGTCGTCGGCACGCCAATAACCAACCGTCCGAACCTGCAGTCCGCGCGGGTCGCTTACTGAAAGCGTCGGTGTTTTTCCATGCTTGTTCATCAGCTTGCTCCCGGCACTAGCGTTATCCATGCTTCAGGGCATCAGAGCATCCGCGCTTTGCGATTTTCAACTGTCAGAAATTACAGTACCGACTGACGGTACATTCGGAATACGCGCGAATGTCCATTGCGCCGGCCCTCCGGTAGGATGGTACTCACGAACCAAGGAGCCTTCCCTCATGTTCATCGGCATCCTGCTGATCATCACCTGGTTGATTCTGCTGCTGCGCTATCCCGCCAAGGCTGTGCCGGTCTCCGTGGCCGCGGCTATCGGTCTGGGCCTGGTGGCCATGTGGGTGGTGTGGCTGGACAACCGCGAGCTCAAGCAACTGGCGCGCCTTGAGATGCGCATCAGCTATGCACCGGAACAATGCCCGGCAGATCGGCCGCTGCAATTGAAAATGAAAAACGGCAACGACGTGCCGCTGACTGAACTGCGCTGGCGCATCGCAGCTTACGCGCCGGGCGACACGGTCAATCTGGCCGACAACCAATACACCGCCCCGCGCTATCGCGGCCCCGGCGAACTGCAGGCCGGTGGCGACTGGGAAGACTGCCTGCCGATGCCTCCACTGCGCCCCGGTTATCGCCCACAAACCCTGGAGTTTCGTGCCGAGCGCTTGCAGGGCAGTTTCTCCGACTGATCCCCCTCCTCCCATTTTTTGCACAAGGAATGCGCCATGCCCGTTGCGTTGATTACCGGTTGCTCCAGCGGCATTGGCCGCGCCCTCGCCGATGCGTTCAAAGCCGCCGGTTACGAGGTCTGGGCCAGTGCGCGCAAGGCTGAAGACGTCGCGGCCCTCGCCGCTGCGGGGTTCAGCGCAATCGCGCTGGACGTCAATGACAGTGTGGCGCTGGAACAACTCGCCGAGCGCATCAACCAGCAACACGGCGGCCTCGACGTGCTGATCAACAACGCCGGTTATGGCGCCATGGGACCGCTGCTCGACGGCGGCGTGCCGGCCATGCAGCGCCAGTTCGAAACCAATGTGTTCTCGATTGTCGGCGTTACCCGCGCCCTGTTTCCGGTACTGCGCCGGGCCAAGGGGCTGGTGGTGAATATCGGCAGTGTCTCAGGGGTACTGGTCACGCCGTTCGCCGGCGCCTACTGCGCCTCGAAAGCCGCGGTGCATGCGCTGAGCGATGCGCTGCGCATGGAGCTGGCGCCGTTCGGTATCCGCGTGATGGAAGTGCAACCGGGAGCGATTCAGTCGAGCTTCGCCAAGAATGCCGGGCATGAAGCGGAGCAACTGATCAACGAGCAATCACCGTGGTTTCCGTTGCGTGAGGGGATTCGTGCGCGGGCCAAGGCATCGCAGGACAAGCCGACCCCGGCCAGTGAGTTTGCGGCTGAGTTGCTCAAGGCTGTGCAGCAGGGCACGCCGCCTCGCTTGATCCGCATTGGTAATGGCAGCCGCGCGTTGCCATTGCTGGCGACGTTATTGCCCAAGGGATTGCTGGAGTCGACGTTGATGAAGCGGTTCGGGTTGCGCGGCCAGCTCTGAGACCGAGGTGACCCCATCGCGGGCAAGCCACGCTCCCACAGGGTTTTGCGCCGTACACGAATATCCAGAGGAACACAAAAACCTGTGGGAGCGTGGCTTGCCCGCGATGAGGCCGGCACAGTCAACCGAGATCCTCAGCCCCAGCCCTTCATGAAATCAATGAACGCCCGCACCTTCAGCGGCAAATGCCGGGTATCCGGGTACAGCGCATACACCCCCTGCTGAGCAAACCGGTAATCGGCCAGCAACCGCACCAATCGCCCGGCCTGCAGATCCTCCTGAATCAGCCACTGCGGCAAAATCGCCACGCCTTGGCCAGTCAGCGCAAACGCCCTGAGCGTCGCCGAGTTGTCGGCGACGATGGCGGTGGTCCCCGGTTTTGGCTGGTAGACATGCTCGCTGCCGGCCGGGTCGGTCACGGTCATTTCCGGAACTCGGCCATGGCCCAGCGTCGGCATCGACTCCAGCGTCGCCAGCGTGGCAACCGGCGCAAAGCGTTCTACCAGCTGCGGCGCGGCCACCGCATACACTTCAAACCTCGACAACTGCACCGCACGCAGATTGGAGTCGTGCATGCGTCCCAGACGAATCGCCATGTCGAAGCGTTCGGAGATCAGATCGGCGTGGGTCGAGGACGTCGACAGGTGAATGTTCAGTTGTGGCTGTTGCTGACGGAACACCTCCAGCGCCGGCACCACTTGGGCCAGGGCGAATTCCACGGTGGTAGTGATGCGCAACGTGCCCTTGAGTTGCGAATGCTCGGAGCGCGCTTCCTCGATCGCCAGTCGCGCTTCGTCGAGGGTGCGCAGGCAGCGCCGATAGAAGCGCTCGCCGGCATCGGTCAGGGCCAGTTGCCGGGTGTTGCGCGTGAGCAAGGTGACGCCCAGTTCTTCTTCCAGTCGCTTGAGATTGAAGCTCACCACCGCGCGCGTCTGGCCCAAGGTATCGGCGGCGGCCGTCAACGACCCGGCCTCGACCACGGCTTTGAAGGTGTCAAATCGGTCAAGGCTGACCATGTCCAGCGCACTCCCTGTCAAAATATTTTTGACAAACTAGCAGGCAAACCAGCGTTTTCCTAACGCCTGAAGCGCCCTACCCTGCACGTCTCATCACAGGGAAGCTGCCATGGCCTATCGCTCGAAAGTCGCGCTGGTGTATCTGTTCGGGTTCGCCCTCGACCTGCTGAACATGTTCGCCGCGAGCATCGCCTACCCGGACATCGCCCGGGAATTACAGGCCTCGGTGACGCAACTGGCGTGGATCACCAACGCCTACATGCTCGGGCTGACACTGATCATTCCGCTGAGCGTGTGGCTGGCGGCGCGGCTGGGCGAACGGCGGCTGATTCTGGGCTCGTTGCTGCTGTTCGGTATCGCTTCCGGTCTGGTGGCCCAGGCCGGGTCGATTGAGAGCCTGATTGTCTGGCGCCTGCTGCAAGGCCTCGGTGGCGGCTTGTTGCTGCCGATCGGTCAGGCCTTGGCTTATCGGCAGTATCCCGCGACACAACGCGCGCATTTGACCGGCGTGGTGCTGATGGTCGCGCTGATGGTGCCGGCCCTGTCGCCGGCGGCGGGCGGCCTGATCGTCGAGGCGTTGTCATGGCGCTGGATTTTCTACCTGAACATGCCGCTGGCGCTGCTCGCTTTCGGCCTGGGTCTGCTGTGGTTGCAAGCGGATCAACCCGGCACGGAACGCCCGACACTGGATCTGCGCGGCCTGCTGCTGGCGGTGGCAGCCCTGACACTGTTGTTGATTGCCGTGAGCCTGGCGAGCGCCGCCGCTACCCGACACCTCGCCGCCGGGGTTCTGCTGCTCGGTGTCCTGACCCTATGGCTGTACCTGCGCGATGGCTGGCACAAACCCGACGCGGTGCTCGACCTGCAACTGCTCAAGAGCCCGTCGTTGCGCCTGGCGATGCTGATCTACCTGTTCGTGCCCGGGGTGTTTACCGGCACCAACATGATTGCCGTGTTGTACCTGCACGACCTCGGTTTCGGCGCGGCGCAGACCGGTGCGCTGATGCTGTCCTGGGCAGCCGCATCGGGTATGGCGATCATGCTCGGCAAACGCAGTTTCAACCGCATCGGCCCCAAACCGTTGCTGATCGCCGGGATGCTTTTGCAGTGCCTGGGGATTGTCCTGCTGATGCGCATCGAACAACCCGCCGCCGCGCCGCTGGTCATTGCCTATGCCTTGATGGGACTGGGCGGCAGCCTGTGCAGCGTCACCGCGCAGAGCCTGGCGTTTGTCGGCATCGCGCCAGAAAAAATGGGCCACTCCAGCGCTCTGTGGAACATCAATCGCCAGCTCGGTTTCTGTCTTGGCGCCGCGCTGCTCAGTTCGCTGTTGGGTGCACTGGGCGGCAACGGATTCAAATACTGCTTTGTCGCGGCGGCCTTGCTCACCTTGTTGCCCATGATCGCCGTGCTGCGTTTCGACGCCTCCAAAGTGCTCGCCCTGCTGAGCCCACCTCCCCTTCAGGAAAAATCCACATGACTGACTACAACGAATATTTTGATGAAGTGATCCAGGCCCACCTGGTGATCGAACGCTGGTTTGCCGTGGAGCAGGATTCAGCCGAAATGGAGCGCTTGCTGAGCCGATTCTCGGCGGATTTTTCCATGGTCACGCCGCTGGGCGTGGCGCTGGATATCGAAGCCTTGCGTGCGCTGTTTCACGCGGCGGGCGGGAACAAGCCCGGGTTCAGGATCGAGCTCAGTGAGCTGCGCGGGATTGCGCTGCATGCGCATGGCGGGACGCTGAGTTATCGCGAGCAGCAGAGCGATGCGAGCGGGTTGCGCACCGATCGCCGCTCGACGGTGGTGTTTGAAAAGACCGAGGCCGGGCGGGTGCTGTGGCGGCATTTGCAGGAGACGTTTTGCGCTGAATGATTACTCGGTTTTGGTCTGAAAGACCGGGTTGTTCTCTTCGCGAGCAGGCTCGCTCCCACACTGGATCTGTGGCACATCGAAGATCCCTTGTGGGAGCGAGCCTGCTCGCGAATGGCCGCGACGCGGCCTGTCAGTTATCCACAGGCTCTTGCTTCACCACCACCGTGCAAGTTATCCCCGCCGCCAACAACACACCCTCCGGCACTTCGTCGATGTGAATGCGCACCGGCACCCGCTGCGCCAGACGCACCCAGTTGAACGTCGGGTTCACATCGGCGATCAGCTCGCGGCTTTCCGGGTTGTCGCGGTCGTAGATGCCGCGGGAAATGCTCTCCACGTGGCCCTTCAACACTTCGCCGCTCATCAGTTGCATGTCGGCCTTGTCGCCTACGCGCACGTGCGGCAGTTTGGTCTCTTCAAAGAAGCCGTAGACCCAGAACGAGTTCATGTCGACCACGGCCATTTTCGCTTCGCCGATGCGCGCGTAGTCACCGCGATGCACGTTGAGGTTGGTCACGTAGCCGTCCACCGCCGCGCGCACTTCAGTGCGTTTGAGGTTGAGTTCGGCGGCTTCCAGTTGCGCTTGTGCGTGTTGGTAATCGGCGAGCGCGGCGTCGGCGATGTTGCTGGCGTCGTCGCGGTTTTCCTTGGAGATCACCAGATTGTCGAGGTCGGCGCGGCGATGCGCGTTGACCTTGCGCATCTCCCAGGTCGACTTGCGCGAAGCGACCAGCGACTGCGCCTGCTTCACCGCGAGACGGTAGTGCTCGGGGTCAATTTGCATCAGCAGGTCACCCTTCTTCACCAATTGGTTGTCGCGCACCGGCACGTCGACCACTTCCCCGGTGACGTCGGCCGCGACGTTGATGATGTCCGCCCGCACCCGGCCGTCGCGGGTCCACGGGGTGTTCATGTAGTGCTCCCACAGGGTCCGGCCGATCCACAGTGCCAGGGCCAGCACCAGCAGGGTCGCAAGCAGGCTGAAAAACTTTTTCATCAGAACGTTCTCAACGGTAGACAGTCAGCGCCATGGCGCCGAACAGACAGGTAAACAGACTCAGACGCAGCAGCGCCGGGTGCCAGAAAAAGCGGTACAGGTCGAACCCCGAGAGGAACCGGTCCAGCGCCCAGGCCAGCGCCGCAGCGACAAAAAACATCAGGGTCATGGTCGGCATGTACACGCCGTGGAAGGCGATTTCACGAGGCATGGGCAAGTCCTTCGGGCTTGGCGACGGCATAGGCAGCGAGTGGTGATTGCGGGTCGAGCAACGAGGTGCGGATGAAGTGCAGATAGCTCTTCACCCGGCGTAACGCGGACGTGTCGAAGTGCGGCGCAAACGGCTCGTCGGTCGCGGCGACCCGACTGATCGCGTGATCGACCGCCACCAGTGCGCGCTCCAGATTGCTCGGGTTCGGTTGCAGAAACAGCCGCACCAGCGCCCGGCCCATGACGCGGATCGCCTGACGCCACGGCTGCGATTCGGCATACGCCGGATGCACCGGGAGGATCGCCTGTTCCTTGCGCAATTCGATGATCGCGTGGCCGACTTCGAGCACCACGAACATCCAGCGCAGCAGGTTCTTCTGCACCGTCGGCTGACCTGCCGCCAGACCATAAGCCTGGTGCAGCAGGTCACGGGTACGACTCTCGAAACTCGATGCCAGGCCCTTGAGCTTGCCGCTGATCGCATAGACCACTTGCTCGCGCAAATCCTGCTCCAGGCGCTTCCACAACCAGCGGCTGTTCGGCGGCAGAATGATCGCGCCGGCAGCGGCACACACCAGCATGCCCATGACCATCGCGATGTAGTCGTTGATGAAGCTGTAGGGGTTGTAAATGGTCAGGTTGTCCGGCACCGAACCGGTGCTGAAGAAGATCAACAGACCCAGGCCGACCCCGGCATATTTCGGTCGCGAAGCGAGGAACGAGCCGAGCACGATGACTGGCGCGAGCATCACGCACAGCAGCGGAAAACCGTCGATCCATGGGAAGATGAAAAACATCTCGACGAAGCCGATCAGCGCCCCGAGAAAAGTCCCGCAGGCCATCTGGAACGCCATGCGTTTCGGGTTCGGCGTGGCGGCAGACAGTCCCACGGTGGCGGCAGCAATCAGGGTCATGGTCGCGCCGCTCGGCCACGCGGTGGCGACCCAATAGCTGCCCAGCACAATCAGGATGAACGAGGCGCGAATCCCCGAAGCCGCAGCGGCCCACCAGTTGGTTTGCGGGGTGAACGGCTCGTCCCAGCGCTCACGTTCGTGGCGGTGATCGGCCAGCGAGGCGTGGGTCTGTGCATAACTGTGCAAGTCATCGACGAAGCGATAGAGCAGCTCGTATGCAGTATGGAAATCCAGTTGCTCGGCTTCACTCGGACCGGTTTCCTGGAAAATGCCGCGCAAGGTTCGCACGCGCGTCGGCAGGCCTTCCTTGTACGTGGCCAATGCCGTCGCCAAACGTGCCGCGTCCGGGCTGGTCAAGGCGCGGCCACTGAAGCCGTCGAGTACTTCCGCAAGATCCTGCAGGCCCGGCCTGATCGCGGCCACCACGTGTTCTTCGTCATTCACGCGCAAGCGTTCCAGCAACTGATGCAGGGCGTTGAAGCGCGTGGTAATGCCCATGAACTCGCTGTTCAAACGGCTGAGGCGACCGTTGCGCCGACGCATGTGCGGGTCTTCGAAAACGGTGACGCTGCGCAGCCCTTCCAGGCCCACGGCTTCGGCGATAAAACGCACGTTGCTCGCTTCGAACGACTCGGCTTTGCTACGCCCGCGCAGGCCATCGGTGACGAACAACGCGAACACGCCGAAGCGCTGATACAAGGCGTTGCGCATTGCTGCGCTGGCGGTTTGCGGCAGGATCGCGGCGCTGACTACTGTCGAGCAGAGAATCCCCAGCGAGATCTCCAGCACTCGCCAGACGGCGGCCATGAACGCACCATCCGGATGCGCCAGCGCCGGCAGCCCGACCATCGCGGCGGTGTAGCCGGCGAGGACAAAACCGTAGGCGCGGAAGTTACGGCAACGTGCCGCACCGGCCGAGCAGATGCCGACCCAAATCGCCAGCGAACCGAGGAACAACTCAGTGTTTTGCGCGAACAGCGCAATCAGCGTGACCATCATCGCCGACCCGGCCAGGGTGCCGAGGAAACGATAGAAACTCTTGGCGAACACCTGGCCGCTCTGCGGCTGCATGACGATGAACACGGTGATCATCGCCGTACGCGGTTGCGGCAATTCCAGGCGCATCGCCAGCCACAGCGTGAGGAACGCGGCGAGCAATACCTTGAAGATATACACCCAGGTCACGCCATCGCTGCGCGCCCAGTCAAACAAACCCCGGCGCCATTCCAGGGAGTAGAGCCAGCGTAGAGGTGCGGGCAAGGGAGTCATTTGGTCTTGCTCAATGATTGAGGACTGAAGAGTCATCTGTGGCAAACATCAATTTTTGTGGTGAACACAAACTCTGTGGTGAGGGGATTTATCCCCGACGGGTTGCACAGCAACCCTAAACAAGGCAATTGAGTTCTCACAGTCAGATTGCACACGCTCGTCTTAGGTCTGCTTCGCAGCCCATCGGGGATAAATCCCCTCACCACAGGTATTAAATTGCCAAAGAGATCGTGTGTTCACCGCAAAAGGGCCGGGGTTTTCGGGGCCAGGGTTTGCTCGGCTGTGGGCACATCATTGCCAGCCCCGAGGCCGCCACCCAACGCCGTCACCAACTCGGCATGCGCACTCAAACGCGCCGCCTGCACCTGCTGCTGCACCTGCTGTTGCTTGAACAGCAAGGTCTGCGCATTCAGCACGTTGAGGTAATCGGTGAGCCCACGTTGATAGGCGATCATCGCGATGTCGTAGGTCTTCTGCGCAGTAGCCACCGACTCGGCGGCGAAGGCTTGCTGCTTGTCCATCGACTCGCGACGGATCAACTGGTCGGAAATGTTCTTCAGCGCATTGACCAGCGTCTGGTTGTAATGCGCCACGGCGATGTCATACCCGGCGGAGGCTTCACCCAGTTCACTGCGCAAACGCCCACCGTCGAAGATCGGCAGCGAGATTGCCGGGCCGACGTTGTAATTGAGTTTCTTGCCAGTCAAAAACTCCAGCGCCCCGCCGCCGGTGGCCATGTAGCCGAGGCTGCCGACCAGATCGACGTTGGGATAAAACCCGGCATGCGCGACATCGATGCCGCGTGCCTGCGCCGCCACTTGCCAGCGACTGGCGACCACGTCCGGGCGCTGACCGAGCAACTCGGCGGGCAATGCCGATGGCAGTTTCAACGCAGCACCCAGCGCCAGCGTCGGCCGCTGCAACTGCGCACCGTCGCCCGGGCCTTTGCCGGCCAGCGCGGCGATCTGGTTGCGGCTCAGGGCGATTTCTTCGTCCAGCGCATCCAGTTGCCGATGGGTCTCCGGCAACGGCGTTTCCGCCTGACTGACTTCAAAGTGCGTGCCGATGCCGCCGTCCAGACGCTTCTGCGCCAGATCCAAAATCTGCTGTTGCTGCTTGAGGGTCGCGGCGACGATGTCGCGCTGGGCGTAATGCAGCGACAGCTCGATGTAGGCGCGCACGATATTGTTCTGCAATTCCAGCTGCGCCAGCCGCGCTTCGGCGGCGCTCATGTGCGCCAGATCCACCGCGCGTTCGCTGGCATTGCTTTCCCGCCCCCAGAGGTCGAGGGCGTAGCTGAAACCCAGCGCGGCGTTGTTGTCCCAGGTGGTGGTGTTGGCCAACTCGCCCGGGCCGTAGAACTGGTCGGTCGGCCAGTTGTGGCGCTTGAGCGTTGACTCGCCATTGATCTGCAACGACTCGGCGGCCTCGGCGACACCGGCCAGCGCCTTGGCCTGACGCACCCGTGCAGCGGCCATGGCCATGCTCGGACTGCCCTGCACGGCGAGGTCGATCCAGTGATTGAGTTGCGGGTCGCCGTAGGCTTGCCACCATTGTGCGGTGGGCCAGTTGGCGTCACGGGCGGCGTGGGCGATGGCGTCGTCAGTGGCCAGTGCGTCGGCTTCCAATGCCGTGCTATGCGGGGCAATTCCTTGCGTTGAGATGCAGCCGCTGAGACCCAGGGTAAAAGCCAGAACACTGAGCGGCAAAAGCGCTCTGATGATGCGACGCGGCACAGCTGCGAATTCCTGAAAGAGGATAAGGCGGGGATTTGTGCAGGGGTTGCCGCAGGCTGCGATCTTTTGATCTTGATTCCCTTAAAACAAAATCAAAAGATCGCAGCCTGCGGCAGCTCCTACAGGGAGCGGCGCAATTCTAGGTGGGCGCCTTGGTGGCGATAAGCTGGGATTCCTGTGAATCTTTGTTACCGTTAACGAGATAATCCGTTGGTCGGGGGTCTCAGCCCCTGAAACTTCGTGTCACAATTTGCCATCTCCCTTGAGAGCACCCCATGGACACATTGCAAAACATGCGCGCCTTCAGTTGTGTGGCCGAAGCCGGCAGCTTCACCGCCGCCGCCGTGCAACTCGACACCACCACGGCCAACGTCTCGCGCGCGGTCTCCAACCTGGAAGCCCACCTGCAAACCCGCCTGCTCAATCGCACGACCCGGCGCATCGCCCTGACCGAGGCCGGCAAGCGCTACCTGCTGCGCTGCGAACAGATCCTGGCCTATGTCGAAGAAGCCGAAGCCGAGGCCAGCCAGGCCCACGCCCGCCCCGCCGGCCAGTTGAAAGTGCACACCATGACCGGCATCGGCCAGCACTTCGTGATCGACGCCATCGCCCGCTACCGCAAGACCCACCCGGACGTGACCTTCGACCTGACCATGGCCAACCGCTTGCCGGACCTGCTCGACGAGGGCTACGACGTGTCCATCGTGCTCGCCAGCGAACTGCCGGACTCGGGCTTCGTCTCGCAACGCCTGGGCATCACCTACAGCATCGTCTGCGCCTCCCCGGCCTACGTGAAAGCCAACGGCTGCGCGCAAAAGCCCGCAGACCTGCTGAACCACGCCTGCCTGCGCCTCGTCAGCCCGGTGATCCCCCTGGAAAAATGGGCCTTCAACGGCCCGGACGGCCAGGAAATGGTCACCATCAACAGCTCGCCGTTCCTGGTGAACTCCGCCGACGCAATGAAAGCCGCGATCATCAGCGGCATGGGCGTCGGCGTCCTGCCGGTCTACGCCGCCATCGAAGGCCTGCGCAACGGCACGCTGGTACGGATGATGCCGAACTACCGCTCGCAGGAACTCAACCTGTACGCGATCTACCCGTCGCGGCAATACCTGGATGCGAAGATCAAGACTTGGGTCGATTATTTGCGCGGGTCACTGCCGGAGATATTGGCGGCGCATCAGGCGGAACTGGCGGCGTATGAGTTGAGTGGGAGCCTCGCCGGAGCCCGCGTCGCCAACTGATTTTCAACACACGGTGTTCACTGTAGGAGCTGCCGCAGGCTGCGATCTTTTGCCCTTGATGTTTAAAAATCAAAAGATCGCAGCCTACGGCAGCTCCTACAAAAGCGGTGATTTGAAGGGAGTTTTCCGACAGGTTTTGACGGTTGTGGCTCGGAAGTGGGGTGGATAGGCTCAGGGGGTCGTTGACGAATCAACGACCGGACTTGGTCGTCCGGGTTTAGAATGGCGCACTTTTTAAGCTTGCTTAATGGCGAGCTGTGCGTGGGAGGGCCTTGGCCCTGCCGGGTTTCCATTCCCTGGTCGACCAACCTGCGTACGGTTCGCCACCCTATTGCTTGGTCGCAGTACGTGGCGAACTCCACATCCCGAATGGAGTTCCACCATGATCAAACCCACACCCAATCCGCCCCAAGCCGAAAGCACCTCCCCCTACGAATCCCTCGATTCAAAAAAGCTCCACGACGCCGCCGAGCGTGCACTCGACCATTACCTGAAACCTTCCGCCGCCGCTGTGAGATTCCACAAACCCAGCAGCATGTTCCAGGTCGTCCCCGACATGGACAACGAAAGCCTGCTGGTTCACGCCTGCGAATCACTGGCCTCGGCAAGCATCATGACCAGCGACATTGCGGCCTATGTCGAAAGCCCGCAGCGACAGACGATACTGGCGATCCAGCAAATCATCATGCTGGCCGAGCTGGCGGTGAATCGGGTGCTGGATAACCACGAAATCTCGCAGTCTCCAACACACAACTAATCCCCCTGTGGGAGCGAGCCTGCTCGCGAAAGCGTCAGCCCATTCAATATTTTTGGTGCCTGACACACCGCTTTCGCGAGCAGGCTCGCTCCCACAGTTGGAATGGGTGTGTTCAATTGGAGACTGGTCGGCTCGTAGGCCGCCTTCGCGAGCAGGCTCACTCCTACAGAAAAGCAAAGCAGTCCAGACAGACCGCATGCTCTTCACCACTCAATGGCCGAGTGTCAGCTCGCCGAAAGCTCTTGATCTTGCCGTGCCGGCCCCATCGGCAGGCTGAGTGGAGGGGTTTATCCGGGGGTGGGAGCGCAGCGACCGTTTGGCGAAGCCAAATGCATCGAGAGGAGGTGCAGCGAAGCAAACCGGAGGCGATGCCCCCGGATGAACCCCGCAACGAAGGAACCCGAGCCTAAGCGAGGGCCGAACGCAGGGGCCAAGACCTTTGCTTCCTTTGGGGCGTTTGCCAAAGGGAGTCGCTGTAAGAGCGAAACCGCCAGCAGCAGCACCCGAAGCAACGGATATGTCCCCCATCAACCCAAAGCATGGTCGGCCCAGAGGCCGCCAAGACAACCCAAAACAGAAATGTTAGCTTGCTTGGCAATAAAGCCCAGAAGCCGAGCCCATAGCGATGAAAAAAACAGTCCTGGCCTTCAGCCGCATCACCCCACCCATGATCGAACGCCTGCAACAAGAGTTCGACGTCATTGTCCCCAACCCGAAGAACGGCGACATCAACGCCCAATTCAACGAAGCCCTCCCCCACGCCCACGGCCTGATCGGCGTCGGCCGCAAACTCGGCAAGGCCCAACTCGAAACAGCCACAAAACTCGAAGTAGTCTCCAGCGTCTCCGTCGGCTACGACAACTACGACCTCGACTACTTCAATGAACGCGGGATCATGCTCACCAACACCCCCGACGTACTCACCGAAAGCACCGCCGACCTCGCCTTCGCCCTGATCATGAGCAGCGCCCGCCGCGTCGCCGAACTCGACGCCTGGACCAAGGCCGGCCAATGGCAGGCCAGCGTCGGCGCACCGTTGTTCGGCTGTGACGTCCACGGCAAAACCCTGGGCATCGTCGGCATGGGCAACATCGGCGCCGCCGTCGCCCGCCGTGGCCATTTCGGCTTCAACATGCCGATTATCTACAGCGGCAACAGCCGCAAGACCGAACTGGAACAGCAACTCGGCGCAGAGTTTCGCAGCCTCGACCAGTTGCTCGCCGAAGCCGACTTCGTCTGCCTGGTGGTGCCGCTCAGCGATAAAACCCGCCACCTGATCAGCCATCGCGAATTGGCGTTGATGAAGCCGGGGGCGATTTTGGTCAACATCTCCCGTGGCCCGGTGGTCGACGAGCCGGCGCTGATCGAAGCCCTGCAAAACAATCGCATCCGTGGCGCCGGACTGGACGTCTACGAGAAAGAACCGCTGGCCGAGTCGCCGCTGTTCCAGTTGAAAAATGCTGTGACATTGCCGCACATCGGCTCCGCCACGAATGAAACGCGCGAAGCCATGGCCAATCGTGCACTGGCCAATCTGCGCAGCGCGCTGCTCGGCGAACGCCCGCAGGACCTGGTCAATCCGCAAGTCTGGCGCGGATAAAAAATGACGGGCAAGTGCAGAACCGCACTTGCCCGTTAGTTGCCGCCCTACACAACTTGAAATTGAACAACAAAGCCAATTTAACAACAGCATTATAAGCTCTGCCTGGCAATCGAATGATCGACCACTGCTATGGAGAGCTAATCCCGTGAACAACCTGACAACCGATAAAGTTATTCGCTACAGCAAAGTTATATTGATGGCTTACATCAGCTTCTTTGGTGTATTGGTGATGATTCACAACTTTACCGACTATGACTCGAACTACACGTACGTGGCTCATATCCTGAGCATGGACACTACCACCGCCAATGAGTCCATAAAATACCGAGCCATCGATTCACCGATGATTCATCACCGGATCTACTGGTTCATCATCACGCTGGAAGTAACGTATACGACGTTATGCCTGATAGGCACCTATCAACTCTATCGGCACATCAATGCGCCTGCAGAGGTATTCCACGAGGCAAAAAAGTTCTCGATCATGGGCATACTGACGGCAATTTTCATTTATTACGTGTGCCTGCAAACCGTGGGTGTGGAATGGTTTGACATGGACACCTCACAATCATGGAATGCCAAGGACTGGGCCCGGCATATCATTGACTTCATATTCCCGGTGATGATTTACATCACCTTGAAAGTCGAGCGCTGATGTTCAGTGATCGTTTGTTTCATACCAACTTCCCCTGCACCGGCGCCACCAGCGTTTTCGGCTTACGAAACACCAAGACATTACCCAGCATCACCAACACCAGCCCGAGCAACGCCGGTGCCGTCCACTGATAACCTTCAGCAAACGCTGACACGTTCAGTGCCACCACCGGGAACAGCACGGTGCAATACGCAGCACGCTCCGGCCCCATACGTCCGACCAGCGTCAGGTACGCGGTGAAGCCGATCACCGAACCGGGGATCACCAGATACAGTAACGCCCCGACGTAACGTGGCGACCACTCCATGTCGAACGCAATGCCATTGACCAGACACCACACCGACAACATCGCCGCCCCGTAGGCCATGCCCCAGGCATTGGTGGTCAAGGGTTTCAAGCCTGCCTTCTGCTGCAGACTCGACAACATATTGCCCGCCGAAAAACACAAGGTGCCACACAGCGCCAGGCCAAGACCAAGCAACGTTTCGGGGCTGGCGTGATGGCCGGCCAGTTCCGGCCAGAACAGCATTCCCAGACCGAACAGGCCGAGCGCCCCGCCCATCAAAACATTGCGCGCGATGCGCTGACCGAAGAATACGTGTGCATTGAGCGCATTCCACAAAGTGGCCGTGGAAAACACCACCGCCACCAGCCCGCTGGGAATCCACTGGCTGGCGGTCAGAAAGCACATGAAGTTGACGCAGAACAGGCACAGCCCCTGCGCCACACAGATCAGATGTCCGCGCCGATTCATCGGTTGCAGCCGCCGACTGAGCAGCAACAGCACGAACAGCACCAGCGCGGCGAGACCGAAGCGATAAACGATCGACACCGGAATCGCCACCACGCCCAGTTGCCATTTCAGGGCAATCCAGGTGGTGCCCCAGATCAGCACGGTCAGCAGATACAGCGAAAGGTTCATGACGAAACTCCTGAGAACACCGGACACTCTGTGGCAAGCGAGCTTGCTCGCGCTTGAGTGCGCAGCACTCACTGATGGGTCCGCTGCGCAGCCCGGCGGGAGCAAGCGCCCTCGCCACAGGGTTGTGTTGTATGGAGGTTCAGGGTGCGACAGCAACGATCGGGGCGCTTGCAGATTCTTGCGCTTTTGTCGCTCGACAGGCTGGCAGCGCGAAAGCTACGGAGTAGGATGCAAGGCGTTGGAGAGAACCGAATATGGCCGCTATCGATACCCTGCAAGTCTTCCAAGCCCTCAACCGCTCGCCGAATGCACGCCTGTTGCACAGCGCCGATCTCGGTGACGGCTTGTCTGCGGCCCTGTGGACCAACCACCACGATGCCCAGGAATACGAAACGCCGAGCCACCACACGCTTTCCTGCTACATCGCCGGGGGCACGGGCACCTTTCGCCGTGGCCAACCGGGGCGCAAGGGCGGACCGGACAAGTTGTGCATCCTGCCCGCCGATCACCAATCGGGCTGGGTGATCAACGGCGATCTGCGTCTCGCTCATCTGTATTTCAGCGCCGAACAATTTGCCCTGGGTTGCGTCACGCTGCTGGATCGCGAGCCGCGAGAGATGCAGTTGCGCGAGCAGACCTTTCTGGAAGATCCGCAGCAGGCCCGACGCTTTCGTCAGTTATTGACACTGAATTGGGACGAACCGGCCGAACGCCTGCTGACCAGCAGCATTGCGCATGAATTGATCAGTCATACCCTGCTCAGCCAGGTCGGCGCCCGGCAGGGTGTGCGCCTCAAGGGCGGACTGGCGCCCCATCAGCGGCGGCAACTGGTCGAGTTCATCGACAATCAGTTGGCCGAGCCGATCAGCCTCGGGCAACTGGCCGGATTGTGTGCGCTTTCGGAATACCACTTTGCGCGGATGTTTCGCGTGAGCTTCGGCCTGCCGCCGCATCAGTACGTGCTGGCGCGGCGCTTGAACCGGGCGCGGGAATTGTTGCGTGGCACGGCGTTGCCGCTGGGGGAGATTGCACTGGGGTGCGGGTTTGCCAGTGCCAGTCATTTCACCAACCGGTTTCGGCAAGTATTGGGTGGGACGCCTGGGGATTATCGACAGGCGTTTTTGCGTTAGATCCGGGGTTTTTATGGCCTGATCGGGCCGCTTCGCGAGCAAGCCCGCTCCCACAGAGTTCAGAGTGAACTCAGATTGTGTGAATAACACCATCCAATGTGGGAGCGGGCTTGCTCGCGAAGAACGATGCCGCGGTCCTGAATCAGAACTCCAAAGTGCTCGACAACGAAATCTGCCGCGAATCGCCCATCGACACAAAGAACCGGCTCGCCGCGGAGGTGTAGTAGGTGCGGTCGAACAGGTTCTTCACGTTGAGCTGGAACTTGACCTTCTGCCCTTCGAGTCTGGTGTCGTAAGTGGCAAACGCATCGGCCACGGTGTAGCTCGGCAGGTCGAAATCATTCACCGCATTGCCCGCGCGTTCGCCGACATACCGCGCCCCGGCACCGACCCGCAGTTGGTCGCCACCAATCACGCTGCCGAAGTCATACACCGCCGACAATGAACCGCTGTTCTTCGCCACGTTTTGCAAGCGATTGCCTTTGTAGTCCGGGTCTTCGGTGACCTCGGCATCGGTGTAGGCATAGGCGCCGATCAGGCTCCAGCGATCGGTCAACTGCCCAGTCAGATCCAGTTCCAGACCACGGGAACGCACTTCGCCTGCGGCGCTGTAAATGGTGGTCGGGCCTTCAGAATTGGAGACCAGCACGTTGCGCTTCTTGATGTCGAACAGTGCGATATTGCCTGTGATGCGCCCCGGCATATCCAGACGCGCACCCAGTTCCCACGACTTGGCCTCTTCCGGCGCAATGCTGCCGTCGAGCACGGTGCTGCTGCCGCTGAGCGGGGCGATGGTCGAGTTGGGTTTGAACGATTCGGTGTAGCTGCCGTAGAACGATAATTCGTCGGTGTAGCGATACACCAGACCGGCGCGCGGTACGAATTTCTGCCCGTTGCTGTCGGTGTTGGCCTTGAACGGCACGCCTTTGCCGGCGTACTGGTCGTACTCCTGGAAGCGTCCGCCGGCGACCAGAATCCACTGGTCGTTGAGGTGTATCGAGTCCTGCAGAAACACCGAATCGCTGCGCAGCAGATCGGTCTGCGCGCTGTCCGCCGGGCTGACCGTGGTGCCTTCGACTTCACGGCCATACACCGGATTGACATAGCTGAAGGTGCTCAGGCTTTTCTGGCGGATCAGGTCAGCGCGGTAGATCTTGCGGTACTCATCGTCAACGCCGAACACCAGATCATGTTGCATGCCCAGCAGGTTGACTTTGCCTTCGAGGCTGGCGGTGGTGAAACGATCAGTGCTGATCGCGCCTTGCGTGCCGTCCATGCTGCGGGTCAGCGTGCCTTTTTTGGTGTCGATGGCGGTCACGCGCACCTGGCTGGCGTCGTAGGTTTCGCGGTTCCAGCTGTAGCCGAAGTGGGCCTTCCAGTCGTCGTTGAGTTCGTGGTCAGCCTCGAAATGGTACAGATCCGAGCGGCCTTCCATGTCGTTGAACGGCTCGTCCAGACGCTCGTTGCGCGAGATGTCCAGCGGATGGTTGGTGCGTGGATCGATCACCGTGCCACGGTCGAACGGGGTGAGAAACTCGCGGTGTTCATAGCCGAACGACAGCTTGGTGCGCTCGCCGAACCAGGCCAGCGACGGTGCGATCAGCGTCTCGCGGTGAGTGCCGTAGTTGCGCCAGTAATCTTCGTCTTCGTGATCCAGTACCAGCCGGTAGGCCAGCCCGGATTCACCCAGCGCACCAGTGCTGTCGAAGGTGCCGCCGCTGCCATTTTTGCCGTCGCCGTAGGTGGAACCGCGCAGGGTCAGGGCGTTGTATTGAGTCAGTTCCGGCTTCTTACTGACCAGGTTGACCACACCGCCCGGGTCCTGAATGCCGTAGAGCAACGAGGCCGGGCCCTTGAGCACTTCGACCCGATCGACTGTGGCGTTCATGCCGCGGCCCTGCACGATCGGCATGCCGTCGCGCATGATCGAGCCATTGCGGTTGTCGCCAAAGCCGCGGGTCATCACCGAGTCCTGGGTGCTGCCCAAGGTGTTGCCCTGGGTGATGCCGCTGACGTTGGCCAGCGCATCGTCGAGATTGCGCGGGGCCTGATCGCGAATGACCTGGGCCGGGATCACGTTGACGGTCTGCGGGATTTCCTGCAGCGAAGCCGAGGAGCGCATCACCGAACTGGTCTGCGGCGGCTGATAGCTCATCGACTCGTCACGCATCGACGTGATGGTGGTCGCGCCAAGATTGAGTGCGCCTGCGGTGGGTTGCGGTTCCAGCGCCAGGGTGTGGCTGTCGGTACGGCGAAAGGTCATGCCGGAACCACTGAGCAGGCGTTGCAGCGCCTGTTCGGCGCTCATCTGGCCGCTGACGGCCGGGGCGTTGAGGCCGTACGGCGCTTCATCGGTGTAGACCACGCTTTGCCCGGTGACGCGGCTGAAGTCGCTCAGAGCCTGGGGCAGTGGTTTGGCGCTCAGGGAGAAACTGAACTGTTTCTGTGTCGGGCTGCTGACGGTTTCAGCGGCCAGCGCCACACTCAGCGGCAACAGCGCCAACGCCGAAAAACTCAATGCCGAAACACCCAACCACTGTTTGACCGAACCCGATTTTGCCCTGGACTTCATTGCTCAATGACCTGTGTAGAACCGCAACGGATGCGAATGACTCGCAGTTTCAGTCACTACACGGATGGGGCTGCGGTTTACCTCACCACAAATTTGAAAATATTTTTTGCTGTCTGAAAGAACGCTATCGCGAGCAGGCTCACTCCTACAGGGGGAACACATTCCAAATGTAGGAGTGAGCCTGCTCGCGATGGCGCCGGCAGGCTCAGCGCAAAATAATCAGATGCCCCAACACCTGATGCTGCTCAAACCCCATCACACCTTGCAGGGAACTGAGCACCGCCTGCGGATCCTTGCTCGGAAAACTGCCGCTGACCTTGCGCGCAGCCAACTCATCATTGAGCACAACAATCCGTCCCGGGTAATAGCGCCGCAGATCCTCCACCACATCGGCCAGCGACGCCTTGTAGTAATTCAGCCAGCCCTGACGCCAAGCCAGTTGCGCCTCGCTGTCCACCGCGTGCAGTTTTTCTGCACTGCCCTGCCCGTAAGCCACTTGCTGGCCGGCGGTCAGAATCTGCTGTTGCGCGTTGCGATCCGCCGTCACGCCAACGCGCCCGGACAGCACCGTGACCTGCGCACCTGCGGGCTGCAGTCGCACTTCGAATTGCGTGCCGAGCACCCGCGCCTCGCCCTTCTCCGCCGCGACCACAAACGGATCCCCCGTATGCGTGACACTGAAAAATCCGGCACCGCGACGCAATTGCACATGCCGCTCGCCCTGACTGAAATCCACCGCGATGGCACTGTCGGCATCCAGCGTGACTTGCGATTGATCGGCCAGTGTCACGGTGCGGACTTCACCCGGCGCCGAGACGTAATCGGCACCGAGATCATCGATCCAGCGCTGCGGCTGCCAACCCGTGCCAAGGCTGATCATCAGCATCAGACACGCGGCCATCGCCAGCGCGCCCGACCAGCGCAGCAGCAGTAAACGACGCGGACGATCCATCGCATTGAGGTAGCCCTGCAACGCCAACGCCTCTTCATCGGCCAAGGTACGCGCCGGACTTTCGCTCAACTCCCAGAGCACTTGCGCCTGGGCGTAGGCCTCGGCGTGGGCCGGGTCGGCGCGCAGCCATTGACTGAAGGTCAGTTGATCGCCGGTGCTCGGGCGGTCGTGCAGCAGGCTCAGCCAGGCGAGCGCGGCCTGCTCCTGAGCGGGCGTTGGAATGACGCGGTCGTTGGCTTTCACGGTGCTTTCCCTGGCAGGCGTGGCGCGGGTTCGCGCAGGCTGGCCTTGCAGGCCTCGAGGGCGCGCATCATATGTTTTTCCACGGCACTTTGGGACAGGCCCATGGCCTTGGCGATGTCTGCGTATTTGCGGCCGTGGATGCGATTGAGCAAAAAGATCTGTCGGGTGCGCTCGGGCAAGGCGCGCAACGCTGCTTCGACATGGCGCAGATCATTGCCCGCTTCGAGCGCGGCTTGCGGTTCGCTGCCGTGGCTGTCCGGCGCATCCGGTTGCCAGCCCTCATTGACCCGCACCCGGGTGCCTTCGCTGCGCAAGTGGTCGATGGCGATGTTGCCGGCGCAGCGCAACAGGTAGGTGCTGAGTTCTTCGACCTGCACCAACGGCCGTCGCCAGAAACGCAGGAACAGATCCTGCACCAGATCCGCCGCCGTGGCCCGGCAGCCGACGCGCCGGTTGACCAGCGCTTCCATCTGTGAGCGCTGCGACAGGAACACCTGGAGAAAATGCGCACGCGCGCCGTGTGGCTCGTCGTCGCGGGATTCCGGAGGATGACCGATCAGCATGTCAGCCCTGCGCCCAGGCAGCGACCGGGCTGGCCAGCAGACTCAACCCAGCCAGTGCGAGGGCCAAGCGTGGGCGATACGGCAGCAACAGCACCAACGCCAAGGCGCTGAGCATGAGTACCGCGAACCAGTCGACCAGACCGAAACTCCAGCCGTGTGCAGCGACTGCCGCCCAAAGCGACAGCCCGAGCAACAGCCAACCAGCGAGTTTCAAAACCCGTGCGCGTCGGGCCGAGGGTTTGTTGCCGAGCAGTTCATCATGGTGCCGAGGCATCGACAGACACAACGCGCTGAAGGCGGCATAGCACAGCAACAACGCCAGCAACATCAGCTGACCTCCTGCTCAAGCGCGATCGGTCGCGGCTTTTCGCGGGATGTTTTTTTCACGCTGACGGCGCCGCCGGCACGCTGCATTTTCCATGCGGCCCAGCCGAGGAACAGACCTGCGCCCAGGCAAGTCAGATCGAAACCCGCCAGCGTCCAGTCACCTTGCGCCAGCGTTACCCCGAGATTCCACGGTGTGGTCAGATTGATCAGCGGCACCGCGATAAACAGCACGGCAGCCAGCGCGAGCTGTTCGACCCAAGCCTTGCGCCCTTTGCGCAGCAACGCATGCACCACACTCAAAGCCCAGGCGATAAAAAACGCATTCACTTCCTGATCGGCGCGCACGAGCAGATCTGTCGGCAACAGGCGATTGGCCAAAAAGAACACCGCCACCGCCAACACCAGCCCGGCCATGCTGGCGATGTTCAGCACTTCCACCAGACGCAATTCGAACGGCATCACGCCGCTCTTGGCGTGTTTGAGCTGGCGCTTGCCAAGCCAGATCACCAGCCCGGTGCCGATCATCGCGGTACTCGCCAGGCCACAGATGAAATACAGCCAGCGCAATGTTGCCCCGGCGAAGTGGCCCATGTGCAAACCGTAGAACGTGCCGCCGACGGCCATCGCCACGGGCTGCTCCGGAGTGCTGCCGAGGCGCTCGCCGGTGACACCGTTGAACGTCACCGCGCGCCCGAAATCGTGGACGACGCGGTCGCCACGGCGCGACAGCACCACCGAGGCATTCGCGTCCCCCGGATTGTTCACTGTCAGCCGCGCGGTGCTGCCTCCCGCCCACTGCTCGCTGGCCTTGGCCAGAAGTGGAGCCATCGGGCTCAGCGGCGCCGCCCGGTTGGCTCGCTCAGGGGTCTTCGATGCCGGAAAAACTTCGTCGTAAAAGGTGCGCACGTCGCCGTTATAGGACGCCAGAATGCTTGCCGGCATGACCATCGCCATGAAAATCACCAGGCTGCTGTAGGTGATCATCAAGTGAAACGGCAACACCAGCACGCCGACCGCGTTATGCCCGTCGAGCCATGAACGCTGGCCTTTGCGCGGGCGAAAGGTGAAGAAGTCCTTGAAGATTTTCTTGTGGGTGATGATGCCGGTGATCAGCCCGACGAACATCACCATCGCCGCCATCGTCGCCAGCCAGCGGCCCCATGGATAAGGCATTTGCAGCTGGAAATGGAAGCGATAGAAGAACTCGCCGCCCAGGCTTTCGCGGGCCTGGACTTCACTGCCGGTCTGCGCGTCGAGTGTTCTGGATTCGAACTTGCCGCGCTCGCCCGGTGTGTTCGAAGCCTGTTGCCAGCGCACCGTCAGGCCGGGATCGCGGGCGTCGGGCAAGTCGATCAGCCAGCGCGAGGCGCCGGCGGCGTGTTGCTGCAGGTAACTTTGCGCCAGGGTCAGGCTCGCTTCGGCATTGATGGGCCGCGAGGGAATTTCCGGCTGCATCCAGTGGCTGATCTCATCCTTGAAATAGGCCAGCGTTCCGGTGAGGAAAATCGCAAACAGCAGCCAGCCGAACACCAGCCCCGTCCACGTGTGCAGCCAGGCCATCGACTGACGAAAGCCCTCTTTCATGCGTAACCCAAGCCCCGCGCGGCACCCGACACCGTCGCCAGAATCACGCTGGGCACCAGCAAACCGACCCACGCCGACCACGCCGTGCGGCAAGCGAAGCACCACAGCACCGCGACCAGATAGACCAGAAAGGAAATGGTCATACCGGTCACCACCGCTTCGGCGCGGCTCAACGGCAGCCACATCGTCAGCGCGACACTGGCCAGCGCCGCGACCAGATAGCCGCCGAACACCGCCGCCAGCACCCGCGAGGTGACGGCCAGACGATAGGACATGGGAAGTGAGGCGAGTTTGCCTTTCATGTTTCGACCCTGAAACGAAAAAACGTCCGGCCAACGAGCCGAACCAACAGGCAAGCAATATTAATGATAAATATTCTCATACGCAAAAGCATCTGATTGCCGGACACCCTCGCCCGCCCCTACAATGCGAACAGTTCTTGTTCTCTAACGCATCCAACGTGCGCCCGGAGTAATACCCTTGTCGTCCGCCCATCCCGTCGAATCGCTCTACCACGACCACCACAGCTGGCTCACCGGCTGGTTGCGGCGCAGACTCGGCTGCCCGGACAGCGCGGCGGATCTGGCGCAAGACACCTTCATCCGCGTGCTAACTGCACGTGAACAATCGGTAATTGTTGAGCCGCGCGCCTTCCTCACCACCCTCGCCAAACGCGTGCTGTTCAATCATTACCGTCGTCAGGATCTGGAACGCGCCTACCTCGACACGCTGGCGCAGATGCCGGAAATGGTTGCGCCATCGGAAGAAGACAAAGCGATCATCCTGCAAACCCTGATCGAGCTGGACCAGCTGCTCGATGGCTTGCCGCGTCTGGTCAAGCGCGCCTTTTTGCTGGCGCAGGTCGATGGCCTGACTTATCCGCAAATCGCCGCCGAACTGAGCATCTCCGTAGCCACGGTCAAACGCCATCTGCACAAAGCCGCCCTGCGCTGCTATTTCGCCCTATGAACCGCGCTCCGGATTTCTCTGCGCAAGTGGCCGAACAGGCCGTGCACTGGCTGATGGAAATGCAGCAAGGCACGCTCTCCCCGCGTCAGCAACAAGCCTGGCAACAATGGCTGGACGCCCACAGCGAACATCGTCGCGCGTGGGAGCACATGCAGTGGGTCAACCAGCGCTTGCGCGGCGTGGCTTCGCCATTGGCCCATGCCGCGTTGAACGGGCAGAAGTCTTCCAGTCGCCGTCAGGCGCTCAAATTGCTGCTGCTTCTCGGTGCGGGTTCAGCCGTCACCTGGGGGATACGCGAGCACAATCCGCTGCCGACGCTGCTCGCCGATTACCGCAGTCCGCTGGGAGAGCGCCGCAAGGTTACGCTGGGTGCGGGCAGCCAGTTGCAGCTCAACACCGCGAGCGCCGCGGACGTGGACAGCACGCAACGGCTGATCCGTTTGCTGGAAGGCGAGATCCTCCTGAGCACCGCACAATCATTTGAAGTGCACACGGCACAAGGGCTGTTGAAAACCGCTGCTGCCCGGCTCAACGTCCGGCAATTTGCCGATCGCACGCAGGTGGCGCTATTCGAAGGCCAGGTCGAATTGACCCGCCCCGGGCGCGAGCCGATGTGGCTACCCGTTGCCCGTCAGCTGAGTTTCAGCGCCACCTCGGTCAGCGAAGCCAAGCCACTGGACGCCAACAGCGGCGCCTGGGCCGACGGCATGCTGATCGCCGCACACATGCGTCTGGGCGATTTTCTTGAAGAACTCGGGCGTTACCGTCGTGGCCAGTTGCATTGCGATGCGAAGGTGGCCGACCTGCTGATCTCCGGGACTTATCCACTGGACGACAGCGAGCGGATTCTTGATCTGCTGCAAATCAGTCTGCCGGTGAAAGTGCGGCGGTTTACCCGCTATTGGGTCAGCGTTGAGGCGCGGGCGTAGAAGCAAAATCAAAAGATCGCAGCCTTCGGCAGCTCCTACATTGGCTGGGTGTACATCCTGCAGGAGCTGCCGAAGACTGCGATCTTTTGCTCTCGAAAAATAAATGAGCCGTTTTTCAGATCTGGCGTGACAGAGAAGGAAAGCCCCCTTGATTCAACCTTCCCAGGATCAACCTTCATGCACCCCACCCGTCTCACGCCACTGGCCCGCCGCCTGCGCAACCTCTTACTGGGCGCCAGCCTGAGCTTCAGTGCCCTACCGGTCATGGCTGCCGAAACCAAGGTTTACCACATCGCTCCGGCGTCGCTGGAAAACGCCCTCAACCAGTTTGGTCGTGAAGCCGGCGTGCTGATTTCCTTCGGCTCGCAGATCACCCGAGGCGTGCAAAGCCGTGGCCTCGAAGGCAGCTACAGCACCGCAGAAGGTCTCGATGCATTGCTCGAAGGCACCGGCCTGCAAGCCCGCGCCGAAGGCAACAATGCCTTCAGCCTGCAACCGGTCGGCGACACGGCGCTGGAGCTGGACACCTCGAAAGTCGTCGGTGACTGGCTCGGTGATGCAGCGCAGGTCAACGTGTTCGAACACCCCGGCGCCCGCGATGTGATCCGCCGCGAAGATTTTGAACGGCAGGGCGCGACTCAGGCGCGCGACGTGCTCAACCGCATCCCCGGGGTCAATGCCCCGGAAAACAATGGCACCGGCAGCCACGACATGGCGCTGAACTTCGGCATTCGCGGTCTCAATCCGCGCCTGGCCGCGCGCTCGACCGTACTGATGGACGGCATTCCCGTGCCCTTCGCACCGTACGGCCAGCCACAGTTGTCGTTCGCGCCGATCAGCATGGGCAATATGGACGCCGTGGACGTGGTGCGTGGCGGTGGCGCCGTGCGTTACGGCCCGCAGAACGTCGGTGGCGTGGTCAACTTCGTCACCCGCGCCATTCCCGAAGCGCCGACGGTCAAGGGTGGTTTCCAGACCGAAACCAGTCCGTCGTCGAGCCATGACGGCTTCAAAACCAGCGCCAACCTGCTGGCCGGCGGCACCAACGAAAATGGTCTGGGCGGCGCGCTGCTGTACTCCGGCACCCGTGGCGGCGACTGGCGTGAACACAGCGACAGCGAAATCGACGACCTGATCCTCAAGGGCAAATACCAGCTCGACGAGGCCAACAGCTTCAACGCCATGGCCCAGTATTACGAAGGCAAGGCCGACATGCCCGGCGGCCTCAGCGTTGCCGATTACGACGCTGACCCGTACCAGTCGACGCGCCTGAAAGACCAGTTCTGGGGCCGTCGGACGATGTTCAACTTCGGCTATCGCTATCAGGAAGATCGCCGCGAATTCACCGCCAACACTTTCTTCACCAAGACCCTGCGCAGCGGTTATCTGGATCAGGGCAGTTTCCTCTCGCTGTCACCGCGCGAATATTGGGTACGCGGTTTCGAAACACGTTTCGCCCAAGGCTTCGACCTCGGCCCGACCAGCCATGAAGTCGGCGTCGGTTACCGCTACATCAACGAGGCCGGCCACGAGTTGCGCTATCGCACGCCGATCAGCAGCAACCAATACCCGACTACCGACAGCCGCAACGACCGCGACACCCGCGGTGGCACCGAAGCCAATGCGTTGTTCGTCGACGATCGCATCGACATCGGCAAATGGACCATCACTCCGGGCGTGCGTTACGAGATGATCGAGTCGCAGCAGACCAACAACCTGACCGACGTCAAATACAAGGGCGACTACAACACCGCGCTGCCGGCGCTGAACGTGCTGTATCACCTGAGCGACAGCTGGAATCTTTATGCCAACACCGAAGGTTCGTTCGGCAGCGTGCAATACAGTCAGATGCCCAACCGTGTGAGCAGCGGCGAAGTCAAACCGGAGAAGGCCCGCACCTGGGAACTCGGAACCCGTTATGACAACGGCACCCTGCGCGCGGAAATCGGTGCGTTCCTGATCAACTTCGACAACCAGTACGAAAGCAACCAGACCAACGATTCGGTGATCGCCCGGGGCGAGACCCGCCATCAAGGCATCGAGACCAGCGTCAACTATGCGCTGGATGACTTGAGCCCGGCACTCGCCGGTTTCGATGTGTACGCCACTTATGCCTATGTTGACGCGAGCATCCGCGAAGACGGGCCGAACAAGGGCAATCGCGTGCCGTTCTCGTCGAAACATAAAGGCACGATTGGCGTCGGTTACACCGAAGGCCCGTGGAAACTTAATTTCGACAGCAGCTTCCAGAGCGACCAGTTCGCCGACAATGCCAACACCTCCAAGGAAAGCGCCGACGGTAGCACCGGCAAGATCCCCGGCTACATGCTGTTCAGCAGCCGCGCCGGTTATGACTTCGGCCCGCAATTGTCGGATCTGAACGTGGCGGTGGGGGTGAAGAACATTTTCAACACCCAGTATTTCACCCGCTCGTTTGATGACAACAATAAAGGCAAGTACGTGGGTGAACCGCGCACGGTGTACGTGCAAACCTCCCTCGCGTTCTGAGATTGAAAAACCCCTCACCCTAACCCTCTCCCAATGGAGAGGGGACTGATTGCGGGATGCTTGCGAAGTACGCCGACCTGATTCTGCTTTGCCGAATCCATAGTCGAGTCGGTCTTTCAGGTCGATGTTTCACGTCAGACACCTCGGTCGGCCCCCTCTCCCGGAGGGAGAGGGCTGGGGTGAGGGGCCGCTTTCTGATGCCCTGCGCAAAAAACGCCACAAACAAAAACGGGCCTGCTTGCGCAGGCCCGTTCTCATGGGGTGGCTTGAAAAATCAGCGTATCAACTGTTGATCGCTGCCTGTTCGTTCTCGAGAAATTCTTCCTCCAGCAGTGCATCATTCGCCTTGCTGAATGGCACGATGGCGGCGCGAGGTTTGCCTCGCAGTTTGCCAAACAGGTGCTCCAGCGCGTGTTCCAGTTTTTCGGCTGCACCGTCGATCGCCTGTTCCAGCGAATCGGCTTTGTGAGTGACGGAAATCGGTTGATGGCCTTTTGGCCGCGCTTCCAGTTGGCAGCGCAAGTCATGGGGACCTGGTTTGTCGCCGTTCTCGTCGCTCAGGTGGACTTCGACACGGGTCAGGTCTTCTTCATAACGTTCGAGCGTGCTCTCAATAGTTGTACGTACCCACTCCTCCAGTCGCTTACTGCTTTGAATATGGTTATCGCTGTTGACTTGGATTTGCATAGTTCATCCCTTATTTCAGCTAGCTCGCCAGAGGCCTTGAATTGGATTTCCTGACCTCCTGGTTACAACAATCGGCCCGACCGGCGAACATTTCAACCCCTGAAAAAAGATAAATATTCATTCGCAAAAAAAGCCGGACAACCGGGCAAGTCACTGGTAAGGTCGGGAGTTGGGTCGCTTCGCAACCCTGCAAAATCTGCTCACAATTGCCCGTCGTTCAACGGGTGCAAGCTACGGAAAATCCCCGCCTCCTCCACCAGCCAGTCATGCACCGCGCGCACGCCCGGATGGCTCAAGGCCCCCGGCGCATACAGCAGCACGTAGCGTTTGTGGTTGGGCACCGACAGGCCGAACGGCACAATCAACGTCCCGCGCTCCAGTTCATCGTTGAGCAACGTGCGCCGGGCAATCGCCACGCCCATACCGGCGATCGCCGCTTCGATGGTCAGGTGATTGCGATTGAACGTGTGCCCACGCCGTACGTCGGCGCCTTCAAAGCCAATCGCATTCAGATAAAACTCCCATTCCGCGTATTCATAACTGCCGCGCCAAGCGGTGATGTCGTGCAACAACGGGAAATGCACCAGATCCGCCGGCCCGTGCAGCGGCGGGCGTCCGCGCAGCAAACTCGGCGCGCACACCGGGAAAATCTGCTCATCGAGCAAGGCTGTGGATAACAGCCCCGGATAGCTGCCGTCGTTCAGGTCAATCGCCAGATCGAAATCGCCCTCGTGCAACGGCACGCTGCTGTCCTCGGCCACCAGCCGCAACTGGATGTCCGGATAGCGCTGTTGCAGACGCGGCAGGCGCGGGGTCAGCCATTTGCTGAGGAACGACGGAATCGAACGCACCCGCAGAATCCCGCTGATCATCCCGGCATCCAGCCGACGCAATTCAGCATCGATGCTGCCGTAGGCCTCATTCACGGTGATGGCCAGTCGCTGGCCTTCCGCACTTAATTCGACACCCCGCGCCCGGCGATGGAACAGGCGAAAACCGAGGCGCTCTTCCAGTTGGCGAATCTGCTGGCTGACCGCCCCCGGGGTGATGTGCAGCTCCTCCGCGCAACGGGTGAACGACAGGTGCCGCGCGGCACAGGAAAACACCTGCAGCCAGACGTAGGTCTGGGCATGCAATTGACGACTCATCGTTTAGTCCTGCTAAAGGCTTTCTTAGGAAGTTTCGTTGGTCACGTAGGACCGAGGTAGGCAGTATCGCCGACATTGCGCTTGTCCTACAAAAAATGGCAGCGATTCCTACTCCATTGCTTGTAAGGGTTTAGCATGGCTATCAGTGTTTTCGATCTATTCAAAGTCGGCATCGGCCCGTCCAGCTCCCACACGGTTGGCCCGATGCGCGCCGCCGCGACCTTCGCCCAGGCGCTGATCGATCAACGGTTGCTCAACGATGTGCGCCGCGTGGAAATCCGTTTGTACGGTTCGCTGTCGGCCACCGGCGTCGGCCACGCCACCGACCGCGCGACGGTCATGGGCCTGATGGGCGAATGGCCGGACAGCATCGATCCGGCGACCATCGATCCACGCATCCAGCAACTGCGCGAAAGCGGCCTGTTGCTACTTGCCGGCCAGAGAGAAATTTCCTTCAACTGGCAGCACGATCTCCTGCTGCTCGACGAAAGCCTGCCCTACCACCCCAACGCCATGTCGCTGACAGCCTTTGGCGAAAGCGCCGAGCTGTTTACGCAAACGTACTACTCGATTGGCGGCGGTTTCATCATCGAAGCGGCGGAAGCCGAGTCCGGTGTGGCGCCGGCCGGCGACGTGGTGTTGCCGTACGATTTTTCCAGCGCCGCCGAACTGCTGAGCCTGTGCAAGCAGCACAACTTGCGCGTGTCGGAGCTGATGATGGCCAACGAACGGGCCTGGCGCAGCGACGCTGAAATCCGTAACGGCCTGCTGCACATCTGGTCGGTGATGCGCGAGTGTGTCGAACAGGGCCTGCGCCACGAAGGCATCCTGCCCGGTGGGCTGAACGTGCCGCGCCGCGCGGCGAAATTGCACCGCAGCCTGCTGGAAATCGGCAAGCCGAATGTCATCAGTTCGACGCTGTCGGCGATGGAGTGGGTCAACCTGTTCGCCCTCGCCGTCAACGAAGAGAACGCTGCTGGCGGGCGCATGGTGACCGCGCCGACCAACGGCGCGGCCGGGATCATTCCGGCGGTGCTGCACTACTACATGAAATTCAATCCGGACGCGTCTGACGATGACGTGGTCGCTTTCTTCATGGGCGCCGCCGCCGTCGGCATTCTGTGTAAGAAAAATGCCTCGATCTCCGGCGCCGAAGTCGGCTGCCAGGGCGAAGTCGGTTCGGCCTGCGCCATGGCCGCGGCGGGCCTCGCTGAAGTGCTCGGCGCAACCCCGGAGCAACTGGAAAACGCCGCTGAAATCGGCCTGGAACACAACCTCGGCCTGACCTGCGACCCGGTCGGCGGCCTGGTGCAGGTGCCGTGTATCGAACGCAATGCCATCGCCGCCGTGAAGGCGATCAACGCCACGCAAATGGCCCTGCGCGGCGACGGCAAACACTTCATTTCCCTCGACCGGGTAATCCGCACCATGCGCGATACCGGCGCCGACATGCACGACAAATACAAAGAGACTTCACGGGGCGGCCTGGCTGTGAACTGGGTGGAATGCTGACGCGCGTTCCCTGACCGTCCCGGCGGGCCGCAACTTGCGGCCCGCCAACCGTGAGCCCGAGCAAAAATAATAACGAGGCAAAAACGATGACCGATGTACGTACACCTGCTGCCGAAAATCCCGCTGTAGATCGCACACGCAACACCGAAATAGCCCACAAGGGCTGGAGCAAATCCGACACCACCTGGATGCTCGGTCTGTATGGCACCGCCATCGGTGCCGGCACTTTGTTTCTGCCGATCAACGCCGGTGTCGGCGGCTTCTGGCCATTGTTGATTCTGGCGTTGCTGGCGTTCCCGATGACCTTTTTCGCCCACCGGGGCCTGACCCGCTTCGTCTTGTCCGGGCGTTCGGGCGACATCACCGAAGTCGTTGAAGAACATTTCGGCATCGGTGCCGGCAAGCTGATCACCCTGCTGTACTTCTTCGCGATCTTCCCGATTCTGCTGGTGTACAGCGTTGCGCTGACCAACACCTTGAGCAGCTTTCTCGAACACCAATTGCACATCGCGCCGCCACCTCGGGCAATCCTGTCGCTGGTGCTGATCCTTGGCCTGATGGCGATCGTGCGCTGCGGGCAGAATGTGATCGTCAAAGCCATGAGCGTGCTGGTTTATCCGTTCGTCGCCGCGCTGCTGTTGCTCGGCCTGAGCCTGATCCCCAACTGGAACGGCGCGTTCTTCGCCAGCGCCAGGGAAGCGATGCCGCTGTCGACGTTCCTCAAGACCCTATGGCTGGCGATCCCGGTGATGGTGTTCTCGTTCAACCACTCGCCGATCATCTCGGCGTTCGCGGTTGACCAGAAACAGCGTTACGGCGCCGAGGCCGAACGCAAGAGCAGCGGCATCCTCGCCATGGCCCACGGGATGATGGTGGTGACGGTGATGTTCTTCTGCTTCAGCTGCGTACTGGCGCTGTCGCCGGCCGATCTGGCAGCAGCGAAGGCGCAGAACATTTCGATCCTGTCGTACCTGGCCAACCACTTCCAGACCCCGGTCATCGCCTACGCCGCACCGCTGATCGCGCTGGTGGCGATCACCAAATCCTTCCTCGGCCACTACATCGGCGCCAGCGAAGGCTTTCAAGGCATGATCGTCAAGAGCCTGCGCGGTCGTGGCAAGGTGATGTCGGCGAGCTGGCTGAACCGTGCGACCGCGCTGTTCATGATCCTCAGCTGCTGGGCCGTGGCGACGTTCAACCCGAGCATCCTCGGCATGATCGAAACCCTCGGCGGGCCAGTGATTGCCTGCCTGTTGTTCCTGATGCCGATGTACGCCATCCGCCGTGTGCCAGCCTTGCGCCAGTACTCGGGACAGGCGTCCAACGTGTTCGTGGTGCTGATCGGCCTGATTGCACTGTCGGCGATCATCTACTCGGTTCTGCCCTGAAACGGGCCACAAATGACAAAGGCGAGCCATGTGCTCGCCTTTTTTATGCCGTATCCATTGTCCAACAATTTTCCCGGCACAGCCCTTGCTATGACCTGTGCAGGAGCTGTCGAGTGCAACGAGGCTGCGATCTTTTGATCTGCATGACGCACATCAAGACGCTGCAGAGCAAAAGATCGCAGCCTGCGGCAGCTCCCACATAAAGCAACAACACAGGCCACGGAATCGCCGATGATCAGGTATTGCGAACCAACCCGATCACGGCCGGTCAACAACTGCACGTTCAATCAGGCGGTGACGCATCATGGACAACCCTTTTCAGATCATTACCGATGCCTTCGCGCCGGACTATCAGATCAACCTGAGCATTCAGGGGCTGGACGGCAGCATCATGCTGACCCTGTCCAACAGCGGCCGAATCGTCGCCAAACGGATGATCAGCGCCGAACAGCGCAACGATCCGGTACGGCTCAAGCGGCTGGTGCAAAGCATTCAGTTCGGCATCGCCATCGAACAGGGCCACAGCGCCATGGCGATCCTTGAAGCGATGACCAGCGGCGACGGGCTGCCTCCGCCACCGCAGCAGAGCAACGGCCAGCCTCGGCCGTCGATGGGGCTTTAAAGCTCGCCCTTCTCGATCTCGGGGTGTTCACCGGAGCCGGCGCCGAGCTTGCGTTGCGGTTTTTCGATCTTCACCGACGGAAATTGCGACGAGGCGTAACGCACCACCAGGATCGAGAACGCCAGCAGCAGAATGCCGCCGCACAGGTAGATGATGCCCATGTCCGGCGGGTTGTGGTGCGAGACGTTGGAGATCAGCAGGCGAGTCAGCGCAGTGATCGCCACGTAGATCAGGAAGCGCACCGGCATGTGGTTGGTCTTGAAGTAAATCCCGACCATTGCCCCCAGTTCCAGATAGATGAACAGCAACAGAATGTCATCGATCTTGATGTGGCCTTCTTCGAGCATGCCGAGAAATTCCATCACCGCCGCCCATGCGGTCACCGCACCAATGGCGAACAGCGCCAGGTAGTGGAAGGTCTCGACGAACAGGTTGCCCAGGGACTCGGCCAGTTGATGCACGTTTTGCCGCAGTTTCTCGGCCCAGTTGATTTTCACAATGATGTTCCTTAGCCCGATGCGAGCGGATGATGCCGGTTGGACGTGACGGTTTTCCGTATGCGCTATGCGCCATGCAGAAACGAGGCCACGCATCATGGCGAGCCGGCATGAAACCTGCGCCGTGGCGTTTGGTCGCACCGTTGAACAGGCACCGTCGTCAGGAATGTTTGTGACGCTATAACTGAAGTTTCTTGATGAATTCGTTACGCTTGAAAAGGCATTAGCTTATAAATGAAATATTATTAATCGGGAAAATCTGTGAGCTCGCGCACAAACACTCCGGTTATTCACCAGTTAGTTATCCAATAAATTATCAGGGTAATTATTTCCACAGCAGGCCCATCAGCGAAGCTTTAACTGCAGCGGCGATCTTGTTTTGGCAACCGAGTTTTTTCAGGCAATGATTAATATGGAAGTTTACTGTCCTTTTGCTGATACCGAGGATCACCGAAACATCGTCCGATGACTTTCCGTCAGCGGTCCATTGCAGGATTTCCTTTTCCCTCTGCGACAGTTCTATCGGTACCGGGAGCACCGAATCGGCGCCGCGCATCTGCAGGCGCGTCAGCCCCAGGTGAGTAATCTGGGCCAGCCAGGACAGCTGCGCCTGTTTGGTTTCGAGTTCCTGCGCGGTGATCGTCCCGCCGCCCCGGGCAAAGGTCACCAGCCCTTGAGCTTCGCTGTTTAGCAGCGTCTGCCCCCAGCCCTCCGAGAGCCCGTGAGCCTGCGCATCCTGCCAGAATTCGGGCATCTGAGCCTTGAGTTCAGCGTCCCACAGCACCGGTTTCACGCTGCGCATTGCGCGCTGGACGTAAGGATCGATGTCCAGGTAACGATTGGCGGAATAGGCAGCTTGCCAGGCGGGCGAATAATTATTGGCGAGAAAAAGACAGGGTTTGGTGATGGGGAAAAGCCGGCGTGACCCGTAAGCCACATAATCAAACTCCAACTGCCTGGCGACGGTCTTGATACTGTCGAACAACAACTCGACATCCGTTGCAGACATGGCGTTTTCCAACAGTTCAGCCTGCCAATATGACATAGAGATTCCTTTCCCACAGTTAATGCTGTCGGCCTCTTGCCAACATGCCTAGCATATTTCCAAATGTTTCCGCTAGCTGTCAAGGGTGACAGGTAGTATGCGAGCGCAGTGTGCACTTTAATCGCCACCCAACCAATCACTAAACGGAATCTGTGATGGATTACTTGTCAGGACGTTATGACGAGTTGACGACACTAAAGCGTCAACGCTTGGCTCAATATCGCTATCAGGTGTTCGTCGAACGCCTCGGCTGGCAATTATCCACGCCGGACGATTTCGAGTTCGACCAATTTGATCACAGCGGCACTCACTACATCGTCGCCGAAGAACACGACGGCAACATCAAGGGATGCGCCCGCCTGCTGCCCACCACCCAGCCGTATCTGCTGAGTGAAGTATTCACTTCGTTGCTCGGCGACAAGCCTGCCCCGTGCGGCGATGACATCTGGGAGCTGTCGCGCTTCACCTCACTGGACCTCGATGCCGAGGGCGGCAAAAACGAACAGATGATGTCCGACGAAAACACCGTCGGCCTGTTCATGGCCACGCTGGAGTACGCCCGAACCTGCGGCGTTTCACATCTGGTGTCAGTGTCCCCGGTTGCCATCGGACGCCTGCTCAGACGTGGCGGCATCGACTACAAATGGCTGGCGCCGCTGCAGGTTCTGGACAACCGAACCCTGGGCGCCTGCTACATCACGGTGCAGTAACCCTGCCCGACACTCGATAACAAGAAAACAAGAAAACAAGAAAACACATCAACTGAAGCTGCTGACACGCGTCGAGCAGCACCTTTCGGTGTGGGTCGATTTCACGCCATGGATAGCAACTGCCTTACAACCAACGTTCAACACAGAGGGATGATCATGATCGACATGCACAGGAAAGTTGCCAAAGACATCGTCCACAAGGGCCACGATGACGACGTGCTGATTTACGACGCTCACCACTTGCTGCCGGCCTGGCTGCCGGCCGCCGTCGTGCAACGGGCGAACCTTGATCCAATGGATCTGGAGATCGTCAATCAGGCCTATCGGCTCGACAGCGAGCGTCTGGTGCTGCGCTCGCTGCCAACCATCATTGACCTGGAAGAGCTCGAACAGGCAGGCCTGTCGGACTGTCTGCCGGAACTGCTGACGAATTACGAAAAGGCCACCGACCACCTGATCCTCAGCGGCATCTGGGTGCTGGAAAGCACCGAGGCCAAACTGGCTCGACTGCTCGGTTGCGGCAACGGCCTGAGCCTCGATCAGCGCCGGCAGGTACATGATGTCCTGAAAAACCTGGACGGCTGCCCGCAGCAGGGTCTGCTCTATTTCACCCTGTTCAACGACACCGCCAATTACTTTTTCTACCGCAAGCACCACGAGCACGTGCCCGGCCTGATGCTGATCGAAGCGGCACGCCAGGCCATGTACGCGCAGTTCTACGAGCACAGCGGTTATGCCCGCGGTGAGGTGTCGATTTCCATCGTTGATCTGCTGTCGAGTTTTCCCCGTTACACCGAGTCTTCGTTTCAGGTGGATGTGCTGGTTGGCGACTACGAAGGCATGGCCCAGCCGCGGGCGCGCAAGGTCGAAAAGCGTGCGCGATTCTTCCAGCGGGGCGAGCTGGTGGCCGACATTCGCCTGCACGGTGAAGTGATCAAGATGCCGGTGTTCAAGCGCATGCGGAATATCAACATCGACCCCGCCTGCTGGTTCCGTCCGCTCAAGGGCATACGCCATGAAGTGCTGGTGCGCCTGGATTCAGGTCGTCACCTCTCCGCCCGCCTTGAGCTGCTGTCGATGGCCGGCCTGCAAGTGCAATGCGACAGCCCGCTCGAGGCTTCCGAGCGCGGACACGTCTACCTGTACCTGGAAAACGAAGGGATGATCAGCCTGCCGTTGCAATCGCTGCACGCCAGCGACGCGACAAAGGCCGGCACGCTCAAACTGCACCTGGCAGAGCTGGATTCGCCGTTGCGCTTCAAGTGGCGCGAAGTGCTCAAACAGTTCGCTTACTTCTCCCACGAAGAAACCGCCCCGGTTCCGACGCCCGTCCTCGGCCAACCGTTGTGGATGACCTTCGACCAAGCTTCGGCGATGCCCGAACAAAGGAAGGAAGCATGATGCCGCGCTATCCCCACGTGCTGGAGCCGCTGCGGCTGGCCGGCGGGCTGGAGTTGCGCAATCGGCTGTTCTTCGCGTCGATGGGCGTGGACCTGGCCGATCACAGCGGGTGTGTGACGCCCGCCATGATCGAGTTCTATCAGGGCATCATGGAGGGCGGTTGCTCCATGGCGTTTCTGTGCAACGCCACGGTCTCGCCGCAGTCGCGTTTACAGAGCACCGGGCTCGGCCTGTTCGAACAGCAGCAGGGCGAATCGCTCAAGGCGATGTTCGCGATGGCCGAGCAGGTCAACACGCCGGTGGGTGTGCAACTGCAGCATTACGGCGGTCAGGGCACCACCACCCACACCGGCGTTGCCGTGCTGACCCCGAGCGGCGTGCCCTGCCCGCGCGTGTCGAAACTTGATCCCGATTATCGCGTGCGGATCATGGACGAAAGCGACATCGCCCTGGTGATCGAGCAGTTCGCCCATTCCGCCTGGCTGGCCTGGACCAACGGCGCACGTCTGGTGCAATTGCAGGCGTCCAACGGCTACCTGCTGAGCAGTTTTCTCTCGCCGCACACCAACAAGCGCACCGACCGATATGGCGGCAGCGAAGAGAACCGTGCGCGACTGTTGCTCGACGTGGTCAAGGCCATCCGCGAGCGCACCCAGGGCCAACTGATCGTCACTATTCGTCTGGGCATCGACGACCGTCTGGGCGCTGAAGGGCTGCAATATCCGGACCTCAAGGAAACCGTGCAGGCGCTCTGTCAGGCCGGCGTTGCCGCGCTGGAATGTTCGATGTGCATGGGCGCGACCTTCGGCCAGTTGATCGTGCATTCGGAGACCATGGACCACTACCTGCAAGCCGGAGTGCGGGCAATCAAGTCGGTGTCGACAGTGCCGGTGGGTTACGCCGGTTTCATCGACGGTCTGGACAAGGCCGAGCAGTTGCTCGCCGACGGCGTATGTGATTGGGTGGGGATGTCGCGGGCGCTGTTTGCCGACAACGACCTGATCAATAAAACCCTGCAGGGCCGCTCCGCTGACATCCACAAATGCCGATGGGACAGCCAGTGCTTCAGTGACAAAAGCAATCCGCGACTGGATCGGGTGTATTGCTGCGTAAACCCGAAATATTTACGCCCCGCGTTGGCATAAGGAGATGCGACATATGTACGATTTTCTGGGAAAAGTCTGCCTGGTCACCGGCGGCACCAGCGGCATTGGCGAAACCGTCAGCGAACGCCTGATCAAGTCTGGCGCCGATGTGATCGTGTTCGGCCGGGACGAGGAAAAAGGCGCGGCGCTGGCCGATCGGCTGGGTGAACACTGCCGTTTCATCGCCTGCGATGTCGGTGATCCGGAGCAGGTCGAGCAGGCGTTCGCGACCATTCGTTCGGCCTACGGCCGCCTCGATTGCGCGTTCAACAATGCCGGCGTGACTGCCAAGTACGGAGCACTCGCGCAATCGTGCCCGGACGACTGGATGAAGGTGATGAACATCAACGTCAACGGCACCTACCACTGCATGCGCCATGAACTGCAACTGATGCTCGACCGCGGCACCGGGGCCATCGTCAATACCTCGTCCTGCGCCGGCGTGGTACCGATTGGCGGCCAGGTCGCCTATGTCGCCAGCAAGCAGGCGATCAACGGCATGACCCAGGTGGCGTCGATCGAGAATGCGCGGCTGGAAGACGGCGGCTGCATTCGCGTCAATGCGGTCGCCCCGGGGCCGATCCTCGGCGGCATGAACAGCGAGGCACGCCTGAAAGCCGCACCGGAAAACACCCAGCGCAAAATCAACGTGACGTCGATGAAACGCTTCGGCACGGCGGACGAAGTGGCCAACGCGGTGCTCTGGCTGCTCAGCGATCAATCCGCTTACGTCACGGGTGTGATCATGCCCATCGATGGGGGTTACGCCAGCGGCAAGTTCTGAAATCAAATAAACCAACGACCCGCCGTGTGCGGGTCGTTTTGTTTGAGGCGCGTGCATCAGGAAAAATGCCGAATCCGGTCTACATTGAAAAGCCACTACCCAAAGCGCAGGGATTCGCTTATCCTTTCGCTGTATATAAATACAGTAGTCGCTAAGACAACTAAATGTGAAGGCATGTGAGGTGGTGAATGGCCGTCGAAGTGGTATACCGCAGCAGCCGAGATCTGGAGCGCTTGTTCATGGATAAAGCCGAAGCTGACCGTCATGACAAAATGCTCGAACTGGCCGAGATGCTGTCCGAAGTGTTGCAAAAAGCCGTGCCGTCGCTGAACGAGCAACAGGTTGAAGAAGTCGGGATCTACATGGCGAAGAACCGCGATGTGTTCGCCAAGGCCTTCAAGAGCCAGCCTGATGCGCTGTCGGAGCTGATCAATGCACCGGCCGAGCCAGTGGCTGAAGAGACTGGGCCGGCAGAATCCGATGAAGCACCGGTCAAACCGGCAAAAGCGGCGAAAGCTGCCAAGTAACAACGTTTGAATCGAAAAGATCGCAGCCTGCGGCAGCTCCTACATATGGAATGCGTATTCCCTGTAAGAGCTGCCGCAGGCTGCGATCTTTTGCTTTTCAGCGATACAGGACTTTTTCCGCCAACTCATCCGCCACCCGCGCCGGTGAGCGCTTCTCGGCCTGCGCATGGGCAAACACCTCGGTCAGCCGCGAACTGATCTTCGACAGGTGCGCAGTAATTGTCCCCAGCTCTTCGCCGCGATGCTTGAGCGAGACATAAATCAACCCGCCCGCATTGATCACATAATCCGGCGCATAAAGAATCCCGCGCCGCTCCAGCTGATCAGCCACATCCAGATGCGTCAGTTGATTGTTCGCCGAACCGGCCACCGCCGAGCAGCGCAGTTGCGTCACCGTGTGACTGTTGAGCACCCCGCCGAGGCCGCACGGCGCAAGGATGTCGCAGGGTGTACTGAGCAAGGCGTCGTTGGCGATCGGATGCGCGTTGAGCTGTTCCATCGCCAGTTGCACCTTGCCGTGGTCGATGTCGCTGACCAGCAATTCGGCGCCTGCCGCGTGCAACTGCTCGGCCAGTGCATAACCAACGTTTCCCAAGCCCTGAATCGCCACGCGCAAGCCTTCAAGATTGTCGCTGCCCAGCCGCGCCATGGCGGTAGCGCGAATCCCGGTGAACACGCCCATCGCCGCATGCGGCGCCGGGTCGCCGGCCGAGGTGGTGCTGGTGACATGCTGGGTCTGCTGGGCAATGCAATCCATGTCCGCCACCGAAGTGCCGCTGTCGATGGCGGTGATGTAGCGACCGTCGAGCTGCTCGATGCAGCGGCCAAACGCTTCGAACAGCGCGGCGCGGTTTTCCACATGCGCCGGGCGCACGATCACCGCCACTCCGCCGCCCTGATCGAGCCCGGCCAGTGCCGCCTTGTAGCTCATGCCCTGCGCGAGGCGTATGGCATCCTCGACTGCGGATTCGTCGTTGGGATAGGCAAGATAACGGCAACCGCCCAGGGCAGGCCCGAGGCGACTGTTATGAATGGCAATGACCGCCTTCAACCCGGTGACCGGGTCAACGCTGAGGTGCAGCGATTCCAGGCGAGTGCTTTGCATGAGAGCGAACATCGGCAGGCTCCCGAATCACTTCTGGTAGACGCCAGTATAGGCTTGCGCCCAAAAATTGCTGAAGCGCACCGGAATAAGCGCCCGCTTCGACGGCGACTTTGCGGCATAACCTGGCCGGTACTGGACGAATGGCGCGGACGGGGCTAAAACGAGGCATTCCCCGGAGATTTCGATGAGTCCGCGCCAACGCTTTTTCGATTGTCTGCACCGTTCACCGCCCGCGCTGTTCGAAGCGGCGCTGTGGATGGCTGCCGAGCACGAAAAAGGCCTCGATGTAGAAGCGCTGCAACAGGACTTCAAGGAGCTGCAACAGCGCGTCAGCTACGGCTTGCCAATGCTGCCAGTCAGCGAACTGGCGCAACCGTTGCTGCGGCGGTTGAATGATCTGGGCTTCTCTCAGGACGATTTTCTGCCGCTACGCCCACAGGTCGCGTTGTTGCACAAAGTGTTGCAGACCCGCCGCGGCCAGCCGCTGACCCTGTCCCTGATTGCTCTGGAACTGGCCCGTGGTCTGGAGATTCCGCTGGTCGGGGTGAACTTCCCCGGGCATTTCCTGCTGCGGGTGCCCGGTGCAGATCACCTGCTGGATCCCTGCGGCGGTCGGCGGCTGTACCCCAATGACTGTCGCGAGTTGTTGCAACGTCAGTACGGCGCGCACCTCAAACTCAATGCCGACCATCTGGCCACCGCCAGCCCAGAGCAGATGCTCCAGCGCCTGTCACGCAACCTGCGGCAGTTGCATCTGGCCCATGAGGATTACATCGCCGCGCTGATCGATGCTGAACGCGTGCTGGAACTGGGCGGTGCCAGCGCCGCCGATTATCTGGCCCGCGCCAGCCTGTATCAACGGCTTGATTGCCCGAACGCCGAGCGCTTCGACCTGGAACATGCGCTGCTGCTCAGCGACGATCCGATCCAGCGCCTGCGTCTGACTGAACGGCTCGGGCACCTGCCTCCGAATTCCGTGGTCCACTAATCCCTGTGTGGGAGATTCTATGTTGCTCAGCAACCCTAGAATCTCAAACTGATCGGTATTCGCCCTGATTCTTCATCAGGGTGAATGCCACTCGGCAGAGC
>NZ_JACHCY010000020.1:0-92877 GCF_014200835.1 Pseudomonas sp. JAI115
AGTCTCCCACGGTCTGTACTGGTCAGAGTCAGAATCGAGTCTGTAGTCCCGCCCACCCCTTCAAGTCTAAACATACAAGCGAGCCTGCTCGCGAATTCGGTTTCCACATTCAACAAAATTGTTGGCTGACATACCGCTTTCGCGAGCAGGCTCGCTCCCACAGGGGAAATTCAGCGCACAAAAAAGGGCCTGCAATTGCAGGCCCTATTTCTTTGCCGAATCTGTTTAAGGCTTGTGCGCCCGCGACAGGAATTCGTGCGATTGCATCTCCAGCAGACGGCTGAGCGTACGCTGGAATTCGAACGTCAGGCGTCCGCCGGTGTACAGGTCTTTCAACTCGACTTCGGCAGAAATGATCAGCTTGACGTTACGGTCGTAGAACTCGTCGACCATGTTGATGAAACGCCGGGCGATGTCGTCGGTGGTGACGCTCATCTGCTCGACGCCGCTGAGCAGCACCGCGTGGAAGATCTTGCCCAGTTCGATGTAGTCGTTCTGGCTGCGCGGGCCGTCGCACAGTTCGCGGAAATCGAACCAAGCCACGTCGTCGCAGGTGCGCAGGGCACGGATTTCGCGGTTCTCGATGATCAGCACATCGTTTTCCACCGCCGCCGTGCATTCCGGCGTCAGGGCCTTGAAGCTCTTGCGCAGGCTTTCGTGCGCGGCTTCGTCCAGCGGATAGTGGAACAGCTCCGCTTGTTCGAGGTGACGCAGTCGGTAGTCGACGCCGCTGTCGACGTTAACGATTTCGGTGTTCTGCTTGATCAGCGCAATAGCCGGCAGGAAGCGTGCGCGTTGCAGACCGTCCTTGTACAGGCCGTCCGGAACGATGTTCGAGGTCGCGACCAGGGTCACGCCGTTCTTGAACAGCTCTTCCATCAGCGTGCCGAGGATCATCGCGTCGGTGATGTCCGAAACGAAGAATTCATCGAAGCAGATCACTCGCGACTCGGCCGCAAAGCGCTTGGCGATGATGGTCAGCGGGTTTTTCTCGCCGCCGAGGGTTTTCATCTCTTCGTGCACACGCTTCATGAAGCGGTGGAAGTGGGTGCGGGTCTTTTCCTTGAACGGCAGCGCTTCGAAGAAGGTGTCGACCAGATAAGTCTTGCCGCGACCCACGCCGCCCCAGAAGTACAGGCCCTTGACCGGCGTCTGATCCTTCTTGCCAAACAGCTTGCCCAGCAAACCCGGCTTATTCTGCTCGGCCGCGATCAGATCGTCGTACAGGCGCTGCAGATGACGCACGGCAGTTTCCTGCGCGGCATCATGGAAGAAGTCCGGGCGTTTCAGATCAGCTTGATATCGTTCTAGGGGCGTCATAATTCGTTAGCAAGGCAACAAAAACGGGCCGTCACTGTAGCGACGGCCCGTAGGAATGGCAATCAGCCCTTGGTCGGGCCGCGCCGCGGATTAGTCCTGAACCGGAGTCAGTGCAACGCGCAGAGCTTCGACAGCCGCGTCCCGCGCAGCATTATCGGCGAACGCCGGGCTGTCGCCAACGCACTCGCCTTCCAGCCACACGCTGAAGCTCAGGTCTTGATTGCGGATGTCCAGCGCCTGACCGGATTGCAGTTGCTTGGTCACTTGGCCGGCGGTTTTGCCGTCGGCAAAGTTGCGCGACAGCAATAGTTGCTCGCCATCAGCCGCCAGCAGACGGAAGCGGAAGCTGCCGTCGTCTTCACGGAAGCTCACGAAACGTGCAGCTTTCACGGCTTTCTTTTTGGTGGTCGCCGCGACTTGCACCTGATTGACGAACGAACGCAGGCCGACCGCTTCACGCAGTTCGTTGAGGAACGGCGTCGCCACCGCACGAGCCTTTTTCGCGCCGTGTTGCAGAATGTCTTCCAGATCCGCCGGGCGCTCGATCAACTGGTGATAGCGCTCGCGGGACTCGCCCAGTTCATTGTCGAGCAACTGGAACAGACGATTCTTCGCCTCGCCCCAACCCAGACCGCCGAGCAGTTCGCTGCGGAATTCGTCCGCCTGCGCCGGTGTGGCGAACGCCTGAAACAGAGTGAACAGGTGCGAGTTGTCCGGATCTTTGGCTTCGCCCGGCGCTTTGGAGTCGGTGACGATCCGCGAGATCGCGTCCTTCATCTCTTTGGCGCTGGAGAACAGCGGGATGGTGTTGTCGTAGCTCTTCGACATCTTGCGCCCGTCGAGACCGGGCAAGGTCGCCACACCCTCCTCGATCAGCGCTTCAGGCATGGTGAAGAACTCTTTGCCTTGGCCGAACAGGTGGTTGAAGCGCTGGCCGATGTCGCGGGCCATTTCCACGTGCTGGATCTGGTCGCGACCGACCGGCACCTTGTGCGCGTTGAACATCAGAATGTCCGCCGCCATCAGCACCGGGTAGCTGTAGAGGCCCATGGTGATCCCAGAATCCGGGTCCTCGCCGGTTTCGACGTTCTTGTCCACCGAGGCCTTGTAGGCGTGCGCCCGGTTGAGCAAGCCTTTGGCGGCGACGCAGGTCAGCAGCCAGGTCAGCTCGGGGATTTCCGGGATGTCGGACTGGCGATAGAAGGTCACACGGTCGACATCCAGGCCACCGGCCAGCCAGGTCGCGGCGATTTCCAGACGCGAGCGCTGGATGCGCAGCGGGTCATCGCATTTGATCAGGGCGTGGTAGTCGGCCAGGAAGTAGAACGAATCGGCATTGCTGTCGCGGCTGGCGAGGATCGCCGGGCGGATGGCGCCGGCGTAGTTGCCCAGGTGCGGCGTGCCGGTGGTGGTGATGCCGGTGAGGATACGGGTACGGTTCGTCATGGGTAATCGCTTGTCAGACTGCAATCAATTCGAGAGACGCGGCAGGATCAGATCCTTGAGATCGGTCAGCTTGCCATGAAAAAAGTGTCCGCATTCTGCCACTTTCAGCAGCTCATGGGGGCGCTGGAGTTTTTCCGACCAGTCGTAGACCAACTGCGGATCGATCACTTCGTCGGTTTCCGGCTGGATCACGGTCAGCTCGCCGTGCTGTGGCAGTTGATCCTGATCGCCCAGACGCATCACTGCCGGCGCGACCATGAACAGCTGCTTTGACTGCACGCCTTGGGCTTCGAGACGCCCGCCGAGACTTGCTGCAACAAATCCGCCGAAGGAGAAACCGAACAGGGTCAGCGGCAGCTCCGGATGCTTTTCCAGTAGCCATGCTGCGGCAGCCTGAGCGTCGTCGACTTCACCGCTGCCCATGTCGTGGGAGCCTTCGCTGGCACCGACGCCGCGATAGTTGAAGCGCAAGGTGATCAAACCTGCGTCGCGCGCAGTGCGCTGCAGGGTCGAGACGACCTTGTTGAGCATGGTGCCGCCCTGCACCGGGTTTGGATGGCAGATCAGCGCGATGCCGATTGGCTGCTCGTTATCGAGGTACAGCGCTTCGATTTGGCCGACGGGGCCGGCAATCACTACAGGGGTTTCACGCATCAGCAAGGAAGGAACTCCGTGACCTCGAATCGGGTCGACTCGTCTAGCAAATTGTCTGTGCCAATCTATTGCGAGTGAATCGCGGTATACAGCGCAGGTTCGAGCCGTTAACGTAAAGCAAAGCCGTTTATAGAGGAAGGACTCGTGGAACACTCGCTCTTAGTTTGGTTGTTACCGACTCTTGCCCTGGTTGTGGGTGTCGCCATTGGATTCCTGATCGCTCGCGTCGCACCGAATGCCGCGCCGAGCCGCACGCAGCGTCAACTGGATGATATCCAGGAGCGTTTCGACAGCTATCAAAACGAGGTGGTCACTCACTTCAACAGCACCGCGACGCTGGTCAAGAAGCTGACCCAGAGCTATCAGGAAGTGCAGGATCATCTCGCCGAGGGTGCCAACCGCCTGGCCCTGGACGAGCAGACCCGTCAACGCCTGATCGCCGCTTTGCACGCCGATGCCGCGCAGGCACCGCGCGAACGCCTGACGCCGCCGCGCGATCAGGAGCCGCCACGCGACTACGCACCGAAAGCCCCGAACTCGCCGGGCATGCTCGATGAGCATTATGGTTTGAAGAAGTAATCAGCCTTCGCTGCAAGCAAAAAGCCCCCGGACAATTCGGTTGTCCGGGGGCTTTTTTTGTATCTGATGATTTGAGGGTGTTGGTCCGGCCCCTTCGCGAGCAAGCCCGCTCCCACAGGGTCATGTGGTGAACACAGATTTTGTGAACAACACCCATCCCTGTGGGAGCGGGCTTGCTCGCGAAAGGGCCAGCACGGGCAACCCAAAAAAATGCCCGGTCACAAGACCGGGCATTTCTTCACTCAAGCATTCACTTACGGATACTGCTGAACCGTCCCCGGCTGTTGTTGCTGACCACCATACTGCTGACCCGGAATCGCCTTCAGGTTGACCTCGACGCGGCGGTTCTGCGCGCGGCCATTGACGTCACCGTTGCTGGCAATCGGGTTATCCGGGCCGGCGCCACGGGCCGAGAGGTTGGCACCGCTGACACCTTGCGAGGTCAGGTAGGTGGCCACGCTCTGCGCACGACGCTGAGACAGGTCCATGTTGTGCTGGCGGCTGCCGGTGCTGTCGGTGTAGCCGACGATTTCGATCTGATTCTGGTTGAACTCTTTCAACGAGTTCGCCAGGTTGTTCAGCGGCTGATAGAAGCTTGGCGCGATGTTCGCCGAATCGGTGGCGAAGGTAATGTTGCCTGGCATGATCAGTTTGATCTGGTCGCCCTGGCGCTGCACTTCAACCCCGGTGTTGGCCATGCTGGCGCGCAGCTTTTTCTCTTGCTGGTCGGCGTAGTAACCGTAACCGGCCGCCGAAGCACCTACCACCGCCGCGCCGATCAAGGCGCCCTTGCCACGGTTGTTGTGGTCGATGGCGGCACCCGCCAGGGCGCCGGCCAGCGCACCGAGACCGCCGTACTTGGCGGTTTTGCTCATGCCTTGCGAGCCACCGTCGGCCTGCCCCTGATTGTCATACGGGTTGGGCGAGGCGCAGCCGGCCAACATGGCCACAGCGGTAGCAACAATAATCAAACGAGGCGTGGTGAACATGAAGAGCTCCTGGTTTTTTTCGCATTCTGTGTGGCAGCGGCCCTAGGCAATAGACCTGTGCGGGCGTTGGATCATGACAATGCCGAAAAATTCCGCCGCACACTCATGACAAAATGTTTAGGCGCGCACGAACGGGTTTTCCCGCATTTCATCCCCGAGACGCGTGTCCGGACCATGCCCGGCAACCACGATTGCGTCTTCGTCGAGGGTGTACAGCCGCTGCTTGATCGATCGCACGATGGTCGCCTGATCGCCGCCCCACAAATCCGTGCGCCCTACCCCGCGACGAAACAGCGTGTCGCCGGCAATCAACAGCTTAGCCTCGGAAAACCAAAAGCTCATGGAACCGGGCGTATGTCCCGGCGTATGCAGCGCCACGCCGCAGCCGCAGGCCAGTTCTTCATCGTCGCTCAACCAGCGATCCGGCGACGGCACCGGGGTGTAGGGCACACCGAACATCTGGCATTGCATTTCAAGGTTGTCCCACAGGAACTGGTCTTCCTTGTGCAGATGCAGGGTTGCGCCAGTCTTTTCCTTCATCTGCCCGGAGGCGAGGAAATGATCGAGATGCGCGTGGGTGTGGATGATGCTGACCACTTTCAGACCGTGGGCATCGAGGCGCGCCATGATCAGGTCAGGGTTGCCGCCCGGATCGACGACGATGGCTTTTTTAGTGATCGGGTCGCCGATGATCGTGCAGTTGCACTGCAGCGGGCCGACGGGGAAGGTTTCGCGGATGAGCGCAGGCGCTGGAACAGTCATGGGGCAATCCTGATCAATATTCGACGGCGGCGAAAACCGCTGATGCCGAAGATTTTAGCGGGACTAGATCATTAACCCCAGCGCCTTGGCGCGGGCCACCGCCTGCGTACGCCGCTCAACCCCCAACTTGCTGTTGATATGGCTGGCATGGGTTTTCACCGTATGCAGCGAAATGAACAGTTGCTCGCTGATTTCCTGATTGGAACAGCCCTGGGCAATCAAACGCAGCACCGCCAGCTCGCGACTGCTGAGTTGTTCGGCAGATCCACATTCAATGACAGGACGGGCAACCACCAGCGGAAAATGCGTCAGCAACTGCTGTCCTGCCAGTGCTGGCGAGTTTTGCAGCTGGCTGCGCAGCCAGTCCGGATGCGCTTTGATCAAGGCGTCAAATGGCTGTATCACGCCGCCCGCCGCCGCTTCCAGCGCCTGGTTCAATGCTTTGCGTGCCTCGGATTCGCGACCACTGCTCAGCAGCAAATTCACTTTCTGCGCCAGCGCCATCACACACAGCAACTGGCGCCCGGTTTGCTGACCGTTTTCCAGCAACACATTCAACCGCCCTTCGGCGAGCATCGGCTGGCCTTTGATCACATCAAGTAACGCCTGCTGCAATTCGACGTGCAGCGGCAACTGAGGATGAAACTCCGGTGGCGCCGCTGCGCGCTCGCCGGTGTAGGTCTGCCCCAGACGTGCCAGCCAGGCTTCGGCCAGATCAGTGCGGCCTTGCGCCAGCCACAGTTCGCATTTGACCAAGGTGATCATCGCCAGATAGTAGATCGGCGGCACATCCCAGATATGCATCAGCCGCTCGGCTTCAGCGAGTTCGGCGAAGGCCTTGGCGAACTCGCCGACGCTGCCGTCGAGACGGGCGATCACGCAGTGACCGATCAATACGCTGATATCGCGACAGGCCCGCGCTTCGGCCAGACCGCTCAGCAATCGGGCCCGGGCCTGCAGTGGTTGCAAGCGCATCGACAGCAGAAAACCTTCATACAGCGTCAGCCGCGCACGCACCGCGTACAGACGTTGCGCCGACAACCCGCGCAGACGATCAAGACCCTGATGCACCTCATCCAGTGCCCGCAGAATTTCCCCGCGCGATTGCAGGACCCGCGCCCGGTCGTAATGCGCCAAGGCTTCGAACAACGGATTGCCGACCCGCTGCGCCAGCTCGAGGGATTCTCGATTCAAGCCCCGCGCACGCCACAGGTCACCGTCGGCAATCGCCAGATTGGACAAAGTCGACAGGCACATCAGGCGTTGCCCGTAACGTTTCACCGGCAGGCTTTCCAGCGCTTCACTGCAATAGCGCTGGGTCAGCTCACGATGCCCGCGCCCGCGGGCGATGATGCCGCTGAGCGCCAGCCATTGCGCGAGCATCGACTTCTGCGCAGAGGCCGAAGGCGCCGGCAGGAAACGACTTAAATGACTGGCCAGCTCTTCAGCGGCATCCAGCTGACAGGCCAGCCCGAGCGCCCAGCTATAGAGCACGATCAAGCGTGGCGTGCTGATCAGCAGGCTGTCGGGCAAGTCCATTTTCCAGCGCAGCAGCATGCCCACGTTCTGCTCGGCGAGCAGTTGTTCCTCGGACAGGTTCTGCACCAGATTCGCTGCGACATCCAGATGGCCGGCGCGCAAGGCCTGCTCCACCGCTTCGTCGAGCAGCCCTTGAGCATTGAACCAGCGACAGGCGCGCAGGTGCAGGGTCGCCGCCGGCACCAGCGTCTGGGTCACCGGACGGCTGCGCAGCAGATCGGAAAACAAATGGTGATAGCGATACCAGTGACCGTGTTCGTCCAGCGGCACCAGAAATACCTGATGCGCCAACAGAAACCGCAGGATTTCGGCGCTGTCGTGTGCTTCGCGCACCGCGTCGCACAGCTCGCTGCAAAAGCGCTCTTGAGGGGCGGTGTCGTAGAGAAACGCCTGCACCTCGGCCGGCAGGCAATCGATCACTTCTTCCAACAGGTAATCGCGGATCAGCCCTTCCCCGCCGTTCAGCGCGGGTGGCAACGGAGCCCCGCTGCCAGCCTCGGAGACCGCAAGCAACCAGAAACGCAGTCCGGCCACCCAGCCTTCGCTGCGCTGGATCAGGTTTTCCAGCGCTTCGCCGCGCAATGAACTGCTGTGTCGATCGAGCAGCGTCAGGGCCTCATCGTGGGTCAGGCGCAAGTCCTGCTCATGCACTTCGAGCAACTGGCGCGACAGGCGCAGACGCGCCAGATGCCAGTCCGGGCGCTGCCGACTGGTGACCATGACCAGCAAGCCATCGGGAAGATGATTGAGGAAAAACTGCAGGCAACGGTCGAGTACCGGGCCTTGGGCGAGATGGTAGTCGTCGAGCACCAGCAACAGCGGCGCCGTCGGTTGCAGTTGCAGGGCCAGTTCATCGAGCAAGCCGTCGAGCCATTCTTCGAAGGCGAACGGCTGATGGCGCTGGCGCATCTTCAACAGGCCGAGTGCACGACTGCCCAGATCCGGAAAGTAATCCTGCAACCCTTCCAGTAACCGCTCGAGAAACCGCCCCGGATCGCTATCCCGTGGGCTCAATCCCAGCCAAAGGCTTTGCCAGTGCGCCGGCAGGCTCTGACAGAACTCCACCGCCAGCGAACTCTTGCCGAACCCGGCCGGAGCGCACACCAGTAACAGACGTCCACCGAGCCCGGTTTGCAGGCGCTCGCAGAGACGTGGCCGCAAGACGTATCCGTCCGGCAGCGGAGGACGGAAAAAACGTCCGTCCAGTGCCGCGACGGCAACGCTTGCGGGACCCGGAAGTGGGGACAGATCAGTCATGGCCGGCTCTTGTTCGAATGGCTGTTGGCGGCGTAGCAGATGTCCGCAGCCTAGCCTTAAACGTAGCGGTTATGAAGGTTGCTGCTACAAATGGCTACAAAAAGACTGTCGCGAGCCGGCAGCTCCTACAAAATCAACGCCAAAAAAAACGCCCCGAACCAGTCGGGGCGTTTTTTTTCGAGGATGCGGCCTCGGGTCAAAGCTTAGCGGATACCGTCCTGGCCCAGGTTGCCTGGCTGGAATTCGCTCTTGGTGGCAGAGAAACCGAAGTCATACGCTGATTTTTCTTCGTTCTTCATGCCCAGCGCCAGGTAGCGACCCGATTGCAGGTCGTACAGGGCTTCCAGCGCGTACCACGGCACTTGCTTGTCGTAGTAGTCCTCGGCATGCGCTTCGGCGACACGCCACAGCTGACCGCGACCGTCGTAGTGGTCGATGACTGCTGCCTGCCAGGTGTCTTCGTCGATGTAGAAGTCACGTTTGGCATAGATATGGCGCTGACCCGGTTTCAGGGTGGCGACCACGTGCCAGACACGACGCAACTCGTAACGGGTCAGGTCCTGGTTGATATGGCCGGCCTTGATGATGTCGGCGTACTTGAGAGTCGGCGAGTCGATCTTGTAGCTGTTGGAGGCAATGTACATCTCTTTCTTGCCTTCGAGCTTCCAGTCGTAGCGATCCGGCGCACCGTTGTACATGTCGAGGTTGTCGGAGGTACGCAGACCGTCCGCCGCAGTGCCCGGGCCGTCATAGGACACTTGCGGTGCCTGACGCACACGACGCTGACCAGTGGCGTAGACCCACGCCTTGCGCGGCTCCTTCACCTGGTCGAGGGTTTCGTGCACCAGTAGCACGGTACCGGCCAGACGTGCCGGCGCGGTCACTTTCTGCTTGAAGTAGAACAGGATGTTGCCCGGGTTGGCCGGATCGTAATCCTTCATCTTGTCGCGGAACACGAACTGGTCCTGGAAGTACACCAGGCTGAACGAGCCGTTGGTTTGCGGAGTCGCCTGGGTCACCAGACGGGTCACGCTGCCACCGCGATAGCGGGTGATGTGGTTCCAGATCACTTCCAGACCGCTTTTCGGAATCGGGAACGGCACGGCAGTGTCAAAGTTTTCCAGACCGTTACCGCCTGCGACCAGATTGGTGGTGGTGGCGTTTTTCTTGATCGCGGCGAACACGTCATCCGGCACGGTCGAGCCGCGATGGGACGGATAAACCGGAATCTTGAAGGTGTCCGGGTAGCGCTTGAACATCGCGTACTGGCCCGGAGCAAGCTTGTCCTTGTACTGCTCGACGTTCTGCGCGGTGATGGTGAACAGCGGTTTTTCACTGCCGAACGGATCGGACAGGAAGCCCTTGCTGTCGACCGTGCCGGCATTTTTCGCCAACGGTTTCCAGGCAGGGATCGAACCGTCGGCGTTGCCGGCCATTTCGGCGCCCATCGGGGTCAGGCTCTTGCCCAGCTTGTCGGCTTCGGCGGCGGGAACGGCCGCCATCACGCTGGTCGCCAGCAGCGACAAACCCAGAACACTCGCGTGGAACAGACTCTTTGTTATTTTCATATGTGTGTTCGTCCTGAAAAAACTGTGCTTAGAAGTTCACGCCGACGCTCAAGGCCACGAAGTCACGATCGTCCACGGTCGTGTAGTCGCCGCCAAAGAAGTTGGTGTAGGCCAGGCTCGCCGTGTAGGTGTTCTGGTATTCGGCATCGAGACCGAGGCTGATGGCCTTGCGACCTTCCTCGAAGTTGCCGCCAGGGCCTGGCGAGTAACCTTTCACGTCGTGCGACCAGGCCACGTTCGGCTTGAGGTTCACACCGGCGAACACGTCGCTGTAATCCCAGATGGCACGAGCGCGATAGCCCCACGAAGTGGCCGTGGTGAAACCGTCGTTGTTGCAGTTGCTGGAAACGTTGTCGCGCGAAGCCCCCGGCCCGGCACCGTTGATGGTGGAGGTGTTGAGGATCTGCGAGCAGGTGTTGAGACCTCCCGTGGCAGGCAGTTCGCCCGGGCCGAACACCGGATCGCGGCCGTAACGGGCTTCGGATTTGCTTTCCAGACCACCGACGTGGGTCACGCCGACTTCACCCACCAGGGTCAGACGGTTGGCGCCCATCACCTGATCGAAGAAGTGCGTCAGGGTGGTTTGCAACTGGGTGATTTCTTTACGGTTGTAACCGTGCAGATCCTGGCCCGGCACGCCGTTGAGGACCGACGCGTTGGTCAACGCGCCACCCAGCGGACGTACGCCGGCGAACAGAATGTCGGTGGAGTTCAACTGCACCGGCGCATTCGGCCGGTAGCTGACCTCACCGCTCCACGCCGTACCGGTAGGCAGGGTGGTGGAGAAGCTCAGACCGTACAGGCGAATATCTTCAGGGTATTCGATGAAGTAGTTCGAGTTGCCTGCGACGACCAGTGGCCCCAGCGCCTGGAACGGCCCCGGCAATGCCGCCACGCCGTTATAGATCGACTGTGGCGCGCCGGTGGCGCTGAAGATCGGCGCACGGCTGTGGTAGTTCATGAAGTAAGCGCCGAACTCGGTGGCCAGCGGGTCGAACATGTACTTGGCGGAAACGCCCCACTGCCCGCTGTCACGCGCGTTGCGGTTGGGCGAACGGCGCACCAGCACGCCCTCTTCGTTGACGTCGACACCAGCGTTGGCCAACGGCCCGAGCGCAATACCCGGAATGGTCGAACGCTTGTTCAGTACCCGCAGGTTGTCGTCGCAACCGGTGGTGACAATGTCCGGCTGCGAGAAGAACGTGCCGCAGTTGTCGGTCACGGTCTTCTGCCAGTCGATCTGGTAGAAACCTTCGGCCGAGAGGTTTTCGGTAATGCTCTGGGACACGTAGAACATGTTGACCGGGATCAGGCCTTCCTTGATCTCGGCACCCGGACGGCGGAACGCAGACACGTCGATCGGGTTGATCGAGTTGATGCCACCACCGATGAAGGTACTTTCGCCCCAGTTCACCACCTGCTTGCCCAGACGCACCGAACCTGGCTCATCGGCAATCGAGTAGTTGTGGTAGACGAAGGCGTCGAGGATCTGCCCGCCGGAAGAGCGCGCCGCGACGTCGCGGTTGTGGTTGCTCACGTCCTTGTATTCCAGGTCCTGATTCTGCAGCGCGAAGTCGTACCAGTATTTGCCCCGGACGAAGACCCCGGTGTCGCCGTATTTCAGTTCCAGATCATGGATGCCCTTGAAGATCTTCGAGAAGGCTTGCCCGCTCTTGAAGTTCAGGTGGCCGTTGTCGGAGGTCTGGGACAGGCCCTTGCCGCCGTTGTTGACACCAATAAGGTCCTTGTTCGGCTGCTGGGTCGAGATACTCATGCCCAGGGAGAGCGAGGAGTCGAACTGACCTTCGATTTCACCGACGTTGAAACTGACGCCGAATACGGGCCCGGCGAGCGTAGAGGCAAGACTGACGGCCAGAGGCAGTTTAGCCCGGCGCCAGAACTGGTTTACTGATGTCATCGACGCTACTCCATGTGCATTATTGTTATGGCAGTGAGTACTTTTAAAAACGCCTGGAAGACCGGGAGCCAGTAGCCACCCGACGTCACTCCAAAGTTGCATCGCCCCTGTTCGTGCGTGTGCCCCGTTCTTAAAAATCCTTGAGCGGACTATAGCCAGCAGGGGGTACTGCTTGATCCCTCTAAAGTGTGATTTGCAGCTGCCGGCCACTCTGGAACAGTCCTTTCGCCAGTCCGACACATGTCGGCACGGCAAGGATGGCTGAATTTTTCGATTTAACAAGCCAAGCGCTTGCTTGGTGGGTCTGGCGCGCCGGTTTCGGCGCGCCAGCAGACACTCAAAGTGTCGAAAGGAAGGTGCTGTTGTTGGCCTGCCATTCGGTGATGTCGAGGCGGATGCGCTTCTTGTCGAGCTTGCCAACACTGGTCTTGGGAATTTCCGTAACAAGGGCGATCTGGCTTGGAATCGCCCACTTGCTCAAGTGCCCCAGTTCCACGAACGGCTTGAGGTGTTCCTTGAGCTCGCGCGCCCCGATCTCGTGCCCTTCGCGGATCACCAGCAGTGCAAACGGCCGCTCGCCCCATTGCGGATCGGCGATGCCCACCACTGCTACTTCGCGTACCGCCACATGACGGCTGATCAGGTCTTCGAGGTCCAGCGAGGAAATCCATTCGCCGCCAGTCTTGATCACATCCTTGATGCGGTCGCGGATGTCGATCACGCCCATGCTGTCGAGCGTTGCCACATCGCCGGTGTGCAGCCACCCACCGGCCCAGAGCTCGGCGCCCTTCTGCGGTTCGTTGAAATAGCCTTCGGTGAGCCACGGCGCGCGCAGCACCAGTTCGCCCTGGGTTTCGCCGTCGGCGGGGAGGAAGTTGCCCTCGGCGTCGACGATCGCCGCTTCCACCAACGGCCCCGGCACACCGGCCTTGATCCGGTAAGTGGTGCGTTCGTCTTCGGTGCCGGCCATCAACTCGTCGTTCAAATGCGCACAGGAAACCAGTGGCCCGGTCTCCGACATGCCGTACGCCGCCGTCAACTGAATGCCCCGGGCCTTGGCGGTTTCATACAGCGTACGGTTCAGCGCACTGCCACCGATGACGATCTTCCAGCCGCCAAAATCGGTGCCCTGCGCGCCTTTGGCGTTGAGCAGCATCTGCAGGATGGTCGGCACGCAGTGGGAGAACGTGACCTTCTCCTTGCGCCACAGCTCGACGAGGAACTCCGGGTCGTAACGCCCCGGATAAACCTGCTTGAGCCCGAGCATGGTTGCCACGTACGGCAAGCCCCAGGCATGCACATGGAACATCGGGGTGATCGGCATGTACACGTCGTTGGTGCCGAGCAGGCGCACGCTGTCGATCGCGCCCATGATCGTCGACACGCCCATGGTGTGCAACACCAGTTGCCGATGGGTGAAGTACACGCCTTTCGGGTTGCCGGTGGTGCCGGTGGTGTAGAAGGTGGTAGCGACCGAGTTCTCGTCGAAATCCTCAAAGTCGTATTGCGCACTCGCGGCGGCCAGCAGTTGCTCGTACTCGCCGACCAGGTTCGGCAGCTCGGCGGTCTTTTCCGGCAGATCGGTCAGCAGCAGGGTTTTCTCGACGGTGGTCAGGTGCGGCGCGATGGCCTGGTACAGCCCGACGAACTCGCTGTTGACCAGCACGAAGCGGTCCTCGGCGTGGTTCATGGTGTAGAGGATCTGCTCCGGCGACAGACGCACGTTGATGGTGTGGATCACCGCGCCGATCATCGGAATGGCAAACATGCATTCGAGGTAGCGATGGCTGTCCCAGTCCATCACCGCCACGGTGTCACCCGCCTTCACCCCGGCCGCCGTCAATACGTTGGCCAGCCGCGCCACCCGCTCGATCAGGGTCGGATAGCTGTAGCGCAACTGGTCTCGGTAGATGATCTCGCGGGTTTTCTCGTAACGGGCGCCGGACATCAGCAGCCGTTTGATCAGCAATGGATACTGGTAGGCCCCATCGGCCGGGGGAATGACGCGAGTCTGCAACATATGAATCCCTTTTCTGGCTGCACGGTGTTGGCGTAGAGAGCGTTACTCTAGAGCCGTTATACCCCAGTCAAATCAGCCGAAGGAATGATTTGCACAGCCGTACAAATGCTAGCTTTGCGCCAGCATTTGTCAGTATTTCAGCGCCGTTCAGGCCGTTTGCCCTACAGCCGCTTCTGAAGGCGTCCGTGGGAAAACCAGCGCAGCAAGGAAGGTCAATGCGCCGAAACCCGCCAGAATCAAGTAAAGCCCGACAAAACCATGGCGCGGTTCGATGTAGGCAATCAGCGGAATCGCTGTCGCACTGGCGCCGAACGACAGGCAGTAACGCAGGGCGAAGACCCGTGACTGCCACTGCGGCGCGACGAAATTGGCGACCATCGAGTCGTTCACCGTCACCTGACCGAACACCACGAACATGAACGCCGCACCGAGCACGATCACTGCCCAGCCATCGACATACGCCATGGCGTACAACAGCGGCGCCTGAAACAGCGTTAACACAATAAACGGCCATTTCAGGCTGACTCGGTGCAGCACCTGGCCAATGCTCAACTGCGCCACTGCACCAAAGGCATACGCGAGGCTGACCACCACGCCGAGGGTTTGCGGCGAGGCGAACAAATCATGCAGACGTTCCTGAAACAGCTTCGGGTAGGTCATGGTCGTGGCGTTGAACACCACGCCACCGGTGGCCGTCGCCAGTGCCAGCACACCGAATACCATGAGCATTGAGATCCGCTGCCCGGCCGCGCCTTTGAGCGCAGTATGCGGACGCTGCGGAATTGGCTCCTCGCGCACCTGCAAGGCAAAGCCGATGCCCAGCACGATCGCCACCATCCCCGGTAACACGAAAGCCGAACGCCAGCCGAACTGCGCCACCAGCAACCCGGTGATCAGCGCCGAGAACGCCACGCCGAGGTTGCCCCACATGCCATTGATGCCGATCTCCCGGCCGCGATTCTGCGCGTAGGCCACCAGCATCGCGGTGCCCACCGGGTGGTAGATCGCGGCGAAAATGCCGATCAGGGTCAACCCGATCACCAGCATCGTCGGGCTGGTGCTCAGCCCGGTGAAGATCGCCGAGGCGCCGATGCCGAAGAAAAACACCAGCATCATCTGCCGCCGACTCCAGTGATCGCCCAGCCAGCCGGCCGGTAACGAACAGGCGCCAAAGGCAATGAACCCACCCAGCGAAAGGCCGATCAGCGCGGCGTAGTCGAGGCCGAAGGCCTGGGTCATGCCGAGCACGGCGGCGGGGAAAATCAGCATGAACATGTGGTCGATCACATGGGCAGCATTGACGTAGCGGATCACGTTTCGGGATTGGTTCATGGCGGCACGCTTGTGTTTGTTATGGGCGGATTGTTGTCAGCGGCTTTATGCTAAGTTGGCGAAAAAGCGCATACCTGCCAACCAGGTCATCGAATCCGACATGTTGATCAGCCACTTCGAACACGGCCCGGTGAGTGCCTATCCCCGGGATTATCTGGACGGCGCGCACCAGTCGCTACACCTGCATCGCGAGGCGCAGTTGCTGTATGCCGTCCGAGGGATCATGCGGGTGGTCACCGACCTCGGTGCCTGGGTGATTCCGCCAAGCCGCGCAGTGTGGATTCCGCCGCAAGTCGCGCACGAGATATTCATGTCCGGCGATGTGCAGATGCGCTCGCTGTTCATTGCCCCCGAGCTGTCACCGGCCAGCCTGCAACAGTGCTGCGTGCTGGCGGTGACGCCGCTGTTGCGCGAGTTGATCCTGCGCGCCGTGCAGGGCCCGCCGCACGCGGATAATCCGCTGATCCAGCAGTTGATGCTGGAAGAGCTCGCCAGCCTGGAAAACCTGCCGCTGCACATTCCAATGCCTACTGACCGACGCCTGCAGAACATCTGTCTGGCGTTGCTGCACACACCGGATCACCCCAACACCCTGGAAGACTGGGCGCAGCAGGTCGGCGCCAGCTCACGCACTCTGGCGCGGCTGTTCCAGCGACAACTGAAGATGAGTTTCAACGCCTGGCGCCAGCAACTGCGCCTGATGGAAGCGCTACCGCGCCTGCTCGCCGGGGACAGCGTGCAGCGCGTGGCGCGGGACCTGGGGTACGGCAGCGCGCGGGCGTTCAGCGCGATGTTTCGCCGTTTGCTCGGGGACAATCCCAGGGAGTACCTGAATAATCTGAGCAAACTCAGCGAGCTTGTGTAAGGCCCTGTGGGAGCGAGCCTGCTCGCGAAAGCGGTCTTTCAGCCACCAGTAATGTCGACTGATCCAACGCATTCGCGAGCAGGCTCGCTCCCACAGTTTTAAGTCGCGGTTCTGAGATCAATGCATCTCGGTAAACGCGATTTTCACGCCGAGAGCGATCAGCAACGCGCCCATGGTGCGGTCGAACCAATGGCCCATGCGGGCAAAACCGGCACGTACACGTTGCTGACTGAACAGCATCGCCACCAGACAGAACCAGAACGCGGTCGCAACGGCCAGGTAAACCCCATAACCCGCCTGCACCGCCAGCGGCGTGTGCGGGTTGATCACCACAGTGAACAGCGACAGGAAGAACAGCGTGGCTTTCGGGTTCAGGCCGTTGGTGACGAAGCCCGAGGTGAACGCGCCGCGCGCCGTGCGTACGCCGGCCTCTTTGTGCAGATCATCGGTAACGGTTTTCGCCGGCTGCGCGCGCAAGGCCTTGAAGCCGATGTACAGCAGGTACGCGGCGGCGGCCCATTTCAAGGCGTTGAACAGCACGATCGACTGCGACACGATCAGGCCGATGCCGAGCAGCGAATAACCCACATGCAGGAAAATCGCCGTGCCCACGCCCAGTGCGGTCCAGGTGCCGGCGCGACGACCATGGGTCACGCTCTCGCGCACCACCACGGCAAAGTCCGGGCCGGGGCTGGCCACGGCCAGCAGGTGGATCAGTGCAACGGTCAAGAACTCGGTCCAGTACATGGGGGCTCCTCTGGGGGTGATCATCAGCTTGAACACATCGCCTGAATGCTTTTCCCCTGTGGGAGCGGGCTTGCTCGCGAATGGCGTTGTGTCAGGCAACCTTTATGGGTCTGACACGCCCTCTTCGCGAGCAAGCCCGCTCCCACAGGTTTTGTGAGCACCTCGGGCACTGCGTAACGTTTTGTTTCATCTGGTAGGCTCGGCAGATTACGCCTTCCGTTCCAAGCACAAAAGGTACAGTTGATGACGAACCCGCGCCGCGCCGTATTCCTCGATCACCCGTCACTGGATCTCGGCGATCTCGACCTCAGCCCGTTGCGCGCCTGCTTCAGCGACCTGCAACTGTTCGCCCAGACTGCGCCTGATCAAGTCGCCGAACGCCTGCACGGGGCCAGCGTGGCGATCACCAACAAGATCCGCATTGATGCCGCCACGATGGCCGCCAACCCGGATCTGCAACTGATCCTGATCACCGCCACCGGCACCAACAATGTCGATCTGGACGCGGCTCGCGCCCACGGCATCACCGTGTGCAACTGTCAGGGTTACGGCACGCCGTCGGTGGCGCAACACACGATCATGCTGCTGCTCAACCTCGCCACCCGCCTCGCGGATTATCAAAAAGCGGTCGGCGAAGGTCGCTGGCAGCAGGCCAGACAGTTCTGCCTGCTCGACTATCCGATCGTCGAACTGGAGGGCAAAACCCTCGGCCTGCTTGGTCATGGCGAACTCGGCGGTGCGGTCGCGCGACTGGCCGAAGCATTTGGCATGCGTGTATTGCTCGGACAGATTCCGGGCCGCCCGGCGCGGCCGGACCGTCTGCCACTGAACGAACTGCTGCCGCGGATCGACGCCCTGACCCTGCACTGTCCGCTCAACGAACACACCCGGCACTTCATCGGCGCCCGCGAGCTGGCGGCGATGAAACCCGGCGCCTTTGTGGTCAACACCGCTCGCGGTGGTTTGATCGACGAGCAAGCCTTGGCCGACGCGTTGCGCAACGGTCACCTCGGCGGTGCGGCGACCGATGTGCTCAGTGTCGAACCGCCGGTCAACGGCAATCCGCTGCTGGCGGCCGATATTCCACGGCTGATCGTCACCCCGCACAACGCCTGGGGCAGTCGCGAAGCACGGCAGCGCATCGTCAGCCAATTGACCGAAAACGCCCAGGCATTCTTCAGCGGTACAGCGCTGCGGGTCGTCAGTTGATAAACTACGGCACTTTTTTTCCAGGGAGCAGTTATGGATCCGCGCAGTGAAGTACTGCTTCGTCAGGCCGAGTTATTCCAGGGTTCGCTGTTGTTGGCCGGTTTGCCTGCCGACGATCTGCTCGGGCGCCTGCCCAATGCGTTCGGCTGGTGCTGGCATGCCGGCGATCAGGCCGCTCTCGATGCGCGCTTCGAAGGTCGCAGCCATTTCGGCGTAAACGTGCCGGAGCGCGAGTTCGACAGCGCCGTGGTGTTTTTGCCCAAGTCCAAGGATCTGACCGATTACATCCTCAACGCGGTGGCCGCACGTCTGCCCGGGCGCGAGGTGTTTCTGGTCGGGGAAAAACGCAGCGGTATCGAGGGTGCGTCCAAGCAGCTCAACCCGTTCGGCAAGCCGCGCAAACTCGACAGCGCCCGTCACTGCCAACTGTGGCAGGTCACCGTGGCCAACGCGCCTGAAGCAAAATCGCTGGAAAGCCTGGCGCAGACTTATGAGCTGCCGCTGGCCGAAGGCCCGCTTAAAGTCATCAGCCTGCCGGGCGTGTTCAGCCATGGTCGACTGGACCGCGGCAGCGCCCTGCTGCTGGAGCATCTGGACAAACTGCCGAGCGGTCATCTGCTGGATTTCGGTTGTGGCGCCGGGGTGTTGGGCGCGGCGGTCAAACGGCGTTATCCGCACAATCAGGTGACCCTGCTCGACGTCGATGCCTTCGCCGCCGCCAGCAGTCGCCTGACTTTAGCGGCCAACGGTCTGGACGCCGAAGTGCTGACCGGTGACGGTATCGACGCTGCACCGATGGGTTTGAACGCGATTCTGAGCAACCCCCCGTTCCATGTCGGCGTGCACACCGATTATTTCGCCACCGAGAACTTGCTGCGAAAAGCGGCCAAACATCTGAAAAACGGTGGCGAACTACGCCTGGTTGCGAACAGCTTCCTGAAGTATCAGCCGCTGATCGAAGAGCATCTGGGCGTGTGCGCGATCAAGGCCGAAGGCAATGGTTTCCGGATTTACCGGGCCAAGCGTGGCTGAAAATTTGTTCTTGCTCTATCGGTTTTGCGAAGGCAGAATCCGCTCCGTCCTAGGGGAGTAGTCTCCCACGAGCGCCAAGCTCGTCCGGCATACGTCAACATACTTGATCCTCAGATCATGGCGTATGCGACCCAAGCGTCCGCACCAGACGGATCGCAGGGTTTGACAAGACCTATGACACGCACACCTTACCCGGGGCGGGAAGGCTGTACGTGTCATAGCCGTGTCGACCCGCCCCTTAGGAAAATCCTGATGCTGGACTCGTTACTCGTTCCCACCGCAATTGTTGCCTTGGCCGAAATCGGCGACAAGACGCAACTGCTCGCGCTGATTCTCGCCGCTCGCTTTCGCAAACCCTGGCCGATCATTGCCGGTATCGTCGCTGCGACCCTGGCCAACCACGCGGCAGCCGGTGCGGTAGGCGCCTGGTTCGGCAGCTTTTTCTCCGATTCGGTGCTGCACTGGATTCTTGCCGCGAGCTTCACCGCCACTGCGCTGTGGACGCTGGTCCCGGACAAGATGGACGACGATGAAGCCAGCACCGCACGCAAGTTCGGCCCCTTCCTGACCACGCTGATCGCGTTTTTCCTCGCGGAAATCGGTGACAAGACGCAGATCGCCACCGTGATGCTGGCGGCGCAATACCCTGAGCTGTGGCTGGTGATCATCGGCACCACGGCGGGCATGCTGATTGCCAACGTGCCGGTGGTATTGGCGGGTAATTTTGCTGCGGAGAAACTGCCGCTGACCCTGATCCGTCGCCTGGCCGCTTCGGCGTTCTTCATTCTGGCGATCGTGGCGGTGTACAAGGCGATGCAGAGCAGTGGCTGGATTTAACCCCGTAAGTCGGTAGACCGAGTTATCGTTCTTCGCGAGCAGGCTCGCTCCCACAGTGGAATGCATTCCAAAGGTGGGAGCGAGCCTGCTCGCGAAGGGGCCATCAGCCTTGCGGCAAAACCATCAGGATTTCGGCGCTTTCTCGTACAACGGCATCACCTTCGGAATCGCTGCCTGCAGCGAGGCGATCCGGCTGGACGAGGCCGGGTGGGTGCTCATGAACTCCGGCGGTGCGCCTTCCGAAGCCTTGCTCATCTTGTTCCACAAAGTGATCGCCGCATTCGGGTTGTAGCCGGCGCGGGCGGCCAGTTCCAGACCGATCAGGTCGGCTTCGTTTTCGTTGGCGCGGCTGTTGGGCAAGGTCATGCCGTAATTGGCCACGGTGTCGGCCAGCGCCAGGCTGTCCTGACCCAGACCGAGCAACGCACCGGCACCCTGCTTGGCCATTTCAATGCCATAGGCCTTGGACATCGCTTCACGACCGTGTTCGCGCAGGGCGTGGGCGATTTCATGGCCCATGACCGCCGCGATTTCATCGTCGGTCAGCTTCAGGCTGTCGATCAGCCCGGTGTAGAAAATGATCTTGCCGCCAGGCCCGCAGTTGGCGTTGAGCTCGTCGCTCTTGATCAGATTGACTTCCCACTGCCACTGCGCCGCATCCGGACGAAAGTTCGGTGCCTGGGCGATCAGCCGGTTGGCAATCGCCTGAACCCGCTTGGCCTCCGGGCTGGTCTTGTCCAGCACGCCTTTGCTCGACGCCTCGCCGACGGTCTTCTGGTAGGACTGGGCATACATCTGGTCGACCTCTTGCGAGGACAGCATGCTGAACATGTACTGCTTGCGCTCCACACCGACGGCTCCGCCGCTGGTGGTGTTGACCGACTGACAACCGGCCAGCAACAGCGCTGCGCTCAGTGCACTTACAACCAATGTCTTGTTCATTCAAAAGCTCCCTGAAAACCTGCCGCGTATCGTAGGGGGTGAATTGTATCGGCGCCAGATACAACAGACGTGTTGCAGCGTCTTTCGGAAGTTTCCCACCGCTGTTGTCGTAAAAAATTCACAGCAACCGGCAAGTCTGCTGCCGCTGCGTCGCGCACCGATCCATTTGCGACATCCTCCGCCCTTTGTTCCGCTCAACGCTCATGGCGCCATGCCTGCTGCCGATACAACAGCGCAGACGTCCTCTTGCGTGCGGAGCTCCCATGAAGTTCAAGTCGATCCAGTTTTCCGTCGCCGCCCTGGCCGGCGCCATCGTCCTCAGCGTGGTTGCTGCGCTGGTGCTGTACGCGCTGTTCTCCGGCGCCCGCACCCAGGAAATGGTGCAACAGCGCACCCAGGCGCAGTTCGAGCAAGTCATCGAACAACGCCTGACCTCGCTGGCGCAGACCCAGGTCAGCCAGATCCAGCGCGAACTCGAAGCACCGTTGCTGATTGCCGGCGGACTGGTGCGGGTCAACGCGCTGCTCGGCACACCGGGCGCCGACGGCCAGCCGCGCCTGAGCGTCAGCCGCGAGCAACTGATCAGCCTGATCAAGGAGAACGTCGAGCAGAACCCGAAGATTCTCGGCACCTACATCGGCTGGGAAAAAAACGCCCTGGACCACAATGACGCGGCCTACGTCGGCAGCGCCGTGACCGGTATCGATCCCGCCAACGGACGCTTCCTGCCGTGGTGGTTCCGCAATACCGACGGCAGTCTGGGCGTGGACAAACTGGCCGATGTCGACGATCAGAAAACCCTGTCCACCGGGGTACGCGCCAGTGAGTACTACCTCTGCTCCAAGGAAACGAAAAAGCCCTGCGTGATCGATCCGGCGCCGTACAAAGTCGGCGACAAGGTCGTGATGCTCGCCTCGTTCATTGAACCGATCATGCTCAACGGCGCATTCCAGGGCATCGTCGGCGCCGACCTGTCGGTGAACTTCATCCAGGACATGCTCCTCGGCGCCAACCAGAAGTTGTACAGCGGCGCCGGGCAAATGGCTCTGATCGGCGGCAACGGCCGGATCGTTGCCTACACCAAGGACACCAGCAAATTCGGTGAAAAGGTCAGCGACATTCTCGACGCCGAGCAGATCGCCAACATGGCCAATCTCAAACGCGGCGAAGTCACCTACTCGGTCAACAAGGACAAGGGCCGCATCGAGCTGTACCTGCCGTTCGGCATCGGCCAGACCGACGCGCGCTGGACCTTGATGCTGCAACTGCCGTTGAACGCGGTGATGGCGGATCTGCAAAAACTCCAGGCCGACCTTGATGCACAACGCAAGTCCGACACCTTCGGCATGGCCATGGTCGGCCTGATCATCGCCGCCATCGGTTTGTTGGTGATCTGGCTGGTGGGTCATGGCATCGCCCGGCCCCTGAAGCAAATGGTCGCCATGCTCGATGACATCGCCAAAGGTGAAGGCGACCTGACCCGCCGCTTGAGCAGTGATCGCAGCGATGAGCTCGGCTCGATTGCCAAGGGCTTCAACACCTTCCTCGCCAAGTTGCAGGCGATGATCACGCAGGTGGTGACGTCAGTGCAGAGCGTCAGCGATTCCTCGGAACACACTGCCGACATCGCGATTCGCACCAACATCGGCATTCAGAAACAGATGGCCGAGATCGATCAGGTTGCCACGGCGGTGCAGGAGATGACCGCCACCGCGCAAGACGTGGCCCGCAACGCCACTCAGGCTGCGCAAGCCGCCAGCCACGCGGATCAGGCTGCCGGCCAAGGCATGCAGATCGTCCGTGATACGTCGAACTCGATTGGCGTACTGGCGGTGGAAATCGGCAAAGCGGTGGAGGTGGTGCAGACGCTGGCCAAGGACAGCGAAAACATCAACGCGATCCTCATCGCGATTCGCGGGATCGCCGAGCAGACCAACCTGCTGGCGCTGAACGCAGCAATCGAAGCGGCGCGGGCCGGCGAACAAGGGCGCGGCTTTGCGGTGGTGGCGGACGAGGTGCGCAATCTGGCACAGAAGACCCAGAAGGCCACCGAAGAAATCCAGAGCATGATCCAGCAGCTGCAACAGGGCACCCGCGATGTGGTGCGGGTCATGGAGGACAGCCAGAACCGCACCGACGAAAGCGTGCAGCACGCGGCGAAAGCGGCTGAAGCGCTGGAGACAATTACTCAGGCGGTGTCGGTGATCAATGACATGAATACGCAGATTGCCAGTGCGGCGGAAGAACAGAGCGCAGTGGCCGATGACATCAACCGTAACGTGATCAATATCGGTCAGGTGGCGAATGAAGTGGCGGGCGGTGCGGATGAGTCGAGTTCGGCCAGTGCGGGTCTGACTAAATTGGCGGAGCAGCAGCGGCGGCTGATCAATCAGTTCAAGGTCTGAAAAGCGAAAAGCCCCTCACCCTAACCCTCTCCCAGAGGGAGAGGGGACTGACCGAGTTGTCTCCCGTCATACATCGACCTGAAATAACCAGTCGATTATGGATTCAAAGCTGAGCGTTCAAGTCGGTATATTTCGTCAATATCCCCCCAATCAGTCCCCTCTCCCTCAGGGAGAGGGTTAGGGTGAGGGGCTTTTGACTTAACCCGGGGTCAGGCATTCCGGCCCATTGAGCTTCGGATCATTGACCAGATTCGCCAGCACCCGCTCGCGCAATGCCGCCGGCTCACTGGCGAGCAAGCCCTGAAGCACATGCAACGGCGTCGCGGGATCGAGCCAGGCCGCCTGCCCCGCCTCATCGAGAATCAACGGTCGGCGCTGACTGGCCGCCGGCTGCGTGATGACGGCGGTGCTCAGCCACACCTGCTCCTGCACCGGATAGGCCTCCCAGATCGCCGCGAAAAACAGCGACGAGCCCTCCCCCGGCGTCAGCCAGTACGGGCGCTTGCGCAGGTTGCCGCGCCATTCGTAGAAACCGTTGGCCGGCAGCAGACAGCGGCGCAGGCGCAGCGCCTCGCGGAACATCGGTTGCTCGGCCACTGTTTCGGCCCGGGCATGCGCCGGTGTTTTCGACAGATCGGTCAGCCACGGCGGCGTCAGGCCCCAGCGGGCGCGGGCCAGCGTGCGTTGGCCGTCAGCCTCGGCACGCAGCATCAACACCGAATCATTGGGGGAAATGTTCCACTGCGCCTGCTGATCGGCGGGAAATCCGGGCAGGGCCGCGAAATCGCGATTCCAGCGAAACAGGGCATAACGTCCACACATGGGGCAACACGACTCAGAAATAAAACGAACACCAGCCTAACAGACCAGCGTCCCGGGGAAGCTCTCCGGTTCATCGCCGGGCAGCGGCAGCGCGGCATTGTACGCGGTGATCAGTTCGCGGGCGTATTCGGCCTGATCGTTTTCGACCGACAGTCCCAGCAGGCCGAAGATCGGCAATTCACCGGTGCCACCGAGCAGATCGCGACCCACCAGATGCGCCTCGATGCCTTCACTGGCGAGCATGCCCTTGAGCATCTCGCCTTCCATCAGGTTTTCCGGCTCGTAGATTCGCTGCATGGGCGCCCCTCACTCGTTTTCGCTGAAGACTTCCAGAAACCAATCCTCGCCATGCACCTGCAAGACAAACGTAATCGGTCGACAACACACCTGACAGTCCTCGATGTAGGTCTGATCGCCTGCGGACAGGTCCACCGTCGTATCGACCTCTTCACCACAATACGGACATTCATACAGTGCGCTTTCCAGCATCGCGGTCTCCCAGGTGACTTGTGCGTATAATCGCCGGTCTATTTGCAGGGCTATTTTTGTCTGGCTACCTTTTCAGACCGTGCCCCGTTGGTTTTCGATCAAAACCTTTACTTACCCTAGCCGTTTCCAACAAGAGAGCATGATGGGCGAATTCGATGCCATCCGACCTTACGACGACAGCGAAGTACCTGCGGTACTGGCAAGACTGCTCGGCGACAAGGCGTTTCTAGATATCCTCACCCACTTCCGCTTCCCGCGTTTTGCCGGTGCCTTCGGCTGGATGCTCAAACCACTTATAGCCCATCGGCTGCGTCGTGAGTTTGCCGACGTGACCTCCGTGGCCACTTTGCAGGACAAAGTCGAGTTCTACGTCGACCACACCATCGAGCGCGCCACTGATGGCGTGACCTACACCGGTGTCGAGCAATTCAAGTCCGGCAGCGCCTACCTGTTCATCGCCAACCACCGCGACATCGTGATGGACCCGGCCTTCGTCAACTATGCGGTGTACCACGCCGGCCTGCCGACCCCGCGCATTGCGATCGGCGACAACCTGCTGCAAAAGCCTTTCGTCAGCGACCTGATGCGCCTGAACAAGAGTTTTATCGTGCATCGTTCGATCACCGGGCGCCGCGAGAAGATGGCGGCGTATCAATTGCTGTCGGCGTACATCAACCACTCGATCCGCAACGATTGCGCCTCGATCTGGATCGCGCAGGCTGAAGGCCGGGCGAAGGATGGCGACGACCGTACCGAGTCGGCGATCCTCAAGATGTTCCACATGAGCCGCAAGGACGAGCCGTTCGGCGAAGTGATTCAGTCGCTGAACCTGACCCCGGTGTCGATCAGCTACGAATACGACCCGTGCGACCAGGCCAAGGCCCGCGAGTTGTACATCCGCGCCACCACCGGCACCTACGCCAAGGCGCCGGGCGAGGATGACGTGAGCATTGCCAAGGGCATCACCGGTTATAAGGGCCGGGTGCACGTGAACTTCGCTGCGCCGATCACCGAGCTGTTCGAAGACACCAAGCAATTGGCGGTCGAGATGGACAAGCAGATTCTCGGCGGTTATCGCCTGTTCCCGGTGCATTACCTGGCATACGCGCAGTGGGCCGATGCCGATCCGCAATTGAACGTGCCGAAGGCTGCCGAAGTGTTTCCGGCCGATGAGCTGGCCAAGGCGCAGGAAGAATGGCAGCGCCGCCTGGACGCCTGCCCTGAAGAGCACCGTCCGTATCTGGTGCTGCAATATGCGACGCCGGTGCGCAATCAGTACCGGGTGAAGGCTGGGTTGCCGTTGTAAACAGGCATAGCGGAGCCCCTGTGGCGAGGGGATTTATCCCCGATGGGTCGCGAAGCGGCCCCAGGATTCTGCCTGAATAATCATGGGCCTGCTGCGCAGGCCATCGGGGATAAATCCCCTCGCCACAAGGTTTTGCATTCGCTTCAGAAGCGCGTGCTGATCCATGAGACGATCAGGGCCAGGCCAAGGCAGGCAAAACCGAAGCGGTAGAAAAAGCGGTTCATGCGCAACGTCGCCCAATCCAGAATCGGCTCGGCATTCGGTTGAGCCTGGCGTTGCGCGGCGATGCTGGCCATGGCGCGTTGTTCACGACGGCGGGTCGCGTGCAGCAGCCAACTGCCCGGGAAGGCCAGTGCCAGCGCCAGCAGGTTGATCAATTTGGCGGGATGGGCGGTAAACAGCGTCATCAAGTGCAGCGACATCACAGACCTCGGAACTGAATCGGTGTGGCAGACGCCCGATCGACGACTGCGGCGCGGATTCTACCGAAACACTCCGCCACCGCCCTACCCTTTGCGACAAATAACCTGACAATCGACCGATGGCTGTCCTGTGTCACGGCATCGTCATTTACATCGGCCACCATGCGCGCCTCGAAACACACATGGAACGCGACATGCTGCACGCCGAAAACCAGGATCGCCTGTACCTCATCACCCCGACCGACGAACAACAAAGCCTCGTCGGCAGCCTCGCCTTCAATGTTCAGGATCGCCACTGGCTGGTGTATTGCGCCCTCGGCGGGCATCAGCATGCGGATTTGCCGGAGACGGATTTGCTGACGGGTGTCAGCGTGCTCGACTTCTACTCCCAGGCCGCCTGACACACGCCTGCCCCCTCCCACAGTTGTATGAGTATTCAGATAAATTGTGTGGCCACAAAAAAGCCCGGAGCCATCACTGGCGCCGGGCTTTTTCACATCAACCGCACAGCTTACTCGGCGAGGATCTGACCCACGGTCGGGTCCTTGAACAGGCGAGTCAACGCATCGCTCAACACGTCGCTGACCAGCTTGGTGTTGGTTTCCTGGTTCGGCGCCATGCCGAAACGCTGGTCCAGCGAAGCGCCGTAGCGGCCGCTGTAGCGACGGTTGCCACTCTGCACGTCGGAGCGGAAGGTCGCGCCGATGGTGGCTTCGGTCACGTACATGCCTTCTTTCGGCGACTGGTACTTCAGCTCGGTCAGGGTCACGGTCAGTTGCGGCGCGTTCATCCCGTTGCTGGTCGGGGTGAAGCCGAGCAGACGTACGGCGGCTTCAGCCTGCGCCTGCAACTTGGGCAGGATCTGCTCGCGCTGCACGGTGATGGCGCTGGTTTCCGGGTACAGGCCGCCGCGGGTGCCGAGAGTTGGCGACGGACGACCGTCAACCACACGCACCACCACTTGCTGGCCATGGCCGACCGGGGCCAACTGCGTGGTCAGCTTCGGTTCCGGGCTCAGTTGTTGCGGGCTGTGGGCGCAGCCAACCAGGGTCAAACTGGTCACAGTGATCAAACCGAACAACAGGCGTTGCAACATGCTCTTTTCTCCAGAATCAGGCACAAACAGGCCGGCAGTATAGCGGTGGGCCACTGCGGGTCACCAGCACCCGACAGTGAATACTCAAATGTCTGACCCAGCCGTGGGAATGCGGTTCCTGTCACAGATTATTCACCGCCCATACACGTTGGCGTCACGGCCGCCCGGCAAGCTTCAAACCAGTCCTCCAACAAGGTACTCGGCCATGCGCTATCTGATCTCGTTGTTCGCCCCACGCCCACTGCACCGCAGCTTTGCCCTGCTCGATCGCAACGGTCATTGCCAGGCATTCAAGCAGTGCAGCCTGCAGCCGATGGGCGATGGCTGGGTGGAAATCGAAGAAATCCGTCTCAACTGGTTGCACCAGCCTCTGCCCGCCAGCGCCCGCGTCATACCGTCGCAGCCCCGCGCACGCGTGCAAGCGATGTTGAGCATCTGACCGGATGCCTAATAAAAGTCATTAAACACGAGCAACTGCCCGCATTTCTTCGATACAATCTCCCCCCGATTATAAGGACGTCTCCTGATCGGGCCCCGCAACACCGTCAATGCGCATGCATCGACACCCAAATCGCCCACAGAGAGCCGCCCACACAGATCGAGTGAAGTTGGCGCGCTTGCCTGTTCTTCCGGCAAAAACCCCGCTTTTCCCGAATCTGCAGAGCTGTCATGACGCTCGGCCACCGCGTTGTTTTGCCCTTGCGGGCAGGGTGCCAGGCCTGGACAGCCCTTTTTTGAGGTTCACGTCTTCAAAAGAGCGTGAAAAAAACGGGTTTTCACAACTTCACAAGAGTGTGGCGAGCAAATGAAAAGTTTTGCGTCTGAACATGCACCATTAGCGTCTGAAACAGCCCAACGACACAGGACCGGGTATACCTCGAACATCGGAGCCTGAAGCCTGTCCGCTACGGATTTGGTTGCACAAAAACGGATGTCTCGACCATAAGTCGAATTGCCAGCCGCGTGCTGAAATGAGTTCATGGAGCTCTTGAAGCCAGGCCGCATGCATCCGTCGAAGTTGCGAAAAATTGCGAAGATTCGGACATGACGAACCTGACCATGGGTATCCGGGGCGCAACTGACCTGCCCCGTCACTCCCTGGCAGCCATGCCGACAATTTGGTGCTGCAGATTTTGGAGACGCGTTAAATGGCGCATAACGAAGCAGTCGACGTAGTTCTGGTTGGGGCGGGCATCATGAGTGCCACCCTGGCAGTACTGCTCAAAGAGCTCGACCCGGCGATCAAGCTGGAAGTCGTCGAGTTGATGGATTCCGGTGCTGCGGAGAGTTCCAACCCGTGGAACAACGCCGGTACCGGCCACGCCGGCCTGTGCGAGCTGAACTACACGCCGCAGGCAGCCGACGGCAGCGTCGATATCAAGAAAGCCGTGCACATCAACACCCAGTTCGAAGTGTCCAAACAGTTCTGGTCGTACTTGACCAAGAAAGGCACCTTCGGCTCGTGCAAATCCTTCATCAGCCCGGTGCCGCACCTGAGCTTCGTTCAGGGTGACAAAGGCGTGTCGTTCCTCAAGGAACGCTTCAACGTGCTGCACAAGCACCACGCCTTCTCCGACATGGAATACACCGAAGACAAGGCCAAGATGGCCGAGTGGATGCCGCTGATGATGCCGGGCCGCTCGCCGGATGAAGTCCTGGCCGCCACCCGCGTGATGAATGGCACCGACGTCAACTTCGGCGCTCTGACCAATCAGTTGCTCAAGCACCTGACCAGCGCACCGGACACCCAGGTCAAATACTGCAAGCGCGTCACCGGCCTCAAGCGTAACGGCGCCGGCTGGACCGTCAGCATCAAGGACGTCAACAGCGGCGCCAGCCGTGAAGTCGACGCCAAGTTCGTCTTCCTCGGCGCTGGCGGCGCGGCTCTGCCATTGCTGCAGGCTTCGGGCATCGAAGAAAGCAAAGGCTTCGGCGGCTTCCCGATCAGCGGGCAATGGCTGCGTTGCGACAACCCGGAAGTGGTCAAGCACCACCAGGCCAAGGTCTACAGCCAGGCCGCCGTCGGTTCGCCACCAATGTCGGTGCCGCACCTGGACACCCGCGTGGTCGACGGCAAGAAATCCCTGCTGTTCGGGCCATACGCCGGTTTCACCACCAAGTTCCTCAAGCACGGTTCCTTCATGGACCTGCCGCTGTCGGTGCGCGTCGGCAACATCGGACCGATGCTGGCGGTGGCGAAAAACAATATGGACCTGACCAAGTACCTGGTCAGCGAAGTGATGCAATCGATGGAGCAGCGCCTGGAATCGCTGCGTCGCTTCTACCCTGAGGCGAAAGCCGAGGACTGGCGTCTGGAAGTGGCCGGCCAACGGGTACAGATCATCAAGAAAGACCCGAAAAAAGGTGGCATCCTGCAGTTTGGTACCGAACTGGTCGCGGCGAAAGACGGCTCCCTCGCCGCCCTGCTCGGCGCTTCGCCAGGTGCTTCGGTAACCGTTTCGATCATGCTCGAGCTGATCGAGAAATGCTTCCCGGCCAAGGCCAAGGGTGAGTGGGCGGCCAAACTGGCGGAGATCTTCCCGGCCCGCGAGAAGGTTCTGGAAACCGATGCTGCGCTGTATCGCAAGATCAACACGCAGAACAACATCGCGCTGGAACTGGTTGAAGAAAGCAGCGAGACCCCAAGCTTCGCTTGATCTTGCGGCATAAAAAAACGCCCCGTACTCAGTGAGTGCGGGGCGTTTTTTTTATGGCCAGTATTTGAAACACTGACCTCTGTGGCGAGGGAGCTTGCTCCCGCTTGAGTGCGCAGCGCTCACAAGAGTTTGGGGCCGCTGCGCAGCCCGGCGGGAGCAAGCTCCCTCGCCACAGGGATGGTGTTAGGCGCGGGATTTTTCGATCAGTTCGATATAGTCCGGGGCATTGCGCTGATCGGCGATCAGGTCAACGAAGGTCTTGCCGTGCTCGTCCTTGCCATCCACGTCGTAACCGGCAGCCACGAAGAACGTCAGGAAGCGCTCGAAATCGTCGATGCGCAGGCCACGGTAGGCCTTGATCAGTTTGTGCAGCGACGGCGAAGTGGCATCGACCGGTTCAAAATCGAGGAACAGCTTGATCTGCTCATCGCCGATCTCGTCACCAATCACCTGTTTCTTATCTTTACGCATTGCCGACTCCAGCTCGCAGACATTACACGGGGCGGGCAGTTTACCCCTGCCCAGCCACCAGGCTCAACGCGAACGAACGGCCCCGGTGTGCAGATCGGCCCAGATGTGGCCGTTGGCGTAACTGAGGAACTGTACATACACGGTGTCGTTGCGCAGCAAATCGATCACCACCCGGTACTGGGCCAGCGGGTAAAACAGGGTCAGGGTTTTGCTCTTGTCGTCATAAGCCGGTTTTTTCAGGCTTTTGCTTTCGCCATCGAAATTGACCAGCACCTGGGCGATGGTTGCGCCCTTGTTCAGCGACTTACCCTTGAGGCGAATCATCAGCGGCGACGTGACCGGAATCGGCTGCTGATTGGACTGGCGTTGTGCGCCGACCACCACCGAATAATCGGTGACCTGCAGCAGTTGTTGCTGCTCGGGTTCGGCATCGCGCAGGGTCAGGTCGTCCGGCGGCAGGAATTGACTGTGCATCGGTGCCGGGGCGGCGGCCAGAGGCAGGCTGAGGGTCAGCAACAGGGCGGCAATGCTGCGGATCAAGAGGCTCATGACAGGCTCCGGGGGCGGGGCCGAGCACTCTAGCATGGGGAACGCGGATGGATCAGCACACACAAAACAACTGTGGGAGCGAGCCTGCTCGCGATAGCGTCGTATCAGTCAACATCAACATTGCTGACAGACCGCTTTCGCGAGCAGGCTCGCTCCCACAAGGGATAGCGCGGGGTCTTACATGCCTTTAACGGCAAAGATCCCGTTGGCGTTGCGCCAGTAGCCTTTGTAGTCCATGCCGTAACCGAAGATGTAGCGGTCAATGCACGGCAGGCCGACGAAGTCTGCCTTCAGATCAGGACGCGCCTTGCGGTCGTGATCCTTGTCGATCAGCACGGCGGTGTGCACTTTGCGTGCGCCGGCGTGTTTGCAGAAGTCGATGATCGCGCCCAGGGTGTGACCTTCGTCGAGGATGTCGTCGATGATCAGCACGTCGCGGTCGATGAACGAGACTTCCGGCTTGGCTTTCCAGAACAGGTCGCCGCCGCTGGTTTCGTTGCGATAACGGGTCGCGTGCAGGTAGGACGCTTCCAGCGGGAATTGCAGGTGAGTCAGCAGTTTGCCGGAGAAGATCAGGCCGCCGTTCATCACGCAGAACACCACCGGGTTGCTATCGGCCAGTTGTTCGTTGATTTGTGCACCGACGCGGGCGATGGCGGCCTCGACTTCAGATTCGGTGTACAGGCAGTCAGCCTCTCGCATGATTTGACGGATATGCTCGAGATCAGCGGACATGGCGCTCTCCAGGGGGATGTTTTCGGAAAAGCGGGCAAAGGTACGCATCCCGTGAGGTCGAATCAAGCCTTAATGGACTAACGTACTCAATGTCCTATAGGACATCACCCTCGGATAGATTAATCTAGGCCGGTTTTTTTGCCCGCCGCCGGAGTTTTTCCATGCCCATCCTCGAGATCCGCCACCCGCTGATCCGCCATAAACTCGGCCTGATGCGCCGCGCCGATATCAGCACCAAGAATTTCCGTGAGCTTGCTCAGGAAGTCGGCGCCCTGTTGACCTATGAAGCTACAAAAGATCTGCCGCTCGAATCCTACGATATCGCCGGTTGGTGCGGCACTGTGTCGGTGGAAAAAATCGCCGGCAAGAAGATCACCGTCGTGCCGATCCTGCGCGCCGGCATCGGCATGCTCGAAGGCGTGCTGAGCCTGATCCCGGGTGCCAAGGTTTCCGCTGTGGGCGTTGCCCGCAATGAAGAAACCCTGCAAGCACACACTTATCTGGAAAAACTGGTTCCGGAAATCGACGAACGGCTGGCGATGATCATCGACCCGATGCTCGCCACCGGCAGCTCCATGGTCGCGACCATCGATCTGCTGAAGAAAGCCGGTTGCAAGGACATCCGCGCAATGGTGCTGGTGGCCGCACCGGAAGGCATTGCTGCTGTGGAACAGGCTCACCCGGACGTGACCATCTACACCGCTTCCATCGATGAGCGTCTGAACGAACACGGTTACATCATCCCAGGGCTTGGCGATGCCGGTGACAAGATCTTCGGTACCAAGCAGAAGGACGCGTGAGCATGCAGCAAGAGTTCAACGATCCGCTCTGGCGCACGGTGCTGTCCGGCGCCCAGATGCTGTTCGTGGCTTTCGGCGCCCTGGTGCTGATGCCGCTGATCACGGGTCTTGACCCGAACGTGGCACTGTTTACCGCGGGTCTGGGGACGATCCTGTTCCAGATCGTCACCGGGCGTCAGGTGCCGGTGTTTCTGGCGTCGAGCTTTGCCTTCATCACCCCGATCATTCTCGCCAAGGGCCAGTTCGGCCTCGCCGCGACCATGGGCGGTGTGATGGCGGCCGGTTTCGTCTACACCTTCCTCGGCCTCGCCGTGAAAATCAAAGGCACCGGTTTCATTGACCGGCTGCTGCCGCCAGTGGTGATTGGTCCGGTGATCATCTCGATCGGTCTGGCCATGGCGCCGATTGCCGCGAACATGGCGATGGGCAAGGCGGGTGACGGTTCCGAGCTGATCCACTACCAGACCGCGATGATGATCTCGATGCCGGCCCTGCTGACCACGTTGATCGTGGCGGTGTTCGGTAAAGGCATCTTCCGTCTGGTGCCGATCATTTCCGGGGTGCTGGTCGGTTTTGCCATGTCGTTCTATTTCGGCGTGGTCGATACCGCGAAGATTGCGGCGGCGCCATGGTTCGCCCTGCCGCACTTCACCGCACCCGAGTTCAACTGGCAGGCGATCCTGTTCATCGTTCCCGTGGCGCTGGCTCCGGCCATTGAGCACATCGGTGGCGTGATCGCAGTCGGCAGCGTGACCGGTCGTGACTACCTGAAAAAGCCTGGCCTGCATCGCACCCTGCTCGGTGACGGCATCGCCACCACGGCGGCCGGTCTGTTTGGCGGCCCGCCGAACACCACCTACGCCGAAGTGACCGGCGCGGTGATGCTGACCAAGAACTACAACCCGAAAATCATGACCTGGGCGGCGATCTTCGCCATCACCCTGGCGTTCATCGGCAAGTTCGGCGCGCTGCTGCAAAGCATTCCGGTGCCGGTGATGGGCGGGATTCTGTGCCTGCTGTTCGGCTCGATCGCGGCAGTGGGGATGAACACTTTGATCCGTCACAAGATCGACCTCGGTGAGGCACGCAATCTGGTGATCGTGTCGGTGACCCTGGTGTTCGGTATCGGCGGTGTGCTGGTCGGCACCGGCACTGGCCCGGACGACTTCGGCCTCAAAGGCATCGCGCTGTGCGCGGTGGTGGCGATTGCGCTGAACCTGATTCTGCCGGGCAATGATGGCTGGAAGAACAAGAAGGCGGATGAGCCGCTGATCTAAGGCTTTAGATCTTTATTGTCTGACAGATAGCTTTCGCGAGCAGGCTCGCTCCCACATTGATCTTCGGTGCGCTGAAGATCCCCTGTGGGAGCGAGCCTGCTCGCGATGCTTTCAGAGGGCTAACGGCGCTCTCTCGCACAGGGTTGCCAACGCCTTCGCCCATTGCGGGTCGTCATTCAGGCACGGCACCAGCACCAGCTCCTCGCCCCCCGCTTCGCGGAACTGTTCCTTGCCGCGATCACCGATCTCTTCCAGCGTCTCGATGCAATCGGCGACAAACGCCGGGCACATCACCAGAATCTTCTTCACCCCGCTTTGCGCCAACTCGTCCAGCCGCGCTTCAGTGTAGGGTTCGATCCACTTCGCCCGCCCCAGACGCGACTGAAACGACACCGACCATTTGCCATCGGCAATGCCCGCGCGCTTGGCGAACTCTGCGGCGGTGCGCATGCACTGGGCGCGGTAACAGGTGGCCAGGACTGCCGGCGAAGCGTTCTTGCAGCAATCCGCGTTTTTCAAGCAGTGATTGCCAGTCGGATCGAGCTTGGTCAGATGCCGCTCCGGCAAACCATGGAAGCTCAGCAGCAAATGATCGTAGTCCTGCTGCAAATGCGGGGTGGCGCTGGCGACCAGCGCGTCGATGTATTCCGGCTGATCGTAAAACGGTTGCAACACTGAAAGCTGCACATCGAGTTTGTTCTCGCGAATCACCCGCTTGGCTTCTTCGATCACCGTAGTCGTGGTGCTGTCGGCGAACTGTGGATAAAGCGGTGCCAGCGTGATGCGCTTGTGCCCCGCCGCCACCAGTTGCAGCAACTTGGTTTCAATCGACGGCTCGCCATAACGCATGGCCAGCTCCACCGGGCCGTGGGTCCACTGGTTGGTCATCTGCTGCTGCAGACGACGGCTGAGCACCACCAGCGGCGAACCCTCCTCCCACCAGATCGAAGCGTAGGCATGGGCCGATTGCTCAGGGCGCTTGATCAGGATCAGCGACACCAGCAGCCGCCGCACCGGCCACGGCAGGTCGATCACATACGGGTCCATCAGAAATTGATTGAGGTAGCTGCGTACATCGGCCACCGAGGTGGAGGCCGGGGAACCCAGGTTGACCAGAAGCAAGGCGTGATCGGTCATGCATCGTCCTATTTCAAAGGCGGCCGGAGAGATCATCCAAAGCCGCGCGCAAATCCGTGAACTGGAAAGTGAAACCCGCTTCCAGCAAGCGTGCCGGCACGGCCCGTTGGCCACCCAGCAACAGCAATGACATTTCGCCAAGCCCGACCTTCAGCGCCAGGGCCGGCATCGGCATGAACGCCGGGCGGTGCAGCACACTGCCCAGCGTCTTGGCAAACTCGCGATTGCGCACCGGTTTCGGTGCGCAGGCATTATAAGGACCGCTCGCCTGATCGCGGTGCAGAAGAAAATCAATCAGGGCGATTTGATCATCGATGTGAATCCACGGCATCCATTGCCGACCATTGCCCAGCGGCCCACCCAACCCGAGTTTGAACGGCAGCAACAGCCGCGACAAAAAGCCGCCCTCGGCCGACAGCACCAGCCCGGTTCGCACCAGCACCACGCGGATGCCCTGACCTTCGGCACGCTGGGCGGTTTCCTCCCAGGCAATGCACAACTGACTGGCAAAATCGTCGATCACTGGCGGCGAATCTTCGGTCAGCTCGCGTTCGCCGCCGTCGCCGTACCAGCCAACAGCCGAACCGGAGATCAACAACGCCGGTTTCTGCTGCCGTGTTTCCAGCCAGGCCAGCAGGGTTTCGGTGAGGGTGATGCGGCTGCTCCACAGCAACGCCTTGCGCCGGTGGGTCCATGGCCGATCCGCGATCGGTGCACCGGCCAGATTGACCACCGCGTCCAGCGGCGCGTTGCCGAAGTCTTCCAGACGCGCAATCGCGCGCACCTGCGCGCCACAGATTTTCGCGACCCTTTCCGGGCGTCGACTCCACACCGTCAATTGATGGCCCTGCCCCGACCAGTGTCGGCAGAGCTGACGGCCTATCAAACCAGTACCGCCGGTCAGCAATATGTGCATGACATCTTCCTCGCGTGGCGTTTTACCCGGATCACTAGTCTATTTTTATAAGCAGGGATCTTTTCTATCGGGCAGGCTCTATTGTTTAACCATAGGCCAAGCTGTCAGAACGAGAACGCTAGAAGTTATACCAAAAAACAAAATTGTACAGGTTTCATTGACGGCGTAGTCTGTACAGAAAGGTAAACGAGGCCCCTATGACTGTACCTATCGCAATCATCGGCACCGGCATCGCCGGACTCTCCGCCGCGCAGGCGCTGACAGAGGCCGGACACACCGTCCAGCTCTTCGACAAAAGCCGCGGCAGTGGCGGACGCATGTCGAGCAAACGCAGCGACGCCGGTTCGCTGGACATGGGCGCGCAATACTTCACCGCCCGCGACCGGCGTTTCGTCACCGAAGTGCAACGCTGGCAGAGCTTGGGCTGGGTCGCCGAGTGGACGCCGCAGCTCTACACCTTTCAGGGCGGGCAACTGAATCTGTCGCCGGACGAACAGACGCGCTGGGTCGGCACGCCACGCATGAGCGCGATCACCCGGGGTTTGCTCGACGGTCTGGAAGTGCACTTCGCCTGCCGTATCACCGAGGTGTTTCGCGGTGAAGAACACTGGCACCTGCAGGACGCCGAAGGCTTCACCCACGGTCCTTTCAGTCACGTGGTGATTGCAACGCCAGCGCCGCAAGCCACGGCGTTGCTGGCTGCCGCACCAAAACTCGCTGGCGCCGCCGCCGGGGTGAAAATGGACCCGACCTGGGCCGTTGCCCTCGCCTTCGATACGCCACTGGATACACCGATCGAAGGTTGCTTCGTGCAGGACAGTCCCATCGACTGGCTGGCACGCAACCGCAGTAAACCGGGGCGCGATACCACCTGCGACACCTGGGTGCTGCATGCCAGCAGCGCCTGGAGTCGGCAACACATCGACCTGTCCAAGGAAGCGGTCATCGAGCAACTGCACGGCGCATTCGCCGAACTGCTGCACAGCGCGATGCCCGCTCCGACTTTCAGCCTCGCCCACCGCTGGCTCTACGCACGCCCTGCGACCGGCCACGAATGGGGCACGCTGGCCGACGCCGATCTGGGCTTGTACGCCTGCGGCGACTGGTGCCTGTCGGGGCGTGTCGAAGGGGCCTGGCTCAGTGGCCAGGAAGCTGCACGCCGTTTGCACGAACACCTGCAATGAATCGCATCAATCCGCAAAAATTGCTGCTGTCGAAGTGGACAGCAGCCCACCCGCAAAACCGCGAAAAACATTTTCTGGTCACCGAACTGTTCCGGGATGAGGAAGGCACGGTGCTGGAGATTGAGTTGCAGGCGGTGCTGACCAAGCGCGCCGAACGCCTCGATTGGCAGACGTTGAAGAACAATGATCACTGGTTACTGGGCTGGCAATAAAGATCCTGTAGGAGTGAGCCTGCTCGCGATGGCGTCGCATCATTCAACATCAATGCTGCCTCCCACAGTCGATCGTGGTAAACCTGGAAAAACTTATACAAATGAGTTGACTTGTACACGCATGAATCTATGCTGAGGAAAAGTTGTACAGAGATAAATATCTGTACAGGAATAGATTCGAGGTGTGCATGTCCGATCTTTCTGCTTCCCGGCCAAAAATCGCCATCAGCGCCTGCCTGATGGGCGCCGAAGTGCGCTACAACGGCGGGCACAAGGAATCGCGGTTGTGCAGCCGCACCCTTGCCGAGTATTTCGAATTCGTGCCGGTATGTCCGGAAGTCGCGATTGGCCTGGGCATCCCGCGCGAACCGATCCGCCTGGTTGGCGATCCCGATGCTCCTGAAGCTATCGGTACGGTCAATCCGCAAATCAATGTCACCGAACCACTGGCAGCCTACGGGCAGAAAATGGCCGGCGAGCTCAATGACATCTGCGGCTATATCTTCATGCAGCAGTCGCCTTCGTGCGGTCTGGAGCGGGTCAAGGTCTATCACGCCAACGGCGCGCCGGTGAACGGCGGCGGCCGTGGCATCTACGCTCAGGCGTTCTGTGCGCAGCACCCTGACCTGCCGGTGGAAGAAGCCGGACGCCTGAACGATCCGGTGTTGCGGGAAAACTTCATCACCCGCGTGCTCGCCTACAGCGCCTGGCAGCAGGTGCTCGAACAAGGCTTGAGCCGCCGCGCACTGACCGAATTCCACTCACGCTACAAATACCTGCTGATGGCACACAACCCTGAGCAATACAAAGCCTTGGGCAAACTGCTGGGCAACATGGCCAAGACCGATCCGGTTGAACTCGGCCCGCGCTATTTCAGCGAGTTGATGAGCGCGTTGAAGAAATGCGCTACCCGCCGCACCCACAGCAACGTGCTGCAACACATCAGCGGCTACCTGAAACAGGCGATCAGCCCGGAAGACAAACAGGAAATGCAGCATGTCATCGGCCAGTACCGCCACGGCATCGTGCCGCTGGTGGTGCCGTTGACTCTGCTCAAACACCACTTTCGCCAACACCCGGATCCGTACATTGCGCGGCAGGTTTACTTGCAGCCGCATCCGGAAAACCTCAGCCTGCGAAACGCCATTTGATGAACGATAAACTCGACACCAGCGCCCAGGAAGACCTCGGCGCCGACTTCAAGAAAGCCCTCGACGAGGGCTGGCTGCCGATCCGCGAAGTGGCGCGGCAGACCGGGGTCAACGCCATCACCCTGCGCGCCTGGGAGCGCCGTTACGGGTTGATCGTGCCGCAGCGCACGCCCAAGGGCCATCGCCTGTATTCCAGCGAACATGTGCAACGAATCCTGACCATCCTGACCTGGCTTAATCGAGGCGTGGCTGTCAGTCAGGTCAAACCGTTGCTCGATGCTCCGCAAGCCTTTACCGAGACGGTGGAAAACGACTGGCAACGGCAGCGCCAGTCCTTGCTCGGCGACGTCATCCAGCTCAATGAGCGCAACCTCGACGATAGCATCAACCAGGCCATGGCCCTGTACCCGCCACGCACCCTGTGCGAGCAATTACTCCTGCCGCTGCTGGCCGAACTCGAGCAGCGCTGGCAAGGCCAGTTCGGCGCACAGATGGAACGGGTGTTCTTTTATTCCTGGTTACGCAGCAAATTCGGCGCGCGCATCTACCATAACAATCGGCAATTACACGCTGCGCCGTTGCTGCTGATCAATCACTCGGACCTGGCACTGGAACCTCACCTGTGGCTATGCGCGTGGCTGATCAGCAGCGCCGACTGCCCGGTGCAAGTGTTCGACTGGCCGCTACCGGCCGGAGAGCTGGCGCTGGCGGTCGATCATCTGCAAGCGCGGGGAGTGCTGCTGTATTCCAGCAAGGCGATGAATCTGGCGCAGCTGCCAAAACTGCTGAATGGCATCGGCACTGCAAAAATGCTCGTCGGACCAACGGTATGCATCCACCAGACCGAGTTGTCCGTAAGAACCCCTGAGATCGCTGATCTGATCCTGGCCGAAGACCCGCTCTCGGCACATCAGGAACTGGTTCAGCGTGGGCTGATTTGATGGAAACCGCGATGCAATTGATCTGGCTGCGCAGCGACCTGCGCCTACATGACAACACCGCCCTCGCGGCCGCCGCAGCGCGCGGCCCGACGGTTGCCGTGTATCTGTTGAGCCCGCAGCAATGGCTGGAACATGACGACGCCGCGTGCAAGGTCGACTTCTGGCTGCGCAACCTGCGTGAGCTGAGCAGTCGCCTCGGCGAGCTGAACATCCCGTTGCTGCTGCGCACCGCCAATCATTGGGATCAGGCCCCGGCGGTGCTGCTCGAACTTTGTGTGCAATTGAATATTCAAGCTGTGCACGTCAACGAAGAATATGGCATCCACGAAAGCCAGCGCGACGCCGCGGTGGCGGTGGCCCTGAAGACCAAAGGCATCGCTTTCCACAGCTACCTTGACCAACTGCTGTTCAAGCCCGGCACGGTACTGACCAAAACCGAAACCTACTTTCAGGTGTTCAGCCAGTTCCGCAAGGTCTGCTATGAACGCCTGCACCGCTCGATGCCGGCGCTGGTCAAGACGCCCGGCAAACAGGCAAAGCTGAACATTGACAGCGATCCGGTGCCGGCATCCGTCGCCGGTTTTGCAACGCCGAGCGAGTCTTTGCGCACACTGTGGCCGGCCGGCGAACAGGAAGCCCGGCGCCGTCTCGACACCTTCGCCGACGCGCAGATCGACTACTACCAGAGCGAACGCGACTTCCCGGCCAAACCCGGCACCAGTCAACTTTCCGCGTACCTCGCCGCCGGGGTGATTTCGCCGCGCCAATGCCTGCATGCGGCCTTGCAAAGCAATCAGGGCGAGTTCGACAGCGGCAAGGTCGGCGCGGTGACCTGGATCAACGAGCTGCTGTGGCGCGAGTTCTACAAACACATTCTGGTCGGCTACCCACGGGTTTCGCGCCACCGCGCATTTCGCCCGGAAACCGAAGCCCTGGCCTGGCGTGATGCGCCGGACGATCTGGCGGCCTGGCAAGAGGCGCGCACCGGTTTGCCGATCATCGATGCGGCCATGCGCCAACTGCTGGAAACCGGCTGGATGCACAACCGTCTGCGGATGATTGTGGCGATGTTCCTGACCAAGAATCTACTGATCGACTGGCGTGAAGGCGAGCGCTTTTTCATGCGCCACCTGATCGACGGCGATCTGGCGGCGAACAACGGTGGCTGGCAATGGAGTTCTTCGACCGGCACCGATTCGGCGCCGTACTTCCGCATCTTCAATCCGCTGAGCCAATCGGAAAAATTCGACAGCGAAGGCCTGTTCATCAAGCACTGGCTGCCTGAGCTGGCCGGCCTGAACAAGAAGGAAGTACACAACCCGGCCAGCGCCGGCGGACTGTTCGGCGTGGCGGATTATCCGGCGCCGATCGTCAATCTCGGCGCTTCGCGCGAACGCGCGCTGGCGGCGTTCAAGAACCTGCCGTCGCGCTCGTCTATGGAAGAAGTTCATGAGTGAATTCCTGCGCCGCTTCGCCCGCCAGTTCGCCGAGTTGAACAAAGACAACTTGCAACGTCTGGGCGAGCTGTACAGCGATGACATTCACTTCACCGACCCGCTGCATGAAGTGCAGGGGCTGGTGCAACTGCGACATTACTTCAGCGAGCTGTACGCCAACGTCAGCGAACTGCGCTTCGATTTCCACGGCTTCGACCAGATCGCTGACGGTGAAGGTTACCTGCGCTGGGTCATGAGTTACCGCCACCCGCGTCTGGCCGGTGGTCAATTGATTCGCGTCGCCGGGTGTTCGCACCTGCTGTGGCGCGACAAGGTTTATCGCCACCGGGATTATTTCGATGCCGGGGCCATGCTGTATGAACATTTACCCGTATTGGGCCGGGTGATCGCCTGGTTGAAAAGGAGAATGGGATGAGTCGTACACCTCCACGGCGTTATTGGCTGACCGGTGCCAGCAGTGGCATCGGCGCAGCACTGGCTGAAGAGATTCTGAAAAGCGGCGCGCATCTGGCTGTCAGTTCGCGTCAGGTGGCACCGCTCAAAGTGCTGTCGCAACGTTATCCGGGGCAAGTGCTGGTGGTGGCCGGCGATCTGACCAACAGTCAGACCGTGCGCGAAATCGGCCAGCAGATCGAACAGGCCTGGGGCTCGCTCGACAGCGTAATTCTCAATGCCGGCACCTGCGAGTACGTCGATGCGCGACAGTTCGATGCCTCGATCATCGAACATGTGGTGCGCACCAACCTGCTCGCCAGCAGTTACTGCATCGAAGCGGCCCTGCCGTTGCTGCGCAAAGGCACCGCGCCGCATCTGATCGGCATGGCCAGTTCCGTGACCTACCTGCCGCTGCCTCGGGCCGAAGCCTACGGCGCGTCGAAGGCCGGGCTGCGCTATCTGTTCGAATCGCTGCGAATCGACCTGGCCGTCGAGGGCATCGAGGTCACCATCATCAGCCCGGGTTTTGTCGAAACCCCGCTGACCGCCAAGAATGACTTCCCGATGCCGTTGAGCTGGCCTGTGGATAAAGCGGCGCGGCACATCTTCGCCAAGCTCAAGGATCGTCCGCTGGAGATCGCCTTTCCGGCACTGTTCATGGCGGCGCTGTGGCCACTGTCGAAGCTGCCGGCGCGCCTGCAACTGGCGATCGGCAAGCGCATGGTGCGCAGCAACCCACCGCTGCGGGACCCGATATGAAGATCGCCATTGTCGGCAGCGGAATCGCCGGCCTGACCTGCGCTCACCTGCTCAATCGCCGACACGACATCACGGTGTTCGAGGCCAGCGACTGGGTCGGCGGTCACACGCACACCGTGCAGGTAACCGTCGATGGCCGCGAATACGCGGTCGACACTGGGTTCATCGTGTTCAACGACTGGATCTATCCGAACTTCATTCGATTGCTCGGCCAGCTCGGCGTGTCGTTCAAACCGACGGAAATGAGCTTCTCGGTCACCGACCCGGACACCGGTCTGGAATACAACGGCAACAACCTCAACAGCCTCTTCGCCCAGCGCAGCAACCTGCTGTCCCCGGGGTTCTGGGGCATGTTGCGCGACATCCTGCGCTTCAATAAAGAAGCCCAGCGCGACCTCGCCGAACAACGCATTGCCGCCGATACCACGCTCGACGATTACCTCAAGGCTGGCGGTTATGGCGAACGTTTCATCCTGCATTACATCGTGCCGATGGGCTCGGCGATCTGGTCGATGCCGATGGCCGAGATGCTCAATTTCCCGCTGCAATTCTTTGTGCGCTTCTTCAAGAATCATGGCCTGCTGTCAGTCAGTGATCGCCCGCAATGGCAGGTGATCGAGGGCGGCTCCAGTGCCTACATTGCGCCGTTGACTGCGGCGTTCCACGACAAGATCCGCCTCAGCTGCCCGGTGACGCGCATCGATCGCGATGAACACGGCGTTGTTATCCACAGCCCGGCCGGCATCGAGCGTTTCGACAAAGTCGTGCTTGCCTGCCACAGCGACCAGGCCCTGCAATTGCTTGGCACGCCAAGCCAGGCGGAACGCTCGATCCTCGGCGCCCTGCCCTATGCCGATAACGAAGTTGTGCTGCATACCGATACCCGTCTGCTGCCGACCCGCAAACTGGCGTGGGCCAGTTGGAACTATCGCTTGAGCGGCGCCGGCCATACCCACGCGGCCGTCACTTACGACATGAACATCCTGCAGGGTATTCAGAGTGACACCACGTTCTGCGTCAGCCTCAATCAGAGCGCCGGGATCAGCCCGTTCAAGGTGCTCGCCAAATACACCTACGCCCACCCGCAATTCAGCCTCGCGGCTGTGGCGGCGCAAAACCGCTGGGCCGAACTCGACGGTCAGCAGCACACCCATTATTGCGGCGCCTACTGGGCCAACGGCTTTCATGAGGACGGCGTGGTCAGCGCGTTGCGCGTGGCCGCCGCGTTCGGGGAAAGCTTATGAACAGCGCCCTGTACAGCGGCTGGATCGGCCATCGGCGCTTTTCGCCCAGACGCCACGAATTCCGTTACCGGATCGGTCTGTTGTACCTCGATCTGGCGGAACAGGACGCCGTGTTCGGCCTGTCACCGTTTGCCAGTCGCAGCCGCTTTGCACCGTTTTCGTTTCGCGAAACCGACTACCTGAAAACCTTCACCGGCAGCGGCATGCGCCTGATCGACGCGGTGCGCCAGCAAGTCGGCGTCGCCATCGGCCATCAACCGCAGGGTTCGATCTGCCTGCTGACCCAACCGCGCAGTTGGGGTCTGGCGTTCAATCCGGTGAGTTTCTTTTATTGCCACGAGGCCGACGGGCAACTGGCGGCGATTCTCTGCGAAGTCACCAACACGCCGTGGCGCGAGCGTTATCACTACGTGCTGCCGGCCCGCACACCGACCGACCTGCAAGACTTTCACCAGCACTTCGCCGTGGCCAAGGCCTTTCATGTCTCGCCGTTTTTGCCGCGCGATCTCGAGTACCGCATGAGCTTCAGCCCGGCTGCGCAAAACCTCGGCGTGCACATGGCCGACTGGCAGGGTGAGCACAAGCTGTTCGACGCCACGCTCAATCTGCAGCGCGAACCCCTCGACCGCCACAGCCTGCACCGCTACTTGCGACGTTTTCCGTGGATGACCGCGAAAACCTGCCTGGCGATTTATTGGCAAGCCGTGCGCCTGTTGCTCAAGCGTGCTCCGATTTTTGCTCATCAGGCTGCCGACGGCAGCTTTCAGATCGCCACTGTGCCTCCCAAGGAGCACCGCCATGAAATCCTCTAGCCTGTCGGTCAGTCGCTTCAGCACCAACGGTTTGACCGGTTCGCTGCTGCGTCGCGGCGTTTTGCGGCAACTGAGCCAACTCAAACACGGGCAATTGCTGGTGGTTGAGGATGGCGAACGCCTGATGTTCGGCACGCCGGGCAGCCACCTGCTCGGCGAAATCCATGTGCAGGATGCAGCGGTGTGGGGCATGGTCGCCGGCAACGGATCGATTGGCGCGGGCGAAGCGTTTATCCACGGTTACTGGAGTTCGCCGGACCTGACGGCGGTCGTGCGCGTGTTCGTCAGCAACCTCGACGTGCTCGACGCCATGGAGCGCGGTCTGGCCCGCCTCAGCCGGCCGCTGGTGCAAGGCCTGCACTGGCTCAACCGCAACACGCGCAAGGGGTCGCAGAAAAACATCGCGGCGCACTATGACCTCGGCAACGATCTGTTCGAACAGTTTCTCGACCCGACCATGATGTATTCGGCGGCGCAGTTCCTCAGTCCCGACGACAGCCTGGAACAGGCTCAGTTGAACAAGCTGGAACGGATCTGCCAGAAGCTCGCACTCAAGCCCGAAGATCATCTGCTGGAGATCGGCACCGGTTGGGGCAGCATGGCGCTCTACGCCGCGCAGCATTACGGTTGCCGTGTCACCACCACGACGCTGTCGAAAGAGCAGTACGCGTTTACCGCCAGGCGCATTGAAGCACTGGGGTTGCAGGATCGGGTAACGCTGCTGCTCACCGACTACCGCGACCTCACCGGCGAATACGACAAACTGGTGTCGATCGAGATGATCGAAGCGGTCGGTCACCGCTTCCTGCCCACCTATTTCAAGCAATGCGCGCACCTGCTCAAGAGCAACGGCCTGATGCTGTTGCAGGCGATCACCATCCGCGAGCAGCGCTACGAGCAGGCCAAGCGCGGCGTCGACTTCATCCAGCGCTACATCTTCCCCGGCGGCGCCCTGCCCTGCGTGCAGAAGATGCTCGAAGTGGTCAGCCGCGAGACCGATATGAACCTGCTGCACATGGAAGATTTCGGCCTGCACTACGCCCGCACCCTGCGCCTGTGGCACGAAAACTTTCGCCGCGCCCATGGCCGTTTGAGCGAGTTGGGTTACGACGATTACTTCCTGCGACTGTGGGAGTTTTACCTGTGCTACTGCGAGGGCGGGTTTCTGGAGCGCACCATCGGCACCGCGCAACTGCTGCTGGCCAAACCGGCCGCGATGCCGGCGCCGTTGCTCGGACGCTTCGATGCTTGAGCGGCTGACCAATGCCGTGCTGTTTCAGGTCGGCTGGCTGGCCTGCGTGATCGGCGGCGACAGTCTCTGGCTGCTGCTGGCGCTGGCGGTGCTGGTGATTCATCTGGGCTGGATCAGCAGTTGGGCGGAGGAAGGTCGTTTGATCCTCAGCGTGGTGCTTGTCGGTACAGCCGTAGACAGTCTGTTGCGCGCTGCCGGCGTGTTCGAATTCCAGGACCTGTCGCCACTGATTCCGCTGTGGCTGATGCTGCTCTGGGCCTTGCTCGCCACCACGTTGCGGCACTGCCTGCAATGGAGCGCCCGCCCGTGGTGGCTGGCCAGCGGACTCGGTGCAGTGGGCGGCGCCGTGTCCTATTACGGCGGCGGACAGCTGGCCGGCGTGCAATTTCCTTACGGTGAAGTGCCAACCCTGATCGGCATCGGCCTGCTGTGGGCGCTGCTGTTTCCGCTGCTGCATGTCATGGCACGGCGCCTGAGCCACTGAGCGTCTGTCAGGCCTTTCACACAGCAACCGGTGGCTGCCTTACACTGCGCAGCATGAAAACCATTCCCCACCAGCAAATCACCGAGCCAGCGGTCACCTGTTCGACCTGCGCAGCGTGCTGTTGCCAGCTCGAAGTGATGCTGATCACCGACACCGGCGTACCTGAACGCTTTATCGATACCGATGAGTGGGGTGGTGAAGTGATGCTGCGGCTGGACGACGGCTGGTGTGCGGCGCTGGATCGCGACAGCATGATGTGCACGATCTATGAGAAACGTCCGCTGATCTGTCGCGAATTCGAGATGGGTGCACCGGAGTGCATTGAAGAACGCAAAGGCATTGCCACTGCTTACCGCTGATTCCGAAAAACACTACTGAAACAAATGTAGGAGTGAGCCTGCTCGCGATTGCGGAGTACCAGTCAAACAAATGTTGGCTGACACTCCGCAATCGCGAGCAGGCTCACTCCTACAGAGGTTATGTGTAGCGCTTACAGCGGCATCGTGTAATGCAGCGCGTAGCTTTCTACACCGTCGTTGCTGCTGGCCAGGCCGGCGTTGGAATAGTGCGTCGCACGAATCCCCACTTCATGCCCGCCATTGAAGCGCAGACCAAAACCGATACGGTCTTCGAACTGGAAAGAGCCGCCGATGTTGTTGCTTTCATATTTGGTGTTGGAGAACGCTGCGACACCAATGCCCGCTTCAACATACGGCTTGACCGACTGACCGGCAAACTCGTAAACGAACACCGGCGAGAACGACAGGCTGTTGTTGCTGGAAGTCTTGTCACCTTCCCAGTAAGTGTAAGCGCCGCTCCAGTAACCGGTCAGGCGACCGACATCACTTTGCAGCCAGCTCTTGTCCCAATCGAAATTCATGCCCAGGCGATAAGTCATGGTCGAATCGCTGGTCGCACCCACTGCAAATTCAACACCTGCAGCTTGCGCGGTAATACTTTGCCCCATCAGTGCGGCCGCAATCGCGGCCAAGCAGAATAGTCGCTTCACTTTGAAACTTCCTTTTCCGGAACGATCGTTTGGTTTTCTAGATAACTCATCGCTATAGAAGCTAGCGCTTGATTAGAAGTTCAGCTGTTTTTTTAGTTATTTCACATTTTTTTTACAAGCTGAATTTTTCGACGTCGCCGGCAACCTGACCCAACAGGGGCAGGGTCTTGCGGAAGAACGCGGGGGCGGCACTGGTCCAGAATCTGACCGGGCGGTTCGGCCCCTCGGCGAGCAGATCACGTTCGGCCAGCAACCGTTGCAGTTGCCGCGCTACGGCTGCGCCAGTGTCAATCAGGCTGATGCTGTCGGGAATCATCGTCTTGAGCATCGGCTTGAGAAACGGATAGTGAGTGCAACCGAGAATGATCGTGTCGCAACCGTTGGCCAGCAGCGGATCGACGTAGTGCTGCAGCAACGTGCGCAACTCGGCGCTGTGCAGATCACCGCTTTCAATCAGTTCCACCAGACCGGGGCACGGCTGGGTGATGACGCGAACGTCAGCGGCGAAGCGGTCGAGCAACGCGGCGAACTTGGCACTCTGCAACGTGCCGGTGGTGGCGAGTACGCCAACCACACCGCTGCGGGTAGCGGCAGCTGCGGGTTTGACCGCTGGCTCCATGCCAACGATCGGCCACTCGGGGAAATCCCGGCGCAGATCGGCAACCGCGGCCACCGTCGCCGTGTTGCAGGCGATCACCAGGGCCTTGGCGCCCTGCTCACGGAAAAAACCGGCCATCACATTGCAGCGCTGGCGGATGAACTCCGGGGTTTTCTCGCCGTAGGGAATATGCCCGCAATCGGCGAAATACAGCAGTGATTCATGGGGCAGCAAACGCTGGATTTCAGCCAGTACCGACAAGCCGCCGACACCGGAATCGAACACCGCGATCGGCGCCTCACGCATGCTGCGAACCACAGACGCTGCAACCCGGATCACGCTTGACCCGCAATTCACGAAAGCGCGAACCCAAGGCATCGATCAACAGCAAACGACCCACCAACGGTTCGCCAAAACCGACCAGCACTTTCAACGCTTCAAGCGCCTGCAGGCTGCCGACCAGCCCCACCAGCGGCCCGACCACACCGGCCTCGCTGCAGGTCAGTTCGGCTTCGCTGCCATGTCCGTACAGGCAGTGGTAGCACGGACTTTCCGGGCGGCGCGGGTCGAACACCGACAACTGCCCTTCCAGACGAATCGCCGCGCCGCTGACCAGCGGTTTGCGCGCTGCCACACACGCGGCGTTGACCGCCTCGCGGGTGGAGAAGTTATCGGAGCAGTCGAGCACCAGATCCACCGCCGACACGGCGGCGGCCAGGGAATCCTCGTCCAGTGCCTGACGATGAGGCACCAGCTTAATCTCGGGATTGATCGCGCTCAGGCGCTTGAGCGCCGAGTCGACCTTGCTCATGCCGACGCTGTCGGTGTCATGAATGATCTGGCGCTGCAGGTTGGTCAGGTCGACCGTGTCGAAATCCGCCAGATGCAACTCACCGACGCCCGCCGCCGCCAGATACAGCGCCACCGGCGCACCGAGACCGCCGAGGCCGACGATCAGCACGCGGCTGTCTTTCAGCTTCAGTTGCCCATCGATATCGATGTGTTGCAGCAGAATCTGCCGGCTGTAGCGCAGCAATTCCTGATCATTCAGCACGGCAGGCGCCCCAGGCTGATCCGTTGATGGCCGCCCAGATCGGTGCGGCTGTGGACTTGTTCAAAACCACGGGTGAGCAACAGATCACGCACGGCTTCGGCTTGATCATAGCCGTGTTCGAGCATCAGCCAGCCGCCGGCTTCCAGATGATCCGGGGCCTGGGCGATGATCAGGCGCAGATCGTCGAGCCCGTCGACACCGGCCACCAGCGCACTGGCCGGTTCGAAGCGCACGTCGCCCTCGACCAGATGCGGATCGGCAGCCGCAATGTACGGCGGATTGCTGATGATCAGATGGAAACGCTGGCCTGCGAGGGCGCTGAACCAGTGACTGCTCAGCACCGTGGCGTTGCTCAGGTTCAAACGCTGACGGTTGCGTTCGGCGAGGGCCACGGCTTCCAGCACACGATCCACCGCCATGACGTTCCACGCCGGGCGTTCGCTGGCCAGGGCCAGGGCAATCGCGCCGCTGCCGGTGCCCAGATCGAGGACTTTCGCCGGCGTTGCCGCCAGCAGTTCCAGTGCGGCCTCGACCAGCAACTCGGTGTCCGGGCGCGGGATCAGAGTGTGCGGCGCCACTTCCAGATCGAGCTTCCAGAACCCCTGCTGACCAAGGATGTAGGCCACCGGCTCGCCACTTCGACGCCGTTGCAGGTACTCGGTAAAAATCAGCACCGCTTCGCTGGGTACGATGCGCTCGGGCCAGGTGTGCAGGAAGCTTCGCGATTTGCCCAGTGCCGCTGCCAGGAGCAATTCGGCATCCAGGCGCGCGGTGGGCGAGTCCGGCAGTTCGGCGGCGCGCAACAGACTGGCAATGATGGTCATTTATTCACCTATCGCTGCAAGTTGGTCGGCCTGGTACTCGGCCAACAAAGGCTCGATCACCGCTTCAACGCCACCGGCGAGAATTTCATCGAGGGAGTACAGGGTCAGGTTGACACGATGGTCAGTAACCCGGCCCTGGGCAAAGTTGTACGTGCGAATGCGCTCGGAACGGTCACCGGAACCGACCAGCAACTTACGCTCGCTGGCAATCGCATTCGCCGCCGCTGCGGTTTGCTGATCGTTGAGCTTGGCTGACAGCCAGGCCATCGCCCGGGCACGGTTCTTGTGCTGGGAACGTTCTTCCTGACACTCGACGACGGTGCCGGTCGGTATGTGCGTGATGCGGATTGCCGAGTCGGTGGTGTTGACGTGCTGACCACCGGCCCCTGAGGAGCGATAAGTGTCGACACGCAGATCCGCCGGGTTGATCTCGATGGCTTCGCGCTCGTCCGGTTCGGGCAATACCGCCACGGTGCAGGCCGAGGTGTGGATACGGCCCTGGGATTCGGTGGCAGGTACACGCTGTACGCGGTGCGCGCCGGACTCGAATTTCAACTTGCCGTAAACGTTGTCGCCTTCAATGCGAGCGATGACTTCTTTATAGCCACCGTGCTCGCCCTCGTTTTCCGAAAGAATCTCCACGCGCCAGCCACGTCGCTCGGCGTAACGCGAGTACATGCGGAACAGATCGCCGGAGAAGATCGCCGCCTCGTCGCCACCGGTACCCGCGCGAATTTCGAGAAAGACGTTACGACCGTCATTGGGATCCTTGGGCAGCAACATGCGCTGCAGATCATCTTCCAGCCTGATCAGCAATTCCTTGGCTTCGCGGACTTCTTCCACGGCCATTTCACGCATGTCCGGGTCGCTGTCCTTGAGCAGCGCCTGGGCGCCTTCAAGATCACTTTGTACGCCGAGCAGCTTTTTATAGCCTTGTACCACCGGCTCGAGTTCGGCGTATTCCTTGGAATAGGCGCGAAATTTGGCTTGATCGGCAATGACTTCGCCGTCGCCGAGCAGCGCGGTCAGTTCCTCGAAACGGTCTTGGAGGGTATCCAGCTTGTTGAGCAGTGACGCTTTCATTGCGGTTTTTTATCCGAAAAACTATCCGGTGAGCCCTCGAGGGCAAAGAGTTCCTGGGCCATGGCCAGCGCATCGAGGCGGCCTTCGGCAGAAAGCTTTTTCAGCTGCACGCTGGGCGCATGCAGCAGTTTATTGGTCAGGCCGCGGGCCAGTTGCCCGAGCACATCTTCGGCGTTGCCGCCGTTGGCCAGCAGACGCAGGGCTTTTTGCAGCTCCTCGTCGCGCAGGCGTTCGCTCTGTTGCCGATAGGCCTTGAGCACATCGACCGCCGCCAGCTCACGCAGGCGCACCATGAAATCGTCGGCGCCGACCGAGACCATCTCTTCCGCCGCCTGGGCTGCGCCCTGACGACTCTTGAGGTTCTCGGCGACCACTTCGTGCAGATCATCGACGCTGTACAGGTAAACGTCGTCGAGTTCGCCGACTTCCGGCTCGATGTCGCGGGGTACGGCGATGTCGACCATGAAGATCGGCTTGTGCTTGCGCTGCTTCAGCGCGCTTTCCACCGCGCCCTTGCCGAGGATCGGCAACTGGCTGGCGGTCGAACTGATCACGATATCGCTGCGCACCAGTTCCGCCGGAATGTCCGAGAGCAGCACCGCATGCGCACCGAACTGCTCGGCCAGAAGGCTGGCGCGCTCCAGCGTACGGTTGGCGACCACGATGCGCTTGACCCCCAGCTCATGCAAATGGCGGGCGACCAGCGTGATGGTCTCGCCAGCGCCTATCAGCAGGGCCTGACTGCGTTGCAGGTCGCTGAAAATCTGCTTGGCCAGGCTGACCGCTGCAAACGCCACGGACACCGGGTTTTCGCCGATGGCGGTGTCGGTACGCACTTGCTTGGCGGCATTGAACGTCGCTTGAAACAGCCGCCCCAGCAGCGGGCCGATGGTCCCGGCCTCACGCGCCACGGCGTAGGCCGATTTCATCTGGCCGAGAATCTGCGGTTCGCCCAGCACCAGCGAGTCGAGCCCGGAGGCGACGCGCATCATGTGACGAACTGCCGCATCATCTTCATGCACATAAGCACTCGCGCGCAGCTCATCGAGGCTTAAATGGTGATAATCGGCCAGCCAGCGCAGAACCAGATCAGCCGAAACCTGATCCTGTTCTATATACAGCTCACTGCGATTGCAGGTGGAGAGGATCGCAGCTTCGCGGCTGTCGGTGAGTCGGCAGAGCTGCTGCAAGGCCTCCACCAGCTGCTCAGGGGTAAAGGCCACGCGCTCGCGGACGTCTACTGAAGCAGTCTTGTGGTTAATACCGAGTGCAAGGAAGGCCATTCAAGGTCGCTGATGGTGACGTGAAGCCGGCAATTGTCCTACTTCGTCAGATTCAGAACAACTACCGCTGACTATTGTCCCAATTGTCGGCCACTATAAAGGCCACATTCGAGACTCGGTTATGTTTGGCCGAAGGCTTGTGTCATGATGATCCGACCGCAGGTTAGTCGTCCTCTTCCTATATGAATAGATCTTCCGCGTTGCTCCTTGCTTTTGTCTTCCTCAGCGGCTGCCAGGCCATGGCACCCGTTTCGCCGGACGGTACCCCGCCGGTCGAAGACACCGCGTCCCCGCCTGAAAAACCCAAGGTTTACAGCTCGTTCAGCGAGGAGACCGTTTTCAGCCTGCTGAGCGCCGAACTCGCCGGCCAGCGCAATCGCTTCGACATTGCCCTGGACAACTACGTGACCCAGGCGATCAATACTCAGGACCCGGGGGTTTCCGAGCGCGCGTTCCGCATCGCCGAATATCTCGGTGCCGACCAGCCTGCGCTGGATACCGCACTGATCTGGGCAAAAAACGCTCCGGACGACCTCGAAGCGCAACGCGCCGCCGCCGTGCAACTGGCCCGCGCCGGGCGTTATGACGACTCCATGGTTTATATGGAGAAAGTCCTGCAGGGCAAGGGCGACACCCATTTCGACTTCCTCGCGCTGTCGGCCGCCGATACCGATCAGGAAACCCGCAACGGCCTGATGAAAAGTTTCGACCGTCTGCTACAGCGCCACCCGAAGAACAGCCAGCTGATTTTCGGCAAGGCCCTGCTGCTGCAACAGGACGGCGACAATAAAGCCGCCCTGACACTGCTCGAAGACAACCCGCCGGAAGAAGGCGAGATTGCGCCGATCCTGCTGCGCGCGCGTCTGCTGCAAACCATGAATCGTGGCGACGAAGCCCTGCCGCTGTTGCGGAAAAGCATCAAGAAATACCCGGACGACAAACGCCTGCGCCTGACTTATGCGCGCACGCTGGTTGAACAGGACCGGATGGATGACGCCAAGGTCGAGTTCTCCACCCTGGTTCAGCAATACCCCGAAGACGATGAACTGCGTTACTCGCTGGCGCTGGTGTGCCTGGAAGCCAAGGCCTGGGACGAGGCCAAGGGTTATCTGGAAGACCTGATCGCTCGTGAAAGCCATGTCGATTCGGCGCACCTGAACCTCGGTCGCATCGCTGAAGAACGCAATGACCCGCAAGGCGCGCTGATCGAATACGCGCAGGTCGGCCCGGGCAACGACTATCTGCCGGCGCAACTGCGTCAGGCCGATATTCTGATGAACAACGGCAAGACCGCTGAAGCCCAGAGCAAACTGGCCGCTGAGCGTGATGCCCAGCCGGATTACGCGATCCAGCTGTATCTGATCGAATCCGAAACCCTGTCGGCCAACAAACAGGACGACAAGGCCTGGAAAACGCTGGATAAAGCCTTGCAGCAATACCCGGACGATCTGAATCTGCTCTACACCCGGGCCATGCTCGCGGAAAAACGCAATGATCTGGCACAGATGGAAAAAGACCTGCGCCTGATCATCAAGCGCGACCCGGACAACGCCATGGCGCTCAATGCGCTGGGCTACACCCTGTCCGATCGCACCACCCGCTACGCTGAAGCCAAGGCCCTGATCGAACAGGCGCACCAGATCAATCCGGAAGACCCGGCGGTACTCGACAGCCTCGGCTGGGTGAATTTCCGCATGGGCAATCTGGACGACGCCGAGAAATATCTGCGTCAGGCGCTCGAGCGTTTCCCGGACCACGAAGTCGCCGCGCACCTGGGCGAAGTTCTGTGGGTCAAGGGCAATCAGCGCGAGGCCAAGCAAGTCTGGGGCAAGTACCTCAAAGATCAGCCCGACAGCACCATCCTGCGCAGCACCATCAAGCGCCTGACCGGATCCGAGACTCTTTAACTCATGTTTTTGCGCCACGTTATTGTTTTCAGCTTCATCGCCCTGCTCGCCGGTTGCGCGGGCTTCGGCGCTCGCGAATCGGTCGAGGGCCACGGCAGTCCGGCTCAGTGGGCCGCGAACAAACAACAGCTGACCGGCCTCGACGGCTGGCAGATCGACGGCAAGATCGGCATTCGCGCACCGAAAGATTCCGGCAGCGGCACGCTGTTCTGGCTGCAACGCCAGGACTACTACGACATTCGCCTGTCCGGCCCGCTGGGTCGTGGCGCGGCACGTCTGACCGGGCGCCCGGGCAAGGTTTCGCTGGAAGTCGCCAATCAGGGCCGCTATGACTCCGAGTCGCCGGAAGCGCTGCTCGAAGAGCAACTCGGCTGGAAGCTGCCGGTCTCCAATCTGGCCTGGTGGGTCCGTGGCCTGCCGGCCCCCAGCAGCAAAAGCCGTCTGACCCTCGATAACGACAGTCGCCTGGCCAATCTGGAACAGGACGGCTGGAAGGTCGAGTACCTCAGCTACGCCGAGCAAAACGGTTACTGGCTGCCCGAGCGGATCAAGCTGCATGGCACCGATCTGGACGTGACGCTGGTGATCAAGACCTGGCAACCGCGTAAATTGGGGCAATAAAGCATGACCGCTCCACGCCTGACGCTGCCGTCGCCGGCCAAGCTCAACCTGATGCTGCACATTCTCGGGCGCCGCGCGGACGGCTACCACGAATTGCAGACGCTGTTTCAGTTTGTCGATTACGGCGACGAAATCACCTTCGCCGTGCGCGATGACGGCGTGATTCATCTGCACACCGAATTCGCTGGCGTGCCCCACGACAGCAACCTGATCGTGCGCGCGGCGAAAATGCTGCAGCAACAGTCCGGCTGCACACTCGGCATCGACATCTGGATCGACAAGGTGCTGCCCATGGGCGGCGGCATCGGTGGCGGCAGCTCGAATGCGGCGACCACCCTGCTCGGCCTCAATCACTTGTGGCAACTGGGCTGGGATGAAGATCGCCTCGCCGCGCTGGGCCTGTCGCTCGGCGCCGACGTGCCGGTTTTCGTCCGTGGTCACGCGGCTTTTGCCGAGGGCGTGGGCGAGAAACTGACCCCGGTCGACCCCGAAGAACCGTGGTATCTGGTGCTTGTGCCGCAAGTCTCTGTAAGTACGGCAGAAATTTTTTCCGATCCTTTGTTGACACGTAACACGCCGCCCATTAAAGTGCGCCCCGTTCCCGAGGGAAACAGTCGAAATGACTGCTTGCCGGTGGTTGCAAGGCGTTATCCAGAAGTACGTAACGCATTGGATTTGTTAGGTAAATTTACCGAAGCGAAACTCACCGGAACTGGAAGTTGTGTGTTTGGGGGCTTCCCAAGCAAAGCTGAAGCTGATAAAGTCTCGGCCCTTCTGACAGAGACCCTTACAGGGTTTGTAGCGAAAGGAAGCAACGTTTCGATGTTGCATCGCAAGCTGCAAAGTCTGCTCTAAAAGGAATCAAGTGCCAGGCACTTGAAGCAACAGATACAGGGGCGTCGCCAAGCGGTAAGGCAGCAGGTTTTGATCCTGCCATGCGTTGGTTCGAATCCAGCCGCCCCTGCCATTTTCTATACTCATCCAGGTTACCCTCAGCCTCTAGGTACTGCGCGTGTCCAAGATGATGGTCTTTACGGGGAACGCTAACCCCGATCTGGCTCGGCGTGTTGTACGTCAGCTGCATATCCCTCTCGGTGACATCTCTGTCGGTAAATTCTCCGACGGCGAAATTACTGCCGAGATCAATGAAAACGTTCGCGGTAAAGACGTTTTCATTATTCAGCCGACTTGCGCTCCGACCAACGATAACCTGATGGAACTGGTAGTGATGGCTGATGCCTTCCGCCGCTCCTCGGCTACTCGTATTACTGCTGTTATTCCTTATTTTGGTTATGCCCGTCAGGATCGCCGTCCGCGTTCCGCACGTGTGGCTATCAGCGCGAAAGTCGTTGCTGACATGCTTACCGTAGTCGGCATCGACCGTGTTCTCACGGTTGATCTGCATGCTGACCAGATTCAGGGCTTCTTCGATATTCCGGTAGATAACATCTACGGCTCCCCGGTTCTGGTGGATGACATTGAAGATCAGCGCTTCGAAAACCTGATGATCGTGTCCCCGGACATTGGTGGCGTCGTGCGTGCACGGGCCGTTGCCAAATCCCTGGGCGTGGATCTCGGGATCATCGACAAACGCCGTGAGAAAGCCAATCACTCTGAAGTGATGCATATCATCGGTGATGTCGAAGGGCGTACCTGCATTCTGGTCGATGACATGGTCGATACCGCCGGCACTCTGTGCCACGCGGCCAAGGCCCTGAAAGAGCATGGCGCAGCCAAGGTCTTTGCCTACTGCACACACCCTGTGCTGTCGGGTCGGGCCATCGAGAATATCGAAAATTCCGTGCTGGACGAGCTGGTGGTGACTAACACCATCCCGCTGTCCGCTGCAGCACAAGCCTGTGCACGTATCCGTCAACTGGATATCGCACCGGTTGTTGCCGAAGCGGTTCGCCGCATCAGCAATGAAGAATCGATCAGCGCGATGTTCCGTTAAGGGCCCTGCCCTTCTCGAAATGTCTCGTTGACGAAAAGCGCCCCGCCCCGGCATTCCTGTCGGGGCGGGGCTTTTTTGCCCATACCGTGTTTGGCGCTGGTCGCAAACGCCACTCGGTCATGGCTATTTTGGAGATACAAAATGAACGATTTTACTCTGAATGCTGAAGTGCGTTCCGACCTGGGGAAAGGTGCGAGCCGCCGCCTGCGTCGTCTCGCCGCTCTGGTTCCAGCTGTTGTTTACGGTGGCGACAAAGCCCCTGAATCCATCAGCATGCTGGCCAAAGAAGTTGCCAAACTGCTCGAAAACGAAGCGGCTTACAGCCACATCATCGAGCTGAACGTTGGTGGCAAGAAACAAAACGTCGTCATCAAAGCCCTGCAACGTCACCCGGCCAAAGGCCACGTGATGCACGCTGACTTCGTACGCGTTGTAGCTGGCCAGAAACTGACCGCTATCGTTCCTGTGCACTTCATCAACGAAGCTGCTCCAGTGAAGAAAGGCGGCGAAATCTCGCACGTTGTTGCCGAGATCGAAGTTTCCTGCCTGCCAAAAGACCTGCCTGAGTTCATCGAAGTCGACCTGGCTAACGCTGAAATCGGCACCATCGTTCACCTGTCGGACCTCAAAGCTCCTAAAGGTGTCGAGTTCGTTGCTCTGGCACACGGCGATGACAAGGCAGTAGCCAACGTCCACGCTCCACGTGTTGCTCCAGAAGCTACCGAAGAAGGCGCAGCAGAGTAATTTCACTCTGTTCGTCGGAGTGAGTGAAACATCGCGGACTGGAACGTAGCGAGAAAGCGGGCGAGAACGCGGAGTTTACATTCATGGTAAATGAGCAATTTTCGTCCACTTTCGCCGCCTTCACTGATCGCGGCGATGTTAACCACCACTCCAAGGAAGGGCCCCTATCGTGACTGCCATCAAACTGATCGTTGGCCTGGGTAATCCAGGCGCTGAATACGAACAGACCCGGCATAACGCAGGGGCCCTTTTTGTTGAGCGTATCGCCGCCGCGCAAGGTGTGAACCTTGTGGCCGATCGCAAATATTTCGGCCTGACCGGGCGCTACTCGCATCAGGGTCAGGATGTTCGTCTGCTGATTCCCACCACCTACATGAACCGCAGCGGCCAGGCCGTGGCGGCACTCGCCGGTTTCTTCCGCATCAAGCCTGAAGAAATCCTGGTGGCGCACGACGAACTCGACCTGCCTCCGGGCGTCGCCAAGCTCAAGCAGGGCGGCGGCCATGGCGGTCACAACGGGTTGCGCGACATCATCGCGCAACTGGGCAATCAGAATACTTTCTACCGCCTGCGGCTTGGCATCGGCCACCCGGGCGTCGCCAGTATGGTTTCAAATTTCGTCCTGGGTCGTGCGCCACGCGCCGAACAGGAAAAACTCGATGCCAGCATCGACTTTGCCCTCGGCGTGCTGCCGGATATCCTCGCCGGTGAATGGAACCGCGCGATGAAAAACCTGCACAGCCAGAAGGCCTGACTCTAATCCGAGGGGAAACACCATGGGATTCAATTGCGGCATCGTCGGCCTGCCTAACGTCGGCAAGTCCACCCTGTTCAACGCCCTGACCAAATCCGGGATCGCGGCCGAGAACTTCCCCTTCTGCACCATCGAGCCGAACAGCGGCATCGTGCCGATGCCGGATCCACGTCTGGAAGCCCTGGCGGCCATCGTCAATCCGAAGCGCATCCTGCCGACCACCATGGAATTTGTCGACATCGCAGGCCTGGTGGCCGGCGCCTCGAAAGGTGAAGGTCTGGGCAACAAGTTCCTGGCCAACATCCGCGAAACCGACGCCATCGCTCACGTGGTGCGCTGCTTCGAAGACGACAACGTGATCCACGTTTCCAACAGCGTCGATCCGAAGCGCGACATCGAAATCATCGACCTGGAACTGATCTTCGCCGACCTCGACAGCTGCGAGAAGCAACTGCAGAAAGTTGCGCGTAACGCCAAGGGCGGTGACAAGGACGCCGTGGTTCAGAAAGCTCTGCTTGAGCAACTGATCGCGCACTTCACCGAGGCCAAGCCTGCGCGCAGCCTGATGAAGAACATGAGCGCTGACGAAAAGTCGGTGATCAAGGGCTTCCACCTGCTGACCACCAAACCGGTCATGTACATCGCCAACGTCGCTGAAGATGGTTTCGAGAACAACCCGCACCTGGACGTGGTCAAGGCCATCGCCGAAGAAGAAGGCGCTATGGTGGTTCCGGTGTGCAACAAGATCGAAGCGGAAATCGCCGAGCTCGATGACGGCGAAGAGAAAGACATGTTCCTCGAGGCTCTGGGCCTGGAAGAGCCTGGCCTGAACCGCGTGATCCGCGCCGGCTACGAAATGCTGCACCTGCAGACCTACTTCACCGCCGGAGTCGAAGAAGTCCGCGCCTGGACCGTCCGCGTCGGTGCCACCGCACCACAAGCTGCTGGCGTGATCCACACCGACTTCGAAAAAGGCTTCATCCGCGCCGAAGTCATCGCCTACAACGACTTCATCCAGTACAAGGGCGAAGCCGGTACCAAGGAAGCCGGTAAATGGCGCCTGGAAGGCAAGGACTACATCGTCAAAGACGGCGACGTGATGCACTTCCGCTTCAACGTGTAAGCGACACGCCCAAGAAAAAGCCGCGTTTGATACGCGGCTTTTTTGTGCCTTACAGATTTGTTTGCAACACCACTCATCCCCCTGTGGGAGCGGGCTTGCTCGCGAAGGCGGTGGGTCAGCCACATTAATATCGACTGGTATACCGCCTCCGCGAGCAAGCCCGCTCCCACAGTTGGAATTGTGTAGGTCAGGTTTTTTTGGTGCGTGGCAGGAAGATCGCCAGCACGCCAAACAACGGCAAAAAAGAGCACAGGAAATACACGTACTCGATACCGTGCACATCCGCCAGATGCCCCAGCAGCGCAGCACCAATCCCGCCGAAACCAAACATCAAGCCGAAGAACACCCCGGCGATCATCCCGACATTGCCCGGCACCAGTTCCTGCGCGTAAACCACAATCGCCGAGAACGCCGAGGCGAGAATGAAGCCGATCACCACGCTGAGGACAGTGGTCCAGAACAGATCGACGTGCGGCATTAGCAACGTGAACGGCGCCACGCCGAGGATCGAAAACCAGATCACCGCCTTACGCCCGATCTTGTCGCCGATCGGCCCGCCAAAGAACGTCCCCGCCGCCACTGCTCCGAGAAACAGAAACAGGTGCAGTTGCGAACTGGCCACCGACAGGTCGAATTTCTCGATCAGGTAGAAGGTGAAGTAACTGGTGAGGCTGGCCATGTAGAAATACTTGGAGAACACCAGCAGACCGAGCACCACCAGCGCACTGATCACCCTGCCCTTCGACAGCCCGTGAGTCGCCGCCTGACCGGCCTTGAGTTTGAACAGGTTCAGGTGATGGGCGTACCAGCGGCTGATGCGATACAGCACGAACAGTGCAAACACTGCGAACAGACCGAACCACGCCACGTTGCCCTGACCGAACGGAATGATGATCGCCGCCGCCAGCAACGGGCCGAACGCAGAACCGGCGTTACCACCGACCTGAAAGGTCGATTGCGCCAGACCAAAGCGTCCACCGGAAGCCAACCGCGCGATCCGCGAAGCCTCGGGGTGGAAAGTCGAGGAGCCGATACCGATCAGCGCCGCCGCCAACAGAATCAATGGAAAACTGCCGACCACCGACATCATCACGATGCCAATCAGCGTGCAGATCGAACCTGCCGGCAACAGCCACGGTTTCGGATGGCGGTCAGTGTGATAACCGACCCACGGCTGCAACAGCGACGCGGTCAATTGGAAGGTCAGCGTGATCAGGCCGACCTGGGTGAAGCTCAAGCCATAGTTGGCTTTGAGCATCGGATAGATCGACGGCAGCACCGACTGAATCAGGTCGTTGATCAAATGCGCCAGCGCCACTGCGCCGATGATACGCATCACCAACGGGCTGCTTTGCGGAGGAGCGGACGCCGAGGCAGCGGCGGTCTGAACGTTGCTGATAGCCATGAAAGTTTCCGTACAGCAGATGGGAGCACGCAGGCAGGTGCGTCAATGTGCCATTTTTCGGTGCGCCAGCGCCATCCCCTTAGCCAGCTAACTAACTGACTGACCGTCGCACGCGAAGTGATAGCGCAACGCCATGGTCTGAATCTTGCCTTGCTTCTCCCCTCGAACGCGGCGGCCTTACAAAGGCCTCCGAGAATGGGAAGTTTCGCTACAGAGCCGGCCTACAGAGCGGGCGAGAGTGAACTTTCGAGGCCTTTTAGCAGGGCACGACATCCAGGTCACACGACCGCGATGCACGCCATTGGTGCGTGGTGTCCAGAGGAGTCATGAGGCATGCAGGCTTTCTTGTCACCGGGGATCAAATTGCTGGGGCGGTTTGGATTCGCGCGTAAATTCCAGTTGTTGTTTCTGCTGTTCATTCTGCCGTTGGCCGGCAGCCTGTTGATGATTGGCCAGGACTATCGCAACAAGCTCAATCTGATTTCCGGCGAGCGTGCCGGCGTACGCCAGTTACTCAGCCTCGATGCGCTGGACAACCTGCTCGCCGCCCAGCGTGACCGCGCCGCCCGTTGGCGCGCCACCGAAACCAATCGCCAGCCGACCCCGGCGACCCTCGCCGCCATGGCGGCGTTTGACGCGATTCAACCAGCCCTCCAGCAAGCCACCAGTGATTTGGGCAACGCGCTGAAAAATGAAGGTGCCGAAGGCGAAACCCTCACCCGCTATCAAGCCCTGCAAACCGCGCTCGGCGGTCTGGATTCGAAAAGCCTGAGCGGCGTCGGTTGGTGGCCGGATGGTTACGACCGTTTCACCAATGCTCTCAGCGCCCTGCAAGCCTTGCGCGAGCAAATCGTCATGGACAACCGCCTGACGCTGGCGCCATGGCTGGAGACCTATCTGCTGACGCAGATCTCCACGCAGCACGCACCGGATCTGATCGAGCGCGTGGGTCGACTCGCCGCCGTCGGCCAGGCTTCGGTGGTCTCGGGACAATTCACCCTGCAAAGTCGCTTGCAGCTACGCGACCTGCGCGGCCGCATCGGCGACGCCCGCGAGCAGCTTGTCAAAACGGCAGGCCTGCTCGAAGCGCGCCTGCCGAGCGATCTGCAAACCTGGGCCGGTCAATACCACGACAGCCTCAAGCGTCTGGACGCTGGGCTGAAGGTGCTGGATGACGGCGTGTTCGGCGGCAGCATTACTCTCAAGCCTGAAGACTTCGAACGCAGCCTCGATGCTCTGCTGGGTGATCTTGCGTCGTTGCGCCAGCAATCGCTGCTGTCGCTGGATCAGCGTCTGGACGCCTACCACGCCTCGGCGATTCGCCAGTTCATCGTGGTCGCGGCGATCTTCGGTTGCCTGCTGCTGGCGGCGCTGTACCTGTTCGTCTGCCTGCAGGCTTCGATCCGCCGCAGCGCCAGCGGCATCACCCTGCTCGCCGAGGCCCTGCGTGACGGCAATCTCAGCCTGCAAGTGCCGGTGGTGGGCCGCGATGAGCTGGCGGCGATCAGCACCGCGCTCAACGTCGCGGTGGTGCAACTGCGCGCCAGCATGCTCGGGGTCGATCACGAAACCTCACAACTGAGCCACGCGGTGCGCAGCCTCAACGATCATTCCAGCGGCGCGCTGAGCGAAGTCGAGGCGCAGCAATTGCAGATCAGCCAGATCGCCGCCGCTGCCACGCAACTGGCCGCCACTTCGCAAGGTGTGGCGCAGAGTTGCGAACAGGCGTCCGGCAGTGCCCAGCACACCCGGCGCATCGCCGCCGACAGCAGCCGCGACAGCCAGCGCACCACGGCGAGCATTCAGCAGCTCAATCAACGCCTCAACGAAACTGCCGCCGCACTCGGTCGAGTCAGTGAGCAGGGCCAGCAGATTCAACTGGTGGTCGACACCATCCGTGGCGTCGCCGAGCAGACCAACCTGCTGGCGCTCAACGCTGCGATCGAGGCGGCACGCGCCGGCGAACAGGGACGCGGCTTTGCCGTGGTCGCCGATGAAGTGCGCAGCCTGTCGCAGCGCACCCAGTCATCGACCGCGCAGATTGCCGGCACCGTCGACAGCTTGCGCGCCACGGTCAACGAAGCGGTGAGCCTGATGAAGGCCGCGTGCGGCCAGGCACAATCGGATGCTGAAGCCGTGACCGGTCTTGGTGAACGTCTTGGTGAAATCGCCAGCGCGGTGCAAAGTGTCACTGACACCTTGGCGCAGATCGCCACCGCCGTTGAGGAACAGGCGAGCACCGCCGATGAGGTCAGCGGCAATATCCAGCAGGTCGATCAGGCGGCGATGCGATTGCTTGAAGGTGCGCGGGCGGTGAACCTCGCAGCGGACACGCTGAGCCAAGGCAGCCATGCGTTGAGCGCCAATACCGCGAGATTCCAGCTGCGTTGACGCCCTGCCCGCCCCCGATTTCCGGGGGCGGAGGATAAGCGGTTGAAAATAAGAAGAAATATTTTAAATTTACGCTTGACGCTTTTCCATTTCAGGGGAATAATGCGCGCCACTTGGCTACATAGCTCAGTTGGTTAGAGCATAGCATTCATAATGCTGGGGTCCGGGGTTCAAGTCCCTGTGTAGCCACCAAGTACTAAAAACGGCTTACCGAAAGGTAGGCCGTTTTTTTATGCCTCGAGAAAACCGCCCTCTGTGGTGAGGAGATAAATCCCTCACCACAATACCAATCCTGACCTATTCAGGTCTGCTCTGCCGACAGGGCCATCAGCCCCTTCGCCCAGATCTGCCGAGTGCGCAGCCCCACCATCGCCCTCCAGTCCGGATCCACCGGATAAAACTGCTCCAGCAGTCTCAACTTGATTGCCCGCCCCGTCGCATCCAGCGGATCACCATGCAGATGGAGCCAATGGTCATCGCGCAAATGCCGATGCACGTCTGGCCCCGGATACGTTCCGCATTCGATCACGAAGGGCATCAATTGCACGCCCGGCAACGCATTGAGCAATGCCTGCGAGGTGTACCCGGTAGCCGTCGCGGCGACACCGGTTTCGCTCAACGTTTCGGCGCCGGTGTGCAAGGTGTACAACCATGGGCCGTAGATCGACTGTGCTTGCGCCAACGCCGGGTAAGGCGCCTGGGTGATGGTCAGCAACATCGGATGACCGTATTCGCCGGCGCCGGTGTGCAGGTCGAAACACATCACGGTTTGCGCGCCTGCCAGATGCGCGTTGATGATCTGATGCAACGTGCGATTCGACCAGCTCGGCGCGCGGCCGCCATAGAACAGTCCATCGGGATGACTGTGCTGACCGCCCTCGACAATCGACATCACCGCCGGCCAGCCGTGTTCGGTAATTTGCCCGTCGAGCAAGGCGTCGGCGCGCTTACGCTCGGGGCCGTGCAAATCGGTGCAGGCGTAGATCTCGTGCAGCGTGGCGTAGGCGCGGTTGTCCGGTAGCGGCTCGGTGAAATCCAGGTGATTGCGGTTGAGGTCGATATTGTCTTCGTTGACCCGCCGCAGCCACGCCGTACCCCACGGGTTGATCAGGTGAATCATCACTACCGCGACATCCTTGGGCAGCGAGCCCGGCACGAAGGTCTTCAGCCAGTCGATCTGGCAATCCGAACCGTAATACCCCTCAACTCCGTGAGTGCCGCTGAGCGCCACCAGCCGGCGCTTTGCCTGCGGATCACCGAGCACAGCGACATCAGTGCTCAGCGGTTCGCCGAAAGGGCCACAGCGCGGATGGGCGTAGGAGGTGAGCGTGGCTCCGGCAGCTTGGGCGGCGGTCAGAAACTGTTCGCGTTGATCGCGGTAACTGGACTCGGTTGGAAACTCGCTGTGCATATCGGCCTCTTGTGTTTTTTATGGCTTGACCTTTGTAGGAGTGAGCCTGCTCGCGATAGCGGTGGGTCAGTCAACTTGGATGTTGAATGTTATGACGCCATCGCGAGCAGGCTCACTCCTACAGGGGGATATTTGCGGTCGTTCTATTGAGTTTGACCCTAGCGAACATCCGCCCGGAAAAGAAAGACAAAAATGCCCACCGGTTTGCGTCGCGACCGAGCGGTCGATAAAGTCCGTCAGACCTTTCACCCCACGGACGGAGAGCCCCACGTGTTTCCAGCCCTGCCCCTGAGCCGCTTTCGCCTGCCTGCCCTGACGCTGATCATCAGCGCCCTGACCCTCACCGCGTGCAACGCCCCGCCCTCCTCGACCTTGCCGCTGGCGCCGGAGGCCGCTTCCGGTTACCGCACCGATCTGCAGACTCGCCACGCCAGTCAACATATGGCCGCTGCCGCCAATCCGCTGGCCGCCGAGGCCGGTCGCGAGATGCTGCGCAAGGGTGGTTCGGCCATCGACGCGGCGATTGCCATGCAAGCAGTGCTGACTCTGGTAGAACCGCAATCCTCCGGGATCGGTGGCGGCGCGATGATTGTGTTGTGGGACGGCAAACAGGTGCGCACCTACGACGGACGCGAAACCGCCCCGGCGGGTGCCAGCGAGAAGCTGTTCCTGCAGGCCGACGGCAAACCGATGCCATTCCCGCAGGCGCAGATCGGCGGGCGCTCGGTGGGTACTCCGGGCGTGCTGCGTGCGCTGGAAATGGCACACAAACAACACGGTCGGCTGCCATGGGCCACGCTGTTCGAACCGGCGATCAAACTCGCCGAGCAGGGCTTTGCGATTTCACCGCGCCTGCATTCGCTGCTGGAATCCGACCCGGTAATCCGTAAATCGCCGGACATGGCCGCCTACTTCCTCAACCGCGACGGCAGCGTCAAAGCCATCGGCACTCGTCTGCAGAATCCGGCATTGGCCGCCGTGCTCAAGCGCATCGCCAACGAAGGCCCGGACGCGCTGTACAAAGGCCCGATCGCCGAAGAGATCGTCGCCAAGGTGCAGGGCCACGCCAATCCCGGCAGCCTGTCACTGAATGATCTTCAGCGCTATCAGGCCAAGGAGCGCGCGCCGCTGTGCACCGACTACAAACACTGGCAGGTCTGCGGCATGCCGCCGCCGTCGTCGGGCGGGATCGCCGTGGCGCAGATTCTCGGCACCTTGCAGGCGCTGGAAAGCCGCGACCCGCGTCTGTCGCTGACACCGCTCAAACCGCTGAAAACCGACAAACCCGCCGGCATCGAACCGGCACCGCAAGCCGTGCACCTGATCGCAGAAGCCGAACGCCTGGCCTACGCCGACCGCGCGCAATACGTGGCCGATACCGACTTCGTCCCGGTGCCGGTCAAAGGCCTGGTCGACCCGGGTTACCTCACCAGCCGCGCCAGCCTGATCGGCGAGCGCAGCATGGGCAGCGCCAAGCCGGGCACACCGCCTGGCGTGCAGGTGGCCTACGCGCCGGATCGCTCGCCGCTGCGCATCTCCACCTCGCAAGTGGTGGCGGTAGATGACCTCGGTGGCGCGGTGTCGATGACAACCACCATCGAAGCAGCGTTCGGCTCGCACCTGATGGTGCAGGGCTTCCTGCTGAACAACCAGATGACCGATTTCTCGTTCATCCCCGAAGAGCACGGGCAGAAAGTCGCCAACCGCGTCGAACCCGGCAAACGCCCACGCTCGTCGATGGCGCCGACGCTGATCTTTGACCGCAACAGCGGCGAATTCCTCGCCAGCGTCGGCTCGCCGGGCGGTTCGCAGATCATCGAATACGTGGCCAAGACCACCGTCGGCCTGCTCGACTGGAACCTCGACCCGCAAAGCGCCATCAGCCTGCCCAACTTCGGCAGCCGCAACGGCCCGACCGAACTGGAACAAGGCCAGTTCAGCCCGGCGTTGATTCAGGCGTTGAAAGACAAAGGACATGTTGTGAATGAAATCGACATGACCAGCGGCACCCAGGCGATCGTGCGGGTCAAGGATGCGCAAGGGAAAGCCTCGCTGAAAGGTGGCGCGGATCCACGGCGTGAGGGGGAAGCGTTGGGGGATTGAGTTTACGCAGGAAAAACAAAAGGCTTACCGCGAGGTAAGCCTTTTTTATGCAACGGGTTTAACGCGCAATATCACCCGGCTCAGCGATTAGCCACCAAATGCGCCCCAAACAGCAAATAACAACCACCGGCCAAACGATCCAGCCATTGCCGCGACCGTTCGTAAACGCTCGCGATCCGGCGGCTGGCGAAGAACAGCGCGACGCTGCAATACCAGCTGAACGACAGCGTGGCCATGGTCAGCACGGCCAGCGTCAGCAGTAGCGGCGGGACGTGGGCCGGCATTGCGGTGGCGAAGATGGTGGCGACGAACAGTGCCGACTTGGGGTTGGTCATGTTTCCCAGAAAGCCTCGCCCGTAGGCGCCGAGCAGGGTCTGTTGCGACTCATCCAGCGTACCGGCGGCAATCGGCGCTTTGCGTTTGAACTGCTTGAGGCCGAGATAGATCAGGTAGCAGCCACCGGCGATCTTGAAGCTCAGATACAGGGTTGGCGCCGCGCTGAACAAGGTCTGAATACCCAAGCCGCCGGCAAGGCCCCACAGCACGGTTCCGCTGGCGACGCCGAGCGCCGCTACCACACCATGACGGCGCGAGCGGCTGACCGCCAATTGGGCGATGTTGAAAAAGTTCGGGCCGGGGGTGACCACCGCGACCGTCCACAACAGCGCCAGCGACAGCAACGGGGCGAGATAGCTGGAAAGCGAAAGGTCCATGGGGCGAGCGCCTGATTGGTTCGACAATGCCCCACACCTTGCTACATCCGGCGCGCGTTTTCCATCAGATGCAGGTCACAGCGGCAGGGTTTTACCGTCCACCGCATCGCCAATCGTCAGGAAATGCCCGCCGGCCACGTGGTGCAGCGTGCGCAAACCGTCGTGCCCGTCGAAATGCCAACGCCCATCGCTGAACACCCGTTCATCCGCCTGAGAGGCGATGACTTCGGCGAGGAACAGGTCATATTGCTCGTGGTTGCGCGGTTCGGGCAGCAAGCGGCATTCGAGCCAGGCCACGCAGCCTTCGAGCAACGGCGCCTCAACGGTTTCACCGGCGAAGGTTTGCAGGCCATAAGCCTGAAACTTGTCCTGCCCCTGATTCTGCTGGATTTCCAGACCCGAGGTATTGCCGACGGTTTGCACGATGTCAGCCTGATTGACGCACGGCACGTTGAGCACAAACGTGCCGGACGCTTCGAGCAACTGGCGGGTCCAGGTGGACTTGTCGAGGACGACGGCGACTTTCGGCGGTTCGAAATCCAGCGGCATCGCCCAGGCGGCGGCCATGATGTTGCGCTGGCCGTCATGGGCAGCGCTGACCAGCACGGTCGGCCCGTGATTGAGCAGGCGGTAGGCTTTGTTCAGGGGCACCGGGCGGCGGTGGGAAGCACTCATGGGGATCTGCTCCGGGGAAAAAGGAACAGATTGTAGCGCCGCCTGCACCTGTAGGAGTGAGCCTGCTCGCGATCGCAGTAGATCAATCAACATGGATGTTGAATGTCAGACCGTTATCGCGAGCAGGCTCACTCCTACAGGGTTCAGTACAGGTCAGTTAGACAGTTGATTGGCAAACTGGCCGACCGCATCCACCACTTTCTGCGCGCCGTCCTGGATCTCGACGATCACCGTGCCCGCCTCCGCCGCCAGCGCCAGGCCCTGCTCGGCCTGCAGCTTGCCATCGGTCATCAGGGCCACGGCGTTGCGCGCCATTTCCTGGTTCTGCCGCACCACGGTGACGATCTCTTCGGTCGCCTGACTGGTGCGCGAGGCCAGTTGTCGCACTTCATCGGCCACCACCGCGAAGCCCCGGCCCTGTTCGCCGGCACGGGCTGCTTCGATGGCGGCGTTGAGCGCCAACAGGTTGGTCTGTTCGGCAATGCCGCTGATGGTTTTGACGATGGTACCGATCACCTGCGACTGCTCGTTCAGCGCCTCGATGCCCTCACCGGCCGCCTGCATGTGGCGCGACAGATCACGCATCACATTCACTGCCTCGGTGACCACCGTAGTGCCCCGTTGCGCGGTGCTGTCGGTTTGTTGCGAAGTGCTGTAGGCAATGCTGGCCGCGTCGGCTACCGCTTGTTCGCGATTGACCTGATCGGTGATCACCGTGGCGAACTTCACCACTTTGTACAGTTTGTTGTTGGCATCGACCACCGGGTTGTAGGACGCCTCCAGCCACACCGTACGACCATGGCTGTCGACCCGCTTGAAGCGGTTGGCGACAAATTCGCCGTTGTTCAGGCGACGCCAGAAATTCTGGTACTCGGCGCTGTTGTATTCCTCAGGGGTGCAGAACATCCGGTGATGTTTGCCTTTGATCTGCGCCAGGCTGTAACCCATGCCCTGCAGAAAGCGCTCGTTGGCATTCAGCACATTGCCATTGAGGTCGAACTCGATCACCGCCGTCGAACGCACCAACGCGCCGATCAGGTTTTCGTGTTCGCGGGAGGCTTCGATGGTGCGGGTCAGGTCGCTGGAGAAGATCGAGAAATGCTTGATCCGCCCGTCCGAAGAGCGCACCGGCTGCACGATGGAGCGCAGCCACGCCTCTTCGCCATTACCACGCAACAGGCGCACGGCTCCGGCGAAATGTTCGCCACGGGTCAGTGCGGCCTTGAAACGATGATGAAAGTCGTCGGCCTTCACGTGCGCCGGAACGATATCTTCAATGGCGCGCCCCACCAGATCCTGGCTCTTGTAGAGCATCTCGCCAAGGAAGTTCTGATTGACCGACTGAATCCGGCCATCGGGTTCCAGGGTCAGCACCAGCATCTCGCTTTCCAGGCTTTCCTTCACCTGCAGCAGGCTGGAGAGTTCTTCACGAAGAGTGGCCAGCTCTTGCTTGAGGCGTTTGTTGAACATGGGAAAGTACCGATAGGCAGGGTAGAAAGCGGGATGCAGCTTAACCATCGGCCTTGGAAAACTTTTCTGAAGAGCGTTTGAGACCGGCCAGTCAAAAATAATCCCGCCGGCTTTTACTCCTATCGATCACTCCACTGAGCCGTTACAAAAGCCGCCGCTCTGGCCCGGCCACTTCAGGTATTCTCAGGTCAAATTGCAACAACATGTTGCAGGTAATCGCCCGATAAGGAGTGCCGTTTTGGATTTATCGACCGCTGCCTGGATGGTGCATGACACCCGCCTGATTCTTTGCTGTCTGGTGGCGATTGCCACCATCATCGTCCTGATCAGTGCCACTAAACTCCCGCCCTTTCTCTCGATCCTGATCGGCACTTTCATTGCCGGTGTCGGCGCCGGTCTGCCGCCGGAAGACGTAGCCAAGGCGTTCAGCAAAGGCGCCGGGGCGATTCTCGGAGAAGCGGGGATCATCATTGCCCTGGGTTCGATGCTTGGCGCACTGATGGCCGAGTCCGGCGCTGCCGACCGTATCGCCTCGACGCTGCTCGGGCTGGGCAAAGGCAAGTCCCTGCCGTGGGTCATGGCGATGGTGGCGATGGTGATCGGCCTGCCGCTGTTCTTCGAAGTGGGGCTGGTGATGATGGTGCCGATCATCTTCGTCATGGCCCGCCGCTCGGGTCAGCCATTGTTGAAAATCGCCATTCCGGCGCTGGCCGGGATGACCACCCTGCATGCCTTGATGCCGCCGCATCCCGGGCCGCTGATCGCGGTCAGTGCGTTGCATGCCGACCTTGGGCTGACCATGTTGCTGGGTTTCAGCATCGCGATTCCGGCGGTGATTCTGGCGGGGCCGCTGTACGGCAACTGGCTGTCGAAACGCATGCACGTCGATGAGCCGGCAGAGCTCGGCGCACTGTTCAGCGCCCCGCCGAAAGCGCCGCGCCAGCCGAGTTTCGGCCTGTCGCTGCTGATCATTCTGTTGCCGGTGCTGCTGATGCTCGGCAGCACCCTGGCCAAAGTCGCGATGCCCCCCGAAAGCAGCGTCGCTCTGACCCTGAAGTTCCTCGGCGAACCGTTGGTGGCGCTGGGCATTGCGGTGATGGCGGCGGTGATCTGCCTCGGTTGGGCCAACGGCATGCCGCGCGAACAGGTCGGCGGCACGCTGCGCAAAAGCCTGGCGCCGATTGCCGTGTTGCTGCTGACCATCGGCGCTGGCGGCGGCTTGAAGCAGACCTTGCTGGACGCCGGTGTCAGCCAGACCATCAGCAAAGTCGCCGAAGGTGCACACATGCCCTACCTGCTGCTGGCCTGGCTGATTGCCGTGGCACTGCGTCAGGCTACGGGTTCGGCGACCGTCGCGACCACGACGACAGCGGGGATTCTGGCGCCGATGATGGCGGGGCTCGCCGCGACGCAAAGCTCACTGGTGGCGCTGGCGATTGGCGCCGGCTCCGTGTTCTTCTGCCACGTGAATGACGCCGGCTTCTGGATGGTTCGCGAGTACTTTGGCTTGCAACTCAAACAGACCATCTGGGTCTGGTCGATCCTGCAAACCATTGTCTCGGTGGTGGGACTGGTGGGGACGTTATTGTGGTGGCACTGGTTGACCTGACACTCGTCAGGAACAGGGCGCCACGGCTTGGCGCCCGACACTGCTCATGCGCGAACCGAAATACGCCGCGCTGACAATGCCGACTGCGCCCATCACCGCACAGAACATCACGCAGATCCACGGACTCCACGGCATCAGACCGATCAGCAACAGCGGTGTGATACTCGCCCACGCGGCGTAGGCAATGTTGTAGGTGAAGGAGATGCCCGACACGCGAATCCGCGCCGGAAACAGTCCGACCATCACCGATGGCACCGCGCCGACCACACCGCAGCCCAGGCCGGCGACGGCATACGTCAGCCCGACCCAATTGCCGCCCATGATCAGACAGCTATAAAGCACACCAATGCCCAACGGCAGCAGCAGGCTATAAAGCATGACCGTGCGCCAGGCACCGATGCGATCGACCAGCAATCCGGCAATCACACAACCGATGTTGAGAAAGACGATGCCCAACGCGCTCAGGGCGAAGGTGTGGCTGGCGGTCATGCCGAAGGTTTTCTGCATCATGGTCGGGGTGATGACCACGAACACCACCACCGCCGACGTCAGCACACAGGTCAGCAGCATCGCCGGCAACATCGCCAGACGATGTTCGCGCAGCACCGTGCGCAACGGCAGTTCGACCCGCGCTTCACGCTGGGCTTCCATGGCCATGAACACCGGGGTTTCGCTCAACCAGCGGCGCAGGTAGACACCGATCACGCCGAACACACCGCCGAGCAGGAACGGATAACGCCAGGCGTAATCAAGGATTTCCGCCGGGGTGAACACTTGTGCGAGAAAAGTCGCGGTCAGCGCGCCAATCAAGTAACCAAAGGTCAACCCGGCCTGCAAAAAGCCCAGCGCGTAACCGCGATGCCCGGCAGGCGCGTGCTCGGCGACGAACACCCAGGCGCTCGGCACTTCGCCGCCGACCGCCGCGCCTTGCAGGATGCGCAGCGCCAGCAACAGCAGCGGCGCGAAATAGCCTATCTGGGCATAAGTCGGCATGATCCCGATCAGCAGGCACGGCAGCGCCATCATCAGGATGCTCAGGCTGAAAACCTTTTTCCGGCCCAGGCGATCGGCGAAATGCGCCATCAGAATACCGCCCAGCGGGCGCGCCAGATAACCGGTGACAAAGATCCCGAAGCTTTGCAGCAGACGCAGCCACTCGGGCATTTCCGGCGGGAAGAACAACTGGCTGAGGGTCAGGGCGAAGAACACGAAAATGATGAAATCGTAGATCTCCAGCGCCCCGCCGAGTGCCGCAAGGCCGAGGGTCTTGTAGTCGGAACGGCTGAACGGCGCCGGTCGCGCTGTGGATTGGGCAGTCATGGCAAAGAACTCTGGCAGGCAAAAAACCAAGGCGCCCATGGTCTACGCAAATCCGCCTGGGGACAACCCGTTAGACCATAGTCCCGGTTTCGCAAAACCAGCTCACAAAACAGCCAGGCTTGATTTACTGTTTAAGCCTGTCCGGAGGAACCTGGCCAACGCCGACTGACCGGAGCGAACCCCGTGTGGGAGCGAGCCTGCTCGCGAAGGCGTCAGCCCAGCCAACTTCGATGTTGAATGTGCCGACCTTTTCGCGAGCAGGCTCGCTCCCACAGGGATCTCTGTGTTGTCGAGATGGGCGACCGTTCCTGCAGACCCACAATAACCATAAAAATCCGAGGTACTCCCTGTGGCCGTTGATATCGAAGATAGCCGCTCTGCGCGCTTTGCCTTGCGCTGTTCAAGCTTTGCCGAACGCTGGTTCCCCGACTCCTGGGTGTTCGCCGCACTGGCGGTGATCATTGTCGCGCTGGCCACTTTGGCCATGGGCGCCAAACCCACCGATGCCGCGATGGCCTTTGGCGACGGGTTCTGGAGCCTGATCCCGTTCACCATGCAAATGGCTTTCGTGGTGATTGGCGGCTACGTCGTCGCCAGTTCACCGCCAGCGGTCAAACTGATCGACAAACTGGCGCGCATCCCGAAAAACGGCCGCTCTGCCGTGGCCTGGGTCGCGCTGATCTCGATGGTCGCCTCGCTGCTGAACTGGGGCCTGTCGCTGGTGTTCGGCGGTTTGCTGGTGCGCGCCCTCGCCCGCCGCACCGATCTGAAAATGGATTACCGCGCGGCCGGTGCGGCGGCGTATCTGGGCCTCGGCGCGGTCTGGGCGCTGGGCCTGTCCTCATCGGCGGCGCAGTTGCAGGCCAACCCGGCCAGCCTGCCGCCGGCGATCCTGTCGATCACCGGGGTGATTCCGTTCACCCAAACCATCTTCCTCTGGCAATCCGGCGCCATGCTGCTGGCGCTGATCGTGATTTCGATCATCGTTGCCTACGCCACCGCGCCCGGCCCGAACTCTGCGCGCGACGCCAAGGATTGTGGCATCGACCCGGCGTTCAACCTGCCACCGCTGCAACCGCGTACCCGGCCCGGCGAATGGCTGGAGCACAGTCCGCTGCTGATCATTTTGCTGGTGCTGCTGGCCGCCGGCTGGCTGTTCCACGAGTTTTCGAGCAAACCGGCGATCACCGCGATTTCCGGGCTGAACACCTATAACTTCCTGTTCATCATGCTCGGCGCCCTGCTGCACTGGCGCCCGCGCAGCTTCCTCGATGCGGTGGCCCGCGCGGTGCCGACCACCACCGGCGTACTGATCCAGTTCCCGCTGTACGGCTCGATCGCCGCGCTGCTGACCACGGTCAAAGGTGCCGACGCACAGACCCTGGCGCATCACATCTCGACCTTCTTCGTCAGCATCGCCTCCCACGACACCTACGCGTTGCTGATGGGCGTGTACTCGGCGATTCTCGGTTTCTTCATCCCGTCCGGCGGCGGCAAGTGGATCATCGAAGCGCCGTACGTGATGCAAGTCGCCAACGATCTGCAATACCACCTCGGCTGGGCGGTACAGATCTATAACGCCGCCGAAGCCCTGCCGAACCTGATCAACCCGTTCTACATGTTGCCGCTGCTGGGCGTGCTCGGGTTGAAGGCGCGCGACCTGATCGGCTTCTCGTTCGTGCAATTGCTGGTGCACACGCCGCTGGTGCTGTTCTTGCTGTGGGTGCTGGGCACGACATTGGCGTATACGCCGCCGGTTATTCCTTGAATCAGTGCGGGGCGAGGTCAATCGGTCGACGCCCCGCCTTCCCTTCCTGACAGCGCCGTGTCGACGCCGACATGGCTTTCTGTCGCAAATAATAGCTCAGCGCCATCATCGTCCTTTACCGCATCACAGCCTCGGTAATATCCTTGCGCGCCGAAAATATGTTTCATTTTTTTGCCAAGCGCCAAGGGAGTTGTTGCAATGATCGTAGGGATTGACCTGGGAACCACCAACAGCCTCGTCGCCGTCTGGCGTGGCGAATCCTCCGAATTGGTGCCCAATGCCCTCGGTCAGTTCCTGACACCGAGCGTGGTCGGGCTGGATGATGAAGGACGGATTCTGGTCGGCCAGGCTGCGCGCGAACGTCTGCACACCCATCCGCGCCTGACGGCGTCGCTGTTCAAGCGTCACATGGGCAGCGCCACGGAAGTCTATCTGGCCGACAAGGCGTTTCGTCCGGAAGAGCTGTCCGCGCTGGTGCTGAAAAGTCTGAAAGAAGACGTCGAACGGGCTTATGGCGAAACCGTCACTGAAGCGGTGATCAGCGTCCCAGCCTACTTCAGCGACGCCCAGCGCAAAGCCACGCGGATCGCCGGCGAACTGGCCGGGCTGAAAGTCGAGAAGCTGATCAACGAACCGACTGCCGCCGCCCTCGCTTATGGGCTGCACCAACGCGACAAGGAAACCTCGTTCCTGGTGTTCGACCTCGGGGGCGGCACGTTCGACGTGTCGATTCTGGAGTTGTTCGAAGGGGTGATGGAGGTCCGCGCCAGCGCCGGCGACAACTTCCTCGGTGGTGAAGACTTCGACAGCGTGCTGCTGGAACACTTTATCGACCAGCACCGCTCAGTCGCCGACTTTCCTGACCGCAACAGCGTCATCCAGCCCCTGCGCCGCGAGGCTGAGCGTGTGCGCAAGGCTCTGGGTCAGGACAGCAGCGCCGAGTTCCGGCTGCAACTGGGTGACCGCCACTGGACCCACACCATCACCCAGCAAGAATTGGCGACGCTTTACATGCCACTGCTCGAGCGCCTGCGCGCGCCGATCGAACGGGCTCTGCGCGACGCACGCATCCGGGTCAGCGACCTTGATGAGATTCTGCTGGTCGGCGGTACTACCCGGATGCCGCTGGTGCGCAAACTTGCCGCCGGATTGTTCGGCCGTTTTCCGTCGATCACCCTCGATCCGGATCAGGTGGTGGCGCAAGGCGCAGCCATTCAGGCAGCACTCAAGGCCCGCTCGGCCGCACTTGAAGAAGTGGTGCTGACCGACGTCTGCTCCTACACCCTAGGCATCGAAACTTCGACCCAGATTGGCCGCAATTATGAGGCCGGTCACTACCTGCCCATCATCGAGCGCAACAGCATCGTCCCGGTCAGCCGGGTCAAGACCGTGTACACCTTGCAGGACAATCAGGAGCAGGTGGTTGTGCGGATTTTCCAGGGCGAAAGCCGTCTGGTCAAAGACAACGTCGCGCTTGGCGAACTGGCGATCAAGGTGCCGAAACGCAAGGCCGGCGAAGTGTCCCTCGATGTGCGTTTCACCTATGACAACAACGGCCTGCTGGAGGCCCAGGTGAATATTCCGCTGACCGGGCAACAACATTCGCTGGTCATCGAAAACAACCCCGGCGTGCTCACGCCTGAAGAGATTCAGCAACGCTTGCAGAACCTCGCTCAGCTCAAGATTCACCCGCGCGAGCAACAGGTCAACACGCTGCTCAGTGCCCGTCTCGAACGGCTCTACCAGGAAAGCCTGGGCGACCTGCGCGATCAGATTGGCCATTGGGCCAAGCAATTCCAGATCGCGCTCGACTCGCAGGACGAGCGCCAGATTCGTGAAGTGCGCACCGAGCTGAGCAGGCACCTGAGCGAACTTGATCGCACGCCGTGGCAATAAGGGAGCGCTGACATGGATTGCTGGTCCTTCCTGCATTTGCCCGATGACGCTGACGTCCGCGATATCAAGCGCAGCTATGCACGCCTGCTGAAAACCGTCAGGCCCGATGAAGATCCCGAAGGCTTCCAGCGCTCGCGCGAAGCCTACGAACGCGCGCTGGCGATTGCCCAATGGCGCCTGGAAAACGCCGAACAGGAAGACGAGCAGGACGCCGACGTCGCTGTCGCCACGGCGTCCAGCGCCTTTGCTGCACTGGCGCTCGATAATGCCCTGGCCAACAGCTCCAGCCAGGCGCAAAACCAGGCGTGGGATTTCGCCTCTCTGGAGGTTTCGCCCGTCAGTCCGGCAGCCCCGGAGCCGTTTGTGCCGCCATCGAAGGACGACGCCCTGCGTGTCGAGCCGCTGGCGGCGGACGCGCAGAGTCTTGAAGCGCAGGCCGCATGGCGATTGCTTGAAGATCTGTCGCCAGACAACCTCGGCGAGCGCTGGGAGCAGGCGCAACAACAAGGCTGCGCCAAGGCATTCGAAAGGCTGTTGCTGCAATTATGTTTTGAGCATCCACAATTGCGCGGACCGGTACTGCACTGGGCCGTCGAGCAGTTGGGATGGTTGGGCCCCTGGCAAGAAGTGCTGATGAATGATCGCCAGCGCGACATGCTCGCCGAGAGCCTGATGTCCGACTATCGAAACGCCTTGCAGGCGCTGCTCGAAAGCCAGAGCGAGCGCGAATTCCTCAACTTGCTCAAACACTACAGCGGCCAGCCGTGGCTCCAGGTATTCGATCGCCGCGAGCAATGGCAACAAAATCTGCTGCATCTGCTTAACGACCATGAGTGGAGCGTGCCGCTGTTCGACCGTATCGGCCAATTGTTCGGCTGGGATCACTCCAAAGGCCTCCACCCGCAACCGGCCTGGCTCTGGGAAACGTTGATCGAACGCTGCAATCAGGAAAGTTTCTACGACAACCTGCGGGCCAAGGCTGAAAGCGATCGTACGTGGGCGGCCGACGTGCAGGCAGCGCATCTGTTGATCAACCCGCTCAAACCGATGCAGCAGAAGAAGATCATCGACGGCTTTGGTCAGAATGAATGGCAGGCCTGCCACGATCTGTCAGAAAAGCTCAAATGGCGCTTCCCGGAGCTGCTCGCGCGATTGCCCTACGCCGACGTTTTTTACTGGCGGCGGTTTTTGCCACGGCCCATCGCCGACGAGACCTGGGTGCGGGTCTGGACGGCCATTGCCTTGGCGCTGTTCCTGTTCTATCTGGCTTCGCCACAAAAAGATGCGGCAACCCTGGCCTTCATTCCGCTGGGGTTAGCGTGTGTGCCGGTGTGGTTTTTTCGTTTTGCGCTGAGTTGGTGGGTGGTGCTGACGTCTCACGTGATCGTTGCGGATCTTTGGCTCACCGAAGGGCTGATTCCGCGCCGATGGAACCCTGACACCCGCTGGCTGGTAATACGCCACGGGTTACCGCAGGTGGTCATGGTGCTGCTGTTTTCGCTGCTGCTCGGGCCACTGGGCGCACTCACTTACGTGGGCGTGATCCTGATCGGACTGGTGCACAAACGACGAATCGGCTCGCTCGACCCGCAGCTGAGCAATAACCACCCCTGGCTGACCGCGCTGCACTGGGCGCACTTCAGTCCGCTGCAACTGCTGTTTCTGGTGATGATGACCGCGATAACGGCGGCCAGCAGACTCGGCTATTCCTTGCACTCGTTGATGCCCGGCTAGAACAGCAGCGAGCTTGCGTTGCGCCTGTTGTAATCGAGTGAATCGTTGTGGGAGCCGACCTGGTCGCTCCCACATTTGTTTTGCTGCACCTGAAAGTGTCACCCAACTGTCACAGTGCCTTGCTAGCGTCCGCCCGAAACAAACTGAAACAATTAAGCAGAACGGGCTGACAGATGAAAGACGAGACAGACGGCACTGACGCACCTGAATCCGACAACCCCACCGACACCAGTCGCCGCCGCTTTCTCGGCGGTGTCGCCGTCCTCGGCGTGGGCGCGACCCTGGCCGGCTGCGGCAACGCCAGCGATCAACCGGGTAAACCGGTCGAGCGCCCGCTGACCCCGACCGAGCTGGACAAGGCCCGGCGCGAGCAGGTGAAAACCGTGGTGGTGATCTATGCCGAGAACCGTAGCTTCAACAACCTGTTCGGTGATTTCCCCGGTGTCGAAAAGCCGCTGTCGGCGCTCAAGCCTGCCGATTACCAGCAACGTGACCGCGACGGCAGCCTGTTGCAGACGCTGCCGCCCGTCTGGGGTGGCGTGCTGCAGATCGGCCCGCAAACGCTTGATGGCGTGACCTACCCCAGCGCCACGCAGTTTCAGGAAAACCTGCCCAATGCGCCTTTCGCCCTCAAGGGCCCAAATGCCGAAGACTTGCCGTTCGGTCTGGTGACCCGCGATTTGTGGCACGTGTTCTATCAGAACCAGATGCAGATCAATGGCGGCAAGAACGATGGTTTTGTCGCCTGGGCCGACTCCGGTGGGCTGAACATGGGCCATTACGCCCAGAGCCGTTATTCCCTACGTCTGTGGGACGTGGCCCGGGAATTCGTGCTGTGCGACAACTTCTTCCAGGGTGCCTTCGGCGGCTCGTTCCTCAACCACCAGTACCTGATCAGCGCCACCGCGCCGTTCTATCCGGACGTAGCCAATTCGGTGGCCAAGTCACAGATTGCCGCCCTGCAAAGCGATGATCCGACTGACCCGCGCCTCAAACCGCTGGAGGCATCGCCGGCCAGCGCCATGACCGGCCCGCCGCAGTTCGGCCCAAGTGCGCTGACCCCGGACGGCTTCGGCGTCAACACCCTCGCCCCGCCGTACTGGCCGACGTGGATTCGCGATCCGGAGCGTCCGGCGTACTCCAAGCCGGATCTGCCCAATGTGATGGTGCCGCAGACCCACGAGCACATCGGCGACAAGCTGTCGAAGAAGAATGTCGACTGGGCCTGGTACGCCGGCGCCTGGCAGGCGACGCTGGAGCAGTACAAGGACTCGGGCGGGATTCCGAAGATCCCCAACTTCCAGTACCACCACCAGCCGTTCAACTACTTCAAGCGGCAAGGCCCGGAGAACCCGCAAGAGCGCAACAAACGCCTGCGCGATGCCGGCCTGGGCGATGAGTCGAGCACCAACAAGTTCTTCGCCGATGCCGAGGCCGGCAAGCTGCCGGCGGTAACTTTCTACAAACCGCAGGGCAACCTGAACATGCACGCCGGTTATGCCGACGTGGCTTCAGGCGACCGCCACATCGTCCGCGCCCTGAAGGTGCTGCGCGAAAGTCCGCAGTGGAAAAACATGGTGGTGGTCGTCACGGTCGATGAAAACGGCGGCTGGTGGGATCATGTGGCGCCACCCAAGGGCGATCGCTGGGGCCCGGGGTCGCGGGTGCCGGCGCTGGTGGTGTCGCCATTCGCCCGCAAAGGCACGGTGGATCACACGGTTTACGATACGGCGTCGATCCTGCGCCTGATCACCCGAGTGTTCCAACTGGAAACCCTCGACGGCCTCAAGCAGCGCGATGAGGCAATGATCGCCCGTGGCCAGAAACCGATGGGCGATCTGACCAACGCCCTGCATTTTCAGGCGTGAAACCGAGTTCTGCGAGCTGACGCAAAAATCCGTGAATGACCGCTTCTCTGTGCAACACGGCTGATCCAATATGAAGCGCCCCGAACCCGGGGAACCCACGCTGAAAAGGATCTGAGCATGTTCAAACTCGCAGGATTTACCCCCGCAGTTCTTACCCTCGCCGCGCTCACCCTGAGCGCGGCTGCCCACGCTGATGTCGACCTGAAGCTGGGCAGCACCGAGCGCGTCACCCGCCTCTTCGCCTACCCCAACAATTGCAGCGTGATCTGTTATCGCAACTGGTCCCTGGAGCAGACCGTCGCCCATTACCTGAGCCAGAGCGTGCAGCGCGATGGTTACAGTAATGCCAAGGTGTTGGTGAAGAACGATAACGGGCAGATTTACGCCGAGATCAGCGGCGTACCCAAAGGTTACGACAAGCCGCTGTCGGCGCTGCTCGATGCCGGTGATCTGGCCTATAACGGCGCCAGCAAGCTCAATGCCGATGGCAAATGGGCGTACAGCTGGTATCTGTTCCTGCCGCTGGGCATGGCCCTGGAAAACCGCAAGAGCGTCGAACTGCTGCACTTCCCGCCGGACTATTCGCTGACTCAGGCGCAGGATTACCTGCGCTCGAACACCACCGACCGCTGGGCCACGCTGCTGACCGTCAACGGCATTCCGGCCGAGCAGACGCCGGCATATCAGACCATCATCGACATCGCGCCAATCGCGGCGCCGTCCAACGCAGGTAGTGATCTGGAGGGCGTCTACGACTACTTCAAGGATTACCAGACGACGCTGGTCAAGCAGTTCAGCCAGACCAGTACCGGCACCACTCTGCCGATGGTCGCCTTCGGTGCGCCGGTGCGTAACTGGATCAAGCAGCAATACGGCCCGACCGTGGCCGTATTGGGTCTGGCGACCATCAGCCCGAGCGCGGGGGTGAACGTGCCGGTGCTGGGATCGAACCATCCGAGCTACATCTGGTACGCCGCCGACCCGGCCAGCTATGACGGCGATGAGGCCAAGGCCGATGCCGCCGGTTTGAAGGTCATGGGTCAGGACTTGAGCGCCGCTTGCTGGCAAGCCGGGATGGGCAGTAAACCGGGCACCGATGCGAAAGCCCTGCTCAACAGCTGCACGCAGACCTGGCAAGTGACGCAAAAGGGCAAGACCTGCGAACTGTTCTACACCTCGATCCGCAACCTGACCCCGGCACAGGCCGCCGCCAAGTGCTCGACCACGCCAATCAAGGCCCAGTTGCAACAGCTTCAGGGCGAATTGCCGGCCACCGCCATTCCTGCACCACACCTCTGATCCGCTGAAAAAGCTTCCCGTGTCAGTCAATGCTGACGCGGGGAGCAGCCAATCACGCCTGTCAGATCTGACAGTAGACAGTTTGAGGGATACACCGGAATATTGGATCCAAACATGTTGCAGCGCTGACAGGACGTCAGACCAGGGAAGTCGCAGCATTTGCCGACAGGGACCGTTATGAATAATCAGGCCCATCAACACAACATCCCACGCGACGCACCCGGCATCTACCCGTTTGCCGGATTGCCGGTGCGTCTGGGTTTCCCATCCACCGAGGATTTCGAAATCGTGCAGGACCACCACGGTCACGCGGCAGTCGTGGCGCGCCGGGCGTTCTTGCGCATCACCCGGATGTGTCGGGTTTCCGGGCAACTGCTGCCCTATCGTTGTCGACAGACTCGCCAGTTACTGGCCGGTATCCATCTCTACGATCCGCGCTTTTGCGGGTTGCTCGAACACGCCTGCGATCCGAATGTGTTTCTGGACATGAGTGAGCTGTGGCTGTGGGCACTTCGCGACATTCAGCCGGGTGAACGCCTGACCATCGACTTCGCAGCCACCGAAGACCGTTTGCTGCAACAGTTCGCCTGTACTTGCGGCTCGCCGCGCTGTCGGGGGTGGATCACCGGCTACGATGAACCACCCACGATCGAGGGCCAGCAGTTTTTGCAACGCTGGCGGCATCCACACTGATCGGGATTACACCGCCCCGACCGGACGCAGACGGTATTGCGGCGGCAGTTGCTCGAAACCGCTGATGGTGGTGTTCAGGCTTTTCCAGCGACCGTCCTTGATGCCGTAAATGCAGCCGTGAATCGACAGGCTCTGGCCGCGGTGCCAGGCGTTCTGGATGATGCTGGTGTGGGCGACGTTGGCCACTTGCTGGACGACGTTGAGCTCGCACAGCCGGTCGACCTGTTCTTCCTCGGTCGGCAGCTTGGCCAGTTCTTCTCGTTTTTCGTAATACAGGTCACGGATCGAGCGCAGCCAGCCATCGATCAGACCGAACTGGCGATCCTGCATCGAGGCGCGCACACCGCCGCAGCCATAGTGGCCGGTAACCAGGATATGTTTGACCTTGAGCACATCAACCGCGTACTGGATCACCGACAGGCAATTGAGGTCGGTGTGCAGCACCACGTTGGCGACATTGCGGTGTACGAACAGATCGCCCGGCAGCATGCCGACGATCTCGTTGGCCGGCACCCGCGCGTCGGAGCAGCCGATCCACAGATATTCCGGGGTCTGCTGGCGCGCCAGCTTGGCGAAGAAATCCGGGTCTTCCTTGGTGATCGCGTCAGCCCAACGCTCGTTGTTATCAATCAGGTCTTGTAAGTCGTGCATGGTTAAGGCCTCAAGAAAGATGCGCTGGTATGACAGACGACCGCCCGTCGGGGTCACGCAAGAACCGCAGGTGTTTTTCTTTGGAATTCTCGGGTGCCCGGTGAGTCCACTCAGTAAGGCCCACAGTATGAGGATTTGCCATGACTGATTCACGACGTCCGTTCGATGCGGTGCAACCGGAACCCATCGATGACAACGAAGACCGCATGGGCTCGGTGCATGAGCTGGATTTCGATGAAGACGAACCCAGCGCGAAAATCGGTGACGAGATTCCGGAACGTGAACGCGAGCAACTGATGCCCGCTGAACGGGTGCGCGAGGCCGGGCTTACCGGTGCATCGACGGCTGATCATGAACCGACCGACGATGACTTGAGCCCGGAAACACTGATTCACGAGGATGGCGCACGCGATGCCGAAGAGGCTGGCGAGGGCAATCAGGCCGATTGGGATCTGAGCATTGTCGATGAGGATGACATCGGCGGCGGCAATGGTCTGGATGAGGCGGAGCTGGCGCGGCGAGATCCGCTGGATGGCAATCGCTGATCTGTATTGCCTGTAAGGACGCCTTCGCGAGCAAGCCCGCTCCCACAGGGAATTGAGACTCGGCTCAAAACCAATGTGGGAGCGGGCTTGCTCGCGAAGCTTTTAAACAAGATCAGTCGACCAGGGTGCAGGCCATCACTACGGCGTCTTCGCGCCCGCCCACCGCCGGATAATAATCGCGACGCCGGCCAATCTCATTGAAACCATAGCGCTCATACAACTTGAACGCTGCGGTATTGCTGTCGCGCACTTCCAGGAAGCATTCCCGGGCAGAGGCCGCATATGCCCGCGACATCAGATGCTCGAGCAGCGTCAGCCCCAGCCCCCGTCCCTGATTCTCCGGTTTGACCGTGATATTCAGCAGATGCGCCTCGTCGAGAATGATCTGCACCACCCCGTGGCCGACCTGCTGCTGGCCTTCGAACATCAGCCAGATCTGGTACTTGCCCAGCCCGTCGAGAAAAATCCCGCGGGTCCAGGGATGGCTGTACGCCGCGTATTCGATCTTCAATACCGCGTCCAGGTCCGCCTCGGTCATCGGGCGGAACGATACAGCTTCACTCATTCGATGGTTTCCAGCGCGCCATCAGCCGACGCATGGCTTGCCACACAGCGGCTTTGCGCTGTGGCTCTTCCATTAACAATTCCAGACCGGGGATGGCCCATGCCAGGCCCAGGCCTTCGATCTGCAATTCACTATTGAACGCTTCGGCGTCCGCTTCACCGGCAAAGCGTATTGCCGGAAGGCCGATCAGCCACAGGCAGGCGCAGGGTGCCGCTTCCATCTGTACCGAGAGGAAACCCTGAACAAAGTCGCGCGCCGCTTCCGGGCCCTGATCCATGGTGCCGCGGTTCAGCCACGGCCAGCGCACCGGCTCGCCGACGATTTGTGGCGCATCCGGCAGACCGGCGGCGCGCAACATGTCTTTAAGCAGCAGGTAGGCCGGATCGCGGCTCTGGAACGCTTCGCCTGTGGGTAACTCGACCAGCAGCAGGCAAGCCCCGGCGCGCAGCAACTGCAGGGCAAAACGCGGTGGCGGCACGGGCGCGGGTCTGGCGACAACTGGCGCCTCCTCGACCTCTTCCACCGGTTTGGCGCCATTGCGGGTACTGGCGAGCGACGGGCGTGGCACTTCGATCTTCGGCCGTTCGACCGGACGGACGGCAGGCTGCGCCGGAGCTTCGGCCTGCACAACCGGCATCACCGCGACCTCTGGCTCAGGCTCGGGCATGTCCAGCAGCTCGGGCCGCGACGGGGCGGCGAAAGGCAATTCGGTGCGCGGCAGCCAGTTGACCACCTGCATGGCGTTCAAATAGGCGCGGCGGCGGGACTCGATAAGCAAAGGGTCGGCCACTTGTGGATAACTGAAGTGGGCTGATTCTACAGCCCTTCGTTCAAGATCGCTTGCTGTTGATCGATAGCCTTTACCTGGGCTCGCTCCCTGAGAAAATGCAACAGCCCGTCCCGAGAGTGAATCGCATCCCTCGTGATGCAGTACAATCGCGGCTTTTAATCGCCAACCAGCCGGCCATTCCGATGATCGAACCCAAGCGCGTCTTGCGCGCCCTCGCTGAACACTGGGCACTTCTGGAGCCACTGTGCGAGCACTTCGACCAGGGCACCCTGAGCCTCAACGAACTGCGCACGCAACTGGCCGCCCAACAACTGGACAGCACGCCGCAGTACATCACCAGCCTGCTCGACGTGTGGATTCGCCTGGACATTCTGGTGCCCGTGGCGAAAAGCCCGAACCGTTTCGAGCTCAACGCGCAGATCCACGACTTCCTCGCCTACCTGCGCCGTGAGCACCGTCTGGGCCTGTGCCTGGAAATCGAAGCCTATCTGCGCCACCTCGAACGGCTGGCCGGCTACATTCAGGACGCGTTCGATGTGCGCGACGGCAACGACCTCGCCCGTCAGTTGCGTTTGCTCGACATGCGCGTGCGCGACGTGCTGAAGAAACTCGACAACGACGAGCAGGCACTGGTCGCCGTGGCCGAACGGGCCAAGACCAGCGACCGGCAGATTCCGCTGCGTCAGCGTTACGCCGAAGTCCTGGCGACCTGGGACGAATACGTCGAGCCGATGATCGATCTGGTGAACGCCGACGGCGCCTTCGAACAAGGCGTGCGCAAGGTCGAAACCGTGCTGCTGAAGATGCTCAGCGAACAGCAGCGCCTCGGCCATCTGGTCGATGACGACATGCTGCTGCGCACCCACGCGCGCATCCTCGAAATGCAGACCAGTGCCCAGCTGACCCTGCGCCACGCCCGCGAACTGCTGCTGCCGCTGCGTGAAGAAGCGCGCCGGCACAACGCCGTGACCCGTGGTGCCGCGCTGGCGCTGGCGGCGATTCGCCGCAAAGGCATCGACGCCGTGCCGCAAGCGGCGATGCCGCTGTTCACCCGGCCGCAAAGCACCTTCCTCGGCAGCGCCAGTCAGGTCGAGGCCTACGTCTACGCCCTGGCGCGTTTCGAGCCGAAACCGGCGCGTTTCCCCAAAGCGCACAAGACCCAGAAATCCGGCGATGCCCCGCGTGCACCGCGCACCGTGCGCGAGATGGTCGAGCGTTGCGAAGAGTCCCTGCCGATGCCGGATCTGATGACCTGGTTGCTGGAGCAGGAACCGGACGGCGCCACCGACGAATTGCTGTACTGGTTCTCGCGTCTGTCGCGGGAAAAACGCTTCACCCGCGAGCGTCTGGAACGCCGCGAATACCACACTCACGAGCACCAGGTCAGCCTGCGCTCCTTCGCCCTGCTCTCGGCCCGCGACTCCGCCGCCGAGGATTCTGCGAGCATCCCCAATGCATCTTGATCTATCCGAACTGTCCCAACTGGCGCCGATCTTCCGCGAGCTGTTCAAGGGCTATCACGTCAGCCGCCGCGACCCGGAACTGTACGCGCAACTGTCGAACTTCCAGGATCAATACCGCACGCTGTTCAAGGCGCTGGGGTTCGAACTGGTCTGCGACACCCGTGGGTTCTATTACTTCGTGCCGGACATGGCCGCTGCGGCGGTGAACAAGACCGCTCAGCGCCTGGCGCTGTTCACCTTCATTCTCGTCGAGCATCTGGCCGATCAGGGCCGCGATCCGATCGCCGTGCTCGACGGTGGCAGCCTCGGCCGTGAAGAGCTGCCGTCGTTGCTGGATAAATACCGCGACCTGTTCATCCAGGCCGAAGTGCAAACCGTCGAAGAACTCGAAGAAAAAATCATGCGCCGCATGACTCAGCTCGGTTTCGCCGGTGAAGAAAACGGCGTGTACCGTTTCCTGCCGCCGATGCATCGTTTCCTCGATGTGTGCCTGTCGGTGCAGCAGGACCGCGATCTGGCGGCCAGCGTACACAGCGTGCTGCCGCTGCCAGCACCGGTGCTGATCGACGAAGAGGCCGAAGCCAAATTCCTCGAGACCGACGATCCGCTCGATTTGAGCGAATTTGAAGAAGAGAGCGAAGAAGACGCACTGGCCCGGGCCATTGCCGAAGAACAGGAGTCCGACGCATGAGCCAGGAACGCTACGGCATCCGCCGCTTTGCCCTTTTGAACACCGCCGGTTACAGCCTCGGCCTGTTCCCGCTGGAAGAACCGTTGTCGGTCTACGGCGCGAACAACCTCGGGAAATCGGCGTCGATCAACGCCTTGCAGTTCCCGATTCTGGCGCGCATGTCGGACATGAGTTTCGGCAAGTACAGCCTGGAGCAATCGCGGCGTTTCTACTTCGCCTCCGACACCAGTTACATCCTCGTCGAAGTCAATCTACCGCACGGCCCGCACGTGATCGGCGTGGTCGGCCGTGGCCCGGGCGGTGGTTTCGGTCACCAGTTCTTCGCCTACGCTGGCAAGCTCGACCTGGCGCATTACCAGAAGAACGACACTTGCCTGCGTCAAAAAGAACTGTTCAGCAACCTTGAGAAAGAAGGCCTGAAAGCCTACGAACTCAAGCCGGACGAACTGCGTCGTTTGCTGGTGGGCGGGCACACCTCGATCCCGCTGGATCTGACCCTGATTCCGCTGCGCTCCACCAGCGAGCAGAGCCTGAAGACCTTCCGCGCGCTGTTCATCAACCTGCTGCACATGCGTGAAATCACTGCGGCCAAGCTCAAGCAGTTGTTCCTCGATGCCTTCGAGCACAGCCTGCGTTCCGGCAGCGTCGACTACATCGCCGCGTGCGAAGAAGCCTTCCGCGATGTGCGCCGGATGGAGCAGGACTACAACTCGCTGGTCGCTGCCGGCCCATTGGTCGAAGCTCTGGCCAACGGCGTGAAACAGCGCGATGTGCTGCGTGGCAAACTGCATCGCCTGTCGCCGCTGCTCGACTCGTTGCTTGGCACCTGGTCGGACTACGCCAGGGCGCGCAAGGAAGAGCTGACGATCCAGGCCGAACACTACCGTCGCGAGCAGGACGATCTGCAAAACGATCAGCGCGGCGGCACGCAAGAGCTGATGCGTCTGGAGCGGGAAATTTCCGGCATCCAGCGTTGGCTCGGTGAGTTGTCGGTGCTGAAAAACCGCTTCGCGCTGGTCGATGACGTCAAGGTGCTGGAGCAACAACTGCTCGCCGCCAAGGACGCGCACGACGAACTGGCTGGTGCGCTGGCACAGTCCCGGCAGTTCAGCGCCGAGGATCTGGAAGAACGTCTGCGCGATCTGGAAAAACGCCTGAAGTCGGTGAAGCAGCAACTCGATCATGCCGACAACAACAGCTATGCACGCCTGCGCGAAGAATTCTCGCAGCAGGACGTCGAACGCCTGATGCGCCTGTTCAACAGCGCGCTGTTCAGCCTGCCGCTGGGCGAGCACGGCATCACCCTCGACGACGATGGCGAGTGGGTCAAATCGGTCGAGCTGATCCTCGATGGCTTCAAGGGCGAGCGTTTCGAAGTGCCGGGGCTGTCGATCGACATCTCGCACATCGAGCCGCCGGCTCTGCAAGCGCTGGCCGACCGCGCCGCGCTGCGTGACCAGAAAGAGCGTCTGGAAAAAGAGCTCAAGCAGCTCAAGACTCAGCAAGCCGTGGCCGCCGACCGCGCCGCGAGCAAGACCCAGACCGAAGCGCTGTACCAGCAAGTGCTGGATGCGCAGAAAGCCCTGGAAGATTTCCGTCGCACTCAAACGCTGAGCGCCGAAGAAGGCGACAAGCTTGAGCAACTGGCGCAGATGGAAGCGGCGCAGGACGAACTCAAGCGTTCCAGCGATGCGTTCACCGAGCGCGTCCAGCAACTGTCAGCCAAGCTGCAACTGGTCGGTCGGCAGATCGCCGACATGGAAGCCAAGCAGCGCACTCTCGACGACGCCCTGCGCCGCCGTCAGTTGCTGCCGGCGGATCTGCCGTTCGGCACGCCGTTTATGGATCCGGTCGACGATTCGATGGACAACCTGCTGCCGCTGCTCAACGACTATCAGGACAGCTGGCAAGGCTTGCTGCGCGCCGACGGTCAGATCGAAGCGTTGTACGCGCAGGTGCGCCTCAAAGGCGTGGCCAAGTTCGACAGCGAAGACGACATGGAGCGCCGTCTGTCGCTGCTGATCAACGCTTACGCGCACCGTACCGACGAAGCCCTGACGCTGGGCAAGGCCCGGCGTGCGGCGGTCACCGACATCGCCCGGACCCTGCGCAACATCCGCAGCGACTACGACAGCCTCGAACACCAACTGGCGCTGTTCAACCGCGAGATCAACAAGCGTCAGGTGTCCAACCTGCAGAGCTTCCGCATCGTCCTGGCGCCGAACAAGGAAGCGCTCAAGCACATCGATCAGATCATCCACAGCGCCGGTCAGTACGAAGAAGGCGAAACCCTGTCGGTGTTCGATCTGAGCCAAAGCGCGGAACAGGACAACAAGAACGAAGAGGCCAAGGAGTACCTGGCGCGGCTGGTGGCGGCGAACCACAACCAGCTCGGTCTCAAGGACTTGTTCGAACTGGCGTTCGAGATCACCAAGGTCAACGGTCAACCGGTGATTCACACCGACATCGACGGCGCGGCGTCCAACGGCACCACCATGACCATCAAGGCGCTGACCAACATGTACTTGTTGCTGCACCTGATGGATCGCGATCTGGCCGGTCGCGTGCGCCTGCCGTACTACCTCGACGAGGCGGCGGACATCGACGAGAAGAACCAGGCCGCGCTGCTGGAAACCAGCCTGCAACTGGGCTTCGTGCCGATTCTGGCGAGCGTGAAGCCGCAGGTCTGCGCCAGTGTCGCCATCGACCTGGAAGGCGGCAGCGGCCCGGCGGGGATCTACATCGACGAGGCGGACTGGAAGTACATCCGCCGGCATGATGTGGTGAAGGCCACCGTCAATGTGCAAGCCGATGAGCCGGAGCTGGATGAGGTTTGATCGACTTTAGCTGAAAACCAAAAAGGGCCGCGATCTGTTGGGATCGCGGCCCTTTTTTATGGCTGGGGATTTGTGCTGAGCTTTGAGGCCTCTTCGCGAGCAGGCTCGCTCCCACAGGAATTAGCGTCGAACTTGATTTTTGTGTACACCACCCATCCACTGTGGGAGCGAGCCTGCTCGCGAAGGCGTCCTCCCAGACGCCACATCAATTCCGGATTACTTACCGAGCGAAATTTTCGGCGCCCAGGTCAGCCACTCATCCTCGAACTTGTCGAACAACGGGAACGTCTGCTCAGCCCGTGCCGGGGTGCCCATGCGCTCACCGTCCGGCGTAGCGAAGGCGATACCACCCTGAATCGCTGTCTCCAGCGACTCCGTGCGCACCGTCAAACCATTGAACAGACCGATGTCGAAACCGACACCACTGGTGTTCCAGAATCGGCTGCCGCTGCGCACCAACGGCGCGTATTTCGGCTCGATCAAAATATGCACCAACACGCGATCAGCAGTCTGGCCCAGTTCATAACCGGTGACCTTGCCCACGGTGATTTCGCGGTAGGTCACGGGTACGCCCGGTTTCAGCGAGCCACGGCGCGCGGCGCTCAACACCAGACTCAAGCCAGCCTCCTGCTTGCTCACTTCCGGCGGACTGGCCAGCGCAACGAAGTTCTTCTGCGGGCCGAGATTTTTCGCCGCCGGCTGCACTTCCACATATTGCCCGGTGACCAGGGTTTCCAGATTCTGGGTCTTGATCAGCCCCAACTCCGGCTTGACCACCCAGAACTGACTGCCGACCCGCGCAATGCGCTCCGGTACTTCGGTGATCCGCGCGGTAATCATCACGGCTTGCAAATCGTCGGTCAGATCGACGTCTTCAATCTTGCCGACATCCAGGCCTTTGAAACGAATCGGTGTGCCCGGACGCAAACCATCGGCGCGGTCGACCTTGATCGTCACCAGCGTGCCTTTCTGGTTGGCTTCATCATGGTTGGCGAACAGACGGAAGCGTGGAATACGCTTTTGCAGCGGCGCCTTGGCTTGCGGTGTTTCGAAAGCAATACCGCCGGCCATCAATGTCTGCAAAGACTCGCTCTTCACTTGAATACCACCTGTCAGACCACCGGTGAGGGTGATGCCGCTGACATTCCAGAAGCGTGTCGACGCGTTGACCAGGTTTTCGTACTCCTTCTCGATATGCACGCCGATGACGATTTGCTTTTTGGTCTTGGAGAACTGATAGCTCTGTACCGAACCGACCTTGACCTGTTTGTACAGAATCGGACTGCCGACTTCGATCGAACCGAGAACATCGGTGAACAGCACCAGGTGCAGACCCGGCGAACGCAGATCCAGCGGCGGCGCTTTTGGCCGCGCCTCGAATTCGCGTTTCGGCGCGGCACCTTTGTCGCCCGGACGCACGGCAATGTAGTTACCTTTCACCAACGCTTCGAGTCCGGTGATACCGGCCAGGGAAATCGACGGTTTGACCACCCAGAACTGCGTGCCTTCGACCAGATAGTCTTCGGCCAGAGGATCGAGCGTCAGCTCGGCGGTGGCGCTGTTCAGATCCGGATCGATTTTCAACGCTTTCATGTTGCCGACCTGAATGCCCTTGTACATCACCGGCGTACGGCCGGCCTGCAAGCCTTCGAAGTCACTGAGTTTGACCTTGACCCGAATACCGGCAGCGGCGGCGTCGAAGTCCTCATAGAGACGGAACGGCAGGCTTGGATCGGTGGGCGGACTGTCCTTGCGATTCTCTGGTGTGGCGAAGGCGATACCCCCGGCGACGATGCTCGCCAGAGATTCGCTGCGTACCTTCACCCCGGACAGGTTGGCGTCGATGCTGATGCCGCTGGCATTCCAGAAACGTGTGTGTTTGCGCACCAGTTTGGCGTAGGTCGGCTCGATGAACACTTTGAGCTCAACGGTGCTCTGGTCTTCAGACAGCACGTAGCTTTTGATCTGACCGACTTTGATCTGCTTGTAGAACACCGGACTGCCGCGGTTCAGCGAACCGAGGCGATCGGCCTTGATCGTCAGGTGCAGGCCGGGCTTGGAGTCCGATAGCGGCGGCTCTTCGGCCAGCGCCTTGAACTTGCGGGTCGGCTCGCCTTCACCGGGACTGATGGCCACGTAGTTACCTGAAACCAGGGTTTCCAGACCGGTGATGCCGGCCAGGGTCACGCTCGGTTTCACCAGCCAGAAGCGCGTGCTGGTCTTGAGGTATTGCTCGACGTCCTTGTTCATCTCAACGGTGGCAATCACCCCTTTGGAATTGCCCTCGTCATCAAGTTTGAGCGTCTTCACCTTACCCACCGGCATGCCCTTGTAGACCACTTCGGTCTTGTTGGCCTGGATGCCTTCACCGCTTTCGAAACGCACCTGAATCTCGATACCGGTTTCGTTATAGGCACGCCAGCCGAGCCAGCCACCGATGATCAGGGCAATCAGAGGCAGTACCCAAATGGCAGACCAGTTGGAGGCCGGTCGGGTTTTCGCTACAGGCAAATCAGTCATGGTCGTCGTCCGACTCCGTGTTATCCCAAATCAGTCGGGGATCGAAAGTTACTGCGGCAAGCATCGTCAGAATCACCACACTGGCGAAGGCGATGGCGCCAAGGTTGGCTTCGACACTGGCAAGCCGGCCGAAGTTGACGACCGCCACCAGAATGGCGATCACAAAGATGTCGAGCATCGACCAGCGACCGATGAACTCGATGAAGCGGTACATCCAGATCCGCTGCCGCGCGGACAACGGCTGACGCCGCTGCACCGAAAACAGCAGCAGTGCGATGCCGACCAGTTTGAAGGTCGGCACCAGAATACTGGCGATGAACACCACGGCGGCAATCGGGATCATGCCGTGCTGCACCAACTGGATCACGCCGGACATGATGGTGCTGGGATCGCCCTGCCCCAGCGAACTGACCGTCATGATCGGCAACACATTGGCCGGGATGTAGATAATCGCAGCCGTGATCAGCAGGGCCCAGGTTCGGACCAGGCTGTTAGGACGGCGAGCGTGAACCAGCGCACCGCAGCGGGTGCAGGTCTGCTCGTCGGTGTCCGCATCCCGTTTGTTCAATTCATGGCATTCGGTACAGATCAGAATGCCCGCATCAATCGCCCGCATGGGCATCCTCTCCTGATAACGCCTGCCAGATCTGATGCGGTGACATCACCACTTCCAGCCAGACCTGAACCAACAACAAACCGATGAAACACGCCAGACCGAGGCCGACGGTGATGGCCGCCATGTCCGCCAGTTTGACGATCGCCACGAGGACGCCCATGAGGTAGACCTCGAGCATTCCCCAGTCTTTGAGGTGGTGATAAATGCGGTAGAGCAATAAGCCGTAACTGCGTCCGACGTTGAATCGAATCGTCAGCAAAACGAATAACTGGCACAGCAACTTCAGCAACGGAATAGCCATACTGCACAGGAATACAACGATCGAAACGCCCTGCATGTCCGTATTGAACAAGCCGAGCACGCCGCTCCACACCGTATCCTGCGAAGATTGTCCGAGGATATTGAGTTGCATGATGGGTAAAAAGTTTGCCGGGATGTACAGCAATAATGCTGCGATCACCAAGGCAAGGCTGCGCTGCACCACATTATGGCGATGGGCGTACAACTCGTAACCGCAGCGCGGGCAGAGTGCTTTCTCGCCATGGGCGAGCTTGGGCTTGCGCATCAGCAGGTCGCACTCATGACAGGCCACCAAGTCTTCCAGCGGTAAATCTGACAGCCCTTGGGCGTCAACCGGATCTGACATAAAGGCTCTGACTCCGAAAAAGATGGGGGTTATTCTAGTGTTCTGATTCGAAAATAACTGTGCAAAATTGTTCGCTGCCTAAGTAAAAATACTTTCCTGCGGGCAAAACAAAACCCCAATTGCTTTCGCAATTGGGGTTTCGGAATTTAATCTTGACGATGACCTACTCTCACATGGGGAAACCCCACACTACCATCGGCGATGCATCGTTTCAC
>NZ_JACHCY010000021.1:0-80303 GCF_014200835.1 Pseudomonas sp. JAI115
GAGTGGCATTCACCCTGATGAAGAATCAGGGCGAATACCGATCAGTTTGAGATTCTAGGGTTGCTGAGCAACATAGAATCTCCCACATTGGATTTATGGCGTTCACCTATCCCCTGTGGGAGCGAACCTGCTCGCGAAGGCCGCACTGCAAATCTTGAATATTCACCCGCAATGGATCGCACAGACAGGCCGAGGATGGCCGGGATGTCTTGTCGTTTTGAGTCATTGCCACAACCACAATAAAGGCAAACAGGAGCACTGTTCATGAGTTCATCAAACGCCGGGCCAAGCGCCGGGCAACTGGAAACCCGCGGCATTGAGCCGGTGCCGGAAGCCGAGTGCAACGGTCATCCGCTGCAACTGTTCTGGGTCTGGTTCGCCGCCAACATTTCCATTCTCGGCCTGCCATTGGGCGCCACGCTGGTGGCGTTTCGCGGGCTGGCGATCTGGCAAGCGATCATCGTTGCCATCGTCGGCGCCGCCGGTTCATTCGCCGTGGTCGGGATCATCTCGATTGCCGGCCGCCGTGGCCGCGCGCCGAGTCTGACCCTGTCGCGAGCGATCTTCGGTGTGCGTGGCAATATCGGCCCGACGCTGGTCTCGCTGATGTCGCGTCTGGGCTGGGAAACGGTCAACACCACCACCGCGGCGTTCGTGCTGCTGTCGCTGTGTTCGATCCTGTTCGGCTCGCCGGTTGAAGCGAAAAGTGCGCCAGTGCTGACGCTGATCTTCATCGCCATTTTCGTCCTGCTGACTCTGTCGGTTTCCGGCCTCGGTCACGCCACCTTGCTGGTGATCCAGAAGTGGGCGACCTACGTGTTCGGCGCGCTGAACATTCTGGTCGGCGGCTTCCTCTGCGCGACCATCGACTGGAGCTCGGTGTTCAACGCCACGCCAGCGCCGCTGAGCGCGATGATCATCGGCATCGGCACCATGGCCGCCGGCACCGGGATCGGCTGGGCTAACGCCGGTGCGGACATGTCGCGCTATCAGCACCGCAGCGTCAAGGCTGTACGGCTGGTCGCCTCGGCGGCGTTCGGTGCGGGGATTCCGCTGGTGCTGCTGATCACCCTCGGCGGCCTGCTGTCGGTGGGCAACAACGATCTGGCATCGGCGACTGACCCGATCGTGGCCATCCGCGACATGCTGCCGACCTGGATGGCCGTGCCGTACCTGATCACCGCGTTCGGTGGCTTGCTGCTGTCGAACAACCTGTCGGTGTACTCCGCCGGTCTGACCACGCTGACCCTCGGTCTGAAGGTCAAACGCGTGTACGCGGTGGTGGTCGACATCGTGGCGATCTTCGCCGGCTCGATCTACTTCATGCTGATCGCCGACAGCTTCTACGGCCCGTTCATCACCTTCATTTCCCTGCTGGCGGTGCCGATCACCGCGTGGGTCGGGATCTTCGTGGTCGATCTGATTCACCGTCACTACTACAGCCCCAAAGACCTGCTCGATGTCAGCCCGAGCAGCGCCTATTGGTATCGCGGCGGCATCGAGTGGCGCGCGTTCGGCGCGTGGGCGATTGCCATCGTGCTCGGCTTCAGTTTCACCACCATCGGCACCACCGCCGAAAACGTCTGGTTCAAGGGCTTCCTGTCCGACTCGTGGCTGGGGCATAACGGTCTGGGCTGGATCGTGACCTTCGTGGTGGCCGGTGGCATTTACTTCGTCCTCGGCGGGGCGAAAGATCGTCGCGCCGCGCAAGTCGAGAATGCTCATGCCTAAGATGTTGCACACCGGCCAGGTCATCATCGACCTGGTCATGGCCGTGGATCAGCTGCCGCAAATCGGCGGCGATGTGCTGGCGCAGTCTGCCGCTTTCGAGGCTGGCGGCGGCTTCAACGTGATGGCCGCAGCCGTACGCAATGGTTTGCCGGTGGTTTATCTCGGTCGCCATGGCACCGGGCGTTTTGGTGATCTGGCGCGTCAGGCGATGAACGCTGAAGGCATTCAAATCGGTATCGAACAACCCGCACAGCGCGACACTGGATTGTGTGTGGCGCTGACCGACTCATCGGCCGAGCGCAGTTTCATTTCCTACATCGGCGCTGAAGGTGAGGTGACCGGAGAGGACTTGAACAGCGTGGCGGCCGAGGCGGGCGACTACGTTTATGTAAGCGGTTACAGCCTGCTGCACGCAGGCAAGGCGCAAGCCCTGCTGGACTGGACGCTGGCGCTGCCGCAGGCGATCAACGTGGTGTTCGATCCGGGGCCGCTGGTGGAGTCGCCGGAATCGGCGCTGATGCAGGCGCTGCTGCCGCGCATCGACGTGTGGACCAGCAACAGCGTCGAAGCGCTGCGGTTTACCGGGGCGGCGGACATTGATCAAGCGCTGGACCGGCTGGCGGATCATCTGCCCAAGGATGTGCTGATGGTGGTGCGCGATGGACCACAGGGTTGCTGGATTCAGCAGCGTGGCGAGCGACGGCATGTTCCGGGGTTTGCGGTAAAAGCCGTGGACAGCAACGGGGCGGGTGATGCCCATGCCGGGGTGTTTGTCGCCGGGTTGGCGCAGGGTTTGACAGCCCATGAGGCGGCGCGGCGGGCGAATGCGGCGGCGGCTTTGGCAGTGACGCGATGGGGGCCGGCGACTGCGCCGGGAGTTGCTGAAGTGGATATTTTTATCCGCGAATCCTGCGGCGATTGATCAACCGCCTTCGCGAGCAAGCCCGCTCCCACAATGAGATTTTCGTCGTTCGCAACTCCAATGTGGGAGCGGGCTTGCTCGCGAAGAGGCCATACGGCTCAGCACAAAAAATATGGATCAGCCCGCTTTGCGCAACGCCGCAATCAACTCATCCTTGCGCATCGAAGAACGCCCGGCAATGTTCTTCGCCCGCGCCTCCTTGCGCAGACTGTCTACGGTCTGAGTATCCCGGGAGGCCTTGCTGTCACGCGCATGTCCCTCGCGACTGGCCACTGCGCGTCGTGACGACTCCTTGCGATCTTCGGACTTGGCACTCGCCGGTTTCTTGCGTCCGGAACCGCCAGCCTTTTCGCCGCCGCCCGACTGTTTGTTGACCGTCGCCCAGGCCCGCGCCTCGGCTGCATCCTTCGACAAGCCTTTTTTCTCATAGCTGTCTTCGATGTGTTCGGCCTTGCGCTTCTGTTCGGCGGTGTATTTGTCTTTGCTTCCACGAGGCATGGGATTTCTCCTCTTGTGTGCAGATTCGGCCGCTCGCCGCACCGGCAGCGAGTGGCCTGAGGACTACTGCAGATCCAGCTTGCGCGCCGCTTCGACGCCAGCCGCACTGAGCTTGATCGGCAAATTCAACGAGTGTTCGCCGGCCTCGTTGCAGGTCACATGACCGTGGTGGATCAGTCCGCGATCCTGCAGAGAGGCGAGGGCGCTGGCCACCACTTTCTCGCCGCGATAATTGTCCAGCACCTCTTTGCCCAGTCCGCTCGGATGGGCGTGCAGCAGGCGGGTGAGGACTTCTTTTTCCAGGTTTTTATCGACGTTCATGGTTACCTCTTCATCGATGTGAATAGGACGCTCGCGTCGGCGAACTACTGGCTGCCGCCCTCGGAGCCCGAGCCACCGGTGGTGGTTTTCGAGCCGATGCCGGGGCCGGCGTTATCGGGTGTGGCGGGGGAGTCAGGGGTGTTCATGCCACCCTGGCGGCCGGGGTCGCTGCCTTGGGTGCGTGGGTCGGTGCCAGTGGCAGGTGGCTGGTTGATCAAGGGTACGCCGGAGCCATCGGTGTTCATGCCTGGGGCACTGTTAATGGCAGGGGCGCGCGGTGATGGAACCGGATCGGTGGGGCCTGTGCCCGCTGCGGTGGTGGACGCGGCGAACACCGCTGGGCAGAGCAGGGCGCTGAATACGAGGGCAGTCAACCTTGACGGGATCATAGGGCTTCTCCAGTGATTGAATTCCTTACCTGTGTTTGGTCTGCCCTTGAATCGGATTGGTGCCTGATGAACGACGAACGGTCGAGACACAGGATTATCAGTCGAGGCCGATTTCTTCCTTGAACTGCTCCATGAAACCCTTCAGGCGTTGATGGCGGATCTGCGCCAGGCGCTGACCGGCGCCAGTCTGGAAACCGTCGGCGAGGTGCAGCAGCTTGGTCTGAAAGTGGTCGAGGCAGAAGCGTGTGTCGTCGTAGTCGCGCTCTTTGGCTTCAGGGTCGAGCGGGTCATACAGCGCACTGCCCATGCGCCCGGCGACGTAGAAGGTGCGGGCAACGCCGAGCATGCCCAGCGAGTCGAGCCGGTCGGCGTCCTGAACGAGTTTCGCTTCGAGGGTCAGCGGGGTGATGTTGGCGGAAAAACTGTGGGCTTCGATGGCGTGGGTGACGCCGCTGATTTTGCTTTCGGGCCAGTCCAGATCGGCCAGCACGCTGGCGGCTTTTTCTGCGGCGAGACGCGAAGCCTGCGAGCGCAGCGGCGAGTTTTTTTCCACGGACACGCAATCGTGCAGCAGCACGGCAGCGAGCAACACCTCCAGGTCGCCACCTTCGTCAGCCTGCAAGGTGCGCGCGTTGTGCCAGACCCGTTGCAGGTGCGCGAGGTCGTGGGCACCGTCGTCGCCGGGTTCGAGGGCGTGGGGCAGCAGTGCTGCTGCAAGCGCCTCCACGGGCATAAAAATCTCAGTGTTCATGAGCATCCTTTCAGACTGGCGAAGTTCCTGTGGGAGCGGGCTTGCTCGCGAAGGCGTCAATCCAGTCACCATCATTGTTGTTTGTCAGAGCGCTTTCGCGAGCAAGCCCGCACACACATTGCAATATCGGCGCAGGATATTCTCTGTGTTGCCATGTGACGAGCGCCGCATCCGGCCTTAGTATGGCGCTTTCCAACTTCCGACAAGGCCCGTTCATGACGATCGAAATCCGCCCGGCGACCCCCAGCGATGCGCCGCAAATCCTCGCCTTCATCACCGAACTGGCAGATTTCGAAAAGGCCCGCCATGAAGTCATTGCGAGTGTCACCGACATCGAGCGCAGCCTGTTCAGCGAAGGCGCGACCGCCCACGGCCTGATCTGCCTGCGTGACGGTGTGCCTATCGGTTTTGCAGTGTTCTTCTTCAGCTATTCGACGTGGCTCGGCAGCAACTGCCTGTACCTCGAAGACCTCTACATCACCCCCGAACAACGCGGCGGCGGTGCCGGCAAAACCCTGTTGCGGCATCTGGCGAAAATCGCCTGCGACAATGACTGCGGACGCTTCGAATGGAGCGTGCTGGACTGGAACACCCCGGCCATCGAATTCTACAAATCCCTCGGTGCGCAGCCGCAAGAAGAGTGGGTGCGCTATCGCATGGATGGCAAGGTGTTGCGTGAGTTTGCCGAAGGCTGAGGAGATGATGGCAATCCGATGCTGAAGTGATTGCCGCCACCGGGATGGCGGTGTTGTTGCCGATCATTGAGATCAACCAGTTGGTGCAGTAGCTGATTCCGAGGTCGTCTGGTCTGGCCTCTTCGCGAGCAAGCCCGCTCCCACAGGGGACAGAGTTGTTAATGCAATATATGTCACACCGCAAGAACCTGTGGGAGCGGGCTTGCTCGCGAAGGCGCCCGTCAGAACAACAAATAATTCAGACTTTTTTACCAGGACTTCAGCATCACCCGACCCTCAAAAGCACCATCCTCGGGTTCTCCTTTCTGTCATCTGCAACCACCCCGCAACGGCTGCAGCCGTGACATCCGTTCGGTCGCGCCCTCCGCCAACTGCCTATGACGTAACAGCAGGTTTTTGCAGGCCTGCGGCATCTTTGGCAACCAAAGTGTGGCAAGCAATAACCTCGATATCAACAACCCCAGCGTTTGCAACGGCATTGGCCGTCCTCTGAACTAAAAATCTTGAAACTCAATGGCGGGCTCTTTATGGGACCGCCATTTCAAAAAGGATTTCGTAGTGACTGCGCACTGCCCGCCACCAGACACAACGCCACCGCGTGTGCCAACGGCTTGAGCAGCCAAAGCGACGGCTCGACGGTTTCACGCTTGGAGGACAGAACGTGGGTACGACGACGGGATGGGCGAGCGAGCATCAAAAAGAGCCCGCGCCTAAGGCTGAATATTGGGTGAATGTGAGAGCCGATGCCAAGGACTGGAATTTTTCCGACCTGGTGGCTGATTTCGGAGAACAGTGGGATATGAAGAGCGGTCCGAACATGAATGGCAGGGTTGACGTTAACCACGCTGATGCATGGGCCATTTATATTGCCGATCTTGGCGCCGGGCTGTCAGCCAGAGATGTTCTGATGGAATCGGTGGTGTTGCATTTTAAAGGAAGGAAATGTGCGTAAGTTAATTCTGATTTTGATGTTTTCGATGTGTGCTTCATGTGCGATCAGCCACGGAAAACCTACTGCAAAAATCGAGTATTTGGGGGTGGAGCGCTACTTGGATCGAAACATTTACCAAGTCAGTTTTTCGTCCGACGTCGATGTCGACAAACTCTTCAAGTCCAAGATAAGTCAGTCGCTGCTTTGTGCTTTGGGGGAGAGTAGAGATTTTTCGCAGTCGCGCAATCTGAATGAATATGGTGAAGGATGGATTGAGCCTCTGAAGCCTGCAGACGGATCCACTTTCAAAGCGGATCTCATGTTTTATCGTGTGAAAGACTCAACGAGTGAAACGCTGATGAGCAGCAAGGACTTAAGCACTGTATTAGCGGGGCGAAAAACAATCGCATGCAAAGTCAGAATCAACTCCTACTCCTACAAAATCTACTATTCAGAAGTGATGAATATTCCTGTTGCTGAGCTGCTAAAGGAAATTGACAAGTATTGAGATCGGGCTTCTTGCCTGATCACAGGAAGCCTTGTTCTGATGCTCACTTCTCTGCGGATTCCCAATGACCGCTGAGCAATCCATCAAGTGTCTTTCGCACGGAAATCTTGAAAGCCCCGGCCTTCTCTTCATCGAAGGCTGCTTTCCAGTAGGTGTAGCCCTGACTGAAATCCGGAATCTGCGCCGTCTCTCCCACGCGACGAGTCAGGCTGCGCTGCAAAGCCTCGGCCTGGAAAGGCAGGTGGGGCATTGCGGTGAACTCGCCTCCGGTGACCGGGTTGATCATCCGAATGCCATCAACGCGGATATGCACGACGGTGCCGTAGTGCGGATAGCTTTCGATTTTGAGGATGGTCAAGGTCGAGGCTTCTTCACCCGGCCGGGTGTTGTAAGCCCAGATATCACCCTCCTTGATAGCGGGCAAGGCGCTGGCAATCGCCGCGAAGCAGAGTGCGCTGCAGAGCAGTAACGCCTTTAAAGCGGTTTTCATTTTTTCTTCCTTGAACCTGTCGAGAGCGGTCGTCGCGTGAATGGGATCGGCATTTTAGAGATTTGGCGAAGAAACGGCTGTTACACTTGTAAATCCCATAATATGGGAATGATATTTATATATTGAGATTTTCCTGCGCCAAGGTTTATAGTCCGTCGCACTCACTGCCAAAAACAAAACAGGTGAAGCGATGCAGGCGCAATTGATCGCGCTCGACTGGGGGACGACCTCATTACGTGCTTACAAACTCGCGGCGGGCGGGGTGGTGCTGGAGCAGCGTGCGCTGTCGTCCGGGATCATGCAGTTACCGAAGACGCCGCGAGTCATCCACGGTGGTGAATGCGCCGACGGCTTTGAACTGGCCTTCGAAGAGGCGTGCGGCGACTGGCTCGATGCGCAGCCGGATCTGCCAGTGATCGCCTGCGGCATGGTCGGCAGCGCCCAGGGCTGGCGCGAAGCGGCCTACTGCGAGACGCCGGCGAACGTCGCCAATCTCGGAAATTCCTTACAAACACTGGTCAGTCTGCGCGGCACGCGGGTACATATCGTGCCGGGGGTGATCCAGCGTTCGCGTCTGCCGAATGTGATGCGCGGCGAAGAAACCCAGGTCCTCGGCGTGCTGCAGAACCTGTCGGCCGAGGCGGGCGGCGATCTGTTGATCGGTCTGCCGGGCAGCCATTCCAAGTGGGTCGAAGTGGTCGAGGGCTGCATCACTCATTTCGATACTTTCATGACCGGCGAAGTGTTCGCCGTGCTCAGTGAACACAGCATTCTCGGGCGTACCCAGCAACAGGGTGCGGCGTTCGACGGGTTGGCGTTCGACCGTGGCGTGCAAGTGGCGCTGTCGGCGGACGGCGAACTGGGCGTGCTCTCCACATTATTCAGCGCCCGCACCCTGGGCCTGACCGGCGAACTGGCGCCGACGGCGCAAGCGGATTACCTCTCTGGCCTGATGATCGGCCATGAACTGGTGGCGCTTGCCGCAGCCCAGCGGCGCCGACGCAATAGTGCGCATCTGCCGTCGATCATCCTCATCGGCAACGCGCAACTCTGCGCCCGTTACGGCCGTGCCCTCGATGCCTGCGGTTTCGCGCGCGTCACGCTGGCCGAGCAGGCCACCGAGCGTGGCCTGTGGCAACTGGCGCTGGCCGCCGGGCTGCTCGATTCCTTATCCCGTTAACCCTGACTGGAGGCCTGACATGCTCAAGCAAGCATTGGCACAAAACGGTCTGATCGCAATCCTGCGTGGCCTGCATCCGCAGGAAGCCGCTGCTGTCGGAGAAGTCCTGTATGCCGCCGGATTTCGCGTCATCGAAGTACCGCTCAATTCCCCGTCGCCGTACGAAAGTATCCGCATCCTGCGTCAGACCTTGCCCGCCGATTGCCTGATCGGTGCCGGCACGGTGTTGACCCCGGAGCAGGTCGAGCTGGTGAAAGAGGCCGGCGGCCAGGTGATCGTGATGCCACACAGCGACGCCAAGGTGCTGCGCGCAGCGAAAGCGGCGGGGCTGTACCTGTCGCCGGGAGTAGCGACGCCGACCGAAGCGTTCGCGGCGCTGGAGGAGGGCGCGGACATTCTCAAGCTGTTCCCGGCCGAGCAGATGAGCCCGGCGGTGGTCAAGGCATGGCTCGCGGTGTTGCCTTCCGGGACGGTGCTGGCGCCGGTCGGCGGGATCACCCCGGACAACATTCAAGCGTTCATCGACGCTGGTGTGAAAGGTTTCGGCCTCGGTTCCGGCCTGTTCAAACCGGGCATGACGGTTGAGCAAGTGGCGGCCAATGCCAAGGCCTACGTGGCTGCCTGGAAGGCCCTTCGCTGAGATTTATCCGGCGCTGCGTGCGCTGCATCTAACAAGAGAGACAAACAGATGAAAATCACCAAACTCACCACCTTCATCGTCCCGCCGCGCTGGTGCTTCCTCAAGGTCGAAACCGATGAGGGCGTGACCGGTTGGGGCGAGCCTGTGGTCGAAGGCCGCGCCCACACTGTCGCCGCTGCCGTTGAGGAATTGTCCGACTACCTGATCGGCAAAGACCCACGCAACATCGAGGACATCTGGACTGTGTTGTACCGCGGTGGCTTCTACCGCGGCGGCGCGATCCACATGAGTGCGCTGGCCGGCATCGATCAGGCGCTGTGGGACATCAAGGGCAAGGCCCTCGGCGTGTCGGTCAGCGATCTGCTCGGCGGTCAGGTGCGCGACAAGATTCGTGTGTATTCGTGGATCGGTGGCGATCGTCCGGCCGACACCGCACGCGCCGCGAAAGAGGCGGTGAGCCGGGGTTTTACTGCGGTGAAAATGAATGGCACTGAAGAGCTGCAGTTCCTCGACTCCTTCGAGAAAGTCGATCTGGCCCTGGCCAACGTCGCCGCTGTGCGCGATGCCGTCGGGCCGAACGTCGGTATCGGCGTCGACTTCCATGGCCGGGTGCACAAACCCATGGCCAAGGTGCTGATGAAGGAACTCGACCCGTACAAACTGATGTTCATCGAAGAGCCGGTGCTCAGCGAAAACTACGAAGCGCTGAAAGAGCTGGCACCGTTGACCAGCACGCCGATCGCCCTTGGCGAGCGGCTGTTCTCGCGCTGGGATTTCAAGCGGGTGCTGAGCGAAGGCTACGTCGACATCATCCAGCCGGATGCCTCGCATGCCGGCGGTATCACCGAGACCCGAAAGATCGCCAACATGGCTGAAGCCTACGACGTGGCGCTGGCGCTGCATTGCCCGCTGGGGCCGATTGCGCTGGCGGCGTGCCTGCAACTCGACGCGGCTTGCTACAACGCGTTCATTCAGGAGCAGAGTCTGGGTATCCATTACAACGAGAGCAACGATCTGCTCGACTATGTGAAGGATCCGCGAGTGTTCGACTACGACCAGGGCTTCGTGAAGATTCCGAACGGGCCAGGGCTGGGCATCGAGATCAACGAGGAATACGTGATCGAACGCGCGGCGGTCGGCCACCGCTGGCGCAACCCGATCTGGCGCCATGCCGATGGCAGTTTTGCCGAGTGGTGAGTCCCTTCTGACCCACCACAAATCCTTGTGGGAGGGGGCTTGCTCCCGAATGCGGCATGTCAGCTAAAGAGATGTCGACTGACACTCCGCATTCGGGAGCAAGCCCCCTCCCACAATTGATCTCCATGGATGGGAGATTTGCGTCAATGACCTCAAATAATCATAAGAAGAGGCACCCCCCATGCCAACGCAAACCCTCACCGGGCAGGCGTCTTTAGTCACGCCTAGCCGCAAGCGGTTTTTCATCATGGTGTTGCTGTTCATCACCGTGGTCATCAACTACCTCGACCGCAGCAACCTGTCGATTGCCGCGCCCGCGCTGACCAGTGAACTGGGCATCGACCCGGTTCACGTCGGGCTGATTTTCTCCGCATTCGGCTGGACCTACGCCGCGATGCAGATTCCCGGCGGCTGGCTGGTGGATCGGGTGCCGCCGCGCATCCTCTACGGTGTCGCGCTGCTGCTGTGGTCGCTGGCCACGGTGCTGCTCGGTTTCGCTGCGAGTTTCATTGCGCTGTTTGTGCTGCGCATGGCGGTCGGCGCGCTGGAAGCACCGGCCTATCCGATCAACAGCCGCGTGGTGACCACCTGGTTTCCCGAGCGCGAGCGGGCCACGGCGATTGGTTTCTACACCTCCGGGCAGTTTGTCGGCCTGGCGTTTCTGACGCCGGTGCTGGCCTGGCTGCAACATGAGTTCGGCTGGCACATGGTGTTCGTCGCGACCGGTGCGGCGGGCATTATCTGGGCGGCGATCTGGTACGCGGTGTACCGCGAACCGCGGGATTTCAAGGGCGCCAACAACGCGGAGATCGACCTGATCCGCGAGGGTGGCGGACTGGTAGACATTCAGGCGCAAGCATCCAAGGCCTCGTTCAGTTGGACCGATCTCGGCATCGTCCTGAGCAAACGCAAGTTGTGGGGCATCTACCTCGGCCAGTTCTGTCTGAACTCGACGCTGTGGTTCTTCCTGACGTGGTTCCCGACCTACCTGGTGAAATATCGCGGCATGGACTTCATCAAGTCCGGCCTGTTGGCATCGCTGCCGTTTCTCGCGGCCTTTGTCGGCGTGCTGTGCTCGGGATTCTTTTCCGACCTGTTGATCCGCCGTGGCTGCAGCGTGGGTTTTGCGCGCAAGCTACCGATCATTGGCGGGCTGCTGATTTCCACCTCGATCATCGGCGCCAATTTCGTTGAATCGACACCGCTGGTGATTGCCTTCCTGGCGTTGGCCTTTTTCGGCAACGGTCTGGCCTCGATCACCTGGTCGCTGGTCTCGACCCTGGCTCCGGCGCGTTTGCTGGGGCTGACCGGCGGGGTGTTCAACTTCATCGGCAACCTGTCGGCAATTGCCACGCCGATTGTCATCGGTCTCCTCGCCAGTGGTGATTCGTTCGCCCCGGCGATCACCTACATCGCGGTGCTGGCGCTGATCGGTGCATTGTCCTACGTGCTGCTGGTGGGCAAGGTCGAACGTATCGAGTTGTAGTCGTCTGCGTCGGGCGACCATAATGCCGCCCGTTCCCTCGCTCAACGGTAAAGGCTGGATATGCAGGAAGACGCCCCGGAAAAAACCAAGGACGCCGCACCCACCGGCACCCAGACGCTGCTTCGCGGCCTGGGTGTGGTGCAGGCGGTGGCCAGTGGTGCCCGCGACCTGAAAGAGATCGCCCGGTTGATCGGCACCACGCGCAGCACCACCCATCGTCTGGCCAGTTGCCTGGTCGATGAGCGCTACCTGCGCGTGGTGCCACAAATCGGCTATCTGCTGGGGCCGAAGTTGATCGAACTGGGGTTTCAGGCGCGCGAAGAGTTGCCGCTGGTGAGTCTGGCCGGGCCGTATCTAGACGAGTTGTCGGCGCTGACCGGCGACACCGTGCACCTGGGCATTCGTGAGGGCGACGAGGTCTTGTATCTGCTGAAGAATCCGGGGCGTAACGGCCCGGAAATGCGCTCGCGGGTCGGCCACCGGATGCCGTTGGCGCGCACCGGGATCGGCAAGGCGTTGATGCTCGATGATGCGCCGCAGGATTGGCAGCGCCTGTACGACATCAGCCTGCCGGCGGGTGGGAAGAGTCAGTTCTGGCCGCAGCATCCCCAGCAATCGTGGGAACAACTCGAGCAGCGCATGACCGAGTACGTGGCCGGTGGCTACGCCTTCGATCTGGAGGATAACGAACCGTCGATCCGCTGCGTGGCGGCGCCGATTCGTGATGCGAGCAAGCGCATAGTGGCGGCGATCAGTATCGCCAGCACCGTGCCGTACATGCCGCTGGAAAAAATGGCCGAGCTGATTCCCCTGATCAAAGGGGTCACAGCCCGGCTCTCGGCGGAGCTTGGCTTGAAGGTCTGAGGCCTTAAACCTTGAGCGTCGCCATGTCGATCACGAAGCGATACTTCACGTCACCGGCAATCATCCGCGCGTAAGCCTCGTTGATCTGGCGGATGTCGAGCATTTCGATGTCGCAGGTGATGTTGTGCTCGGCGCAGAAATCCAGCACTTCCTGGGTCTCGGCGATGCCGCCGATCAGCGAACCGGCCAGTACGCGGCGCCCCAGCACCAGGTTGGCGGCGTGCACGGGCGGATCGATCGGTTCGATCAGGCCGACCAGAATGTGCACGCCATCAAAGCGCAGGGTTTGCAGGTATGGATTGAGATCATGCTGCACCGGAATGGTGTCCAGCAGGAAGTCGAACCGGCCTGCAGCGGCAGCCATCTGCTCGGCATCGGTGGAGACGATCACGTGATCGGCGCCCTGCCGACGACCTTCCTCAGCCTTGCTCGCCGAACGGGTGAACAGCGTGACTTCCGCGCCCATCGCCTTGGCGAACTTGATGCCCATGTGGCCGAGGCCGCCCATGCCGAGAATCCCGACCTTGTCGCCGGCCTTGACTCCATAGTGCTTGAGCGGCGAATAGGTGGTGATGCCGGCACAGAGGATCGGCGCGGCGCTGGCCAGGTCGAGCTTCTCCGGGATGCGCACCACAAAATGTTCGCTGACCACGATGCTGTCCGAATAGCCGCCCATGGTGTTGCTGCCATCGACCCGGTCCGGGGTGGCGTAGGTCATGGTCGGGCCTTCGAGGCAGTATTGCTCAAGGTTCTGCTGGCAGGCGGCGCAGGTGCGGCAGGAGTCGACCATGCAGCCGACCCCGACCAGATCGCCGACTTTATGTTGAGTGACGTTCGCACCGACGGCGGTGACTTTGCCGACGATCTCGTGGCCGGGCATCAACGGATAAACCGCGATGCCCCATTCGTTGCGCGCCTGGTGGATGTCGGAGTGGCAGACGCCGCAGTACAGGATCTCGATCGCCACGTCGTCAGCGCGTGGGCTGCGGCGTTCGAATTTCATCGGGGCGAGGGGAGTGGTGGCCGATTGAGCGGCATAACCGATAGCGGTGTACATAAGAAACCTCGCAGAAGCAGTGACAGGTGAGGTGGCGCATTTTGGGCGCCGTCTGCCGCTGCGGCCATGACGATTCCTCCGGGTCTCATGCCTAATCCTCCGGCATGCAGGTCTGGGTAAGCGCATTGGCAAAAGGATCTGCGATGATGCTTGCATGCCTTTTTCCGTGACTTTTTTGAAGACCCCTCCGATGCAGTTGACCCGTCACCTTGATGCCAATGCCACGCTGGTTTCGCTGATCGAGCCGCTGGCGCTTTGCGATGGTTACAGCCAGACCGGGCTGCCCGGCGTGCAGGTGTTGCGCGCCAGTTGCGACGTGGCGCGTGGCCCGCACATTTATGAGCCGAGCCTGATGATCATCGCCCAGGGCAGCAAACTGGCGTTCCTCGGCCCGCGCACCATGGAATATGGCGCCGGGCATTACCTGATTCAGGCGCTGCCGGTGCCGTTCGAGTGCGAAACCTTTGCCTTGCCGGATGCGCCGTTGCTGGGTGTGTCGGTGGCCATCGACCGGGTGCTGCTCGGCGAGCTGGTGCTGGCCATGGGGCTGGCGCCCGGGCGGCATATCCCGGCGCAAACGCCGGAGTCGATGACCTCGGTGGTGCTCGACGATGACATGCGTGGCTGCGTTGAACGCTTGCTGCGCTGTCTGCACGATCCGCTGGAGCGGCAGATTCTCGGGCCGGCGCGAGTGCGTGAATTGTTGTTCACTGCGCTGCGCGGGCCGCAGGCCGATGTGTTGCGCGCGCTGGTGGAACAGCAGGGGCAGTTCGCCCGGGTTGCGGCATCGATCAGTCATCTGCATGCGCACTACACTGAGCCGCTGAACGTCGAGACTTTGGCCAGTTGCGCGAACATGAGCGTGTCGTCCTTCCACGAGCACTTCAAGCGTAGCACGCTGTTGTCGCCGGTGCAGTATCTGAAGCGCTTGCGCCTGCTCAAGGCGCAGACCTTGCTGGTCGCCGAAGGGCTGGGCGTGGCGCAGGTGGCGCATCGGGTGGGGTATCAGAGTACGTCGCAGTTCAGTCGTGAGTACAAGCGCTACTTCGAGCGTAGCCCTGGCGACGAACGCGTTGCCTGAGTCGATTAAGATCCCTTGTGGGAGCGAGCAAGCCCGCTCCCACAGTTGTTTTGTGGTGAAACAGAAAACGTGGGCAACAAAAAGGCCCCCGTTTCGGGAGCCTCGTTGTTCAGCGATACGGCTTACATGTTCGGGTAAGTCGGGCCGCCAGCGCCTTCCGGCGTGACCCAGGTGATGTTCTGCGAAGGGTCCTTGATGTCACAGGTCTTGCAGTGCACGCAGTTCTGGGCGTTGATCTGGAAGCGTTTTTCGCCGTCTTCCTTGGTGATCACTTCATACACGCCGGCCGGGCAGTAGCGCTGCGCCGGTTCGTCGTACAGCGGCAGGTTCTTGCTGATCGGGATGCTCGGGTCGGTCAGCTTCAAGTGGCACGGTTGCTCTTCTTCGTGGTTGGTACCGGAGATGAACACCGAGCTCAGTTTGTCGAAGCTGAGTTTGCCGTCCGGCTTCGGATAGTCGATCTTCTTGCAGTCGGCCGCCAGTTTCAGGCAAGCATAGTCCGGCTTGGTGTCGTGCAGGGTGAACGGCAGTTTGCCGCCGAAGATATTCTGGTCCAGCCAGTTGAAACCACCACCGACGATCGCGCCGAACTTGTGGATCGCCGGGCCGAAGTTGCGGCTGGCGAACAGTTCGTCGTAGAGCCAGCTCTTCTTGAACGCGTCGACGTAAGTGGTCAGCTCTTCAGTGCCATCCTTCTCGGCGAACAGCGCGTCGGCCACCGACTCGGCGGCGAGCATGCCGGACTTCATCGCGGTGTGACTGCCTTTGATCTTGGCGAAGTTCAGGGTGCCGAGGTCGCAACCGATCAGCGCGCCGCCCTTGAAGACCATTTTCGGCAGCGAGTTCAGGCCACCTTTGCAGATGGCGCGGGCGCCGTAGCTGACGCGTTTGCCGCCTTCCAGGTACTGCGCCAGCACCGGGTGATGCTTGAGGCGCTGGAACTCGTCGAACGGCGACAGGTAAGTGTTGCTGTAGGACAGGTCAACGATCAGGCCGACCACTACCTGGTTGTTTTCCAGGTGATAGAGGAACGAGCCACCAGTGTTTTCGGTGCCCATGATGTCCAGCGGCCAGCCGGCGGTGTGCACCACCAGGCCCGGCTGGTGTTTGGCCGGGTCGATTTCCCAGATTTCTTTCAGGCCGATGCCGTAGTGCTGGGCGTCGGCATCGCTGTCGAGGTTGTAGCGCTTGATCAGTTGCTTGCCGATGTGCCCACGGCAGCCTTCGGCGAACAGCGTGTACTTGCCTCGCAGTTCCATACCCGGGGTGTACAGGCCTTCTTTCGGATTGCCTTCGCGGTCGACGCCCAGATCACCGGTGATGATCCCGCGTACGATGCCGTTCTCGTCGATCAAGGCTTCCTGAGCGGCGAAGCCCGGGTAGATTTCCACACCAAGGTTTTCAGCCTGCTGGGCCAGCCAGCGGCACAGGTTGCCCAGGGAAATAATGTAGTTGCCTTCGTTGTGCATCGTCTTGGGCACAAAGAAGTCAGGAATCTTCTGCGCGCTGTCGGCGTTTTTCAGCACGAAAATATCGTCGCGGGTGACTGGGGTGTTCAGCGGGGCGCCGAGTTCTTTCCAGTCCGGGAACAGTTCGTTCAGAGCGCGTGGTTCGAACACGGCACCGGAAAGGATGTGTGCGCCGACTTCGGAGCCTTTTTCGACCACGCAGACGCTGATTTCCTTACCGGCTTCGGCGGCCTTCTGCTTCAGACGGCAGGCGGCGGACAGGCCAGCGGGGCCGGCACCGACGATGACCACGTCGAATTCCATGTATTCGCGTTCCACAGGCTATCTCCTACTCAAGGCTCAACAGTTTTTTTTCTAATTTGGAGGTTCGGTGTCGTATCCGTTATTGCCTTTACGTTAACGTCAAGGGTAATAATGGGCAAACCACCTTTCTCTCTAGGCGGCGCATTATATCTACACCACTCCGAGCGTCCAATACAAACGTTTGTTTGAATCGGCTCCAGCCCAGAGAAATCAAAGAAGCGCGGCTTATGAACGGCCATTTTGCCGTATTGACCGGAATAGGCGTTCCGGTCAAGATACGGGCGGTTTTGCGCTCGCCGTAGGCAGACTGGCGGTTTCAAGAGCACCTCTAAAGACAGGGCACAGGCAGTACAAGGTGATGCGCATCGCAAGTCCGGCGCGCAGTTTACACACCGTGCGAATCAATGACCCGTTGGTCACCACTGACGAACGGTCATCGGCCCCAGCCGGCGTTTTTAGAGGTGCCCTTGTGCCCGATGAGCATCATCCGCCAGGTTCGCCTAGGCGACTTTCTTTTCACCGGAGAGTAACGAGGAATCCATGAAGGTTCTTGTAGCTGTCAAACGCGTTGTGGATTACAACGTCAAGGTTCGCGTCAAAGCGGACAATTCCGGCGTAGACCTCGCCAACGTCAAGATGTCGATGAACCCGTTCTGCGAAATCGCAGTGGAAGAAGCCGTACGCCTGAAAGAGAAAGGTGTTGCGACTGAAATCGTCGTCGTCTCCATCGGCCCGTCCACCGCTCAGGAACAGCTGCGTACCGCACTGGCTCTGGGTGCCGACCGCGCCATCCTCGTCGAATCCGCTGAAGACCTGACTTCGCTGGCCGTGGCCAAGCTGCTCAAGGCTGTGGTCGACAAGGAACAGCCTCAGCTGGTGATCCTGGGCAAACAGGCCATCGACAGCGACAACAACCAGACCGGCCAGATGCTCGCTGCACTGAGCGGCTACGGTCAGGGCACCTTCGCCTCGAAAGTCGAAGTGTCCGGCGACAGCGTTGCCGTGACCCGCGAAATCGACGGCGGCGCGCAGACCGTTTCCCTGAAACTGCCGGCCATCGTCACCACCGACCTGCGTTTGAACGAGCCGCGCTACGCGTCTCTGCCAAACATCATGAAAGCCAAGAAGAAGCCTCTCGAAGTGCTGACTCCGGACGCTTTGGGCGTTTCCACCGCCTCCACCAACAAGACCCTGAAAGTCGAAGCGCCGGCTGCACGCAGCGCGGGGATCAAGGTCAAGTCGGTGGCTGAACTGGTCGAGAAACTGAAAAACGAAGCGAAGGTAATCTAAAAATGACTATCTTGGTAATCGCTGAACACGACAACAAAGTGCTGGCCCCGGCCACACTGAACACCGTGGCCGCTGCTGCCAAAATCGGCGGCGACATCCACGTTCTGGTTGCAGGTCAAGGCGCTGGCGCCGTGGCCGAAGCCGCTGCGAAAATCGCTGGCGTGAGCAAAGTCCTGAACGCTGACAATGCCGCTTACGCGCATCAGCTGCCGGAAAACGTTGCGCCGCTGGTTGCAGAGCTGGGCGCTGGTTACAGCCACATCCTGGCTGCCGCCACGTCCAACGGCAAAAACATCCTGCCGCGCGTTGCCGCTGCACTGGACGTTGACCAGATCTCCGAGATCATCTCGGTAGAAAGTGCCGACACCTTCAAGCGTCCGATCTACGCCGGTAACGCCATCGCTACCGTGCAATCGACCGCTGCGATCAAAGTGATCACCGTGCGTGCCACCGGTTTCGACCCGGTTGCCGCTGAAGGTGGTTCGGCGGCTGTTGAAGCCGTTGCTGTTGCGCACGACGCCGGCACGTCCAGCTTCGTCAGCGAAGAACTGGCCAAGTCCGATCGTCCTGAACTGACCGCTGCCAAGATCGTCGTTTCCGGCGGTCGCGGTATGCAGAACGGTGACAACTTCAAACACCTGTACGCCCTGGCAGACAAGCTGGGCGCTGCCGTCGGTGCTTCGCGCGCCGCGGTCGACGCAGGTTTCGTCCCGAACGACATGCAGGTCGGTCAGACCGGCAAGATCGTTGCACCACAGCTGTACATCGCCGTCGGTATCTCCGGGGCGATCCAGCACCTGGCCGGTATGAAAGACTCCAAAGTGATCGTTGCGATCAACAAGGACGAAGAAGCGCCGATCTTCCAGGTGGCCGATTACGGTCTGGTGGCGGATCTGTTCGAAGCAGTCCCTGAGCTGGAGAAGCTGGTCTAATCCGGCGGCTTCACTTATAAAGAGCCCGGCCTTGTGGTCGGGCTTTTTTTTGTCTCGAATTTGAGTGGGAGTGTTTTGCCATGGATCTGCGCCGCTGGCTGTTATCGGGATTGATCCTCTTGCCGGGCATGGCTGCGGCCGCCGGCAAATGCGAGCGCCTCGTCGTCACCGGCAGCCCGGATGCGCCGCCGTACCTGTGGCAGGATCCGCAGAATCCCAAGCAGTTGATCGGCGCCAGTGCCGACCTGTTGCAGCAAGTGGCCAAGGATCTGGGGATCAAGGTCGAGCTGCTCTACGCCGGCAAACGCTCGCAGGCCCTCGATGAAGTGCGCAGCGGGCGCATGGACATGCTGACCGACACACCGCTGATGTTCAATGAACTGGAAAACCTCGACTACATCTATCCGCCGTTGCTGGAAAACGACTACCTGGTATGGACGCGCAAAGGCTCGACGCTGGTCTACAGCGAAGCCAAAGACTTGCACGGGCACACCGGCGGGATGTCGGAAAAGTCTCGAATGACCCAGGCATTCGGCACTTTCGCCGAGCAGAATCTGACCCTGACCCGGACGGCAAACATCACCCAGGCCTTTCAGAAACTTCTGCTGGGTGAAGTGGAATATGTACTCGCCGGTCGCTACTCGGGCATGGCCGCCGCGCAGGCATTGGGCATGGCCAATGATCTGCTGGCCTTCGAGCAACCGATCGACCGCCCGGGACTGTTCCTCGCGGTTTCGCACAACTCGGCCTGCAACGATCCGTGGTTGCGCGGACAGCTCGCTAAAAAGATGACAGAATTGCCCGCGTCCGGACTGACCGAAGCCGCGCTGCAACGCAACATCGAGCGCTGGAAGGCTCAGCAGCAACAGCCGCAGCCACCTGTCAGTGCCCCAAAACAGTAGGGATTCTTAGTGAGTATTCGACCTCTTTTCGCGGCCATGGCCGTTCTGGCCCTGGCCGGCTGCGCCAACGATCCTGCGCCCATTGAGCAAATGCGCCTGACCGAGCAGGCCATCACCCAAGCCAAGGCTGTCGGTGCGACCGCCGATGAAATGCCGGAAATGAAACTGGCCGAAGACAAGTTCAACCGGGCCAAGGGCAACATGACCGACGAGTCTTACAAGAACGCGCGCATGCGTTCCGAACAAGCCGAGCTGGATGCACGTCTGGCCGAAGCCAAGGTGCTGACGCAAAAGAGCGAAGAGCAACTGAACGTGCTCAACACCCGCATCATCCGTCTGCGCAAGCAACTGGGAGATGCCCAATGAGCCTCAAGTCCAAAGCCCTCGGCGGGTTGATTCTGGCCGGTTGCGCGAGCCTCTACGGTTGCGCCGGTCAACACAGCGAAGCCGCCTTGCAACAGGCCAGCAGCGACTTCCAGAAGGTCAAGGAAGATTCCAACGTGCTGCGTATCGCGCCCAAGGACGTGATCCGCGCCGGTGAATCGCTGGCCCGTGCCGATCGCCTGTCGACCTATTGGGGCAGCGGCTGGGACGTCGCGCATTACGCCTACCTGAGTCAGCGTTACAGCGAAATCGCCCGCGAACACACCAATCTGGTGCTCAACGAAGAGCGCGCGGCGAAGCTGGAGCTGGAGCGCCAGCGCCTGCAGCTGGCCCTGCGCGAGTCCAAACTGCTGAGCGTGCAGCAGCAGGGCAAGTGGCTCGAAGAACAAATCGTCGCGCTGGCCACCACGCAAACCGATCGCGGTCTGGTCATGACCCTGGGTGACGTACTGTTCGACACCGGCGAGGCCGAGCTGAAGAATTCGGCCAATCGCGTGGTCCTGAAGATCGTGCAGTTCCTGCAGCTCAACCCGAAACGCGTGGTGCGCATCGAGGGTTATACCGACAGCACCGGCGGCAAACAGGACAACCTCAAGCTGTCGCGTGATCGCGCGCAAGCGGTGGCTGATGTGCTGATGGACCTCGGGATTGAGGACAAGCGCATTCAGGTCGAAGGTTACGGCGATGAGTACCCGGTGGACGCCAACGCTTCCGAGCGCGGGCGGGCACAGAACCGTCGGGTGGAAATCGTGTTCTCAGACGAAAAAGGCCAGCTCGGCGCCGCCCGCTGAGGGCTGCGTCTCTGGAAAGCCCGGCCTGTCATGCAGCGCCGGGCTTTTTTACGTCTGTCGATTGGCACGCAAATCCGTACAGTTGTAGCTGACACTGCACTGTATGGTCGACTATGGTGGCAACTGTCCCAGTACACTTCTAAACTGTTCCGGTATTGTTTCACACAAGAATAAAATGCCCGTGAAATCGAGTGCTGCGTCATGACCAACCTCTTGCTCTACCAACGTATTGCTCAACAACTGGCGGAAGACATCCGGCGTGGTGTCTATCAGCCCGGAGAACGCGTGCCGTCGGTGCGCAAGATGAGTTCGCAGCTCAATGTCAGCCATGCAACGGTGTTGCAGGCTTACGCCAATCTCGAAGATCAGGGCCTGATCCGTGCACGGCCGCAGTCCGGTTATTACGTGCACCAGACCCCGGCACTGACTGCGCCGACCCCGGACATCGCCCGGGTCGAGCGGCCAGGACTGGTCACCCGCGCCAGCATCATTCAGCAAGTGTTGGTCGAATCGCGGCGCGAAGGGGTGTTCCCGTTGGGCGCTGCGGTGCCAAGTGTCGATTACCTTCCGGTTCGCGCGCTGCATCAGCAATTGGCCAAGGTCACCCGATTCCATAGCCCGCGGGCGTTCAGCTACATGTTCAGCCCCGGTTTCGAACCGCTGCGCCGGCAAGTGGCGATCCGCATGCGCGACGCCGGGGTGGTGGTCGATCCGTCAGAAGTGGTGATCACCCACGGTTGCGTCGATGCCTTGCAGATGTCGCTGCGGGTGCTGACCCGTCCGGGTGATCTGATCGCTGCCGAGTCGCCGACCTATTACGGTTTACTGCAACTGGCCGACCTGCTGGGCCTGAAAGTGATCGAGATCCCCAGCGATCCGGCCACCGGCATGAGCCTCGAAGCCCTGCAACTGGCCGCCAACCAATGGTCGATCAAGGCCTTGGTGCTGACCACGCGGCTGAGCAATCCACTGGGCGGCACCATGCCGGAAGAGCGGCAGAAACAACTGCTGCGCCTGGCCTCGGACTTCGATATCCAGATCGTCGAAGACGACATCTATGGCGAGTTGATGTTCGAACAGGGCCGCACCAAAGCCCTCAAGGCCTACGATCGACTGGATCGGGTGATCTACTGCTCGAGCTTTTCCAAGACGTTGTCGCCGGGTGTGCGCGTCGGCTGGATGATCGCCGGCAAGTATCAGCAGGAAATCCAGCGTCTGCAGACCTTCACCACGCATTCGGCGTGCAGCGTCACGCAAATGGCGATTGCCGCTTATCTGGAAAATGGCGGTTATGACCGGCATTTACGGTACATCCGCCAGGAATACCGAAAAAACCTCAGCGCGTTCCAGTTGGCGGTGCAGCAGTACTTCCCCGAAGGCACGCAAATGACCCGGCCCACGGGCGGTTTCATTCTCTGGGTGAGTCTGCCGGGCAGGGTCAATACACAGGAATTGCATGTCCGCGCCTTGCAGCAGGGCATCAGTATTGCGCCGGGGCTGATCTTCAGTAATACCGAGCAGTTCAACCACTGCATCCGCCTGAACTGCGGCACGCCGTGGAATCGCGAGGCGGAAAGGGCGCTGATGACCCTCGGTTTGCTGGCGACTCAACTGTGTCAGGAAACCGCAGGCGGTTTCTGAACGAGTGGCGCACCGTGCTTGTCTTGTGACGCTCAACAGGCGAGCATATGGCCCTCTGCCGTTAGTGTTGTGGGGCTCATGAAAGCGATTTTGCCTGCTGCCTGGATTTTGCTTGGTGTGTTGACGATGGGCCATGCGCCCGGTGTCATGGCAGCCGCCGTTCAGGAAAAGCCTGCGGCGTCAGCTCCGGCGAGTAAAACGGCCAGCAACAAAGCCGTTGCGGACAAGAAAGCTCAGACGAAGAAAGCCCCCCAGAAGAAAGCGGCCCCGGTGAAGAAGCGGCCCCCGATTGCCTCCAAGTCAAAACCGGCCAGTGAAGTGGCTAAAACCAGGCTGCCGCCGGCCAAACTGGACCTGAGCCTGCCCAAAGACATGGTCCAGCAGCTCAAACCTGCCGGTACCGTGCCGATGCCCAAACACGAGGCGATCCTGCCGCAGATGTTTGGCGAGAAGAACAGCGGCTTCCAGCTCAATGGCCGCCTGCTCAGCAATGAAATGCAGTTGCAGCTGCGCAACGAAGAGCGCCGCGAAGTCGAAGGCGCAGCGCTGGATTTCGAGTTCAAGCAATAAATTCAATCGACCCGTGACCCGCAGACCAGACGCTTTGTCGGAGACTGGTCAGTCACATTCAGTTATCGGTAAAAACCCCGGTGCAGGGAATTTGAAACAACCGTTTTAGCGGTTACTCTGTCCGTGTCTCTTTAACACATTGCCCGTCGCGAGGACTTGCTCGTCATGAAATGCCGTGAAGGCTGTGGCGCTTGCTGCATTGCCCCGTCCATCAGCTCTGCCATTCCGGGCATGCCCAACGGCAAACCTGCCGGCGAACGTTGCGTGCAACTCTCGGTCGAAAACCTGTGCAGCATTTTCGGCCAGCCGGAGCGCCCGGCGGTCTGTTCGGGATTTGCCGCCGATGTCGAAGTCTGCGGCAGCAGCTCGGAAGAAGCGATCAGGTTGATCGGTTGGTGGGAGCAGATGACGGCGGCGTGATGTGTCAAACGAACGGAACTTCAACAATAAGGAATAAGACTATGGGTTCGCTGCATCGTATCGCTGTGTTGTGTGGTTTGACCGCTGTGCTGGCTACTTCGATGGCTCAGGCCGAAGACTGGAAGGTCGCCAAGGAACAGGACGGGATCAAGGTCTCGCTGGCCGAAGTGCCGGGTTCCGATTACAAGTCCTATCAGGGTGTTGCCCTGATGAAGACCACCGTTGCCAAACTGCGTGCCTTGCAGGAAGACGTGGCCGGAGCCTGCGCCTGGATTCACGAATGCAAAACCCAGAAACTGCTCAAGCACGAGGGCGATCAGAGCTGGACCTACACCCAGTTCAATACGCCGTGGCCAGTGACCCCACGTGATTCGGTGTTGCACATCACCACCGTTGAGGGCGCCGATGGCAGCCTGACCCGCAACCTCGAAGGCGTGCCGAAGTACCTTCCCGAAGAGAAAGGCTTTGTCCGTGTCGCTCAGGTCAAAGGGTTCTGGAAGTTCGTACCCAAAGGTGATCAAGTCGAAGTGACCTATCAGGTGCACACCGAGCCCGGCGGCAGCGTGCCGAGCATGATTGCCAACAAGTTCGTGGTCGATGCGCCGTTCAATACGCTGAAAGCCCTGAAAGAACGCGCCGAGAAGTAATTCTTCGCGCTGACAGCAAAACGCCCCGACCGATTCGGGGCGTTTTATTTTGTCGTTATATTGTGTTTCCAGATATGCGTTGGACGAAATTTTCACAAAGTGTTCCAGACAATTCGCCCGCGCAATTCAGCTTGTCCCCGCCCGAATGCTTGTATGAAAGAGTCGGGCAATGGGGCAGTAATCAATGGCAATGCTGCCGTTGATCGTGCAACATTTGCGCACCGCGCACGCCCCAGGGTCTGGAATGGCCAATAGAGGGCATGGCGCCGCTGTATTTTGCAACTTCAACTTCCAATGGGTCCTAAAACGACATGGCAAACCCGGACGCCCTGAATCAGCAGCGATCTTCCACTCGCCTGCTGCAACCGACCGTCAAATCGCATCTGGCCTACACGCTGCTGTGTGCTCTGGTCATGATGGTGATGTTTTCCGTGCTGCGCCTCGCGCTGCTGGTCTACAACCGCGAGATGATCCTCGATACCCCGGCTTCGACCTTCCTCGAAGCCTTCGCCAACGGCCTGCGTTTCGACCTGCGCCTGGTGGTCTACGTCTGCGTTCCGCTGGTGCTGGCGCTGTTCAGTGCCCGGGCGATGGCTGCGCGTGGCTTCTTCCGCCTGTGGCTGACCGTGGCGTCGAGCATCGCGCTGTTCCTCGGCCTGATGGAAATGGACTTCTACCGCGAGTTCCACCAGCGCCTCAATGGCCTGGTGTTCCAGTACGTGAAGGAAGACCCGAAAACCGTGATGAGCATGCTCTGGTACGGTTTCCCGGTAGTGCGTTACCTGCTGGCGTGGGTCATCGGCACCGTGATCCTGACTCTGGCCTTCAAGGGCGCCGACCGTGCGACCCGTCCACGCGGCCCGTTCAGCGGCGGCAACGTCGGCACCCGTCAGGTGGCGCCGTGGTACACCCGCCTGGCGGTGTTCGTGGTCTGCCTGCTGATCTGCGTCGTGGCCGCCCGTGGCACCCTGCGTCAGGGCCCGCCGCTGCGCTGGGGTGACGTGTACACCACCGAATCGAACTTCGCCAACCAGCTCGGCCTCAACGGCACGCTGTCGCTGATCGCCGCCGCCAAGGACCGCATGGGCGAGGACCGCGATAACATCTGGAAAGCCACCCTGCCGCAGGAACAGGCGCAGAAAGTGGTGCGCGAGATGCTGGTGATGCCGGACGACAAACTGGTCGATGCCGACATCGCTGCCGTGCGTCGTGACTACACGCCACCGGCCGACAAGACCCTGCCGATCAAGAACGTGGTCGTGATCCTGATGGAAAGTATGGCCGGTCACTCGGTCGGCGCCCTGGGCGCACCGGGCAACATCACGCCGTACCTCGACAAACTGTCGAAGGAAGGCCTGCTGTTCGACCGCTTCTTCTCCAACGGCACCCATACCCACCAGGGCATGTTTGCGACCATGGCGTGCTTCCCGAACCTGCCAGGTTTCGAATACCTGATGCAGACCCCGGAAGGCAGCCACAAGCTGTCCGGTCTGCCGCAGCTGCTCAGCGCGCGCAAGTATGACGACGTGTATGTCTACAACGGCGACTTCGCCTGGGACAACCAGTCGGGCTTCTTCAGTAACCAGGGCATGACCAACTTCGTTGGCCGTAACGACTTCGTCAATCCGGTGTTCTCCGATCCGACCTGGGGCGTGTCCGACCAGGACATGTTCGACCGTGGTCTGCAGGAGCTGAAGGCACGGGAAAACGGCAAGCCGTTCTACGCGCTGCTGCAAACCCTGTCCAACCACACGCCGTACGCCTTGCCGACGCCATTGCCGGTCGAGCGCGTGACCGATCGTGGCAGCCTCAACGAACACCTGACTGCCATGCGTTACGCCGACTGGGCGCTGGGTCAGTTCTTCGAGAAGGCACGCAAAGAGCCGTACTTCAAGGAAACCCTGTTCGTCATCGTCGGTGACCACGGTTTCGGCAACGAACGCCAGATCACCGAAATGGACCTGGGCCGCTTCAACGTGCCGATGCTGATGATCGCCCCGGGCATTCAGGAAAAATTCGGCACCCGTGACCACACCGTGGGTACGCAGATCGACATCGTGCCGACCATCATGGGTCGTCTGGGTGGCGAAGTGCGTCATCAGTGCTGGGGTCGCGACCTGCTCAACCTGCCGGCCGGCGACACCGGTTTCGGTGTGATCAAGCCGTCGGGCAGCGAGCAGACCACCGCCATCGTCACTGCCGACCAGATCCTGGTGCTGCCGAAAGAGAAGGAAATGGCGCCGAAGATCTACCAGTACCAACTGGGCGCGAACCCTTCTGCCGAGATCATTCCGGACGCACCGCGTACCGCCGAACTGAAGCTCAAGCTTGAGGCGTTCTTGCAAACGGCGACCAAGAGCCTGATGGACAACACCGCCGGTGTGATCAACGGCAAGCCGGACTGATAAAACCGCTGCATAAAAAAGAGGCCCCTGAGGGCCTCTTTTTTTTGTCTTGGGGTTTTATATCCTGCCAAGTAACAGCAAGACCAACAGCACCACCAACACCACGCCGATAATGCCCGAAGGACCATAACCCCAACTTCTGGAGTGCGGGAAGACCGGCAGACCACCGATCAGCAACAGGATCAGGATAATGATAAGAATTGTGCCCATGTCGATTTCCTTGTTTATAGCGTTCGAGAAGACTTGGTGTTCAAGGGCGACTGGAGGCTAACTAATTCCAGACGGCTTACAAATTCCGACCGGTGCGGATGAAAGAAAATTCAATGTTTTTTTAATGTATTTGGATTACTCGTTTATTTCCTTTAAAGCGCGAGATCAAAAGATCGCAGCCTTCGGCAGCTCCTACAGGGAACTGATGCAGGAGCTGCCAAAGGCTGCGATCTTTTGATCCTGTATTCAGCAATCTGATGGAGCGTGGGTGGCCAGTGTTCCTTCGCTACACTCCGTGCATCTCCTACGGAACAACAAGGCTGTCTGCTATGCAAAATCGCATGATGATCACGGGTGCGGGCTCAGGTTTGGGTCGCGAAATCGCGCTGCGCTGGGCGCGTGAAGGCTGGCAGCTGGCCTTGTCCGACGTCAGCGAACCTGGCCTGCAGGAAACCCTGAAGCGGGTGCGCGAGGCCGGTGGTGACGGTTTCACCCAACGTTGCGATGTGCGTGACTACAGCCAGCTCACCGCGTTTGCCCAGGCTTGCGAAGTGAAGCTCGGCGGTATCGATGTCATCGTCAACAACGCCGGTGTGGCGTCCGGCGGGTTCTTCAGCGAACTGTCGCTGGAGGATTGGGACTGGCAGATCGCGATCAACCTGATGGGGGTGGTCAAGGGCTGCAAGGCGTTCCTGCCGCTGCTGGAGCAGAGCAAAGGCAAGATCATCAACATCGCTTCGATGGCTGCACTGATGCAGGGCCCGGCGATGAGCAACTACAACGTGGCCAAGGCCGGTGTAGTGGCGCTGTCGGAAAGTTTGCTGATCGAACTGGCGCAGCAGGAAGTCAGCGTGCATGTGGTCTGCCCGTCGTTCTTCCAGACCAACTTGCTCGACTCGTTCCGTGGTCCGACCCCGGCCATGAAAGCCCAGGTCGGCAAGTTGCTGGAAAGTTCGCCGATCACGGCTGCCGACATTGCAGACTATATCTACCAGCAAGTGGCCGCCGGCGAATTCATGATCCTGCCGCACGAGCAGGGGCGCATGGCCTGGGCGATCAAACAGAAGAACCCGCAACTGATCTACAACGAAATGACCACCATGGCCGATAAAATGCGCGCCAAGGCCAGACAAACCAACGGCTGAACTTGCCCCGAGGATGTTGCGTCGTTAGGGTGGCCGCAATGGTCACCCTGTCGAGACGCATCAATGCTCAATTACCTGTGGTTCTTCCTCGCGGCGCTGTTTGAAATCGCCGGCTGTTTCGCCTTTTTCATGTGGCTGCGTCAGGGCAAAAGTGCCTTGTGGGTGATCCCGGCGCTGCTCAGCCTGACCCTGTTCGCGCTGTTGTTGACCCGCGTCGAAGCGGCTTATGCCGGGCGCGCCTATGCCGCCTATGGCGGGATCTATATCGTCGCGTCGATCGGCTGGCTGGCGGTGGTCGAGCGCGTTCGCCCTTTGGGTTCGGACTGGATCGGCGTGGCGCTGTGCGTGATCGGCGCGAGCGTGATTCTGTTCGGGCCGCGATTTTCCGCGGTTTGAGGCGAGACTGTTTAGCGATTTGCAGGAAATGTCTGACGGGCGCAGCGCTCGTGGGTGTAGGGCAAGACTGAATTGCTCACGACGTATTGTCGAGCGCGCGCCCACCGCGCATCTTCAGGGCTGGCTAACCCTGAAGGATAAATTCCATGCTTGTACTCAGCCGTGTAGTGGGCGAGTTGATTTCCATCGGTGACGACATTTCCGTGCGCGTACTGTCAGTCAACGGTTCCAGCGTGCGCTTTGGTGTCGAGGCGCCGCAGAAGGTCAATGTGCACCGTTCTGAAGTCTATCAGCGGATCCAGCGCAAACAGGTCACCGAAAAGGTCCGCTAGTCGAACAGGTGCTTGGGCACGTCGTGCTTGAGCATCAGTTGGCATTGCTCGCTTTCCGGGTCGAAGACGATCAGCGCCTGGCCTTTGGTCAGCGCCTGGCGCACGCGCAGCACGCGGGTTTCCAGCGGTGTGTCATCACCGTTGTCGGTGCCGTCGCGGGTGACGAAGTCCTCGATCAGGCGGGTGAGGGTGTCGACTTCAAGAGCGTCGTAGGGAATCAGCATGGGCACCTCGGCTAAATCAATGACGGGATGCTACGGCGATTGGTGGCTGGCTGCCAGTTTTGTGTGGGCGGGTCTGGCCCCATCGCTGGCAAGCCAGCTCCCACAGAGTTTGTTGATGTACACAAACAGGTGATCCACCTCGAAAACTGTGGGAGCTGGCTTGCCAGCGATGGGGTCAGTCCAGCCACCACAGAATCCCGGATCAACTGTCGGATCGCTGCCCCACCAGACTGTCCACCGACGGCACTCGCGTATCGCTCTCCATCTGTGTCTCATGTTCGATCTGGTGACTGAAGCGATCCAGCGAAGCATTGGCCGGGGCCGCATCACTGGCGAATACCGGCGGACTCAGAATGTACGCCCCGAGCAAACGACTGAGCGCCGCGAGACTGTCAATGTGCGTACGTTCATAACCATGGGTCGCGTCGCAGCCGAAGGCCAGCAGGGCGGTGCGGATGTCGTGCCCGGCGGTGACTGCCGAATGCGCGTCGCTGAAGTAATAGCGGAACAGGTCGCGCCGTACCGGCAGTTCGTTTTCACCGGCCAGACGCAGCAAATGCCGCGACAGGTGATAGTCGTAAGGGCCACCGGAGTCCTGCATCGCCACGCTCACCGCGTGTTCGCTGGAGTGCTGGCCGGGCGCGACCGGCGCGATGTCGATACCGACGAATTCGCTGACGTCCCACGGCAATGCCGCCGCCGCACCGCTACCGGTTTCTTCAGTGATGGTGAACAGTGGGTGACAGTCGATCATCAACTCCTGACCGCTCTCGACGATGGCTTTGAGCGCAGCGAGCAATGCCGCGACCCCGGCCTTGTCGTCGAGGTGACGGGCGCTGATGTGACCGCTGTCGGTGAACTCCGGCAGCGGGTCGAACGCCACCACGTCACCGACGCTGATGCCCAGCGAGTCGCAATCGGCCTTGGTCGCGCAGTAGGCATCCAGACGCAGTTCGACGTGATCCCAACTGATCGGCATCTCGTCTACGGCAGTGTTAAACGCGTGCCCGGAGGCCATCAGCGGCAACACGCTGCCGCGAATCACGCCGTTGTCGGTGAACAGGCTGACCCGGCTGCCCTCGGCGAACCTGCTCGACCAGCAACCGACCGGGGCCAGGGTCAGACGGCCGTTGTCTTTCACTGCACGCACGGCGGCGCCGATGGTGTCGAGGTGCGCGGAGACGGCGCGGTCGGGGCTGTTTTTCTTGCCCTTGAGGGTGGCGCGAATGGTGCCGCGACGGGTCATTTCGAAAGGGATGCCAAGTTCTTCCAGACGCTCGGCGACGTAGCGCACGATGGTGTCGGTGAACCCGGTAGGGCTGGGAATGGCGAGCATTTCCAGCAGGACTTTTTGCAGGTAGTTCAGATCCGGTTCAGGGATTTGAGTGGTCATGGAAACTCCTGATGAGTTGAGGCGCATCGATGGTTTCGATGAGAAGGGATTTGTGGTGCCTGATTCGGCCCCTTCGCGAGCAGGCTCGCTCCCACATTTGGATGAGTTCCCCTGTGGGAGCGAGCCTGCTCGCGAAGGCGTCAGTCCAGACAAAGCAGAATCAAGAAACAGCCGGCTGACTGTGCGGAAACAACAGATCGACAAACCGCTCCGCCGTCGGCTGCGGCTCGTGATTGGCCAGGCCGGCGCGTTCGTTGGCTTCGATAAACACGTACTCCGGCTGATCCGCCGCCGGCACCATCAAGTCGAGGCCAACCATCGGAATGTCCAGCGCCCGCGCTGCACGGACGGCGGCATCGACCAGGGTCGGGTGCAGAATCGCCGTGACGTCTTCCAGCGTGCCACCGGTGTGCAGATTGGCCGTGCGACGCACGAACAGGTGCTCGCCCGCCGGCAGGATGCTGCTGTAGTCATACCCGGCCGCGTGCAGGGTGCGTTGGGTTTCGTGATCCAGCGGGATCTTGCTCTCGCCACTGGTAGCGGCTTGCCGACGCCGGCTCTGCGCCTCGATCAATGCACCGATCGAATGATGGCCGTCACCGACCACCTCGGCGGGACGACGAATCGCTGCCGCCACCACTTCAAAACCGATCACCAGAATCCGCAGGTCGAGGCCTTCGTGGAAGCTTTCCAGCAGTACGCGGCTGTCGAAACGCTTGGCGGCTTCGATGGCCTGCTGCACCTCTTCGATGCTCTGTAGATCCACCGCCACGCCCTGGCCTTGTTCACCGTCGAGCGGCTTGACCACCACACGCTGATGCTCGTCAAGAAACGCCAGGTTGTCGTCGGCGTTGCCCGCCAGTTGCTGCGAAGGCAGCTTCAGTCCGGCGCCTTTCAACACTTTGTGGGTCAGGCTTTTGTCCTGACACAGACTCATGCTGATCGCGCTGGTCAGGTCGCTCAACGATTCGCGGCAACGTACCCGGCGCCCGCCATGGCTGAGGGTGAACAGCCCGGCTTCGGCATCGTCCACTTGCACATCGATGCCGCGCCGGTGCGCTTCCTCGACGATGATCCGCGCATAAGGGTTGAAGTTGGCTTCCGGCCCGGGCCCGAGGAACAGCGTCTGATTGATACCGTTCTTGCGTTTGATGGCGAAGGTCGAGAGGTTGCGAAAACCGAGCTTGGCGTAAAGATTTTTGGCCTGACGGTTGTCATGCAGCACCGACAGATCCAGATAACTCAGGCCGCGACTCATGAAGTGCTCGATCAAATGCCGCACCAGCACTTCACCGACACCGGGCCGCGAGCACTGCGGATCCACTGCCAGGCACCACAGGCTGCTGCCGTGTTCCGGATCGTTGAAGGCTTTCTGATGATTGAGGCCCATGACGCTGCCGATCACCGCGCCGCTATCTTCATCTTCGGCCAGCCAGTACACCGGACCGCCCTGATGATGCGGGGTCAGCCGTGTCGCATCGATCGGCAACATGCCGCGTGCCTGATACAGCAGATTGATTGCCTGCCAGTCCGCTTCGCTTTGCGCGCGGCGAATGCGGAAGCCGCGAAACACGCGGGTGGCCTGGCGGTAATCGCTGAACCACAGGCGCAGAGTATCGGATGGGTCGAGAAACAGCTGCGTCGGTTCCAGACCGAGAATCTGTTGCGGTGCGGCAACGTACAGAGCGATATCGCGTTCGCCGGGCTGCTCGTTGAGCAGTTCCTGCGCCAGCGTCGCCGGGTCAGGGAAGGTGTGGCCGATCAGCAGCCGACCCCAACCGCAATGTACGGCGATGGGGTCGGCGCCGAGTTCGCTGCCGTCTTCGGCCAGACGCGCCTGCAAGCGTTCATACGACGGTGTCTGACCGCGTAACAGGCGCTGATTGATCGCTGTGGCGTGAGGTTTCATCAATCAGATTCCTTGTTCACTGAGCCACAGGTTCAGAGCCGCCAGTTGCCACAGTTTCGAGCCGCGCAATGGCGTCAGTTGGCCTTGCGGATCAGTCAGCAATTTGTCGAGCATGGCCGGGTTGAACAGGCCACGATCCTGGCTCGGATCCAGCAGCAGTTCACGCACCCAGTTCAGGGTGTCGCCTTGCAAGTGCTTGAGGCCCGGCACCGGGAAGTAACCTTTCTTGCGGTCGATCACTTCGCTTGGAATCACCAGACGTGCAGCTTCTTTGAGTACCTGTTTGCCGCCGTCCGGCAGCTTGAACTGGCCGGGAATCCGCGCCGAGAGTTCCACCAGGCGATAGTCGAGAAACGGCGTGCGCGCTTCCAGGCCCCAGGCCATGGTCATGTTGTCGACACGTTTGACCGGGTCATCCACCAGCATCACCGTGCTGTCCAGACGCAAGGCTTTATCGACTGCGGCATCGGCGCCGGGTTGGGCGAAGTGTTCTTTCACGAAGTCGCCGGCCGCGTCATTCGCGGTCAGCCATTTCGGTTGCACGGTGGCGGCGTAGTCGTCGTAGCTGCGGTCGAAGAACGCCGCACGATAGGCTGCGTATGGATCCGCCGCACCGTCGACTTGCGGGTACCAGTGATAACCGGCGAACAGTTCGTCGGCGCCCTGGCCGCTTTGCACCACTTTGCAGTGCTTGGCCACTTCGCGCGACAGCAGGTAGAAGGCGATGCAGTCGTGGCTGACCATCGGCTCGCTCATCGCACGGAACGCAGCGGGCAGTTGCTCGATGATCTCTTTTTCGTCGATGCGCAATTGATGATGTTGAGTGCCGTAGTGCTTGGCGATCAGATCGGAATACTGGAATTCATCGCCACGCTCGCCGCCGGCATCCTGAAAACCGATGGAAAAGGTCGACAGGTTCTCCACCCCGACTTCTCGCAGCAGGCCGACGAGCATGCTCGAATCGACACCGCCGGAAAGCAGCACGCCGACATCCACCGCCGCGCGCTGACGGATTGCCACCGCTTCACGGGTGCTGTCGAGCACGCGGTCGCGCCAGTCTTCGAGGGTCAGGTTTTTCTCGTCGTCCTGTGGGCCGTAGGGCAGGGTCCACCAGGTTTTCTGCTCGGTGCGGCCATCGGCTTCGACGCGCATCCAGGTCGCTGGCGGCAGCTTTTCTATGCCCGCGAGCAAGGTGCGTGGAGCGGGCACCACCGCGTGGAAATTCAGATAGTGGTTGAGCGCCACTGGATCGAGGATCGGGTTGATGTCGCCGCCCTTGAGCAGCGCCGGCAGGGCCGAGGCAAAGCGCAAACGCTGGCCGGTGCGCGACAGGTACAGCGGCTTGACGCCGAGACGGTCACGGGCAATAAACAGGCGCTGGGCATCGCGCTCCCAGATGGCGAACGCGAACATGCCGTTGAGTTTCGGCAGCAGCGCTTCACCCCAGGCGTGGTAGCCCTTGAGCAGCACTTCGGTGTCGCCACCGGAATAGAAGGCGTAGCCGAGCGCTTCGAGTTCGGCGCGCAGTTCCGGGAAGTTGTAGATCGCGCCATTGAAGGCCAGGGACAAACCGAGCTGGCTGTCGATCATCGGCTGCGCCGAGCCGTCCGACAGGTCCATGATTTTCAGGCGACGATGGCCCAGGGCAATCGGCCCTTGGGCATGGAAGCCCCACGCATCGGGGCCGCGAGGAGCCAGGTGATGGGTGATTCGCTCTACCGCTGCAAGGTCTGCAGGTTGATGATCAAAACGTAACTCGCCAGCTAATCCGCACATAAAGTCCTTACCGGTTTTTCCGTTGGGGAGGGGTGATTCAAGTCAGGCCAAAATGGCCGGTACTCAGAAACTGACCCGCTGCAGATGTGGGAGTTTTAGAACGATGAGTTATAAGAGGGGGCGACTGACCAGCGGCCAGTCGCGATTTTTCATTTGCCGCGAATCAACGTGCGCAGCGCGAAACGGTTGGGGTGGCAGGCTTCGGCGACGCTTCTGGGCAGCGGCAGCGGCTCGTTGTCCAGCCATGCCGCGAGCAGTTCGCCCGACAGCGGCGCGGTGATCAGCCCGCGTGAACCGTGGCCGCTGTTGACGTACAGGCCATCGAGCCACGGACAAGGAATGTCCGGCACTTGTCGTGCATCCTTGCTCAACGCGGCATAGGCCTGAGTGAAGGCTGTGCGGTCGGCGAGGGGGCCGACGATCGGCAGATAGTCGGGACTGGTGCAGCGGAACGCGGCGCGTCCCTCCAGAGTTTCCGGGGGCAGTTGATTGATGTGCAGGCGCGCCACCAGATCGCTGGAGATCTCTTCGAGCATCGCCAGATTGCCCAGGTGTTCGGCGGTGGTCGGGGTCAGGTCGTCGCTGTTGAAGTCGAAACTCGCACCCAGCGTGTGTTCGCCCAAGCGTGCCGGCGCGACATAACCTTCGGCGCAGACCACGGTGCGCAGCGCTTGGCTATCAGTGGTTTGCGGCAGGCGCGTGATTTGCCCGCGAATGCGCTTGAGCGGCAACTCGGCACTTTGCGCAAAGCGTTTGATCTCCGCCGCGCCGGCCAATATCACCACCGGCGCGCTGGCGAGCACGCGCTCGCCGTCGAGGGCTTGCCACTCACCCTCGACCTTGCGCAGTTCCAGCACTTCGTGATGCTTGAGCAGTTCGATGTTCGCTTGCGCGGCTTGCGCCTGGCACAGCGCGGGTGGATGCACCCAGCCCCCTTCGGGGTAGAACAGCCCGCCGTGTGCCAGCGCAATCCCGGCTTGGATTTCGGCTTGCGGCTGATCAAGCCAGTGCACCAGATCTTCCGGGAATGCCGCGGCCAGTTGCGCCTGACGCTCGGCTTCTTTGGCATTGAAAGCCAGTTGCAGCACGCCGCAATCGTCCCAGTCGGTGCCGCGTTGCAGGGTTTCCAGCAGACGGCGGGTGTAGCCGAAGCCGCTGACAATCAGTTGCGACAACGCGGTGCCGTGGGCCGACAACTTCAGGTACAGCACGCCCTGCGGATTGCCCGACGCTTCCTGTGCCACGGCCTCGTGACGCTCCAGCAGACTGACTTGCCAGCCGCGCGCGGCGAGGCTGGCAGCGGTCGCACAACCGGCCAGCCCGGCGCCGATCACCAGCGCCCGACGCTCGCCGGTCAGCGGGGCAGGGCGAGCGAACCACGGTTTGTCCGGCAGTGGTGGCGCGACGTCCTGCGGCCAGCCGAGAAACTCGCCGCGCAGGATCTCCCACTTGTGGCCGATGCCCGGCGTGCGTTTCATCTTGAACCCGGCGGCGTTGAGCAGACGCCGCACCCAACCGGTGCTGGTGAAGGTGCTGATGGTCGAACCCGGCGCGGCCAGTCGAGCCAGTTCGACGAACAGTTCAGCGGTCCACATGTCGGGGTTTTTCGCCGGGGCGAAACCGTCGAGAAACCACGCATCAATCTGCGCATCGAGTTGCGGCAGTTGCTCCAGCGCATCGCCGATCAGCAGCGTCAGCGTCACGCGGCCATTGCCGAGAATGATCCGCTGAAAGCCCTGATGGATCGCCACGTACTGCGTCAGCAGTTGATCGGCCAGTGGCTTGAGCTGCGGCCACAAGGCCAGCGCCCGTTGCAGATCGGCCGGGCTCAACGGGTATTTTTCGACGCTGACGAAATGCAGCCGCGCACCGGCCACCGCGTGCTGTTCGAACAACTGCCAGGCGCAAAGGAAATTCAGCCCGGTGCCGAAGCCGGTTTCGCCGATCACCAGCCGCCCGTGCGCCGGCAGCGCGGCAAAGCGCTCGGCCAGACGGTTCTGTTCGAGGAACACGTAACGGGTTTCATCCAGCCCCGACTGGTCGGAAAAATACACATCATCGAACACCCGCGAACGTGGGCGTCCCTGGTCATCCCAGTCGAGTTGGGCGTGGGGCAATACAGGTTTCATGGCAGGCTCGGCAACGACAAGGCGGCCATTCTAGCTGATCGGGCGGAGGGTGCTTGATCCATGGCAAGGCCTGGCTGTGCAGCCTCGAAGACAATTAACGATTTGGGCGCGGATCAGAGCAACCTGTGGCGAGGTGATTTATCCCCGATCGGCTGCGTAGCAGTCGCAATCCCGCTACCAGCGTGCATCTGGCGTTGAATGGCTTTGGGGCCGCTGCGCTGCCCATCGGGGATAAATCCCCTCACCACAGAGTTTTTCTTGAAGCCAAAAGGAGCGGAATTTCTCCGCCGCGCCCATGCCCAATCCGCTAGTCTTGCTGAATCCTGGAAGGAGCCGTCCCCATGTTTGAATCCGCCGAAATCGGCCATGCCATCGACAAAGAGACTTACGACGCGGCTGTACCTGCCTTGCGTGAAGCACTGCTGGAAGCGCAGTTCGAGTTGCAGCAGCAGAAGCGTTTTCCGGTGATCATTCTGATCAACGGCATCGAGGGCGCCGGCAAGGGCGAGACCGTCAAGTTGCTCAACGAGTGGATGGACCCGCGCCTGATCGAAGTGCGCACCTTCGATCAGCAGACCGATGAAGAGCTGGCGCGGCCACCGGCGTGGCGTTACTGGCGGATGCTCCCGGCCAAGGGGCGGATGGGCGTGTTCTTCGGCAACTGGTACAGCCAGATGCTTCAAGGGCGGGTCCACGGTCTGTTCAAGGATCCACGCCTGGACCAGGCGATCAACGCCGCCGAGCGTCTGGAAAAAATGCTCTGCGATGAAGGCGCGCTGATCTTCAAGTTCTGGTTTCACCTGTCCAAGAAGCAGATGAAGGCCCGCCTCAAGGCGCTGGCCGATGACCCGTTGCACAGCTGGCGCATCAGTCCGCTGGACTGGCAGCAATCGCAGACCTACGACAAGTTCGTCAAATACGGCGAGCGCGTGTTGCGCCGCACCAGCCGCGACTACGCGCCGTGGCATGTCATCGAAGGCATGGACGCCAATTACCGCAGTCTGGCGGTCGGCAAGATCCTGCTCGAAGGCCTGCAGAATGCGCTCAAGCGCCCCGAGGTGCATACCGAAGAGGTCAACGCGGCGCCGTTGGGCACGGCGGTCGATCAACTCAACCTGCTCGACAGCCTCGACCTGAACCAGCGGCTGGAAAAGAAAGACTACGAAGAACAACTGATCACCGAGCAGGCGCGGCTGTCCGGGCTGATGCGCGATAAACGCATGCGCCGCCACGCACTGGTGGCGGTGTTCGAAGGCAACGATGCGGCGGGCAAGGGCGGGGCGATTCGCCGGGTGGCGGCGGCGCTCGATCCGCGTCAGTACAGCATCGTGCCGATTGCCGCGCCCACTGAAGAGGAGCGCGCGCAGCCGTATCTGTGGCGCTTCTGGCGGCATTTGCCGGCGCGGGGCAAGTTCACCGTGTTCGACCGCTCCTGGTATGGCCGGGTGCTGGTGGAGCGGGTCGAGGGCTTCTGCAGCCCGGCCGACTGGCTGCGGGCTTACAGCGAGATCAACGATTTCGAAGAGCAGATCGCTGACGCCGGGGTCATCGTCGTCAAGTTCTGGCTGGCGATCGACAAGGACACGCAGATGGAGCGCTTCCAGGCCCGGGAGCAGATTCCATTCAAGCGCTTCAAGATCACCGAGGACGACTGGCGCAACCGCGACAAGTGGGACGCCTACCGCGCCGCCGTGGGCGACATGGTCGACCGCACCAGCACCGAGATTTCGCCGTGGACGCTGGTCGAGGCCAATGACAAACGCTGGGCCCGGGTCAAGGTCTTGCGCACGATTAACCGAGCGCTTGAGGAAGCTTTCGCGAAGTCCGACAAACGCGCGAAAAAACACAAGGACTGAGCCGATGGACCCGCATACGCGGGGTGAATGATTGTCGCGGTCGGCGGTGAGGTGGACTTATGCTCGGTTCACTCTCCTCCGACAACAACAATTGAGGTATGCCATGCGTGAAGTGGTGATCGTCGACAGCGTGCGGACCGGCCTGGCCAAGTCCTTTCGCGGCAAGTTCAACCAGACCCGTCCCGACGACATGGCGGCCCATTGCGTCAACGCGCTGCTGTCGCGCAATGACATCGACCCGGCCAGCGTCGAGGACTGCATTGTCGGCGCCGGCTCCAACGAGGGCGCGCAGGGTTACAACATCGGCCGCAACGTGGCGGTGCTCTCGCGGCTGGGCACCGGCGTGGCCGGCATGACCCTCAACCGTTTCTGCTCGTCGGGGTTGCAGGCGATCGCGATTGCCGCCAACCAGATCGCCTCCGGTTGCAGCGACATCATTGTTGCCGGCGGCGTCGAATCAATCAGTCTGACCCTGAAAAGCGTCAACACCGATCACCTGATCAACCCGTTGCTCAAGCAGCAGGTGCCGGGCATCTACTACACCATGGGCCAGACCGCCGAAGTGGTCGCGCGCCGTTATGACGTCAGCCGCGAGGCCCAGGATCGTTACGCGCTGCAAAGCCAGTTGCGCACCGCCCAGGCGCAGGCGGCCGGGCTGTTCAATGATGAAATTGTGCCGATGGCGGTCAAGTACCGGGTCGAGGACAAGAACAGTGGTGAGGTGCAGATCCTCGATGGCATCGTCGATCACGACGACTGCAACCGCCCGGACACCACTTACGAAAGTCTCGCCGGACTGAAACCGGTGTTTGCCGAGGACGGCTCGGTCACCGCTGGCAACTCATCGCAGCTGTCTGACGGCGCCTCGATGACGCTGGTGATGAGCCTGGAAAAAGCCCTGCAACTGGGGCTCAAGCCGAAGGCGTTTTTCCGTGGTTTCACCGTCGCCGGTTGCGAGCCGGACGAAATGGGCATCGGCCCGGTGTTCTCGGTGCCGAAACTGCTCAAGGCCAAAGGCTTGCAGTTGGCGGATATCGATCTGTGGGAACTCAACGAGGCGTTTGCTTCGCAATGCCTGTATGCCCGGGACCGGTTGGAAATCGACAACGACAAATACAACGTCAACGGCGGCTCGATTTCTATCGGCCACCCGTTCGGCATGACCGGGTCGCGGCAGGTCGGGCATCTGGTGCGTGAGTTGCAGCGGCGTAACCTGCGTTACGGCATCGTGACCATGTGCGTGGGGGGCGGGATGGGGGCGACGGGGTTGTTTGAGGCGGTGCGCTGAACCCTGGAAGGTGGGGTGGTTGATCTACCGCTTTCGCGAGCAGGCTCGCTCCCACATTGGAATGCATTCACCTGTGGGAGCGAGCCTGCTCGCGAAGAGATCGACCGGATTTACCGGTTGGAATCCAGAAGCTGCATCCGCGCGATATACGCCTGAATTTCCTGCTCAGCCTTCTCCGGGGAATCGAACGGCCCCTCAAGGGTGTTCTCCCGCGTGCTGAAAAACAGTTCGCCATTGACCCGGCACAAACGGTCGCTGCGAAAGTGCGTGGCGGGGGCGCTGTCATCGGCGCGCATTCCGTACATGATCGGGGCTCCTTGAGTGATCCGTTTGAGGGATCCAATCAGCTTATGCCTGAAGCACTTGGCGCGCCTCGTCAGCCGATCAACGGCAAAGCGTCAATTTAATGCTGCGACCTGCACAGTTTCATTCGCGGCCTGGCCCGAACTGTCCCTGTGTTGCGTCTGTCGGCGGGCCTAGAATAACCGCTCTTGTCAGCAGGCATTGGGGTTCGCATGCACATTTCATCCGGTCGCTGGGTCTACGGTCTGTTCCTGGCGCTGCTGACGGCGTTTTTGTGGGGCATCCTGCCGATCAAACTCAAACAGGTGCTGCTGGTGATGGACCCGATCACCGTGACCTGGTTTCGCCTGTTGGTGTCGGGCGGCTGCCTGTTCATCTACCTGGCGGCCACGCGCCGCCTGCCGAGCCGCCAGGTGCTCGGTCCTCGAGGCGGCTGGCTGGTGCTGATGGCGGTGCTCGGGCTGGTGGGCAACTACGTGCTGTACCTGATGGGCCTTAACCTGCTCAGCCCCGGCACCGCGCAGTTGGTGGTGCAGATGGGGCCGATCATGTTGCTGATCACCAGCCTGTTTGTGTTCAAGGAGCGCTTCAGCATCGGTCAGGGCATTGGCCTGGCGGTGCTGCTGATCGGCTTTGTGCTGTTCTTCAATCAGCGTCTGGCTGAACTGCTCACCTCATTGTCGGACTACACCGCCGGCGTGTTGCTGGTGCTGCTGGCCTCGACAGTCTGGACCTTCTACGCACTGGGGCAGAAGCAATTGCTCACGGTGTGGAATTCGTTGCAGGTGATGATGGTGATCTACCTGTTCTGCGCGCTGTTGCTGACACCGTGGGTGCATCCGCTCGAAGCACTGGAACTGAGCCCGGTGCAGGGTTGGCTGTTGCTGGCGTGCTGCATGAACACGCTGATTGCCTACGGTGCCTTTGCTGAAGCACTGGCGCACTGGGAGGCCTCGCGGGTCAGTGCGACGCTGGCGATCACGCCGTTGGTGACCTTTGGCGCGGTGGCGATTGCCGCCGGGGTGTGGCCGGAATATGTGCATGCCGAGCAGATCAATGGGCTGGGTTATGGCGGGGCGGTGCTGGTGGTGCTGGGGTCGGCGCTGGTGGCGTTGGGGCCGTCGTTGATTGCCGGGTTGAAGGCGCGGCGGATGCGGATTGCAGCCAGTTAGACCGCGCTTCTCCCATTCGCGAGCAGGCTCGCTCCCACATTTGAACGCTTTTCCAACATGGGAATGCGGTCCACTGTGGGAGCGAGCCTGCTCGCGAAGACGGACTTTCAGGCGCTACAAATCTCAGCCCTTGGCGCCAGCCTCAATCATGTTCTCCGGCCGCACCCAGGCATCGAACTCTTCACTGGTCAGATACCCCAGCTGCAGCGCCGCCTCGCGCAAGGTCAGGCCCTCACCGTAAGCCTTCTTGGCGATTTCCGCCGACTTGTCGTAACCGATGTGCGGATTCAGCGCGGTCACCAGCATCAGACCGCGTTCCAGGTGTTTGGCCATGACTTCGGCGTCGGGTTCAAGACCCGCGATGCAGTGCTGCTGGAAGTTGCTACAACCGTCGGCGAGCAGGCGGATCGATTGCAGCAGGTTGTGAATGATCACCGGTTTGTACACGTTCAGTTGCAGGTGGCCCTGACTCGCCGCGATGCCAATGGTGACGTCGTTGCCCAACACCTGGCAGGCGAGCATCGACAACGCTTCGCACTGGGTCGGGTTGACCTTGCCGGGCATGATCGAGCTGCCCGGTTCGTTCGCCGGCAGCTTGACTTCGGCAAAGCCAGCGCGAGGGCCGGAGCCGAGCAGGCGCAGGTCGTTGGCGATTTTCATCAGCGCCACGGCGAGGGTCTTCAAGGCGCCGGACAGACTGGTCAGCGGCTCATGCCCGGCCAGCGCAGCAAACTTGTTCGGCGCAGTGACGAAGGGCAGGCCGGACAGCGCGGCGAGCTCAGCGGCAATCGCTTCGCCAAAGCCGTGCGGCGAATTCAGACCGGTGCCGACCGCCGTGCCGCCCTGCGCCAGCTCACACACCGCCGGCAGCGCGGCGCGGATCGCCCGTTCGGCGTAATCCAGCTGCGCTATAAAGCCCGACAATTCCTGACCGAAGGTGATCGGCGTCGCGTCCATCATGTGCGTGCGACCGGTCTTCACCAGTTTCATGTGGCGCGCGGCCAATTCGGCCAGGCCGCCAGACAGCTCGGCGATCGCCGGCAGCAATTGCTCCTGCACGGCTTTGGCAGTGGCGATGCTCATAGCGGTGGGGAAGCAGTCGTTGGAGCTTTGCGAGCGGTTGACGTGATCGTTGGGGTGCACCGGCGTCTTGCCGCCGCGCGGGTTGCCGGCCAGTTCGTTGGCGCGACCGGCGATCACTTCGTTGACGTTCATGTTGCTCTGGGTACCGCTGCCGGTCTGCCAGACCACCAGCGGAAACTGGTCGTCGTGCTGGCCGTCGAGGACTTCGTCGGCGGCTTGTTCGATCAGGCGGGCGATGTCGGCGGGCAGGTCGCCGTTGCGGTCGTTGACCCGGGCGGCGGCTTTCTTGATCAGGGCCAGGGCGTGCAGTACCGGCAGCGGCATGCGTTCCTGACCAATGGCGAAGTTGATCAGCGAGCGTTGCGTCTGAGCACCCCAGTAGGCGTCGTCCGGGACTTCGATCTGGCCCAGGCTGTCGGTTTCGATACGGCTCATCGTGCACACTCCTGTTGGTTCGTTTGCGCAGTTTAGGCCCGGTCAGGCCCAGGTGGTTCCCTCGAACCGATTGTTGACCGGTAAAACCCGGGCAATCAAGCGCGGCAAGGCTCGGGGGTTGAGCCACGAGGTTTTTTAGGCGCAGAATGGTCGCCCTTGGGGTTTTACCTCGCCTAGCTGAAAAGGAAACTCGATGACTCGTCTTCGTGCCATCTGCACCGCGGTTGCACTGGTTTGCGCCAGCGGCCAGGTGCTTGCCGATACCGCCAGCCACAACGCCAGTGCTGAAGCTTTCCTGACCCTGGCGCACGCTGACAAGCTGGGCACTCCGGTGTACATGCAAGTGCAGCAAATGTTCGCTCAGCGTTTTGAACAGACCAAAGCCCCGGAATCCAAGAAAGCCGTACTGGAAACCTACCAGGCCAAGGCCAACGCCGCCCTGGACCAGGCCATCGGCTGGAACAAGCTCAAGCCTGACATGGTCAAGCTCTACACCAGCAACTTCAGCGAATCGGAGCTCAAAGACCTGGTCGCGTTCTACCAGTCGCCACTGGGCAAGAAAGTCCTGGAGAAAATGCCGCAGCTGACCCAGCAATCGGCCCAGATGACCCAGGCCAAGCTGGAAAGCGCCGTGCCTGTCGTCAACAAGTTGCTCGACGACATGACCAACGAGCTGGCACCGAAAGGCGCTGCGCCGGCCAAGAAGAAGTAAGCGGAGTTCGTGATGACCATGCAACAACGCATCGAATCGACGCTGGGCCTGCTGCAGCCTGAGCATCTGCAAGTGCTGGACGAAAGCCACATGCACAGTCGCGGGTTACAGACGCACTTCAAGGCAGTGGTGGTCAGCGCGCAGTTCGAAGGCCTGAACCGGGTCAAGCGCCACCAGAAAGTCTACGGCACGCTCGGCGAGCTGATGGGCGAGTTCCATGCGTTGGCGCTGCACACCTACACCCCGCAGGAATGGGCAGAAGTGGGCGCCGCCCCGGCGTCGCCGACCTGTGCCGGCGGTAGCAAACACTGATATTGGATGCAGTTGTGGCAGGGGCTTTTGTGGTGAGGGGATTTATCCCCGATGGGCTACGAAGTAGCCCTGAAACCATTCAATCCATTTACAACCGTTAAACCGCATTCTCAGGATTTACGACTGCTGCGCAGCCGATCGGGGATAAATCCCCTCACCACAGTAGTTTTGACAGATCCTAAATCCACCGTGTTTTTGCTAGAATCCGCAACGCGCCGCTCACCCGGCGCGTTTTTTTTGAATCCGGTTCACCCTTTGCGAGGGTAGCCACCTGGAGAAATACCCATGACACAACCGATTGTCGTGGCGGCACTGTATAAGTTCGTCACCCTCGAAGATTACGTTGACCTGCGCGAGCCTCTGCTGCAAGCGATGGTCGACAATGGCATCAAAGGCACCCTGCTGATCGCCGAAGAAGGCATCAACGGCACCGTGTCCGGCAGTCGCGAAGGCATCGACGGCCTTCTTGCCTGGCTGAAGAACGACCCGCGCATGATCGACATCGACCACAAAGAGTCGTACTGCGACGAGCAGCCGTTCTACCGCACCAAGGTCAAGCTGAAGAAAGAGATCGTCACCCTCGGCGTCGAAGGCGTGGACCCGAACAAAAAGGTCGGCACCTACGTCGAACCGCAGGACTGGAACGCGCTGATCAGCGATCCGGAAGTGCTGCTGATCGACACCCGCAACGACTACGAAGTGGCGATCGGCACCTTCGAAGGCGCCATCGATCCGAAAACCACCAGTTTTCGCGAATTCCCCGACTACATCAAAGAACACTTCGACCCGGCCGTGCACAAGAAGGTCGCGATGTTCTGCACCGGCGGCATTCGCTGCGAGAAAGCCTCCAGCTACATGCTGGGTGAGGGTTTCGAAGAGGTTTACCACCTCAAGGGCGGCATCCTGAAGTACCTCGAAGAGGTGCCTCAGGAAGAAACCAAGTGGCAGGGTGACTGCTTCGTGTTCGACAACCGCGTGACCGTGCGTCACGACCTCAGCGAAGGCGACTACGATCAATGTCATGCCTGCCGCACACCGGTCAGTGTTGAAGATCGCGCCTCCGAGCACTACGTGGCCGGCATCAGCTGCCCGCATTGCTGGGACAAGCTGAGCGAGAAAACCCGCCGCAGCGCCATCGATCGGCAGAAGCAGATCGAACTGGCCAAGGCGCGCAACATGCCGCACCCGATCGGCTACAACTATAAACAAGCATCCACCGAGGCCTGATCATGACTGCGCGCCTGCTCTATGTGATGGATCCGATGTGTTCCTGGTGCTGGGGGTTCGCTCCGGTTGCCAAGGCATTGGTCGAGCAGGCGCAGGCAGCCGGGGTGGAGTTGCACCTGGTGGTCGGCGGGTTGCGCACCGGTAGTGGTGCAGCATTGGAACCAACTACACGTCGCTACATCCTCGAGCACTGGCAGGCGGTCACTGAGGCTACCGGCCAGCCGTTCAAGTTCGACGGGGCGTTGCCCGACGGTTTTGTCTACGACACCGAGCCGGCCTGTCGGGCAATCGTCACCGCGCGCAGCCTGGCGCCGGATTGCGCGTGGACGCTGGTCGGCCTGATCCAGCAGGCGTTTTATGCTGAAGGTCGCGATGTCACTCAGGCCAGTGTGCTGGTGGAGCTGGCTGAGAAGGCTGGCGTGCCGCGCATCGAATTTGCTGCCTTGTTCGATCATGCCGACCAACACAAAGCGACTCAGGCTGATTTCAGCTGGGTGCAGGATCTGGGCATCGCCGGGTTCCCGACCCTGCTCGCCGAGCGCAACGGCCAACTGGCGCTGTTGACCAACGGCTATCAACCGCTCAGCGAACTCTCGCCGCTGCTTGGTCGCTGGCTAGAGCGCGCCGCCTGTGCCTGACCGGGCCGATGACACGCCAGCCGTAAAGCGTGTCGACCGGCTGAGCTGGGCAGAAGTCCGGCGCCTGGCACTGCATCACAAAAAATCCCTGTGGATCGCCAACGGCGTGGCCGTGCTGGCGACGCTGTGCAGTGTGCCGATTCCGTTGCTGTTGCCCTTGCTGGTGGACGAAGTCCTGCTCGGGCATGGCGATGCTGCGCTGAAAGTCATGAACCACGTGCTGCCGTCGATGTGGCAACAAGCGGCGGGTTACATCGGCCTGATGCTGGTGGTCACTCTGACCCTGCGTTGCAGTGCCCTGTGCTTTGGCGTGTTGCAGGCGCGGCTGTTTGCGCGGCTGGCCAAGGACATCGTCTACCGCATTCGCGTGCGGCTGATCGAGCGCCTGAAAAGGATTTCCCTCGGCGAATACGAAAGCCTCGGCAGCGGCACCGTGACCACGCATCTGGTCACTGACCTCGACACCCTCGACAAGTTTGTCGGCGAAACCCTCAGCCGGTTTCTGGTGGCGATGCTGACGCTGGTCGGCACCGCGAGCATCCTGATGTGGATGCACTGGAAGCTGGCGCTGCTGATCCTGCTGTTCAATCCATTGGTGATCTACGCCACGGTGCAACTGGGCAAGCGGGTCAAGCACCTGAAGAAACTGGAGAACGACAGCACCTCGCGTTTCACTCAAGCCTTGAGCGAAACCCTCGATGCGATCCAGGAAGTGCGCGCCGGCAACCGTCAGGGCTTCTTCCTCGGGCGACTCGGCTTGCGCGCGCAGGAAGTGCGTAACTATGCGGTCAACTCGCAGTGGAAGACCGATGCGTCGAACCGTGCCAGCGGTCTGCTGTTCCAGTTCGGCATCGACATCTTCCGCGCAGCGGCGATGCTCACGGTGCTGTTCTCCGACCTGTCGATCGGCCAGATGCTCGCGGTGTTCAGTTACCTGTGGTTCATGATCGGCCCGGTCGAACAACTGCTCAATCTGCAATACGCCTACTACGCGGCGGGTGGCGCACTGGCGCGGATCAACGAACTGCTGGCGCGGGCCGACGAGCCGCAATACCCCGGTGGCGTCGATCCGTTCAAGGGTCGCGAAACCGTGGGTATCGAGGTGCAGGGGCTGAGCTTCGGTTACGGCGATGAGCTGGTGGTGGATCAGATGAACCTGTCCATCGCCCCCGGTGAAAAAGTCGCGATTGTCGGTGCCAGTGGCGGCGGCAAAAGTACTCTGGTGCAGTTGCTGCTGGGGCTGTACACGCCGTCGGCCGGGACCATTCGTTTCGGCGGTTCGACCCAGCAGGAGATCGGCCTGGAGCTGATTCGTGAAAACGTCGCGGTGGTGCTGCAGCATCCGGCGCTGTTCAACGACACCGTCCGCGCCAATCTGACCATGGGCCGCACCCGCAGTGACGAAGCCTGCTGGCAGGCGCTGGAAATCGCCCAGCTGGAGGCGACCATCCGGGCGCTGCCGGACGGTCTCGACAGCATCGTCGGACGTTCCGGCGTGCGTCTGTCCGGTGGTCAGCGTCAGCGTCTGGCAATTGCGCGGATGATCCTCGCCGAGCCGAAAGTGGTGATTCTCGACGAAGCCACTTCAGCCCTCGACGCTGCTACCGAATACAACCTGCATCAGGCCATGGCGCGCTTCCTCAATGGCCGCACCACGCTGATCATTGCCCATCGCCTGTCGGCGGTGAAGCAGGCGGATCGGGTGCTGGTGTTCGATGGCGGGCAAGTGGCCGAGGATGGCGACCACCAGCAACTGATCGCCGATGGCGGCCTCTACGCCAAACTCTACGGCCATCTGCAGCGCCTGTAATCAGCCCCACAGCACCTGCAACGCCGCCTCGCCGCCGTCATGGCCGAACTGCTTCATCACCACCGAACAGGATTCGCACGGGCGCATCGTTGTTGCGATGTCGACCGCGCGGATCTCTGTCGGGTCGGGATATTTCTCGCGCAGCACGCTGATCAGTTTGCTTTCGCTGTCCAGCGAGGTCGGCCGGCTGGTTTGCGTCGGCTGATAGGTTTTCAGCTCCTTGATGGTCAGCGGTACGGCCAGCAGTTGCCCTTGCTCGGTGACCTCCAGCGAGGTGCGCGGGAAGTCTGGGTTGTAGTCGATGTTGATGTAAGTGGTGTCGCCGATCCGCACGTGATCGGCGTTGATGCGGCTAAACAGCGGCAAGCACTGTGTGCTGCCCTGAGCGCCGGAGACACTGACGTAGACCTCCCGTTTGCCGCTGGTCGTGGTGACTTCTGCATAGGCAATGTTGCGCGGATTGTGTGACTGCTGATGCGCGGGCAACCGTTTGTGCAGTTTCTGCATGGCACGGTTGATACGCAGGGGCGCGTTGGTGTTGGCCGGGTTGATCGTCGGTGACAGAAACAACGTGTCGAAAATCTCTGCGGTTTTCTGCCGGAAGAGCTCCGGCGCTTCGCTGCTGCGCGTCCAGGTGGTGGCGCCTTCGGGCAGGCGGGTGACGATCATCCGTGTCGAATTATCGAACATCAATGCTTCGCCCGGGCTGGTGTCGACCTTCAGCCATTTCATATTGTTTGCAGGAATGGCCGTGGTGCCGATGGGGATCGCGATCTGTTCCATGGTGTGCATCGCGCGCTGCACCGATTCCAGACCATGGATGCGCACGATGTTGTTGGCGTGTAGCGAGCCGGTGTAGACGGTCAGCAGTTCAGCACCGAGGGTGCCGTCGGCCAGTTCGGCGGGTGCCAGGCGCCTGAAGGTCAATTGATCGGGCGCTTTTTTACCCTTGGCGATGGTGGCCAGGTAGTACTCCTGGATGTTGATTCGGAAGAACACGTAGGAGGCCGAGTCGTCGATGGCCGGCATTAGCACCGCACCAACCTGATGTGAGTCATTGATCCCGTCATAGCTGCCGCCGGTTTTTATCCGCGCATAAATGCCTTTGCGAAACTGCAGCGTGGCTTGAATCTGCTGTCTTGGTACCAGCCTGCCTTGATGGAATCCAAGGAGTCGCAGATCACCGGTGAACAGCCTCGGGCGGTTATCGATGATTTGATAAAGCCTGGCATCGACCGCCAGGAACATTCCGTCTTGATGGGGCAGCATGGCCGGCTCCGAAACCCGCTCGCCGAACCACGGTGCGTAACCCTTTTCCTTGTCGATGGTGCCGACGGCGGGCGTCGGGGCGGGTTCTGCGGTGATGTAGCTGACGCGGCAGTCGCCCGCGCCCGGTGCACGACGAATCCGACACGGCAGCAGCGTCCAGTGCTGACTGTCATCGAGCAGATCGACCCGGCGCAGTTCATCACCGTCGAGTCGATAGGGCACATCATCGATCAAGACCGTGGTGCGTCCGCCAGCCTCGGGGACAAGCTCGACGCGGGTGTTCGGCGCTACTTCGATATCGATCTGATCGTCGGTTTTTTTCACGGTGCGGTAGTGCGAACGCCCCAGCGAAAAATCATGCTCGTGTGCGAGCAACTGCGGCCCATAAGGGCGGTCGGACAGCGGATCGAGCAAGTGATGCCGCGAGCCGCCGACGTTGCGCACCGGCACATCGTCAATGCCTCTGACCACGGCCAGATGATCGGCAGGGTTCAGCGCTTTCCAGCGCCCGGCATCCAGTGCCTGGGGCAGACTGTGCAGCAGGTCATAGTCAGCGCTTCTGCCGGCCAGCCTTTTCAGACGTGCAACCGCGCGGTGTTCCAGATGCGCCACGGCCCGCACTGCGCCGATCGCGCCTCGACCACCGAGCTTGAGCAAAGCAGGCGCAGCGTCCAGCGGATTGAGGTTTCTCAAGCTCGAAATCAGCAGGTTTTTCGACAATTGCGCCATGCGTGGCAGGGCGACGCGAATCGCCATTTTCCCGGCCACGGCCGCGAGGCGAATGCTGCCGGCGACGAACTTGCCCAAGGGAATCGCGAACGAGACGATATCGAGGAGCAGCCCGAGTACGCCCAGCGCGCGTTTGCCCGGACTGTCCGACTGCAGGTCTTCGAGACTGCCCCAGAACGGGATAAAGCCCTTGAGGGCATGGGTCCAGTGCTTTTTGCGGCTGTCGCGCTCGAAACGGGTATCACCCCAGGCCTCACTGCGCAGCGCTTGCTCATCGGCATAGAACAACCGGGTCGCGATGAACGAGGCGATGTGCGCCGTGCGCGGTGAGCTGAAGGTCAGGTTCGGCGAACTGTCGTGATGGGCCGCCGGGATCATCGAAACCGGGAGGGAGTCGCCCAGCGGTTCGAGGATCGCGACGCATTTGGCGTCGGGGGCAGGTGTCGAACCGTCCCAGTGTGCTTTTCGATCGAACGGCAGGCGGCGGGCGACGATGCGGCTGATGCTCTGGCCCTTGGTCCGTCCACGTTTGGGCGGCAGGGGTGGCAATAACAGACCGCCCACATGTGTGTCATTCAGATCCGGGCGTTTGCGAAGGATGCCGGCGCGTGGCAGGCATTCGTAGAATTGTGGCGGGCCCTGATACGTCGCCTGCAACACGAAGCCCATGCGAGCCCGGTACGGCAGGATGTTTTCCGCTGTCTCCAGGTGAGCTTCGATATGCCGTGTCGGATCCCTGAGGCTGTGAATCCGCACTTCGCCGTGCTCCAGTGCCCGGCGGTCGGGCCACGGCAGTGTGACCAGCAGCGACTTGATCAGGTATTCATAGGCTTCGCGGGTCTCGCTCAGATAGTCATCGAACTGCTGCTCGAACAAGAGCCTGATCTCGGGCAAGGTGCAGTTGCTCGGAAACCGTGAAAGGCGTCGGCCTGGATGTCCGGTATCGACAAAACCGCTTTGCAGTTTGCCTGCTGCGTTGAGGCTGATCCATTCGCTGGCACTGCGGCCATCGTTGCTGACGTACCAGCGTGTGTCGCTGCTCAACCCGCCGGCGGCATAGACCTCCAGCAACGGCCAGGTCGGCAATACCACATCCGGGGTGTCGATAATGCTGCGTCGGCTACGGTTGGGCGTTGAAGGATGGTGGCGTTTGAGGCGAATCGTCGTGTGATCGTACAGCTCGTTGGCCAGCGCCTTGTCCAGTTGCTGTTTTGCCAGGGCGAGTCGCCGTGGCGGCTCGATGTCCAGTTGCAGGATCGCTGCGTTCATTTGCTTCTTGTGGTCTTCCAGCGCTTGCAGGGCAGCGTCATCGCCGGATGTCTCGTTCGCTGCGGCCTGGGCTCCGGTGGCCAGTGTCCAGGTCTGTGCGGCAGCCACTCGGGTCATGGCGATCAGGGTTTGCAGGTCGGTGCTGGCGTTTTCACTTTTGTGCAGCGGCAGATCGACCAGTTGTTGAAAGCTCAGATGTTCCAGCAACTGTGGATCGAGGGCATGGGCGAGGTGCACGCCATGCACGAAATTGACCCAGACCACCGAGCTGGCGTACGGCAGGTCGTCAGGAATGTCGCGCACTTGAAAATCCAGTCCGAACTGCGTCAGGCATACCCATCCCAGCACATGTTTTTCGGTCGGGGTCGAGGTTCGGTGAGAATCCTCCAGGTGCTGTAAAAAGTCCCGGCGAATGCTGGCGTAGCTGGCGCCGTGGTGAGCGCGCTGTTCCAGCGCAAAACCGGCCACTTCGGTCGAGCTGCCTTCGACGGGCAGTTCGTACCACAGACACAACGCCTCGAGCAGTAAACGCAGGCCGATATCGGGCACGGTCAGTTCATCGGGCCGCGCGCCATACCATTGCAGTTTCTGCAGCAAGCGCTGGCCCAGGTCACGCGCCTTGGGGGTGTCGAGCAGGCGTTCCAGGCAGGCGGCAGGCTGCTGTTCCAGTTGCTGGCGGGTGAATGGGGGCGTTACTTCGCTGGCCAGGCTGTCGATGGCCGACAGGGTTTTGCCGGTAAGCCAGTCACCAATCAGGTCGTGAATCGCGGCTTTGTCATCGTCGCTCATCAGTCCCGTCAGCGCCGGGTGATGTCGCAGATTCAGTCGATGGCTGGCGCGTTGTTCTTCGACCTTGCCGATCAGCCGGGCCAGTGCTGTGGCGTCCTGTACGTCGGCAAATGTGAACCCGGACTCACGCAGCAGTTGTGACAACGGCAGCAGCCTGTCGGAACGCAGGTGTGCGCCTATACTCAGCAACGCTCGCTGAAATTCTTGAATTGTGCTGGAGGCCCGGGTGACATCCTCGATGGTGAAGCGGGCGCAACTGCCATCGGGACGATTGAAGGAAAAGCTGCAGTGACCGGGCGCGGCGTCGACTTGCAGCAATGATCCTCTGGACGTTTGCAGGTAGGCCGCCAATTGTGGCTCGCCGCTGTCATCGAACAGTGCTTGCAGAAGGTTTTGCGCCTGGTCGTGTGCAGTACCCAGGCGTGAATGTGTCTGGGGCGTGAGGTAGTAGGTCTGCAGTGAGGTCGATGCGTCGAGCACGGCGCGCAGGGCGGTGATCATTGCCCTGTATTCGCACTGTTGGGCAGTATGGCGTTGCAGCGTGGCGGAAGGTGACTGCATGGAGAACGGCTCTGGAATGATTGAAAGCCGTCAGTGTCGAAGCATGGCGAACAGCGGGTGCGGTACATACGTATCGCCGGTTGAAAAATGTCCTGGTTTGCTGGAAGGGGTCGCTCCCTTGTCTGGCTCTGGCGATCTCCCCTTGAAGATGACAGTGCGTGCGCAAAGGACCTCATGAAGCATAAAAGGACTCTCGGAACGCCACGGTTGTTGGGCATCGTCTGGCCATTTATCGCCGTCGTGTTATTTCAGGCGTTATTGGGGGGCGTGAGTCTTTACGTCCTGTCGGCCGTTCGCGGCTATGTCGCCGGCGAGAGCCTCTGGTCCAAGGGCCAGAAAGACGCCATCTATTACCTGAACCTGTATGCCGACAGCCGCGACGAGGCGATCTTCCTCAAATACAAGCAAGCGATTGCCGTGCCTCAGGGCGGTCACCAGTTGCGTCTGGCGCTGGATCGTCAGCCGCCGGATCTGCAGGCGGCACGGGAGGGGATCCTCAAGGGCGGCAACCATCCCGATGATGTGTCGAGCCTGATCTGGCTGTACCTCAATTTCCGCCATTTCAGTTATCTGGAAACCGCGATCGACCGCTGGACCATCGGCGACGCCTATCTGGTGCAACTGGACAATGTCGCGCGCGAGATGCATCAGGGCATCAGCGAAAACATCGCGACGCCGGCTGATATACAGCACTGGAAAGCGCAGATTTTTGCCATCAACGACGGTGTGACGCCGGCGGCCAAGGCGTTCAGCGATGCCTTGGGCGAAGGCTCGCGGATGATCCTGCGCCTGCTGCTGTTCACCAACCTGGCCACTGCGCTGGGGTTGATCGTGCTGGCCCTGTTGCGCACCCACAAACTGCTCAAGCAGCGGCATGCCTTTGCCCAGGCGCTGCAGCTGGAGAAGGATCGGGCACACATCACCCTGCAATCGATTGGCGACGGGGTGATCACCACCGACGTCAACGGCGCGATCGATTACATGAACCCGGCGGCGGAGGCGATGACGCACTGGAAGTCCGAGCACGCGGCGGGGTTGCCATTGGCAGCGCTGTTCAATCTGCTCGATGACAATGCGCAGACCGAAGGGCTGACGCTGATCGAGCACATTCTCAGCGGGCAACTGATCGGTGGCAGCGAGCACTCCAAACTGATTCAGCGCCTGGATGGCAGTACGGTCTCGGTGACGCTGGTGGGCGCGCCGATCCGCAACGCCGAGAAGGTTATCGGTACGGTGCTGGTGCTGCATGACATGACTCAGGAACGGCAATACATCGCCAACCTGTCGTGGCAGGCGACCCACGATGCCCTGACCGGTCTGGCCAACCGCCGCGAGTTCGAATATCGCCTGGAGCAGGCCCTGCACAATCTGACGCGCCAGCCCGGTCGGCATGCGCTGATGTTCCTCGATCTGGACCAGTTCAAACTGGTCAACGACACCTGCGGTCACGCCGCCGGCGATGAGTTGCTGCGGCACATTTGCACGCTGTTGCAATCGGGCTTGCGCGAGAGCGACACCCTCGCGCGGCTGGGCGGCGACGAGTTCGGCATTCTGCTGGAGAACTGCGCCCCGGATGCCGCCGAGAAAATCGCCGAGAGCCTGCGCCAGACCGTGCAGAACCTGCATTTCGTGTGGAAGGGGCGGCCGTTTTTGACCACTGTGAGCATTGGCCTGGTGCACATCGCCCAGACCCCGACCACCCTCGAAGCGTCATTGCGCGCCGCCGACATGGCTTGCTACATGGCCAAGGAAAAGGGCCGCAACCGGGTGCAGGTCTATCATGCCGACGACTCCGAGCTGTCGCTGCGCTTCGGCGAAATGGCCTGGGTGCAGCGCCTGCACATGGCGCTGGAGGAAAACCGCTTCTGCCTTTATGCCCAGGAAATTGCTCCGTTGGGCGCTACAGCCCATGGCGGGGGGCACATCGAAATACTCTTGCGTCTGCATGACGAAGCCGGACGGATGATCCTGCCGGACAGTTTCATTCCGGCGGCCGAACGTTATGGTCTGATGAGTCAACTGGATCGTTGGGTCGTCGAGAATGTTTTTAAAGTGATTGCCCAATGTATTACCGAACAACATGAAGGTCCGTTGGCAATGTGTGCGATTAATCTTTCAGGCATTACTATCGGAGATGACGCGTTCTTGCACTTTCTGCGTGAACAGTTTGTTAATTACGCTATACCTCCTGAAATGATTTGTTTTGAAATTACTGAAACCAGCGCCATTGCCAATCTCGGCAGCGCAATTAGATTTATTAATGAACTCAAAGGCTTAGGTTGTTACTTCTCACTTGATGATTTTTGTGCCGGAATGTCTTCATTCGCTTATCTGAAACATTTGCCTGTAGACTTCCTGAAGATCGACGGGAGTTTCGTAAAGGATATGCTGGACGACCCGATTAACCGTGCAATGGTCGAGGTGATCAATCACATCGGGCATGTCATGGGTAAGCAGACAATTGCCGAGTTTGTTGAAACAACCCAGATCGAGCAGGCATTGCTTGAAATCGGGGTGGATTACGCTCAGGGTTATGTCATCGAACGCCCGCAGTTGTTTACCTGCGACAGTTTGCAAAGTCGGCCCGCCAGACCGCAGCCGCTGTTGTTCAAGGCGCCTGGCACGTTCCGTTGAAATCTCTTGCCGATCCTTACAATCACAAATCAAAAGGAGCCGAACAGTGATCGACACATTCAACCGAACCGGACCACTCATGGAAGCTGCAAGTTATCCTGCCTGGGCACAACAGCTCATTGCAGATTGCAGCGAGAGCAAGCGCCGGGTTGTCGAACATGAACTGTACCTGCGCATGCGCGATAACAAGCTCAGCGCCAAAACCATGCGCCAGTACTTGATCGGGGGCTGGCCAGTAGTTGAACAGTTTGCGTTGTATATGGCGCAGAACCTGACCAAAACCAAGTTTGCCCGCCATCCTGGGGAGGACATGGCGCGCCGCTGGCTGATGCGCAACATCCGCGTCGAACTCAATCATGCCGACTACTGGCTGAACTGGAGTCGCGCGCATGGCGTCAGCCTGAAGGATCTGCAGGCCCAGCAAGTACCGCCGGAACTGCATGCGCTGAGTCACTGGTGCTGGCATACGAGTTCGGCGGATTCGCTGATCGTCGCCATCGCTGCGACCAACTACGCCATCGAGGGCGCGACCGGGGAGTGGTCGGCGCTGGTCTGCTCCACTGGCGTGTACGCGGCAGCGTTCCCGGAAGAAGAGCGCAAGCGTGCAATGAAGTGGCTGAAGATGCATGCCCAGTACGACGACGCTCACCCATGGGAAGCGCTAGAAATCATCTGCACGCTGGCAGGCATGAATCCGAGCCAGGCGCTGCAGACCGAGTTGCGCCAGGCGGTGTGCAAGAGCTACGACTACATGTACCTGTTTCTGGAGCGTTGCATGCAACTGGAAACCGCCGAGCGGGCGTTGCACGGGCGTGAACGCCGGGCACTTGTAGAGAGCTGATTCTCGGCAAAACGCCAAAGCAAATGTGGGAGCGGTCTTGCTCGCGAAAGCGGTGTGTCAGTCAGCAATTGTTTGACTGGCACACCGCTTTCGCGAGCAAGCCCGCTCCCACAGTGGTTTTTGGGTGTCTGGAAGGACTCAGCCAGCCATCGCCAACCGATTGCGCCCCTCGCGCTTGGCCACATACAGCGCACTGTCGGCCCGGCGCAGCAGGCTGTCAGCCGATTCCCCCGGCAACAGCGTCGAACAGCCAAGGCTGACAGTCAGGTCGATCAATTGACCGTCCGCGAAGTATTCCGCAGTCTGCGCGGCATGGCGCAGACGCTCGCCGACCATCGCCGCCGCTTCCCGGCCGGTGTTGCACAGCAAGATCAGAAACTCTTCCCCGCCATAACGAAACACCATGTCGACGTTGCGCAGCTGGCCCTTGATCGACGCTGCCACCGCTTTGAGTACGTCATCCCCGGCGCTGTGGCCGTGGCTGTCGTTGACTCGTTTGAAGTGGTCGATGTCGAGCATCAGCACCGACAACGGTTGCAAGTGCCGGCGGGACATGTCGATCTCGCGTTGCAGGGTCTGCTCCATGGCGATCCGGTTGCCGGTTCCGGTCAACGGGTCGCGCAATGCACTTTGCGTTGCGGCGCGGTAGAGCAGGGCGTTGCGCATCGGGAACAACAGCGACGACAGCAGCGATTCGAGGTTGCCCTGATCCTGCTCGCTGAAGCGCTGGTTGCGGCGGAAGACCAGTTCACCCAGGTGCTCGCCTTCGTGGCTGAGGCTGTAGCTGACCGAATGGTGACCGCGGGCACCGAACTCCAGGCGCAAGTCGCTGCCCGAATGCACGTAGCTCAAGGCATCCAGCGGCACCAGACGCTGAACTTCGCGGAAAAACAGACCGAGGATTCGTTGCGGCTCAAGACTGGTTTGCAGTTGCAGGCTCATTTGCTGGCGCAATTGCGCCAGGCTGGCCGGGCGTTCCAGAAGCGGAGGCAGCTGACCAAAGCCCAGGCGTTGCAATTTGGCACTGTCAAAGTCAATTGCATTGGTCTGGGAGGGTGATTTCATATGGCGTGAGCCCCTAAGCAGTAAGTCTGTCTTACAGGCTGGGTGAGAGCGGCTATGGGCTGCGCGTCATACTGATCCATCAGTCCCGTAGGACATTTGGCGTAAGTTTAGTCTGCCTGATGACGATTAGTCAGCTATCGAAATCGGCCTTGCCCCAGTGCCTTCACACGGCATGCTTTGAGGAAAATTAGAGCGAAAGTCGTGCCATTCGGTTCATGTTTATTAAAACCTTTATGAATCAACAGGATGGCTTTTTGCTTTGAGGGCGGGTGGCGGATATTTGACTGAAGTGTGACGGTGGGAAGCGGCAATTGCGTGCCGCGACGGTAATCCGCCACGGCAACAAAAGCGACGTATGGCAGTTATTGCGCGTTGAATGCCTGGCCGTTGATGCCTGCGCTGTCAGGACCCATCAGGTACAGGTAAACCGGCATGATCTCTTCCGGGGTCGGATTGTTCAGCGGGTTTTCTCCCGGATAGGCCTGTGCACGCATGCTGGTACGCGTGCCGCCCGGGTTGATGCTATTGGAGCGCACGGGGACCACGCCATCGACTTCATCGGCCAGGGTTTGCATCAAGCCTTCGGTAGCGAACTTCGATACTCCGTAAGCGCCCCAGTAGGCCCGGCCCTTGCGCCCGACACTGCTGGAGGTGAACACCACCGAGGCATCCTGCGACAGCTTGAGCAGCGGCAGCAGGGTGCTGGTCAGCATGAACATGGCATTGACGTTGACTTGCATGACACGCATGAAGTTTTCGCCCGACAGCTGCTCGATCGGCGTGCGCGGGCCGATGATCGAGGCGTTGTGCAGCAGGCCGTCGAGGTGGCCGAACTCGGTTTCGATCATCGCCGCCAGCTCATCGTATTGATGGGGCAGGGCGGTCTCGAGGTTGAACGGGATCATTGCCGGTTGTGGATGCCCCGCCGCTTCAATCTCGTCGTAGACCTGAGTCAGATTGGCTTCGGTCTTGCCCAGCAGCAGCACGGTGGCGCCGTGGGCGGCGTAGGTTTTCGCGGCAGCCGCACCGATGCCGCGACCGGCACCGGTGACCAGAATGACCCGATCCTTGAGCAATTCGGGACGGGCGGTGTAATCGAACATAAGAACCTCACAATCCATTCATGAAGACCTGCTTCCTTGTGGTGAGGGGATTTATCCCCGACCGGCTGCGAAGCAGTCGTAAACCTGCATATCGAATCGACCTGAAAGATTGCGGGGGCTGCTTCGCAACCCATCGGGGATGAATCCCCTCGCCACAAAGGCCGTTTTCAGCAGCTGCACAGCGCGCTGTCGAGCACCTTGCGCAACTCCAGCGGATGATCCACCACCACATCCGCGCCCCAGTGCCGCGGGTTGTCGTCCGGATGGATGTAGCCATAGGTCACGGCGCAGGTCTTGGTGCCGGCATCGCGCCCGGATTCGATATCGCGCAGATCATCGCCCACAAACAAAACCGTCGACGGATCCAGATCAAGCATCTTGCACGCGAGGATCAGCGGCTCCGGATCCGGCTTGCTGTTCTTCACGTGATCCGGGCAGATCAGCAGCGCCGAGCGCTCGGCCAGCCCCAGCTGTTGCATGATCGGCTCGGCAAACCGTACCGGTTTGTTGGTGACCACGCCCCAGATCAGGTTGGCCCGCTCGATGTCGGCCAGCAGCTCGCCCATGCCGTCGAACAGCTTGCTGTGCACAGCGCAACCGGCCAGATAACGCTCGAGGAATTCCTGACGCAGCTCCTCGAAGCCCGGCGATTCCGGATCCATCGAGAACGTCACCGCGACCATGGCTTTGGCGCCGCCGGAGATTTCGTCGCGGATGTGCTTGTCGTTCATCGGCGGCAAGCCGCGATCCGCACGCATCGCCTGAAAGATGGCGATGAAGTCCGGCGCGGTGTCGAGCAGGGTGCCGTCCATATCGAAAAGGACTGCTCTGATGGCCATCGGCTTACTCCTCGCGCAGGGTCTGGATCATGTAGTTGACGTCAACGTCGCTGGCCAGCTTGTAGTGCTTGGTCAGGGGGTTGTAGGTCAGGCCGATGATGTCCTTGACGGTCAGGCCGGCGATGCGGCTCCAGGCGCCCAGCTCGGACGGGCGGATGAATTTCTTGAAGTCGTGGGTGCCGCGCGGCAGCAGCTTCATGATGTATTCGGCGCCGATAATGGCGAACAGGTACGCCTTCGGGTTGCGGTTGATGGTCGAAAAGAACACCTGGCCGCCGGGCTTGACCATGCGGTAGCAGGCGCGGATCACCGACGACGGGTCCGGTACGTGCTCCAGCATTTCCAGGCAGGTTACGACGTCGAACTGCTCGGGCATTTCTTCAGCCAGGGCTTCGGCGGTGATCTGCCGGTATTCGACGCTGACCCCGGACTCCAGCTGATGCAGTTGCGCGACCGCCAGTGGCGCTTCGCCCATGTCGATGCCCATGACAGTGGCGCCGCGCTGGGCCATGGCTTCGCTGAGGATTCCGCCGCCGCAACCGACGTCGAGAACTTTCTTGCCGGCCAGATTGACTCGCTCGTCAATCCAGTTGACGCGCAGCGGGTTGATGTCGTGCAGCGGTTTGAACTCGCTTTCACGGTCCCACCAGCGATGGGCCAGGGCTTCGAATTTGGCGATTTCGGCGTGGTCGACGTTGCTCATGATCTATTCCTCGAAAAACTTGAAAAGGGCTGTAGCCGCGGAGTCTGCTCCGCGGTGTTTACGATTCGGTGTGGCCGCTGATGCGCTGGCCCCAGACCCGGGCGGTGGCGCCCAGCTGTTGTTCGTCCAGACGGGTCAGGCGCCGGTCGTCGAGTAACTGTTTGCCGGCGACCCACAGGTGTTTCACGCAGTCGCGGCCGGTGGCATAAATAAGCTGCGACACCGGGTCATAGACCGGTTGCTGAGCCAGGCCGGACAGGTCGAAAGCGACAATGTCCGCAGCCTTGCCGATCTCCAGCGAACCGACCTGCGCCTCGATGCCCAAGGCCCGTGCGCCGTTGAGCGTGGCCATGCGCAGAGCACGATGGGCGTCCAGCGCGGTGGCCGAGCCGGCGACGGCTTTGGCCAGCAGCGCGGCAGTGCGGGTTTCGCCGAGCAGGTCGAGGTCGTTGTTGCTCGCCGCGCCATCGGTGCCGACGGCGACGTTCACGCCAGCCTGCCACAGGCGCTCCACCGGGCAGAACCCGCTGGCCAGCTTCAGGTTCGATTCCGGGCAGTGGATCACGCTGGTGTTGCTTTCTACCAGCAATGCCAGATCGTCATCGCTGATCTGGGTCATGTGCACCGCCTGGAAGCGCGGGCCGAGCAGGCCGAGACGACCGAGGCGGGCCAGTGGCCGCTCGCCGCGATGCTCCAGCGATTGCTGGACTTCGAAGGCGGTCTCGTGGACGTGCATGTGGATCGACGCGTCCAGCTCTTCAGCGATCACGCGGATTTTTTCCAGGTTCTCGTCGCCTACGGTGTAGGGTGCATGTGGGCCGAAGGTGATCTTGATCCGTTCGTGATGCTTCAGATCGCCGAACAGCTCGACGCCCTGACGAATGGCCTCATCGGCGCTGTTGGCGCCGGGGATCGGGAAATCGAGGATCGGAATCGCGATCTGCGCGCGAATGCCGCTGTTGTGCACGCGCTCACTGGCGACCTTCGGGAAGAAATACATGTCCGAGAAACAGCTGATGCCGCCCTTGATCTGCTCGGCAATCGCCAAGTCAGTGCCATCACGGACGAACTCTTCATCGACCCATTTGGCTTCGGCCGGCCAGATGTGGTTTTCCAGCCAGGTCATCAGCGGCAGATCGTCGGCCAGGCCACGGAACAGGGTCATCGCCGCATGCCCGTGAGCGTTGATCAGGCCGGGGCTGAGCAGCACGTCCGGCAATTCGCGGACTTCAGTGGCGTTACACTTCAATGCTTCGGCGCGCGGGCCGATAAACACGATGCGACCGTCGCGAATGCCCAGGCCATGCTCCTTGAGCACAACGCCTGCAGGTTCGACGGGTACCAGCCAGGTCGGCAGCAATAATAAGTCGAGCGCAATGGCAGGTTTCGGCATCGAGGGTCGGTTCCAGTGCTTTTGTAAAGGATGGCGAAGTATACCCGAGCGTCTTCGCGGGGGGATCGCTATAATCGGCGGCTTTTGTTCATGAGTGCGGGGTGAGGGATGCGCGATCGACTGTTGGCTGCGGAGAAAGTAAAGGCCATCGATTGGCGAGATGGCGCGCTCCACCTGCTGGATCAGCGTATTTTGCCGTTCGAGGAAACGTGGATTGCCTACACCAGCGCTGCCGGTGTGGCTGAGGCGATTCGTTCGATGGTGGTGCGTGGCGCACCGGCCATCGGCATCAGCGCGGCCTATGGCATTGTGCTGGCGGCCCGCGCCCGCGTGGCTGAAGGCGGCGACTGGTACGCGGCGCTGGAAGAGGATTTCGCCCTGCTGGCGGATTCCCGCCCGACGGCGGTCAACCTGTTCTGGGCGTTGAATCGCATGCACGATCGGCTCGATCGTCTGAAGGACAATGCCGATCCGCTGGTGGCGCTGGAAGCCGAAGCCATTGCCATTCACGAGAGCGACCGCGAAGCCAACCTGACCATGGCTCAGCTCGGCGTCGATCTGATCCGCAAACATCAGGGCAATGCCCAGGCGATCCTGACCCACTGCAACACTGGTGCTCTGGCCACCGGTGGTTTCGGTACCGCGCTGGGGGTAATACGTGCGGCGTATCTGGAAGGCATGGTCGAGCGGGTGTATGCCGATGAAACCCGGCCATGGCTGCAGGGTTCGCGCCTGACCGCGTGGGAGCTGGCGAACGAAGGCATCCCGGTGACGCTGAATGCCGATTCGGCGGCTGCGCACATCATGAAGACCAAAGGCGTGACCTGGGTGATCGTCGGCGCCGACCGGATCACCGCCAATGGCGACGTGGCGAACAAGATCGGCACCTATCAACTGGCGGTCAACGCCATGCACCACGGCGTGCGTTTCATGGTGGTGGCGCCGAGTTCGACCATCGACATGCATCTGGCCAGTGGCGACGACATCCCGATCGAGGAGCGTGACGGCGCCGAGCTGCTGGAGGTGGGTGGCAAGCGGGTGGGGGCGGACGTCGAGGCGTTCAACCCGGTGTTTGACGTGACGCCGGCGGATCTGATCGATGCGATCGTCACTGAAAAGGGCATCGTCGAGCGGCCGGATACGGCGAAAATGGCTCAGTTGATGTGCCGCAAGCGCCTGCATTGATTGGCTTTGGCGTCTGCAAGGACGCCATCGCGAGCAGGCTCACTCCTACAAGGTTTTGTGTCGAACGCAAACCCTGTAGGAGCGAGCCTGCTCGCGATGAGGTCATCAAAGTCAATAAACATCGCAAAACCTGACCTCAAAACTGTATTCAAAGAGGCTCTGAGCCTCTCTCGTCCCCTTTACGCCTGTCATCGGTCAACTAACTATGCTCCATGCGCATCTGGGGGATAGGTGCGTGGCGGCTCTTGTGATAACATCCGGCGTTTTCCGAGGCAGCTTCACGGAGCTGTCTTTACTGCGCAAATCCACGGTTCGATTTGTTGATTTGTCGTAAGTCGGCGCATGGCACTCAGCCTGCCCCGACGAGCTTCGTACATCCCATATGGATATGACGAAGTTTCACCAGAAAAAGGAATCAGGCTTCTCATGGGCGAACTGGCCAAAGAAATCCTCCCGGTCAATATCGAAGACGAGCTGAAACAGTCCTACCTCGACTACGCGATGAGCGTAATCGTCGGCCGTGCACTGCCGGATGCGCGCGATGGCCTCAAGCCCGTGCACCGTCGCGTACTGTTCGCGATGAGCGAGCTGGGCAACGACTTCAACAAGCCGTACAAGAAATCTGCCCGTGTTGTCGGTGACGTGATCGGTAAGTATCACCCGCACGGTGATACCGCGGTGTACGACACCATCGTCCGCATGGCTCAGCCTTTCTCCCTGCGCTACCTGCTGGTTGACGGTCAGGGCAACTTCGGTTCGGTGGACGGCGACAACGCCGCGGCCATGCGATACACCGAAGTGCGCATGACCAAGCTGGCGCATGAACTGCTGGCCGACCTGCACAAGGAAACCGTGGACTGGGTGCCGAACTACGACGGCACCGAAATGATCCCGGCGGTGATGCCGACGCGCATCCCCAACCTGCTGGTCAACGGTTCCAGCGGTATCGCCGTGGGCATGGCAACCAACATTCCGCCGCACAACCTCGGTGAAGTCATCGACGGTTGCCTGGCCCTCATCGACAATCCCGAGCTGACCGTCGATGAGCTGATGCAATACATCCCTGGTCCGGACTTCCCGACGGCCGCGATCATCAACGGTCGTGCCGGCATCATCGAAGCCTACCGCACCGGTCGCGGCCGCATTTACATGCGTGCCCGTTCGATCATCGAAGACATCGACAAGGTCGGTGGCCGTCAGCAGATCGTCATTACCGAACTCCCGTATCAGCTGAACAAGGCGCGTCTGATCGAGAAGATCGCCGAGCTGGTCAAAGAGAAGAAGCTTGAAGGCATCACCGAGCTGCGCGACGAGTCCGACAAGGACGGTATGCGTGTCGTGATCGAACTGCGTCGCGGCGAAGTGCCTGAGGTGATCCTCAACAACCTCTACGCCCAGACCCAGCTGCAATCGGTATTCGGCATCAACATCGTGGCGCTGATCGATGGCCGTCCGCGCATCCTGAATCTCAAGGATCTGCTGGAAGCTTTCGTCCGTCACCGTCGTGAAGTGGTCACCCGTCGTACCGTATTCGAACTGCGCAAGGCTCGCGAGCGTGGTCACATCCTCGAAGGTCAGGCCGTTGCCCTGTCGAACATCGACCCGGTGATCGCCTTGATCAAGGCGTCGCCGACTCCGTCGGAAGCGAAAGAAGCGCTGGTCAGCACCCCTTGGGAATCCAGCGCCGTAGTCGCGATGGTTGAACGTGCCGGCGCCGATTCGTGCCGTCCGGAGAACCTCGATCCGCAATACGGTCTGCGTGAAGGCAAGTACTTCCTGTCGCCAGAGCAGGCGCAAGCCATTCTGGAACTGCGTCTGCACCGTCTGACCGGTCTGGAACACGAGAAGCTGCTGGCCGAGTATCAAGAGATTCTCAACCAGATCGGCGAGCTGATCCGCATCCTCAACAGCGCCGTGCGCCTGATGGAAGTGATCCGCGAAGAGCTGGAAGTGATCCGCGCCGAATACGGCGACGTGCGTCGCACCGAGATTCTCGATGCGCGTCTCGATCTGACCCTGGGTGACATGATCCCGGAAGAAGAGCGCGTTGTGACCATCTCCCACGGTGGCTACGCCAAGACTCAGCCACTGGCTGCGTACCAGGCACAGCGTCGTGGCGGCAAAGGCAAATCGGCGACCGGCGTCAAGGATGAGGACTACATCGCTCACCTGCTGGTAGCCAACAGTCACACCACGCTGCTGCTGTTCTCCAGCAAAGGCAAGGTGTACTGGCTGAAGACTTACGAAATTCCCGAAGCGTCCCGTGCCGCCCGTGGTCGCCCGCTGGTCAACCTGCTGCCGCTGGATGACGGTGAATACATCACCACCATGCTGCCGGTCGAGGAATACACCGAAGGTCACTACATCTTCATGGCGACCGCCAACGGCACCGTGAAGAAGACCCCGCTGGAATCCTTCAGCCGTCAGCGCAGCGTCGGTCTGATCGCGCTGGAGCTGGACGAAGGCGACGTGCTGATTTCCGCGGCCATCACCGATGGCGAGCGCGAAGTGATGCTGTTCTCCGACGGCGGCAAGGTCACGCGCTTCAAGGAATCCGACGTACGTGCCATGGGCCGTACCGCCCGCGGTGTGCGCGGCATGCGTCTGCCGGAAGGGCAGAAGCTGATTTCGATGCTGATCCCGGAAGAAGGCAGCCAGATCCTCACCGCTTCCGAGCGTGGTTATGGCAAGCGCACCGCGATCACCGAGTTCCCTGAGTACAAGCGTGGCGGCCAGGGTGTAATCGCCATGGTCAGCAACGAGCGTAACGGCCGTCTGGTCGGTGCGGTTCAGGTGCTCGACGGCGAAGAAATCATGCTGATCTCCGATCAGGGCACTCTGGTGCGCACCCGTGTCGACGAAGTGTCGAGCCTGGGCCGTAACACCCAGGGCGTGACCCTGATCAAACTGGCCAAGGATGAAACCCTGGTCGGTCTGGAGCGGGTTCAGGAGCCATCGGAAGTCGAAGGCGAAGAGCTTGAAGGTGAAGAGGGTGACGGGTTCGAGGGGGATGTCGTGATCGACGACGTTGCCGAGGACCAGCAACTCGACGCCGCAGCTGACGAAGAGCCGCAGGAATAAGCGGACAAGCGAGGGGGCGGATGAAAATTCGCCCCCTTGTTATTTGTCCGGTATGAAATTTCGACATCATGGAGATCCCCTGTGGGAGCGAGCCTGCTCGCGAATGCAGGCGCTGCGGTACCTCTGACCCACCGCGGTGATGCATTCGCGAGCAGGCTCGCTCCCACAGGGCTGTGTTGATCGGTAGTGTGATTTATTGCGTGATACCACCAAATCAGAGCGAGATTGGATGTGAGCAAGCGAGCCTATAACTTCTGTGCCGGTCCTGCGGCGCTTCCTGAAGCTGTCCTGCAACGTGCCCAGGGTGAACTCCTTGATTGGCATGGCAAGGGTCTGTCGGTCATGGAAATGAGCCATCGCAGCGATGAGTTCGTGTCCATTGCCACCCAGGCCGAGCAGGACCTGCGTGACCTGCTGAATATCCCGTCGAACTATAAAGTGCTGTTCCTGCAGGGTGGCGCCAGCCAGCAGTTTGCGCAGATTCCGCTGAACCTGTTGCCGGAAAACGGCTCTGCCGACTACATCGACACCGGTATCTGGTCGCAGAAAGCTATCGAAGAAGCTTCGCGCTACGGCCACGTCAATGTTGCTGCCACCGCCAAGCCTTACGACTATTTCGCCATTCCGGGCCAGAACGAGTGGAATCTGTCGAAAGACGCCGCTTACGTTCACTACGCGCCGAACGAAACTATCGGCGGTCTGGAATTCCAGTGGATCCCGGAAACCGGCGACGTGCCGCTGGTCGCCGATATGTCCTCGGACATCCTCTCGCGTCCGGTCGACATCTCGCGTTTCGGCATGATCTACGCCGGCGCACAGAAGAACATCGGCCCGAGCGGTATTGTCGTCAACATCATCCGCGAAGACCTGCTGGGCAAGGCACGTTCGCTGTGCCCGACCATGCTCAACTACAAGGTCGCGGCCGATAACGGCTCGATGTACAACACCCCGCCGACCCTGGCCTGGTACCTGTCCGGCCTGGTGTTCCAGTGGCTGAAAGAGCAGGGCGGCGTTGAAGCGATCGCCAAACTGAATGACGTCAAGCAGCGCACGCTGTACGACTTCATCGACGCCAGCGGCCTCTACAGCAACCCGATCAACAAGTCGGACCGCTCGTGGATGAACGTGCCATTCCGTCTGGCTGACGATCGCCTGGACAAGCCGTTCCTCGCCGGTGCTGACGAACGCGGCCTGCTCAACCTCAAGGGTCACCGCTCCGTGGGCGGCATGCGCGCCTCCATCTACAACGCCGTCGACATCAACGCCGTCAACGCGCTGGTGGCGTACATGGCTGAATTCGAGAAGGAACACGGCTGATGTCCGAGCAAGAACTCAAGGCACTGCGCGTTCGCATCGACGCTCTGGACAGCAAGGTTCTCGAGCTGATCAGCGAGCGTGCCCGCTGCGCCCAGGAAGTTGCGCGAGTAAAGATGGCCTCGCTGGCCGAAGGCGAAGTGCCGGTGTTCTATCGTCCCGAGCGTGAAGCTCAGGTGCTCAAACGGGTGATGGAGCGCAATCAGGGGCCGCTGGGCAACGAAGAGATGGCGCGGTTGTTCCGCGAAATCATGTCTTCGTGCCTGGCGCTCGAGCAGCCATTGAAAGTGGCTTACCTCGGCCCTGAAGGCACCTTCACCCAGGCGGCGGCCATGAAGCACTTCGGTCACGCGGTGATCAGCAAGCCGATGGCGGCAATCGACGAAGTGTTCCGTGAAGTCGCGGCGGGTGCGGTGAATTTTGGCGTGGTGCCGGTGGAAAACTCCACCGAGGGCGCGGTCAATCACACCCTCGACAGCTTCCTCGAGCACGACATGGTGATCTGCGGTGAAGTCGAGCTGCGCATCCATCATCACCTGTTGGTCGGTGAAAACACCAAGACCGACAGCATCAGCCGCATCTACTCCCACGCGCAGTCGCTGGCCCAGTGCCGCAAGTGGCTGGACGCGCATTACCCGAATGTCGAGCGCGTGGCGGTGTCGAGCAACGCTGAAGCGGCGAAGCGGGTCAAGGGTGAGTGGAATTCGGCGGCGATTGCCGGCGACATGGCCGCAGGCTTGTATGGCCTGACGCGTCTGGCCGAGAAGATCGAAGACCGTCCGGACAACTCGACGCGCTTCCTGATGATCGGTAACCAGGAAGTGCCGCCGACCGGCGACGACAAGACTTCGATTATCGTCTCGATGAGCAACAAGCCCGGCGCGCTTCACGAGCTGCTGGTGCCGTTCCATGACAACGGGATCGACCTGACCCGGATCGAAACCCGTCCGTCGCGCAGCGGCAAATGGACCTACGTGTTCTTCATCGACTTTGTCGGCCATCACCGTGATCCGCTGATCAAAGGTGTGCTGGAAAAGATCAGTCAGGAAGCAGTAGCACTCAAAGTGCTGGGTTCCTACCCGAAAGCAGTTCTTTAAGGGGCGGTAGCAAATGAGTGGCAACTTCCTCGCTCTGGCACAGCCGGGCGTGCAACAACTTTCGCCGTACGTTCCGGGTAAGCCTGTGGACGAACTGGCGCGCGAGCTGGATCTGGATCCGGCGAAGATCGTCAAACTGGCAAGCAACGAAAATCCGCTGGGCGCCAGTCCGAAAGCCTTGGCGGCGATCCGCGAAGAACTGGCCGAGCTGACCCGCTATCCGGACGGCAACGGCTTCGCGCTGAAATCGCTGTTGGCCGAGCAGTGCCGCGTCGAGCTGAACCAGGTGACCCTGGGCAACGGCTCCAACGACATTCTCGAGCTGGTGGCGCGCGCCTATCTGGCGCCGGGCCTGAACGCCGTGTTCAGCGAGCATGCGTTCGCCGTCTACCCGATCGCCACCCAGGCTGTCGGTGCGCAGGCCAAAGTGGTTCCGGCCAAAGACTGGGGGCATGACCTGCCTGCGATGCTTGCGGCCATCGACGCCAACACCCGCGTGGTATTCATCGCCAATCCGAACAACCCGACCGGTACCTGGTTCGGCGCCGAAGCGCTGGACGAGTTCCTGCAGGACGTGCCGGAGCACGTCCTGGTGGTGCTGGACGAGGCGTACATCGAATACGCCGAAGGCAGTGATCTGCCGGACGGTCTGGACTTCCTCGCGGCGTACCCGAATCTGCTGGTATCGCGCACGTTCTCCAAGGCCTACGGTCTGGCGGCGCTGCGCGTCGGTTATGGCCTGTCCACTGCGGTAGTAGCGGACGTGCTGAACCGCGTGCGCCAGCCGTTCAACGTCAACAGCCTGGCCCTGGCCGCGGCCTGTGCGGCGCTGAAAGACGAAGAGTATCTGGCGCAAAGCCGTCAGCTCAACGAATCCGGCATGCAGCAGTTGCAGGCGGGGTTCCGTGAGTTGGGTCTGAGCTGGATCGAGTCCAAAGGCAACTTCATCTGCGTCGATCTCGGTCAGGTAGCCGCGCCGATTTTCCAGGGGCTGCTGCGTGAAGGCGTGATTGTGCGTCCGGTGGCCAATTACGGCATGCCGAACCACCTGCGGGTGACCATCGGTCTGCCGGCGGAAAACAGCCGCTTCCTCGAAGCGCTGCGTAAGGTTCTGGCTCGTGGGTGATGTCACTGCTCTGCAATCTGCTGCACCTATGATCGGTCGCCTTGTAGTGGTCGGTCTGGGCTTGATCGGTGGTTCGTTTGCCAAAGGCTTGCGTGAAAGCGGTCTCTGCCGCGAGGTGGTCGGGGTCGATCTCGACCCGCAATCGCGCAAGCTGGCGGTCGAGTTGGGTGTGGTGGACCGTTGTGAAGAAGACCTGATCGCTGCGTGTCAGGGTGCCGACGTGATTCAGCTGGCAGTGCCGATTCTGGCTATGGAGAAGGTGCTCGCGCGTCTGGCGAGTGTTGATCTGGGCCAGGCGATTCTGACCGATGTCGGCAGCGCCAAGGGCAATGTGGTGCGCGCGGCGACCGAGGCGTTCGGTGGTATGCCGGCGCGCTTCGTGCCGGGCCATCCAATTGCCGGCTCCGAGCAGAGCGGGGTGGAAGCTTCCAACTCTGAGCTGTTCCGTCGGCACAAGGTGATTTTGACGCCGCTCGAGCAGACCGACCCGGCCGCACTGGCGGTGGTTGATCGCTTGTGGCGCGAACTGGGTGCCGACGTCGAGCACATGCAGGTCGAGCGCCACGATGAAGTGTTGGCCGCGACCAGTCATCTGCCGCACCTGCTGGCCTTCGGTCTGGTCGACTCGTTGGCCAAACGCAATGAAAACCTTGAGATCTTCCGTTACGCTGCGGGCGGTTTCCGCGATTTCACAAGAATCGCCGGAAGCGACCCGGTGATGTGGCACGACATCTTCCTCGCCAACCGCGAGGCTGTCCTGCGCACACTCGATACATTTCGCAGCGACCTCGACGCCTTGCGCGACGCGGTCGATGCAGGGGATGGGCACCAATTGTTGGGCGTCTTCACGCGCGCCCGGGTTGCCCGCGAGCATTTCAGTAAAATCCTGGCCCGCAGGGCCTATGTGGACGCTATGAATTCCAACGATCTGATTTTCCTGGCTCAACCTGGTGGCCGCCTGTCCGGTCGGATTCGCGTACCAGGTGACAAATCGATTTCCCACCGCTCGATCATGCTCGGCTCGCTGGCCGAAGGCGTGACCGAGGTTGAAGGTTTCCTCGAGGGCGAAGATGCCCTGGCGACCTTGCAGGCATTTCGCGACATGGGCGTGGTCATCGAAGGCCCGCACCACGGTCGTGTGACCATTCACGGCGTCGGCCTGCACGGTCTGAAGCCTGCGCCGGGTCCGATCTATCTGGGCAACTCCGGCACCTCGATGCGCCTGTTGTCCGGCCTGCTGGCGGCGCAGAACTTCGACAGCACACTGACCGGCGATGCGTCGCTGTCCAAGCGTCCGATGAATCGCGTGGCCAATCCGCTGCGTGAAATGGGCGCCGTGATCGAAACCGCCGCCGAAGGTCGTCCGCCGATGACCATTCGTGGCGGGCACAAACTCAAGGGTCTGACCTACACCATGCCGATGGCCAGTGCTCAGGTGAAGTCCTGCCTGCTGCTGGCGGGTCTTTACGCCGAAGGCAAGACCACCGTGACCGAGCCGGCGCCGACCCGTGACCACACCGAGCGCATGCTGCGTGGTTTCGGCTACCCGGTGAGCGTCGATGGCGCCACCGCGTCGGTCGAGTCCGGCGGCAAGCTGACCGCTACCCACATCGAAGTGCCGGGCGACATCTCGTCGTCGGCGTTCTTCTTGGTGGCGGCCTCGATCGCCGAAGGTTCCGAGCTGGTGCTGGAGCACGTTGGCATCAACCCGACCCGTACCGGCGTCATCGACATCTTGCGTCTGATGGGCGCAGACATCACCCTGGAAAACCAGCGTGAAGTCGGCGGCGAACCTGTAGCTGACCTGCGCGTTCGGGCAGCTAAACTGAAAGGTATCGAGATTCCGGAAGCGCTGGTGCCACTGGCCATCGACGAATTCCCGGTGCTGTTCGTGGCGGCGGCGTGTGCCGAGGGCCGTACCGTGCTGACCGGTGCCGAAGAGCTGCGCGTCAAGGAGTCGGATCGCATTCAAGTCATGGCGGACGGCTTGCTGGCGCTGGGCGTCAAATGCCAGCCGACTCCCGACGGCATCATCATTGATGGCGGCCAGATCGGTGGCGGCGAAGTGCATGGTCACGGTGATCACCGTATCGCCATGGCTTTCAGCGTCGCTTCGCTGCGCGCCACTGCACCGATCCGCATCCATGATTGCGCCAACGTCGCGACGTCGTTCCCGAACTTCCTCGCGCTGTGCGCGCAGGTCGGCATTCGCGTGGCTCAAGAGGCTCAGTCGTGAAAAACATTGCACCGGTCATCACCATCGATGGGCCAAGCGGTTCGGGCAAGGGCACGGTCGCCGGGATCCTGGCCAAGCGTCTGGGCTGGAATCTGCTGGATTCCGGTGCGCTGTATCGCCTGCTGGCGTTCGCTGCGCACAACCATGGTGTCGACCTGACCAATGAAGAGCTGCTGAAGAAACTGGCCGCTCATCTGGATGTGCAGTTCATCGCGGCGACCGACGGTCAGCTGCAGCGCATCATTCTGGAAGGCGATGAAGTCAGCGACGTCATCCGTACTGAAAGCGTCGGCTCCGGCGCTTCTCAGGTGGCGGCATTGCCGGCGGTACGCGAGGCGCTGCTGCAGCGCCAGCGTGCTTTCCAGGAAGCGCCGGGCCTGGTGGCCGACGGTCGCGACATGGGCACAGTGGTTTTTCCGGATGCGCCGCTGAAGATTTTCCTCACTGCCAGTGCCGAGGAACGGGCGCGCCGCCGATATTTGCAGTTGAAGGGCAAAGTCGAGGGTGTTAGTCTGTCGAGTCTGCTAGATGAGATCCGTGCACGCGACGAGCGTGATACCCAGCGCGCAGTAGCCCCGCTCAAGCCGGCGGCTGATGCGATACAGCTGGATTCCACGGAGTTGTCCATCGATCAGGTGCTTGAACGCATCATGAGCGAGATCGCCATTCGCGATATCGCCGGGTGACCAAGAAGGCCGCAGGGGACCAGTCATAGTCCTGCAGCGCTTCTTTTAAATGAAACTAACCCACACCGTCTGGGGTGTGGAGATGGGCGTATTCTTCGCCCTCATCTACAGGAATTAAAATGAGCGAAAGCTTTGCGGAACTCTTTGAAGAAAGCCTAAAGACCCTGAACCTTCAGGCAGGCTCCATCATCACCGGTGTTATCGTTGATATCGATTACCAGGCTCGCTGGGTAACCGTTCACGCTGGCCTGAAGTCTGAAGCACTCATCCCGCTGGAACAGTTCTACAACGATGCTGGTGACCTGACTATCAATGTCGGTGACGAAGTTCACGTTGCTCTGGATTCGGTTGAAGACGGTTTCGGTGAAACCAAGCTGTCCCGTGAAAAAGCCAAGCGCGCTGAATGCTGGATCGTTCTGGAAGCAGCCTTCGCAGCTGAGGAAGTGGTCAAGGGCGTTATCAACGGTAAGGTTAAAGGCGGCTTCACTGTCGACGTTAACGGCATCCGTGCGTTCCTGCCAGGTTCCCTGGTTGACGTCCGTCCAGTGCGCGACACCACGCACCTGGAAGGCAAAGAGCTGGAATTCAAGGTCATCAAGCTGGACCAGAAGCGCAACAACGTTGTCGTTTCCCGTCGCAGCGTCCTGGAAGCCGAGAACTCCGCCGAGCGTGAAGCTCTGCTGGAATCCCTGCAGGAAGGCCAGCAAGTCAAAGGTATCGTCAAAAACCTCACCGATTACGGCGCATTCGTCGATCTGGGTGGCGTGGACGGCCTGCTGCACATCACCGACATGGCGTGGAAGCGTATCAAGCATCCTTCCGAAATCGTCAACGTTGGTGACGAAATCGACGTCAAGGTTCTGAAATACGATCGCGAACGCAACCGTGTTTCCCTGGGCCTGAAGCAACTGGGCGAAGATCCATGGGTTGCTATCAAAGCCCGTTACCCAGAAGGCACTCGCGTTACCGCTCGTGTAACCAACCTGACCGACTACGGCTGCTTCGCTGAGCTGGAAGAAGGCGTTGAAGGTCTGGTACACGTTTCGGAAATGGACTGGACCAACAAGAACATCCACCCTTCGAAAGTCGTACAAGTCGGCGACGAAGTGGAAGTCATGGTTCTGGACATCGACGAAGAGCGTCGTCGTATCTCCCTGGGCATCAAGCAGTGCAAGTCGAACCCGTGGGAAGACTTCTCTGGCCAGTTCAACAAGGGCGACAAGATCTCCGGCACCATCAAGTCGATCACCGATTTCGGTATCTTCATTGGTCTGGACGGCGGCATCGACGGTCTGGTTCACCTGTCCGACATCTCCTGGAACGAAGTGGGCGAAGAAGCCGTACGTCGTTTCAAGAAGGGCGACGAGCTGGACACCGTCATCCTGTCGGTTGACCCAGAGCGCGAGCGCATCTCCCTGGGCATCAAACAACTGGAAAGCGATCCGTTCTCCGAGTACGTCTCGGTTAACGACAAGGGCGCTATCGTGACCGGTACCGTGAAAGAAGTTGACGCCAAAGGCGCCATCATCGTTCTGGCCGACGACATCGAAGCAACCCTGAAAGCCTCTGAAATCAGCCGTGATCGCGTTGAAGACGCGCGCAACGTTCTGAAAGAAGGCCAGGAAGTTGAAGCCAAGATCATCAGCGTTGATCGCAAGAGCCGCGTAATCCAGCTCTCGATCAAGTCGAAAGACGATGCTGAAGAGAAAGAAGCCATCCAGAGCCTGAAAGCAGCTCCGGAAGGTGAAGCAGCTGACACCACTATGGCGGCACTGCTGCGTCAAGCAATGGCCAAACAGAACTAAGTTCTGCTTGATCATGAAAAAGGGCGACTTCGGTCGCCCTTTTTTGTGCCTGCGATTTGGTGGCGGTGCGGTTGGGAGTGGAGTGTTGGTGAAACCAATCCCTTCAACGGGTTGTCTGTTTCTTTAATCGGATCAATCGCCTATTCGCGACTCTGGGTATTAGTCGTGCAGTAGTCGGGCGTTGCCTGGCATAAGGAAGTGGATGAACAGATTTATTGTCTTGATTGCGGTGTTGGTATTGGCGGGCTGCACCACAAGTGCCAAAACGCATGCTGTGCGTGGCGTCAGCGGTATCGAGATCGACTGCTCTGGTCTGGGTTCGGGGTGGGAGAAATGCCAAAAGCGCGCAGCGAAGGAGTGCAAGGGCGCGGGTTACAGGGTAATCACCCGATCTGATCAGGCCAAGGATGAAGATGAATATCCGTTTGGCTTCAATCCCGCAGGCTACGTCACTCGAACCATGCTGGTCATGTGTCGATGAGTGTTTGCTGCTTCGGCTTGTGCTTTTGTGCACTGAAAACAGGCGTTTCGGCGCCAAGGAAGATATGTCAATCCCTGGGCTGTTCAAAATCTTCCGGGCGTGCTAAAACCTTTCAAGCGCTGATCTAGCTGCTTGAAAAAGAAGGGAAAAATATGACGAAGTCGGAGTTGATCGAACGAATTGTCACCCATCAAGGGCTACTCTCATCCAAGGATGTGGAGCTGGCCATCAAGACCATGCTTGAACAAATGTCCCAATGTCTGGCCACCGGTGATCGCATCGAGATCCGTGGGTTTGGCAGCTTCTCCCTGCACTATCGTGCGCCGCGCGTCGGTCGCAATCCAAAGACTGGTCAGTCGGTTAGTCTCGACGGCAAATTCGTTCCGCATTTCAAGCCGGGCAAGGAGCTGCGTGACCGGGTGAATGAGGAAGAGGAGGAGGGGGTTTGACAGTCGCTACTTTTCAAGGAGTTACTCATGCGTAACCTCAAGCGCATACTTCTTGGTGTTTTTATTCTGCTGCTGGTGTTGGTGATTCTGGCGTTTGTGCTTGAGAACCAGCAGTCGGTTTCGCTTTTGTTTCTGGGCTTTTCCGGCCCGCAATTGCCCGTGTCGGTTGTTGCCGTATTGGCATTGCTGATCGGTATGATGATTGGCCCTGTATTAGGCTGGTTTCTGGGGCGTTCGTCCAAGGCAGCGCGAAAACGATTGGTCTGAAAGCGACAGGCGCACGGCATCTGTCGAATTTGCGCCTTGGCCTGTCTTTATCCATTAGTAAAACCATCATTAAGCTGTAAAATGCACCCTTGTTCGATCGTGCCTAAATGCATGTCGATTCAGACTGACTCTGACGGATGCCAACTGATGGTGGCTTCTGCATTCATGGATTAGACCGCGCTCGCAGGCAGCGCTGTCCGCAGCTCAAGGGTATCGTTTCGCGTGAAAATTCTAGTTACCGGCGGTGCCGGCTTCATTGGCTCGGCAGTCATCCGTCACATCATCTCCAATACTTCTGATTCTGTCGTCAATGTCGATAAGCTGACCTACGCCGGCAATTTAGAGTCCTTGGCAGAAGTCAGCCAGAACTCGCGTTACGCTTTCGAGCGCGTCGATATCTGCGATCGTGATCAGGTTGACCGTGTCCTGCGTGAGCACCAACCGGATGCAATCATGCACCTGGCCGCAGAGTCCCACGTCGATCGTTCGATCTCCGGCCCGTCTGAATTCATCCAGACCAACATCATCGGCACCTATACACTGCTCGAAGCTGCGCGCCATTACTGGGCTGCACTGGATGACACCCGCAAAGCCAATTTCCGCTTCCACCACATTTCGACTGATGAAGTTTACGGAGACCTTGAAGGTCCGGAAGACCTCTTTACCGAGACCACGCCGTATCAGCCAAGCTCGCCATACTCGGCCAGCAAGGCTAGCTCTGATCACCTTGTTCGCGCTTGGGCACGCACCTATGGTCTGCCGACACTAGTTACCAACTGCTCGAACAACTACGGCCCTTGCCACTTCCCTGAGAAGTTGATCCCTCTGATCATTCTCAATGCACTGGAAGGCAAGCCGTTGCCGGTTTATGGCAAAGGTAATCAGGTACGTGACTGGTTGTATGTCGAAGATCACGCTCGTGCGTTGTACAAAGTCGTCACTGAAGGTGTAATTGGTGAGACTTACAACATTGGCGGTCATAACGAAAAACAAAACATTGAAGTGGTGCACACCCTCTGTGCGCTGCTTGATGAATTGCGTCCTGATTCGGCCCATCGTCCTCATGCCAGCCTGATTACCTATGTTCAGGATCGCCCTGGGCATGATGTGCGTTATGCAATTGATGCGAGCAAAATTCAGCGCGAATTGGGCTGGACTCCGGAAGAGACATTCGAAACCGGCATTCGCAAGACTGTTGAGTGGTATCTGAACAACACTGAGTGGGTTGAGCACGTGAAGAGCGGTAGCTACCAGCAGTGGATTGACCAAAACTATGCGGATCGTTCGAGCAAAGCATGAAGATCCTGCTTTTAGGAAAGAACGGTCAGGTGGGCTGGGAGCTGCAACGTTCCCTGGCTCCGCTTGGCGAACTCGTCGCTCTTGATCGTCACGTTGTTGATGGCCTCAGCGGTGATCTGTCGAATCTTGAATGCTTGCGTGCAACGATTCGTCAGATAAAGCCCGACGTTATTGTTAATGCTGCCGCTTATACGGCGGTCGACAAAGCTGAGTCGGAAACCGAGTTGGCGGATCGTGTAAACGGCCTTGCGAGTGGCGTGATGGCGGAAGAAGCCGCATCGCTGGGCGCATGGCTGGTTCACTACTCAACGGATTATGTTTTCAGTGGGCAAGGCGTCACGCCATGGCAGGAGACAGACCCTGTCGCGCCGGTAAACCATTATGGCGCCAGCAAGCTCGCCGGTGAGCAGGCGATTATCGCGTCGGGTTGCAACCATCTGATCTTCCGCACCAGTTGGGTGTACGGCGCTCGCGGCAATAACTTCGCCAAGACCATGCTGCGTTTGGCCAAAGATCGCGAAACGTTGAGCGTGATTGCGGATCAGATCGGAGCACCTACCGGGGCGGATCTGATCGCTGATGTAACGGCGTTGGCTATTCAGCAAGTTAACAAGCGTCCAGAGTTGGCTGGCCTCTATCATTTGGCCGCTGCGGGCGAAGTGTCCTGGCATGGCTATGCCAGTCTCGTAATCGACTTCGCTAAAGCCCAAGGCGAGGAGCTGGCTGTGACAACGGTCGCCCCAATCGAAACGACTGCCTATCCGACACCTGCACGTCGCCCTCTGAACTCACGCTTGAATACTCAGAAACTGCGCGACAATTTTTCTCTACACTTGCCGGATTGGCACAGTGGTGTAACCCGAATGCTTAGGGAAGTTCTGAACAAATGACCACGACAAATCGTAAAGGCATCATCCTCGCAGGTGGCTCGGGCACACGCTTGCACCCACTGACTCTTGGTGTGTCCAAGCAGATGCTGCCGATCTACGACAAGCCAATGATTTTTTATCCGCTGTCGGTATTGATGCTCGCGGGTATGCGGGAAATTTTGATTATCTCTACGCCTGATGACTTGCCGTGCTTCCGCAAGCTGCTGGGCGATGGCAGTCTGTACGGGATCAAGCTGACGTACGCCGAGCAACCTAGCCCGGACGGCTTGGCACAAGCCTTTATCATTGGCGAAGAGTTCATTGGCAAAGACCCTTGCTGCCTGATTCTGGGCGACAATATTTTCTACGGTCAGCATTTCTCGGAAAACCTGCGTTCCGCCAGCACTCAAGAGCACGGCGCAACTGTATTTGGTTATCATGTGTCCGATCCAGAGCGTTTTGGTGTAGTCGAGTTTGACGCAGCCGGCCGGGCTTTAAGCATCGAAGAGAAGCCGCTGAAACCAAAATCCAGCTACGCGGTAACTGGCCTGTACTTCTACGACAACCAGGTCGTCGAGATTGCCAAGAACATCAAACCATCTCCGCGTGGCGAGCTGGAAATCACTGACGTTAACCGTGCGTACCTTGAGCAGAAGACTCTCAATGTCGAAATGCTCGGCCGCGGCTTCGCCTGGCTGGACACTGGTACCCATGATTCGCTGTTGGAAGCCAGTCACTTCGTGCACACCATCGAACAGCGCCAAGGCCTGAAAGTAGCGTGCCTCGAAGAGATCGCTTATCACAATGGCTGGATCAGCGCCGAGCAGTTGGCTACTCAGGCTGACGCGCTGAAGAAGACGGGCTACGGTCAGTACCTGCAGAAACTGCTGGACTCGCCTTCTCACTGACTCGAAGGCACAACCTTTCGAACAGTAGCGTTTAACCGGTCCGGGCAGGAATGGCATGCCAGTAAAACATCCCAAGGTTGCGGTTTTACTGGCTGCCTACAATGGCATGCAGTGGATCGAGGAGCAGGTGGCTTCGATTCTCGGCCAGTTAGCTGTCGACGTAACCGTTCATATCAGTATTGATCCCTCCACCGACGGTACCGAGGCGTGGTGTGCGGCTTATGCCGCTGAGCATCCCGAGGTCTTGGTCTTGCCGGCCAGCGGCAGCTTTGGCGGTGCATCCCGTAACTTCTTCCGCCTCATCCGCGATGTCGACTTTGAAGGCTACGACTTTATCGCCTTTGCCGATCAGGATGATGTTTGGCATTCAAATAAACTCCAGCGAGCGGCCCACGCCATACGAGCTCGCCGTGTAGAAGCCTACTCCAGCAATGTCACGGCCTTCTGGCCGGACGGCAGTACTCATGTACTGGACAAGGCGCAGCCTCAGGTCGCTTGGGATTTTTTGTTCGAGGCGGCTGGCCCCGGGTGTACCTACGTGATGAGCAAAAAACTCACGGATTCGCTGAAGTCTTCAATGCTCGCCAATTGGCAGCAGCTGCAGGATGTCAGCTTGCATGACTGGTATTGCTACGCCTTCGCTCGCAGCCATGGTTACCGCTGGTATATCGACCCGGAGCCGTCCATGGACTATCGCCAGCATGAGCGTAACCAAGTAGGCGCCAATAAGGGCCTGAGCCCGCTGATTGCCCGCTACAAAACTATTCATGATGGTTGGTGGTTCAAGCAAGTCCAGTTGATTGCGTTACTGGTGGGGCAGGGCACCGATCCTTGGGTGCAGAACTGGTTAAAATTGCGTCGTAGACAACTTATGAAGCTTTCTTTCAGCGCCTGGTGTTGTCGGCGGCGAGTCCGGGATAAAGTGTTTTTCTTTTGTATTTGCTGGGCCACCGCATTGATGGGGAAGAAAGCTAAATGATCGCCCCGAAGGTATTGGTGACTGGGGCAAGCGGCTTCATTGGAGAAGCGTTAGTCTTCAGGCTGTTGCTGGACAAGAAGTTCACCCCGATTGCAGCTGCCCGCGGTGCCACTCGGTTGCGCGGTTTATGTCCTGTAGTGCCATTCGATCTCACTCATGCGAATGTCTTGCCTGTGCTCGACGATATTCAGGTCGTCGTTCATGCCGCTGCCCGAGTGCATGTCATGAACGAGACTGCTACGAATGCGCTGGCAGAGTTTCGCAAAGTAAACGTGGAGGGGACGCTCAAACTGGCTAAGTGCGCCGCCGCGTCAGGTGTAAAGCGCTTCATTTTTATAAGTTCGATCAAAGTGAATGGTGAACGTAACCTACCAGGCAAGCCATTCAAAGCCGATGATCTGCCGAACCCACTAGATCCATATGGCGTCTCCAAACACGAAGCAGAACTTGCATTGACAAAACTGGGTATTGAAACAGGAATGGAGGTCGTGATCATCCGCCCACCGCTGGTCTACGGGCCGGGTGTAAAAGCCAATTTCTTGACAATGTTGAGTTGGCTAGATCGGGGTATTCCTATGCCGCTTGGAGCTATTCGTAATCAACGAAGCTTGGTGGCCGTAGCAAATTTAGTTAGCCTCATAGTTACTTGTATTGACCACCCCGCTTCGGCCAACCAAATTTTTCTAGTGAGCGATGGCGTAGATTTATCTACTACCCAACTGTTGCATCGTCTATCAAAGGCGCTCGGCAAACCTGCGCGGCTTCTACCGCTACCTGAGTGGTTGTTGAGATTTGCGGCCTCAATGCTAGGTGAGCAAGCTGTAGCAGAACGCCTTTGTGGTTCGCTCCAAGTTGATATCAGCAAAAATCGTAACTTACTTGGGTGGACACCACCCTTCAATGTGGACAAGGCAATGCTTCAAACTGTTGGCTATTATAAGGAACGACAAGCGAAATGACTGTCTTGTGGGTGTTAATATCGGTAGGTGTTGTCTCTTGGTGCTTGACGCTCGTGCTGCGACGTTATGCTCTGGCTAAGAGTCTGATTGATATTCCTAGCGAGCGAAGTTCCCATTCGTTGCCCACACCGCGTGGGGGCGGGGTGGCGATTGTAGTGTCCTTTCTTCTTGGTCTGCCCTTACTCACAGCCTTTAATATGTTAACTCCGACGGTTTTTTATGGACTACTCGGCTCAGGTTTGCTCGTTGCTGTCTTAGGATTCGTCGATGACCATGGACATATTGCTGCTAGGTGGCGTTTGCTTGGGCACTTCACTGCTGCGGCATGGGTATTGTATTGGTTGAATGGTTTTCCTCCGATTGAACTTTCTGGCGTTGCAGTTGATCTGGGGTGGTTCGGGAGCGTCCTAGGGATGCTGTATCTGGTTTGGATGCTCAATCTCTATAATTTCATGGACGGAATCGACGGACTGGCGAGCGCTGAGGCGATCAGTGTGTGCGTAGCTATTTGCTTGGTTTATTGGTTTACAGGCGTCATAGAGCTCGTATGGGCGCCCCTATTATTAGCAGCAGCAGTCGTTGGTTTTCTTTTCTGGAATTTTCCCCCTGCACGTATATTTATGGGCGATGCGGGAAGCGGCTTCTTGGGGCTTGTATTAGGCGTGCTAGCACTACAAGCAGCTTGGGTAGAGTCCCGACTATTCTGGAGTTGGCTGATATTACTGGGTGTATTTGTCGTCGATGCAACATGGACTCTCTTTACGCGTCTGATTCGGGGCGAAAAAATATATGAAGCTCACCGCAGTCACGCTTATCAACGGGCCTCAAGGTACTATAAAGGACATAGGATCATCACCGTATCCATAGTCGCTATTAATGTCGGCTGGTTGCTGCCATTGGCAATCTGGGTCGGGGGGGGCGGCTCCTGGATAATCGGCTTAATTGTGGCGTATGCACCGATTTGTTGGTTAGCTTGGAGGTTCGGAGCGGGAAAGGCAGAGTCTGAGAGTCGAAACAATTAATATCTTAGACTGAAATCGCGCCTATTGATGATTTAGCTCTATACAGGAAAATACAACGGCCGCATGCAGTTTATGATTGCCCGGCCAGTTGTGCTGCTCTCGCAATTTCAGTCAGCACCACCTCAAACCACAAGTTCAGTGGCAGTACGCTTTTCTTTCTCAAGTACATTCTCTTTGGTGGTTGCTCTAAATTCGCCAAATGATTGCCCGGGAATTCCGCATCTGGCGATGCAGCAATTACGTTAAATTACAATGCTGTAGCTTTGGATTGTTCGCCGATCACCAAATATCAGATCGAAAAGATCTTTCCCGTACTCGGAATACGGTTTCGCGCCAATTACCCGATGAATTCGTCGTGGGCGGTAGCTCATAAGTAAAGATATACGCTGGAATGGCAGGCGACGGACTGTAAGCGTCTGGCCAAGTCACCTTCAAAACTCCAGCATTAAGGGCGATGGTGTCCGCGTATTTTTAAGCGGACGCGATCGCCCTTAATCGCC
>NZ_JACHCY010000022.1:0-63230 GCF_014200835.1 Pseudomonas sp. JAI115
CTTCAACAACTTCAACCACTTGCGCTTCCGATCTCTCGTTAGCGGGAGGCGAATTCTACAGCGTTACACGCCGCTGTCAACACCTCTTTTTCTCCACTTTCGACCGAGAAGATCGAACCGTCAAAAGAGCCAAACATCACCGCTCTTTCAACTCCCTCCAGGCTTCGATTAACTGAAGCAAGCCGCTGCCGAAAACTGCGTAACTCATTGAATTTCAAGAAGTTTTCCGTTTCGACTGCGCCGGAAGTGGGGCGAATTATAGACCTCCTGAATCTGCCGTCAACCGTTAATTTCAGTTTTATTGCAAAACCTGCTTTTTAGTCAGCAAACGCGGGATTCGACGCGCTATGGCAGGCACCCGCAGCAGCAAAAGCGCCGCCCCCACAAAGGCATAGATCGCCCACTCCTTGAGATCAGCACGCACGATCCACAACATATGAAGCAATCCCAGCCCCAGAATCACGTAGACCAACCGATGCAGTTTCTTCCAGCGCACACCTAAATGACGCTGGCTGTAGCGATTAGAGGTTACTGCCAACGCCAACAACCCGAGAAAACCCAGTGTGCCGACAATAATGTATGGCCGCTTACGCAACTCCACGCCCAACTGCGACCAGTCGAAGCCGAGGATAAACGCCATATAGCTGAACAAATGCAGAACCACATAGGCAAAACACCAAAGTCCCAACTGACGGCGCACAGCAATCCAGCCCGCCCACCCCGTCAATTTCTGCAACGGCGTCATGCTCAATGTAATCAACAGCAATACCAACGTCCCCAGCCCCAATCGATCAACCAGGACTTTGCCAGGATCCGGCCCGAGCAAATCGGCGAACGCTTGATAAAACCAGAGCAATGGCCAAATCGCCGCAGCGATAAAAACGCCTACACGCCAGAACGGATATCGCATCAGTAGTTCTTCCGCAGATCGAGCCCTGTATATAAAGAAGCGACTTCATCCGCGTAGCCGTTGAACATCTGCGTATCACGCACATTCGGCTTGAACAGACTGTTCGGTAGACGCCGCTCCCGCGCCTGAGTCCAGCGCGGGTGATCGACCGACGGATTCACATTGGCATAAAAACCGTATTCATCTGCCGCGATGCTCTGCCAAGTGGTCTTGGGCTGCTCGCTGACCAGACTGATCCGCACAATGGACTTCACACTTTTGAAGCCGTACTTCCACGGCACCACCAGACGCAACGGCGCACCGTTCTGATTCGGTAATTCGCGCCCATACATGCCAACCGCCAGAATCGCCAATGGATTCATCGCCTCGTCCAGACGCAGGCCTTCTACATATGGCCAGTCGATCAGGGCGAAACCTGAGCGCTGACCCGGCATGCTTTTGGGATCCTGCAGAGTCTCAAAGCGAATGTATTTGGCCTTAGAGGTCGGTTCGACCTGCTTGAGCAACGCAGAGATCGGAAAGCCAATCCACGGGATGACCATCGACCACGCCTCAACACAGCGAAGGCGATAGATACGCTCCTCCAACTGGTACGGCTTCATGAGGTCTTCCAGCGCGTAACGCCCTGGCTTACCCACCTCCCCGTCCACGACCACGCTCCACGGCTCGGTTTTCAGCGAACCGGCATTGGCCGCCGGATCACCCTTGTCGGTGCCGAACTCATAGAAGTTGTTGTAATGGGTCGCGTCTTTATAAGGCGTGATCGCCTCATCCTTGACGTTGACGGCGCCCCACTTGGTAGAAGGGAGCTTATCGGCAAACCAGGCAGGCGCTTTGCCCGGCTCGACATCGGCATAACGCGCCGCGTCTTCAGCGCTGGCCCAACGCGGCAGGCTGCTCACGGCGATACCGGCAGCGGTAGCTCCGAGCAATTGGCGACGAGAAAGATAAATGGATTCAGGCGTGACATCCAACTCATGGCAGTCGGACGCTTTGGGGATTTTGATCAGCATGGCAACTCCGCAGTTTTGGAGGACAGATGCACCCATAGACTGCGGAGTATGCGGGAAATTACATCATTCGGCGTTTTTGTGACGACGAAGACGCAACAGGTATTGCACAGGGCCGGAAGCGGCGTAACCGAGGAACACCAGCAGTAGAATTCGCGGTGGATCGCTGAACACCACGGCGAACACCAGCACCACGGCGAGGATCGCCACGAACGGCACGCGCCCCTTCAAGTCCAGCTCCTTGAAGCTGTTGTACTTGATGTTGCTGACCATCAGCATGCCGGCAGCCGCCACCATCAAGGCGACCAGGAACGACATCTTCGAACCCTGAATGCCGTAATCGCTGAACGCCCAGACGATACCCGCCACCACGCCTGCGGCCGCCGGGCTGGCCAGACCAATGAAATAGCGCTTGTCCGCAGTTCCGACCTGGGTATTGAAACGCGCCAGACGCAATGCTGCACCGGCGACATAGATGAAGGCGACCATCCAGCCGACCTTGCCCATGTCGCCCAATGCCCAGCCAAAGGCCAGCAGCGCCGGCGCTACACCGAACGCGACCATGTCCGACAACGAGTCATATTCGGCGCCGAAGGCACTTTGCGTATTGGTCATGCGCGCTACACGGCCATCAAGACCATCGAGCACCATGGCCACAAAAATCGCGATCGCGGCGAAGGCGAAATACTTGCTCGCATTCGCAGAGTCACCGGCGCTCAAGGCAGCCTGGGCACTCATCGAGTTGATGATGGAATAAAACCCTGCGAACAGGTTCGCAGTGGTGAACAGATTCGGCAGCAGATAGATACCACGATGCCGGACTTTACGACCTTCTGCGTCGTGCCCTTCCTCGACATGTTCATCGATGGGCAGCAGGCTTTCGGCGTCAGAAGCCTGGTTCGGCTCTTCGGGACGTTCGCTCATGGACATTACCTTGCAACGGTTTGGAAAGTTTCGACAGGTGCCTGTGACGACGGTTCGGCCACAAACGATGCAGCTTTATACCAGAACCATCGGTTTCAAACGAAAAAACGCGGCCGAGGCCGCGTTTTTCGTACAAGGATGACGACTTAGTTTTTGGCTTTGTCGACGATCTTGTTGGCACCGATCCACGGCATCATGGAGCGCAGTTGCTCGCCGATGATTTCGATACCGTGAGCGGCGTTGTTACGACGCTTGGCGGTCATCGAAGGGTAGCCGGTCGCGCCTTCGCTGATGAACATTTTGGCGTATTCGCCGTCCTGAATACGTTTCAGGGCGTTGCGCATGGCCTGACGGGATTCGGCGTTGATCACTTCCGGACCGGTCACGTACTCGCCGTATTCGGCGTTGTTGGAGATCGAGTAGTTCATGTTGGCGATACCGCCTTCGTACATGAGGTCAACGATCAGCTTCAGTTCGTGCAGGCATTCGAAGTAGGCCATTTCCGGCGCGTAGCCAGCTTCAACCAGAGTTTCGAAACCGGCTTTCACCAGCTCAACGGTACCGCCGCACAGTACGGCTTGTTCGCCGAACAGGTCGGTTTCGGTCTCGTCCTTGAAGGTGGTTTCGATGATGCCGGTGCGACCGCCACCCACGCCAGCTGCGTAGGACAGTGCAACGTTTTTGGCGTTGCCCGAAGCGTCCTGGTAGATCGCGATCAGGTCAGGGATACCGCCGCCCTTCACGAACTCGGAACGCACGGTGTGACCCGGCGCTTTCGGCGCGATCATGATCACGTCGAGGTCGGCACGCGGAACAACCTGGTTGTAGTGGATCGCGAAACCGTGGGAGAAGGCCAGGGTGGCGCCTTTCTTGATGTTCGGCTCGATTTCGTTCTTGTACAGCTGGGACTGGAATTCGTCCGGGGTCAGGATCATGACCAGGTCGGCGCCGGCAACAGCGGCGGCCACGTCGGTCACTTTCAGGCCGTGAGCTTCGGCTTTGGCAACGGTAGCCGAACCTTTACGCAGACCGACGGTTACGTCGACACCGGAATCTTTCAGGTTGCACGCTTGGGCGTGGCCCTGGGAACCGTAACCGATGATGGCAACTTTCTTGCCCTGGATGATCGACAGGTCGCAGTCTTTATCGTAGAAAACTTTCATGAATTTCCCCTATATATCCAGGCCGTTCAGGCCATTCGCTAATTTGGTTTAGATGCTGAGTACTTTGTCGCCGCGGGCAATGCCGGTCACGCCGCTACGGACGGTTTCCAGAATCGATGCGGTGCCGATGGACTGAATGAAGCTGTCGAGCTTGTCGCTGGTACCGGTCAGTTGAACGGTATACACGCTGGCGCTGACGTCGACGATCTGTCCACGGTAAATATCGGTGGTGCGTTTGATCTCGGCGCGCTGGGCGCCAGTGGCCTTGACCTTGACCAGCATCAGCTCGCGCTCGATGTGAGCGCTTTCCGACAGGTCCACCAGCTTGACCACTTCGATCAGCTTGTTCAGGTTTTTGGTGATCTGCTCGATGATTTCATCGTGGCCGACAGTGGTCAGCGTCAGACGCGACAGCGTCGGGTCTTCGGTTGGCGCCACCGTCAGGCTTTCAATGTTGTAGTTGCGCTGCGAGAACAGGCCGACTACGCGAGACAAAGCGCCGGGTTCGTTTTCCAGAAGCAGGGAAATAATGTGCCGCATGATTAAGTACGCTCCGTCTTGCTCAGCCACATATCGCGCATGGAGCCGTCTTTGATCTGCATCGGATAGACGTGCTCGCTGGTATCGACCGAAATATCGATCACCACCAGACGATCTTTCATGGCGAACGCCTCTTCCATCTTCGACTTCAAATCCTTCGAATCGGTGATGCGCACGCCGACGTGACCGTAGGCTTCAGCCAGTTTGACGAAGTCAGGCAGCGACTCCATATAAGAGTGCGAGTGACGGCTGCCGTAGCTCATGTCCTGCCACTGACGAACCATCCCCAGAACACCGTTGTTCAGGATGACGATTTTCACCGGCAAGCCATATTGCAGGCAGGTCGACAGCTCCTGGATGTTCATCTGGATGCTGCCTTCGCCAGTGACGCACGCAACGTCGTCATCCGGGAAGCTCAACTTGATGCCCATGGCCGCCGGGAAACCGAAGCCCATGGTGCCCAGGCCACCGGAGTTGATCCAGCGGTTCGGCTTGTTGAACGTGTAGTACTGCGCCGCGAACATCTGGTGCTGGCCCACGTCGGAAGTGATGAAGGCATCGCCCTTGGTCACTTCGCACAGGGTCTCGATCACGGTCTGCGGCTTGATCAGGCTGCCGTCGCCCTTTTCATAAGGGAACAAGCCGCGATCACCGCGCCACTCATCGACTTGCTTCCACCAACTGGCAACGGACTCCTTGTTCGGGGTCTCGCCGATTTCCTTGAGGATCGCGACCATTTCGGTCAGGACGCTCTCCACCGGGCCAACGATTGGCACGTCGGCCTTGATAGTCTTGGAGATCGAAGCCGGGTCGATGTCGATGTGGATGATCTTGGCGTTCGGGCAGAACTTCGCCGCGCCGTTGATCACACGGTCATCGAAACGCGCGCCGACAGCCAGGATCACGTCGGCATGGTGCATCGCCAGGTTGGCGGTGTAGCTGCCGTGCATGCCGAGCATGCCGATGAACTGCCGGTCGGTGCCAGGGAAACCGCCCAGGCCCATCAAGGTGTTGGTCACTGGCAGGTTGAGCATTTTCGCCAGTTCGGTCAGCGGTGCGGAACCGTTGCCGAGGATCACGCCGCCACCGGAATAGAGCACTGGGCGTTTGGCCGCCAGGAGCATTTCTGCCGCCTTGCGGATTTGCCCGGAGTGGCCGCGGACGGCCGGGCTGTAGGAACGCAGCTTGGCTTTTTTCGGGAAGATGTATTCGAACTTCTCGGCCGGGTTGGTCATGTCTTTCGGGATATCGACCACGACCGGGCCCGGACGACCGGATTGCGCCAGGTAGAAGGCCTTCTTCATGACTTCCGGGATTTCCGAGGCGTGCTTGATCATGAAGCTGTGCTTCACGATCGGCCGGGAGATACCGATCATGTCGGTTTCCTGGAACGCGTCGGTGCCGACCATGGTGCTTGGCACCTGACCGGAAATGATCACCATTGGAATCGAATCCATATAGGCGGTGGCGATTCCGGTGATGGCGTTTGTGGCGCCAGGACCTGATGTCACCAATACCACGCCGGCTTTACCGGTGGCACGGGCGTAGCCGTCAGCCATATGGGTAGCCGCTTGTTCGTGACGAACCAGGATGTGGGTCACTTCCGGTTCTTTGAACAGGGCATCGTAAACATGCAGGAGAGCACCACCCGGGTACCCGTAGATATATTTGACGCCTTCGTCACGCAAGAAGCGGACGAGCATCTCACCGCCAGATAAAAGCTCCACGTTGTTCACCTCTAAAACGCCAGAATACCGTCCACACAAAAGGGGCGGGTCTTAATAGGTTTACTTCTCGGCAGAGCATGAGCGACGGTGGTCGCCGACTACGTCAGCACTGACTGAGCAAGTATTGGGATCGTCCCAAGTGTTGCGGGCCTTTCCCACCCAGCGCGAGGTAACGCGTTGCGGGTGTAACAGGTCGACGCGGATATGCGCCTCATGATCTACCGAGTGGGTCTGCTTCTGGCAGTCCCTCTACAGCGGACTTTGGATTCTTCTGTTTCGCCCTCTCCAAGTCAAGCCGTCAATGTGCTTAATTGTGGGTAAGCACATGAGAACGCAAGAAAAAACCTGAAAACAGCTACTCTGTTAGCGTCAATTGCGCAATTTTGCCAAGGAATCAGCATGCGAACGCTTCTGTTAACTCTGCTGATCGGCCTCAGCCCCTGGTGCTCGGCCGCTCAGATCTACAAATGGGTAGATGCCCAGGGCGTCACGCACTTCGATGCGCAGCCACCGCAAGGGCTGCCGGCGACGACTGTGCAGACGCCCTCCTCGCCCCCAACGAAACCTGCCGCCATGCCTGGCAGTGGTGCGCTGGGCGATCAGAAAGCCATCGACGACAAGGTGAAGAAACAGGTGGCAGAGCAGCAGGCGCAGCTCAAGGCATTTTGCGAACAGGCACGGACGAACCTGGCGCAATTGCAGAACAATCCGCGTTTGAGGGAAGAAGTAGATGGGCAATTGCGGCGACTGGATGATGCGCAGCGTCAGGAGCGCATTGTCGAAGCGCAGAAGCAGATTGCGCAGAACTGCGAATAGACACCTGTAGGAGCTGCCGCAGGCTCGGGCCGCGATCGGACGATCTTTTGACCTTGCTTCCAAGAGCAGATCAAAAGATCGCAGCCTGCGGCAGCTCCTACAGGGAGATCGGCACTAGCGCGAGGCGGTAATCAGCAGGTCGAACTCTTTGAGCAGCACCTGCAGCTGTCGATCCTTGCCCTGCAGATTACGCTGGGCAAAGACCATTTCGGCCATTTCCTGAATGCCCGAGGCATTGGGCAACGGCAGATCCTGCTCAAGGATCATCTTCATCCGTGGCAGGAAGATCCACTGCAGCCATTGCTCGAAATCCAGCGTGTCGACCGAAAACGGCTCCACACTGCTCAAAGCCTCGGGGGACGGCTGGACCTCGTCCCACCAACCCTGCGCGCGCAGTTCACGCTCGATCAGCAGCAACTGATCGGCGATTTTCGGGAAACGGGAATCCATCACAGCGAAACCTTGGCCTTCTGACGAGCCAGCGCTGCGCCGGCGGAATCGCCTTGTTTCTCACGGGACTGCGCGATGATCTCCCATAGGTTGGCCTGCAAGTCCGGACGACCGTTGGCCATGGTCAGTGCACGACGGGCGAACTGCTCGGCCTGTGGCGCATCACCTTGAGCCATGCGTACTTGCGCCAGACGATAGAGCACTTGCGGCTCACGCGGGGCAACGCGTTGAGCGCGCTCCAGACTGGAAGACGCACCGTTGAGGTCGCCACCGGCCTGCTGCTGTTGCGCAGTGGTCAGCAAGGCGAGCACCGGGCCATCGAGCTGTTCGTCCGCCGACAGACCACCGCCACTGCTGGCCGAAGGAATCCCGCTTGGCGTTGAAGGCATGCTGTAGCTGCCGGAGTTGATCGGTGCCGACTCGACCGGCGACGGGTTGTACGGCCCTGCGGTGATTCCGCCGGAAGCCGGGCCCGGCACGATCGGCGAGGAGCTGATCGGCGCCGATGTTGTGGCGCCACCACCCGGCACCATCACCACCACGCCGGTATCGCCTTGCGGGATGGCCTGGGATTGCGCCTGGCCCTGGACTGGGCGTTTGACCGTCGTCTTGCGGAAACCGCCGTTGGCCGACAGCCGTTCGCTGTTGGACACGGCTGTGCCGGCGTCCACCACCGGGATCGAACCACGCTGTACGGTAGAGCAGCCACTGAGCAAAGCCACGGCAGTCACCGCCGGAATCAACCACTTGTTCACTTGAAACCCTCTTTGCTTAATTCATCCAGCCCTTGACCCAATCCATCACCGACTCCGGCGAGGCAGGCGTTTCGCTTGCACACGCGGCGCCGGGTGGCGGTTCGCTGCCGCGAATATACGGCATCTGCACCGCCCCCGGACAGTTGGCATCGGAGCCTTGCCCGGTACGCGAATCGACCCACGCCTGCACGACGTTGTCCGGCTGTGGCATGTCCAGCGGCAGCGGATCGGCCTTGCGCATGAAACTGGTCCAGACCTGCAATGCACCGGTCGCCCCGGTGAACGGGGTCTTGCCGTTGTCGTCGCGACCCAGCCAGACCACGGCCAGCAGATCCTGACTGAAACCGGCGAACCAGCTGTCACGCGAATCGTTACTGGTACCGGTCTTGCCGGCCAGCGTCAGGGTCTTGGGCAGCACGTTATAAACCGAGCTGCCGGTACCTTCACGCATCACCCGCTGCATGGCGTTCTGGATCAGGTAGATGGACGCCGGATCGAAACGCTGCTCGATCTGGAACGGATAACGCTTGAGCGGCTCGCCCTCGGCGGTCAGCACACTGCGAATCCCGCGCATCGGCGTATTGAAACCACCGTTGGCGAGGGTCTGATACATGGTCGCCACTTCGATCGGGGTCATGCCGCCAGCACCCAGCAACATCGACGGGAACGCCGGGAATTCCCGGGTCACGCCCAGACGCGCAAGGGTCTTGAGCACATTCGGCACACCGACTTCCAGACCCAGGCGCGAGGTCGACAGGTTGTACGAATGCGCCAGCCCTTGATAGAGGAAGACTGTGCCGTGGGAGCGACGGTCGTAGTTCTGTGGCTTCCACACCTGGCCGTCCGCGCCTTTGATCGACAGCGGATCATCCGACAGCCAACTGGTCAGCGTGTAACGGCTCGGTTTTTCCAGTGCGGTCAGATACACCGCTGGCTTGACCAGGGAACCGATCGGCCGCACGGCGTCCAGCGCCCGGTTGAAACCGGCATAACTGGCCTGACGACTACCGATCATCGCCTGCACTTCGCCGGTTTCCGGGTTGGTCACGACCATCGCCGCTTCCACGTCATCGGAGCCCTTGCGTCCAGCCAAGCGTTTAAAGGTGTCATTCACCGACGCTTCGGCCTTCATCTGCAGAATCGGGTCGAAACTGGTGAAGATCCGCAAGCCTTCTTCGGTCAAGTCCTCGTCGCGATAGTCTTCGCGCAACTGGCGTTTGACCAGATCGATAAAGCCCGGGAACGAGCTGTCGGCAAGCTTGCCGCGCGTGGTCACGCCCAAGGGCATTTTCTTCGCCGCTTCAACCTGTTCGGCAGTCGCCACGCCTTGCTGCTCAAGCACGTCGAGCACCAGGTTACGCCGTTCCAGCGCACGCTCGGGATTGCGGCGCGGGTTGTAGTAGGACGGACCTTTGACCATGCCGACCAGCAGCGCGACCTGATGCAGCTTCAGCTCGGAGAGTGGCTGACCGAAGAAGAACTGACTGGCCAGACCAAAGCCGTGCACGGCACGCTGACCGTCCTGGCCGACAAAGACTTCATTGAGGTAGGCCTCAAGGATTTCCTTTTTGTCGTAGTGCAGCTCCAGCAGCATCGCCATCATCGCTTCAGTGAGCTTACGGCTCAGGCTGCGCTCGTTGGTCAGGTAGAAGTTCTTCACCAGTTGCTGGGTCAGCGTACTGCCGCCCTGGGTCATCTTGCCGCCAGAGGTGTTGACCCAGATCGCCCGGGCAATCGATTTCGGCGACACGCCCCAGTGGCTGTAATAGTCCCGGTCTTCCACCGCGATCAAAGTATCGAGCAGGTACGGCGGCACCTGATCGAGCTTGATCAGGATGCGGTCTTCAAGGTTTTTCGGGTAAATGCCGCCGATCATCAGCGGCTCAAGCCGCACCACGGACAATTTACCGCCGTTGAGCCCGGAGAGCTCGGCCACATAGTCGCCAGAGAAACGCACGCGTACTGGCTGGGCTTTTTCCAGGCCTTCATAGAACTGGAAGCCGCGGGTATTCAGATCAACGGTATTGCCGTTGACGGCGGCAGCGCCGGGGCCATTGCTCACGGCTTCGCGGCGATAGCCCAGGGCATCGAGTTCGGTGAGGAAATCGTCCTTGCTCAGCTTTTGTCCGACGAACAGCTCAAGCGGACGCGCGTATACCTTGGCCGGGATGGTCCAGCGCTTGCCGGAGAACTTCTCCTGCACCACGGCATCGAGGTAAACGGCGAAGCCGGCCAGCACCACAAGGCCGACCAGACTGAGTTTAATGGCCCAGCTCAACCACGGGCTGAGGCCCTTGGAGACTGGTTTTTTCTTGGTACGGGGGGATCGAGTTCGAGTCATGGCGGCGGATTATACGCACTTTATTCATACTCAACAGGAGCGCTCCGAGGTTTGCGTCAGGCTGGCGAGCGGCCATAATGGCGACCTCGAATTTCCCAGTCTCTGAAGGATCGCCCGTGAGCCAGTCCCTGATCGCTGCCCTGCAAAACCCGGCCCTCTACCCGCACCCCGTCGAAGGGTTCCAGGTCATCGAAACCCATATCTCGTGGGTGATCCTCACCGGCCCGTTTGCTTATAAAGTGAAGAAGCCAGTGAATTTCGGCTTCCTTGACTTCACCGGCCTCGAATCCCGCGCTCATTTCTGTGCTGAAGAGCTGCGCCTGAACAAGCGTCTGACCGACGATTTGTATCTGGACGTGTTGCCAGTGACCGGCAGCGTTGATGCGCCACAACTGGGTGGCGACGGCCCGGTGATCGAATATGTGCTGAAGATGCGTCAATTCCCGCAGACCGGCCTGCTCAGCACCCTGCAAGCCAACGGTGAGCTGACCACCCAGCACATTGATGAAATGGCCGAGCAGATCGCCAAATTCCACCTCAGTGCGCCAAAAGTCCCGGCCGAGCACGACGCCGGTACCCCGGACAGCGTGATGGCCCCGGTGCGCCAGAACTTCGAGCAGATCCTGCCGTTCCTCAGCGACAAAAACGATCTGCTGCAACTCGAAGCCCTGCAAGCCTGGGCCGAAAGCAGCTTCGATCGTCTCAAGGCACTGTTCAGCCAGCGCAAGGCCGAGGGTTTCACTCGCGAATGCCACGGTGACATCCACCTGGGCAACGCCACTGTCATCAATGGCAAAGTGGTGATCTTCGACTGCATCGAGTTCAACGAACCGTTCCGCTTCACTGACGTCTGGGCCGACACCGGTTTCCTGGCGATGGACCTGGAAGACCGTGGCCTGAAATCCCTGGCCCGCCGCTTCATCAGCCAGTACCTGGAGCTGACCGGCGACTATCAAGGCTTGGAAGTGCTGAACTTCTATAAAGCCTACCGCGCACTGGTTCGCGCCAAAGTCGCGCTGTTCAGCATGCCGGCGGATGCCACACCAGTGCAGCGCGCAACCACCCTGCGCCAGTACCGCAACTACGCCAACCTGGCGGAAAGCTACAGCACCATTCCTTCGCGCTTCATGGCCATCACCCACGGCGTATCGGCTGTCGGCAAGAGCCACGTGGCGATGCGTCTGGTCGAAGCGCTGGGCGCGATTCGCCTGCGTTCCGACGTTGAGCGCAAGCGCCTGTTCGGCGAGCAAACCGTAGCCAACGACGTGCAGGCCGGGATTTACAGCGCCGACGCCAGCGTTGCCACCTATGCCCGCCTGCATGAGATTGCCGGAGTGATCCTGCACGCCGGTTTCCCGGTGGTGATCGATGCGACCTACCTCAAGCGCGAGCAACGCGACAACGCCGCTCAAGTGGCCGAGGCCACCGGCACGCCGTTCCTGATTCTCGACTGCAACGCACCGCAAGCCGTGATCGAGAGCTGGCTGGCGATTCGTCAGGCTGACAAGAAAGATCCTTCCGACGCCACGCTGGCGGTCATCGAGGCCCAGCAGGCCAGCCGCGAAGCGCTGACGCCAGAAGAAATTCTGCGCAGCAAACGCGTACAGACCAATGAAAGCGGGACCCTCGACACCGTAGTCGCACAGATCCGCCAGCGCCTGCCAGGCCTGTAAGAAACTATTTCGGCCGTGAAGCCCCCGCTTGCTTCACGGCCGTCAAATAGTGGCACTATACTGGCGTCATAAAACCAACAGGTGATGTGACATGAGCCAGCCGAAACTTCTCGACACCCCGCTTTATGCCCTGCTGCACAAAGACGACATCGCAGGCTTCAACAAAGAACGCCCGAACGACGGCCCGATCGACATGGTCGGTGGCGACTTCCGTGGTCTCGACTTGCGTGAACTGAACGCCGATGGCGTGGATTTCCGGGACGCCTACTTCCGCTCTGCCGATTTGCGTGGCATCGACTTCCGTAATGCATCACTCGAAGGCGCGAGCCTGGCCCATGCGCAGATTTCCGGCGCGTACTTCCCGCCGGAACTGAGTGCGGACGAGATCCTGATGTCGATGAATTTCGGCACCCGCCTGCGCTATCGTACTCGCTGATAATTTTTATCTTTCTCTGACCCGACGCCTTTCCCCTGTGGGAGCGGGCTTGCTCGCGAAGGCGTAGTGTCAGTCGATACATCTGTTGGCTGAAAGCCCCCCTTCTCGAGCAAGCCCGCTCCCACATTATCTAAGAGTTTCTTCCCTCCTTTCTGCGTTTACAGCCCCTTTCTTAGTAGCGTTTGCGTCTAATCCGACCAAACAACCACGCTTTTCCTACTGATGGCTACACTCCTGAGAAGATCGCCCACGCACCATTCGGCCGTCGCAAGGAGGCTTGATGAATGATGAACTGCAACACCTGAAGAATCTTGGCAAGACGTCGGCGCAGTGGCTGCATGCCGTGGGCATCCACAGCGCCTCGGACTTGCGTCGCCTGGGGGCGGTGGACGCCTATCGGGCCGTGCGTACCCGCGGGTTTCGCGCATCAAAGGTGTTGTTGTACGCGATCGAAGGGGCGCTGATGGATGTGCACTGGAACGACATCCCGGCCGAACGCAAAGACGCCTTGAACAAGCAGCTCGAAGCCATCTCCTCGCGTCACAAGAACTGAACAGGCGCTGACGGCCATGTATTTGCTCGGGGAACAATCGGCACCGGTCGATGCACTGATCAATCGTTTGCAGAGCTTGCCCGCGCGCTGGCTGGAAGGCCTTGCGCCGTGCGGGCGAGCCTTTGAGCCAGAAGTCTCTGACGACCTGATGGCGCAGCTCCCACACGATCAGCTGTTTCTGCTGACAGAAGGCGTGATCCACGGCTACATCGGCGGCCGTGCGTTGTTTTACTGGCAGGAAGGTGATCTGCTCGGTCTACAGCAAGGTGACGCCTGGGCCGATTGCCGACTGCGCAGCGAAGGGCCATCGCGCTTGTTGCCCTATCGGCGAACCGAACTGTTCCAGCATTTGTATGCCGAACCGGGCCGGGCCGAGCAATGGCTTGAGTATCTGCTGGGGCAGATGGCGCTGCTGGCTCACGCGGTGGCCGAACTGAAGCCACGGGAGTTTCGCAGCACCAATGGCTTCAAACGGGTCGAGAGTGGTGAGGTGTTGATCCGGCAGGGCGATGCCGCTGATCACGTCTTCGTGATCATTGAGGGGCATGCCGAAGCGTTTGTTGATGGGCACAAGGTCGGCGAAGTGCCCAAGGACGAGATTTTCGGCGCCATGGCGGTGTTCACCGGTGAACCGCGCAATGCCACTGTCATCGCTCACGAGCCAAGCACGGTGATGCTGATTCCAGGCGAGCAGTTTCTGAGCATGACCCGCAACAATCCGAAGATTGCCCACAGCCTGATTGAGAGCATGGCCCGGCGTATTGGCCAGCTCAATCAGCAGATCACGCAACTGAGCGCGGTGAAAGCTGCGCGTTAAGTCCCTTGTTTCCGGGACATTCCGGCCATTTGCACGACTAAATCAAGCAAATGGAAAAACAGTGGTTGACTCGCTAATGAGAATCGCTATGATTATCACAACTGGTCGCGAGATCAGTCGATATTCTGAAAAGCCCTTGGTTCGGACTCTCAGATTATCTCCTCATCAGGCTAATCACGGTTATTTGACCCGGTTTTTACCGGGTCTTTTTTTGCCTGTGGAAAAGTCATTGGCCAAATTGTTTGCGCATCTGTGCGCAGTAATCCTGCGCGGGCGTGGCCGGGGTGTACCAGACGTAATCGGCCATCGCCACAGTAACCTCGGCGCCCTGCTCGGCCAGCATCAGCACCGTTGGCGCTTGGGCTACGCCCAGATCCAGAACATGCAGCGGCACGCCAGCATCCTTGCGCGCATGCCAGGCACCCGCCAGCAGCAAGGCTGGCGTCGGCGCTGCCAGCAAACGTTCAGCCATGCGTCGATCACGCTGTTGCTGAACCGCGAGCATCGCCGGCATCTGCGATTTGGGCAGCAAGCCGCAATGTGAATCGCTGATCTGCTCAAGCAGCGCGGACTTCACCGATGCCGCATTGCTGCGAACTCCAATCAGGGCTGGCGACTGACGATAGAACGCGCGGATTTCACTGTCGTCCAGATTGGCCGCCAACAGTGGATAGCCTTGCGTGAGGGCGAACCGAACAATCGGTCCATAGAGATTCCAGTCCCAGCCATCCTGCCAGGCCAGTGCGGCGGGAAGATCAGTGGGGGGCGTTGCTGCGCGGCGAACTTGATCAACTTTCGGCTGTTGATTCCGCGTAAGCATCTCAAGCAGCAGACTGCCCTGAGGGCGCTGTTCCCCAAGCGCTTGCAGCAACCATAACTGCACGGCGTGGTGATCGGCATTGTCATGCTGTTCGCCGATGATCAGTTGGTGCGGCTTGGCCAGATGCGTCAGCAGTTCCTGAGCCGTCAACACCTGGCCGCTGTGCAGATCGCGAATCTCACCGCTGACCGGTGGCGGCGCAGCAACATGCTGACACCCCGCAAGCCACAATACGGCTACCAACCAGATCCCGCGCATAGCATCACCTCGATAGAAATCAGCGGGCGATGATCAGCGGATGCCCACGCTCCGGGTGCGGCTGCACCAATACCTCGAGACCGAACACAGCCTTGAGCGAGTCCGGTCGCAAGACTTGCTGCGGCGTATCCAGCGCCACCGGGCGCCCGCCTTCGAGCAGCAATACCCGATCACAATAGCGCGCCGCCAGATTCAGATCATGCAGGATGACCAGCACCGCCGCGCCACGATCGGCAAATTCGCGCACCGTTTGCAACGTGGTGTGTTGATGCAAGGGATCGAGCATCGAGGTCGGCTCATCCAGCAACAAGGTTTGCCCGACCTGCCCCGGCCATAACTGCGCCAGCACCCGCGCCAGATGGACACGCTGGCGCTCGCCGCCTGACAATGCCAGATAACTGCGCCCGCTCAGATGCCCGGCATCCGCAGCGGCCAGCGCTGCCGCAACGATCTCGTCGTCGCGCGCCCGACCGCTCTGATAAGGCAGACGGCCCATGCCGACCACTTCTTCCACGCGAAAGGCAAAATCCAGCGTCGACACCTGCGGCAACACCGCCAGGCGCTGAGCGCGCTGCGTACCTGTCCAGTGACTCAGCACCTTGTCGTCGAGCAACACCTCACCGTCACTGGCCGTCAGCTCACCGCACAAGGCACCGAGCAAGGTGCTTTTGCCGGCACCGTTCGGTCCGAGCACACCCAACACCTCACCGGGTTCAAGCTGCAGGGTGACGTCGCTGAGGACGGTCTTGCGTCCGCGACGGATGTGCAGATTGTGCGCACGCAGCATCAGGCACGACCTCGCAGCAACAGGTAGAGGAAGAACGGCGCGCCGATAAACGCCGTGACGATACCGATCGGCAACTCCGCCGGCGCCAGCGCCAGCCGCGCCACCAGATCCGCCAGCAACAACAGGCTCGCACCCGCCAGTACCGACGCTGGCAGCAACACCCGGTGATCGGGCCCGGCCAATAAACGCACCAGATGGGGCACCACCAGCCCGACGAAACCGATCATCCCGGCTGCCGCTACCGCCGCGCCAACACCCAGCGCAGTGCAAAACACCAATTCGCGCTTGAGCCGCTCGACATCGATCCCCAGGTGCCCGGCTTCGGACTCCCCGAGCAACAACGCATTCAGCGCCTTGGCACGCCGCGGCAACCACAGCGCGACGCCAGCGCTGATAATCAGCAACGGCCACAAACGCGCGTAACTGGCGCCATTGAGGCTGCCCAGATTCCAGAAAGTCAGCGTACGCAAAGTCGCGTCATCTGCCAGATAGGTGAACAACCCGACTGCCGAGCTGGCCAGCGCCGTCAGGGCAATCCCTGCCAGCAGCATGGTCGCGACATTGGTCTGGCCGTTGCGTCGCCCGAGTCGATAGACCAGCGCCGTCACCCCCAGCCCACCGAGAAATGCGCACGCCGATAACAGATACGGCCCAAACCACTCCGGCAAACCGCCAAAAAACGAACCGCCGACGATCGCAATCGCCGCCCCGAGTGCCGCGCCGCTGGACACCCCGACCAACCCGGGATCGGCCAGCGGATTGCGAAACAGGCCCTGCATCGCCACACCCGACAGTGCCAGCACACCGCCGACGGCCAGACCGAGCAAGGTCCGCGGCAGACGGATCTGCCCGAGGATCAGCTCGGCCTGCTCCAGACCGTCCGGCGCCAACGGCACACCGACCATGCGCAATGCAGCGCGTAACGTATCGAACAGCGGCAGGCTCACCGGCCCCAGCGCCAACGACAGCCAGATGGCCAGCAAACACAGAAGCGCCAGGCCGATAAACAGGCTTCGTGGTTTGACCAGTACGGTCATTGGCCGCTCGCGGTCGGGTAGATGCCGTCAGACAAATCCTTCAGTGCCGCCGGTAAACGCGGCCCGAGCCCGCCGACCAGCAGCGTCGGATCCAGCTCCAGCACCCGTCCGGCCTTGGCCGCGCGGCTTGAATTGAGAATGGGGTTTTCCTTGAACAGCGCAGCTTTCGCCGCCTCGCCGGTCAACGCCCGATCAGCGAACACCAGCACTTCAGGATCGAGCCCGGCCAGCGACTCCACGGAGAACGGCTTGTAACCGGTATGCGTCGCCAGGTTATGTCCGCCGGCCCGTTGCAGCAGCCAGTCGGCGGCAGTGTCCTTGCCGGCAATCAATGGCTTGCCGCCGGCATGCCCGATCAGCACCAGCACACCGGGCGCTTTATGTTTGGTCTGCAACTCGGCGACTCGGGCTTTCTGCGCGGTTAGCTGCTGTTGATAACTTTCCAGCAACTGCGCCGCCTGGGCTTGCGCGCCGAGCAACTGCCCCAGATGCGTGACGTTTTTTTCCAGGGTCGGCAGATCCGGCTGTGCCGAGAACAGTTCGACCCGCACCTTCGCGCTCTTCACCTGGGCGATGACCGGCGGCGGGCCCATTTCCTCGCTGCCGATGAGGATGTCCGGGCGCAGACTGAGAATGCCTTCTGCCGAGAGACTGCGTTGATAGCCGATGCTGGGCAGCTTCTTCAGCGATTGCGGATGCTGGCTGGTGGTGTCGACGCCGACCAGTTTAGATTCGCCACCCAATGCACTCACCCACTCCGAAAGCGCCCCACCGGCGCTGACCCAACGTTGTGGCAAATCGGCAGCTGTCGCCTGAAGGCTGGCGAGCAGTCCGACACACAGCACGGCAACGCGGGTAATCAGGCGCATACGCAGCTTTCCTTGAAAAGTTTTCCCGGGCAGCGAACCGGCGGGCCAAGTATCCTTGGCGGCGGTTGCGCACAGTGGGCGAAGGCGGCCATTTGATAATTGTTTGCATTTAAACGTCAAGCTCGGACATTTCCTGAAACGAGCAGACATTTGAGGATAGCCATGAAGTTTTTGTGCGCCGGCGCCGATCTCGCTGAGGCGGGCAGCCGCGGTTTCGACATCGACGGCAATAAACTGTTTGCCGTGCGCCGCAATGGTCAGGCCTATGTTTATCTCAACCGTTGCCCGCATCGCGGCGTCGGTCTGGAATGGCACCCCGACCAGTTTCTCGACCCGAGCAACAGCCTGATCCAGTGCGCCACCCACGGCGCACTGTTTCTGATCGAGGACGGCGAATGCGTCGCCGGGCCCTGCGCCGGGCAATCCCTGACCGCCATCCCCTGCCGCGAAGATGCCAAAGGGTTGTGGATAGATATTTAACCGTTGAGCAAAACGTCCAGCCGCCGGTCGATCACCATCTCTTCGTGGTTCAAACACACGCCGTAGGCCAACACCTCGACCCCGCACGCCACCGCTTCACGCAGGGCATCGGCGTAGGCCGAATCGATTTCCTCGGCCGGCCGCACCGCCTCGATCCCGCTGAGATTGACGCAATACAACTGCACCGCACGAATACCGTCACGGGCCAAATGCGCCAGTTCACGCAGGTGCTTGGCACCGCGCTGGGTGACCGCATCGGGAAACGCGGCCACGTTGGTTCCCTCGAAGCCTAACGTGACGCTTTTTACTTCCACGTAGGTCGGGCCACTCGGGTATTCGAGGCGAAAATCGATACGGCTCTTTTCCTGACCGTACGCCACTTCACGCTTAAGCGTCGTAAAGCCGTTCAACTCGCTGATGACTCCGGCTTGCAGCGCCTCCTCAACCAAGGCGTTGGCGCGGCCGGTATTCACGCAGAACAGCCGGCCCTGCGGCGTTTCCCCGATTTCCCAAGTGCCGGGCAGTTTGCGCTTCGGGTCGTTTGAGCGACTGAACCACACCTGCCCGCCCTCGACCTGGCAGTTGAGCATCGAACCGGTGTTCGGGCAGTGAAGGGTCAACAGCTCGCCATTGACCGTTTCAACATCAGCCAGAAAACGTTTATAGCGGCGAATCAGCCGCGCCTCTTCCAGAGCCGGATAAAAACGCATCAGGCTTGCCAGCTCTTCAAACCGCGAGCGATGCGTTCCACCGCTTCCTGTAAGCGAGGGAGGTTTTGCGTGTAGGCAAAACGCACATGATGGCCCGCTTGATAACGACCGAAATCCAGCCCCGGGGTAAAGGCGACGTGCTCGGTTTCGAGGAAATGCCGGCAGAACGCGAAGGCATCACCGCCGAACTGGCTGATATCGGCGTACAAGTAAAACGCCCCTTCAGGCTCGACGGCGATATTGAAACCCAACTCGCGCAACGCCGGCAGCAGGAAGTCGCGGCGGCGGCCAAATTCGGCGCGGCGCTCTTCGAGAATGCTGATGGTGTCCGGCTCGAAACAGGCCAGTGCGGCATGCTGCGCCATGCTCGGCGCGCTGATATAGAGATTCTGCGCGAGTTTTTCCAGCTCACTGACGGCCGCATCCGGCGCCACCAGCCAGCCGAGACGCCAACCGGTCATGCCGAAATATTTGGAGAAACTATTGAGGACAAAGGCGCTGTCATCGACTTCCAGCACGCTGGCGGCATCGGTGCCGTAAGTCAGGCCGTGGTAGATCTCGTCCACCACCAGATGCCCGTGCCGCGCCTTGATCGCTGTGGATAACCCGGCCAGTTCATCGCGGGTCAGGATGGTCCCGGTGGGGTTGGCTGGCGACGCCACCAAGGCACCAACGCTGTCGTGGTCCCAGTGCCGCGCCACCAGATCCGGAGTCAGTTGGTAACGCACGTCCGGCCCGACCGGGACCAGTTGTGCCGCGCCTTCGACCAGACGCAGGAAGTGCCGGTTGCACGGGTAGCCCGGATCCGCCAGCAGCCAGTGTTTGCCGGGATCGACAAGCAAGGCACTGGCCAGCAACAGCGCACCGGAGCCACCCGGCGTGATCAGGATCCGTCGTGGATCGATGTTCAAACCGTAACGTGTCTGATAGAACCCGGAAATCGCCTCGCGCAACTCGGGAATACCCCGCGCGGCGGTGTAGCGGGTCTTGCCCGCCGTCAGCGCAGCCTGCCCGGCACGGATGATCGGCTCGGCGGTGGTGAAGTCCGGCTCGCCGATTTCCAGGTGGATCACGTCGTGACCTTCGGCCTGCAGTTCGTTGGCCCGCGCCAGCAGCGCCATCACATGGAACGGTTCGATCGCACGACTGCGCGCACTGTAGGGCTGAGCCATTGGCCTTCCTTCGACGGGGAAAAAGAAACGATTCTACCCATCTGCCGGAACGAGCGAGAACCCGTCGCGGTCACAGCCTCAAGAACGCTGGACTGTAACGATATGAGCGTACGCTCCAGGATTGACTAAAATCAGTGATTGAACAGGCTTTCAACAGCGCCAGACACGGCTTGCCAGACTTCTGCAAGCGCCACCCGCCGGGGCCTCGACATCCGGGAGTAGCGCAGGCCGAATTGATCTGGTAAGTTCGCCCGCTTGCAGCCGCAGGGCCGGCAGGTGTCGGTGATGGAGCAATCCTGCGCAATGGATTACAAGAGTAGAGGCGGTCCATTTCATGCCCACCCAAGCAAAGCAACAGCAGCAAGTGACGATCAGCGGCTTCGAACCTTACGTTCCGAAGGAAGGCGAGGAGTACATGGGCGCCCCGATGCGCGCGCACTTCACCAAGATCCTGAACAAGTGGAAACAGGACTTGATGCAGGAAGTCGACCGTACTGTTGATCACATGAAAGACGAAGCGGCCAACTTCCCTGACCCGGCCGACCGTGCCAGCCAGGAAGAAGAATTCGCCCTCGAGCTGCGCGCCCGCGACCGCGAGCGCAAACTGATCAAGAAGATCGACAAGACCCTCGAACTGATCCAGGACGAAGAGTACGGTTGGTGCGAGTCCTGCGGCATCGAAATCGGCGTCAAGCGCCTCGAGGCCCGTCCTACTGCGGATCTGTGCATCGACTGCAAGACCCTGGCGGAAATCAAGGAAAAGCAGGTCGGCAAGTAATCTCGACCTGAACGAAAAACGGAGCGTGCGAACGCTCCGTTTTTGTTTCTGCCTTTTGCCATTTGCCCTTGTGGGAGCGAGCCTGCTCGCGAAAACAGTGTGTCATTCAACATTTAATCGTCTGACACTAAGCTTTCGCGAGCAGGCTCGCTCCCACAAGTTGACCTGCGTACAGCCTGAAAAGTAGTTTCGTTTCCATGACTGCCAAAACCGCTTCCGCCTACATCGGCCGCTTCGCCCCGACCCCCAGTGGCCACCTGCACTTCGGTTCGCTGGTTGCCGCCCTCGCCTCTTATCTCGACGCACGCGCGGTCGGCGGGCGCTGGCTGGTGCGTATGGAAGATCTCGATCCACCCCGGGAAGAGCCCGGCGCGCAGGCGGCCATTCTCAAAGCGCTGGAAAGCTACGGTTTCGAATGGGACGGCGAAATGGTGCGCCAGAGTGACCGGCACGACGCCTACGCCGAAGTCCTCAACAGTCTGTTCAATCACGGCCTGGCCTACGCCTGCACCTGTTCGCGCAAGCAACTGGAGCCGTATCACGGCATTTACCCGGGCTTGTGCCGCAATGCCGGGCATGAGCAGCAAGACGCGGCGATCCGCCTGCGCGTGCCGGAACTGGAATACCACTTCATCGACCGCGTGCAGGGCGAGTTCCGCCAGCATCTGGGGCGCGACGTCGGCGATTTCGTGATTCGCCGCCGCGACGGCCTCTACGCCTATCAACTGGCCGTGGTGCTGGATGACGCCTGGCAAGGCATCACCGACATCGTGCGCGGTGCCGACCTACTCGATTCCACGCCGCGCCAGCTCTACCTGCAAGAACTGTTGGGCCTGCGTCAGCCGCGCTATCTGCACTTGCCATTGATCACGCAGCCGGACGGCAACAAGCTCGGCAAATCCTACCGTTCGCCGCCGCTTGAGTCCGATCAGGCCACGCCGCTGCTGTTGCGGGCCTTGCGTGCGCTGGGGCAAAACCCCGGTGCCGAGCTGGCGCATGCCACCCCCGAGGAATTGCTCAAATGGGGCGCAGCCCACTGGGATGCGACAAAGATCCCGCGCACACTGACCCTGCCCGAAGCGCAACTGCAATGACGACACTTGCAGTGGCGCGCCCATCCGTTACCATCGCCGCACGTTTTCGGGCACGCGCATAAAAAAGAGAGGCCGGGATGTACATCTATCGCTTGGTCCTGCTTCTGGTCGTGGGAATCTATCTGTTTTCGCCAGCCATCATGGATTGGTGGATCGACGCCACGGGCGCCTGGTATCGGCCGTATCTGCTCTGGTTGATCCTGATTGTCGTGACCTTCATCCTGCAGAGCCAAAAAGATGCCGATGAGCTTTAGCCTGACCCAGATGATCCTGGTCAGCGCCGCGTACCTGACGGTGCTGTTCGGCGTCGCCTGGATCAGCGAACGGGGCATGATCCCGCGAGCGATCATTCGCCACCCGCTGACCTACACCCTGTCGCTGGGGGTCTACGCCAGTGCGTGGGCATTTTACGGCACCGTGGGCCTGGCCTATCAGTACGGCTACGGCTTTCTCTCCAGTTACCTCGGGGTGTCCGGCGCGTTTCTGCTGGCGCCGGTGCTGCTGTATCCGATCCTGAAAATCACCCGCACCTATCAACTGTCGTCGCTGGCGGACCTGTTCGCTTTCCGCTTTCGCAGCACCTGGGCCGGCGCGCTGACCACGATCTTCATGCTGATCGGCGTACTGCCGTTGCTGGCGTTGCAGATTCAGGCGGTGGCCGATTCCATCGGCATCCTGACGGGCGAACCGATCCAGAGCCGCGTCGCGCTGGCGTTCTGTGCGCTGATCATTCTGTTCACGATCTTCTTCGGCTCCCGGCATATCGCCACCCGCGAGAAACACGAAGGGCTGGTGTTCGCGATTGCCTTCGAATCGGTGATCAAACTGATCGCCCTCGGCGGCGTCGGCCTCTATGCGCTGTACGGCGTGTTCGACGGCCCGCAACAGCTTGAACTGTGGTTGCTGCAAAACCAGACCGCCCTCGCCGCGCTGCACACGCCGCTGCAGGAAGGGCCGTGGCGCACGCTGTTGCTGGTGTTCTTCGCCTCGGCGATCGTGATGCCGCACATGTACCACATGACCTTCACCGAAAACCTCAACCCGCGCTCGCTGGTCAGCGCCAGCTGGGGACTGCCGCTGTTCCTGTTGCTGATGAGTCTGGCGGTGCCGTTGATTCTCTGGGCCGGCCTGAAACTCGGCGCCACCACTGACCCGGAATACTTCACCCTCGGCATCGGCATTGCCGCCAACAGCAAACCGCTGGCCTTGCTGGCGTACGTCGGCGGACTGTCGGCCGCCAGTGGCCTGATCATCGTCACCACCCTGGCGCTGTCCGGCATGGCGCTGAACCACTTGGTGCTGCCGCTGTACCAGCCACCGGCCGAAGGCAATATCTACCGCTGGCTGAAGTGGACCCGCCGGGCGTTGATCGTCGCGATCATCATGGCCGGTTTCTGCTTTTACCTGATGCTCGGCGCCGGACAGGACCTGGCCAACCTTGGCATCGTCGCCTTCGTCGCGACCCTGCAATTCCTGCCCGGCGTGCTCTCGGTGCTGTACTGGCCGACCGCCAACCGTCGCGGCTTTATCGCCGGCCTGCTGGCGGGGATTCTGGTGTGGGTGGTGACCATGCTGTTGCCGCTGGTCGGCAACCTGCAGGGTTTCTACATCCCCCTGTTGAACATGATTTACGTGCTGGACGACACCAGTTGGCACATGGCGGCCATCGCCTCGCTGGCAGCCAACGTATTGATGTTCACGCTGATCTCGCTGTTCACCAACGCCAGCCCTGAAGAGGCCAGCGCCGCCGAAGCCTGCGCGGTGGATAACGTGCGTCGCCCGCAACGCCGCGAACTGCACGCTGCTTCACCCCAGGAATTCGCCACGCAACTGGCAAAACCGCTGGGCGCCAAGGCAGCGCAGAAAGAAGTCGAACAGGCCCTGCGTGATCTCTATCTGCCGTTCGACGAACGCCGTCCTTATGCGCTGCGCCGCTTGCGCGACCGGATCGAAGCCAACCTCTCCGGCCTGATGGGCCCGAGTGTGGCGCAGGACATGGTCGAAACCTTCCTGCCGTACAAGGCCGGCGGCGAAAACTATGTGACCGAAGACATCCACTTCATCGAAAGCCGCCTCGAGGATTACCACTCGCGCCTCACCGGGCTGGCCGCCGAACTCGACGCCTTGCGCCGCTACCACCGCCAGACCCTGCAGGAGCTGCCAATGGGCGTCTGCTCGCTGGCCAAGGATCAAGAGATCCTGATGTGGAACAAAGCCATGGAAGAACTCACCGGCATCGCCGCGCAACGCGTGGTCGGCTCGCGCCTGAGCACCATCGCCAATCCGTGGAAGCAGTTGCTGCAAGGCTTCATCAACCTGCCCGACGAGCATTTGCATAAACAGCACCTGGCCCTCGACGGCCAGACCCGCTGGCTGAATCTGCACAAAGCGGCGATCGATGAACCGTTGGCACCGGGCAACAGCGGCCTGGTGCTGCTGGTGGAAGACCTGACCGAAACACAGATGCTCGAAGACAAACTGGTGCACTCCGAGCGACTGGCGAGCATCGGCCGACTGGCGGCGGGTGTGGCCCACGAAATCGGCAACCCGATCACCGGCATCGCCTGTCTGGCGCAGAACCTGCGCGAAGAGCGTGAAGAAGATGGCGAACTGACGGAAATCAGCGGGCAGATCCTCGAACAGACCAAGCGCGTGTCGCGCATCGTGCAGTCGCTGATGAGCTTCGCCCACGCCGGCAGCCACCAGCACAGCGACGAGCCGGTGTGTCTGGCTGAAGTCGCGCAGGACGCGATTGGCCTGCTGGCACTCAACCGGCGCAACTTCGAAGTGCAGTTCTACAACCTGTGCGACCCCGATCACTGGGTCGAAGGCGATCCGCAGCGGCTCGCGCAGGTGCTGATCAATCTACTCTCCAATGCCCGCGACGCCTCGCCGCCGCACAGTGCCGTACGGGTCAAGAGTGAAGCCGGCGAACACACGGTCGATCTGATCGTCGAAGACGAAGGCAGTGGTATTCCGCAGAACATCATGGACCGATTGTTCGAACCTTTCTTCACCACCAAGGATCCGGGTGAAGGTACCGGTCTGGGCCTTGCACTGGTCTATTCCATCGTTGAAGAGCATTATGGACAAATCACCATCGACAGCCCGGCTGATGTACAAAGCCAGCGCGGCACCCGTATCCGGGTGACCTTACCGCGTCATGTCGAAGCGACGTCCGCTGTGAACTGAGACCGTCGAGAGTATCGAATCAATGCCGCACATTTTGATCGTCGAAGACGAAACCATTATCCGCTCCGCCTTGCGCCGCCTGCTGGAACGTAACCAGTATCAGGTCAGCGAAGCCGGTTCTGTGCAGGAAGCACACGAACGCTTCAGTATTCCCACATTCGATCTGATCGTCAGCGACCTGCGCCTGCCTGGCGCCCCCGGCACAGAGCTGATCAAGCTTGGCCAGGGCAAACCGGTGCTGATCATGACCAGCTACGCCAGCCTGCGCTCGGCGGTCGACTCGATGAAGATGGGCGCGGTGGACTACATCGCCAAGCCTTTCGATCACGATGAAATGCTTCAGGCGGTCGCGCGGATCCTGCGTGATCACCAGTCGACGCCTGCCGCCGGCGAAGTGCCTGCCGGCAAAGCAGCCAATGGCAGCGGCAAGTCGTCTGTCGACAACAGCAACGGCGAGATCGGCATCATTGGCTCGTGCCCGCCGATGCAGGATCTGTACAGCAAGATCCGCAAGGTCGCACCGACCGATTCCAATGTCCTGATCCAGGGCGAGTCCGGCACCGGTAAAGAGCTGGTGGCCCGCGCCCTGCATAACCTGTCCAAGCGTGCCAAGGCACCGATGATTTCGGTGAACTGCGCTGCCATTCCGGAAAGCCTGATCGAGTCCGAACTGTTCGGCCACGAAAAAGGCGCGTTCACTGGCGCCAGCGCCGGTCGCGCCGGTCTGGTGGAAGCGGCGGACGGCGGCACGCTGTTCCTCGACGAGATCGGCGAACTGCCGCTCGAAGCCCAGGCCCGTCTGCTGCGCGTGCTGCAGGAAGGCGAGATTCGCCGCGTGGGGTCGGTGCAGTCGCAAAAGGTCGATGTGCGTTTGATCGCCGCGACCCACCGTGACCTCAAGAGCCTGGCGAAAATCGGCCAGTTCCGTGAAGACCTGTATTACCGCCTGCACGTAATTGCCCTGAAATTGCCGGCCCTGCGTGAACGTGGCGCCGACGTCAACGAAATCGCCACCGCGTTCCTCGCTCGCCAGAGTGCGCGCATCAACCGTACCGACCTGAAATTTGCCGCCGACGCCGAACAGGCCATCCGGCACTATTCCTGGCCGGGTAACGTGCGCGAGCTGGAAAACGCAGTCGAGCGCGCAGTGATCCTGAGCGAAAGCCCGGAAATCTCTGCCGACCTGCTGGGCATCGACATCGAGTTGAGCGATCTGGAAGACGACGAGTTCATCGGCTTGCCTGCGCAAACCGCAGGTAACACCAGCAACAGCAGCCATGAGCCGACCGAAGACCTGTCGCTGGAAGATTACTTCCAGCACTTCGTTCTTGAGCATCAGGACCACATGACCGAGACCGAACTGGCGCGCAAACTGGGCGTCAGCCGCAAGTGCCTGTGGGAACGCCGTCAGCGCCTGGGCATTCCACGGCGCAAGACCGGGGTCGCCAGCGAGAGCTGAACGTTACCTGTCGAGTGTGCGCGTAACGCTTGAAGATGTGAAAAAACTGTTACCTCAGTCCTTTCACGTAACAGAAGCCGGGGTTATCGGTAACGAAACCCCGGCTTTTTTTCGCCCCGAGAAAACCGTTATATCGACCTAACCCCTTGTTTTATTGGGCTTCGCAAAAGTTGGCACGGCACCTGCTATATGTTTGGTACAAGAACAATAACAAGCAATGCACAAGACAATAAAAATAAGACGAATCGACTCACGCACAATAAAAACAAGACGGCGAGAGGCGCAGCTAACTGATTCTTTTGGAGAGGCGTTGTATTTGGGGCTAGCCCCACGACCAGGCCGAGAACAACAAAAACTGTCCTAAGACAGAGCCTGTACTGGTTGGATCGCAAGATCACTGCAACACAGCGACCAAAGCAATCCGTTTGCTCTTGGCTCCCGATTGGGAGGGTCATGAAGGAAAAGCTTCATGGCGAGGGCACTCAACAAAAACAAGAAGCCCGAATCAATAATAAAAAGAGCACGCAACTACTTCTGGGGGAGCTTCGGCTCCCCTTGTAGTTTCTTCCCCCCCCCGCAAAAACCCGCCCCCAAAGCCTTTAGCCTGCGACTTACAGCGCAAATCCGCTGCGTCCTACACCATCCCCCGACTAAATGCTAGAATCTGCGCCCATCATGCGGTCATTCTTTGGTATGGCCGAACATTCCTTCAAACAGTGCATCCCATGCTGAAGAAGCTGTTCCAGTCATTCCGAACTCCCGTGCGTCGTACGCAACACATCCGCAGCACCCCTGAAGTGCTCAACAGCGGCCAACATTCGCTGCAGAAGGGGCAATTCAGCCGCTATGCGGTCAATATCGTCGAACGCTTGCAGGGCGCCGGCTACCAGGCCTATCTGGTCGGTGGTTGCGTGCGTGACATGCTGTTGGGCATCACGCCCAAGGACTTCGACGTCGCCACCAGCGCCACCCCCGAGCAAGTCCGTGCCGAATTCCGCAATGCGCGGATCATCGGTCGCCGCTTCAAACTGGTGCATATCCATTTCGGTCGCGAAATCATCGAAGTCGCGACCTTCCGCGCCAATCACCCGGTCAATGAAGACGACGAGGACAGCAACCAGTCTTCGCGCAACGAGAGCGGGCGGATTCTGCGCGACAACGTCTACGGCACCCTGGAAGAAGACGCGCAACGCCGCGACTTCACCATCAACGCCCTGTATTACGATCCGGTCAGCGAGCGCATTCTCGATTACGCCAACGGCGTACACGACATCCGCAATCACCTGATCCGCCTGATCGGCGATCCGAAACAGCGTTACCAGGAAGACCCGGTGCGCATGCTGCGTGCCGTGCGTTTCGCCGCCAAGCTGAATTTCGGCATCGAAAAACACACCGTGCAGCCGATCCGCGAACTGGCGCCGATGCTGCGCGAAATCCCGTCGGCCCGCCTGTTCGAGGAAGTGCTCAAGCTGTTCCTCTCCGGCCATGGCGCGATCACGTTCGAGATGCTGGTCGATCTGCAACTGTTCGCCCCGCTGTTCCCGGCCAGTGCCGACGCACTGGAGCACAACCCGGAATACACCCACACGCTGATCAGCGAAGCGCTGACCAACACCGACCTGCGCATCAAGCAGAACAAACCGGTAACCCCGGCATTCCTGTTTGCCGCCCTGCTCTGGCCTGCCCTGCCGGCCCGCGTGTTGCGTCTGCAAGAGCGTGGCATGCCGCCGATTCCGGCGATGCAGGAAGGTGCGCACGAGCTGATCGCCGAGCAGTGCCAGCGCATCGCCATTCCAAAGCGCTTCACCATGCCGATCCGCGAGATCTGGGACATGCAGGAACGCCTGCCACGCCGCAGCGGCAAGCGCGCCGACCTGCTGCTGGACAATCCACGTTTCCGCGCCGGTTACGATTTCCTGCTGTTACGTGAAAGCGCTGGCGAGCAGACCGATGGCCTGGGCGAATGGTGGACGGATTATCAGGACGCCAACGACAGCGAGCGTCGCGAGATGATTCGCGAACTCAGCGGCAAGGGTGATGACGCCAGCGGCGCGCCGCGCAAACGTCGCCGCAGCAGCGGTTCCAAGCGCAAGCGCGCCGGAGCTCCGAGCGCATCGGGCGAATAAGGCATGGAACGCATCTATATTGGCCTGGGCAGCAACCTCGCTGACCCGGCCGAACAATTGCGCAGCGCGCTCAGCGCGCTGGGGCATTTGCCGCAGACTTCCCTTGCTGGTGTTTCGGCGTTCTATCAAAGCGATTCACTGCTGCCGGGACAACCGCGTTACACCAACGCGGTCGCCGCCCTCGACAGTGATCTCGCGCCGCTCGATTTGCTCGATGCGCTGCAAGCCATCGAGAACGACCAGGGCCGCGAACGCCTCGAACGCTGGGGCCCGCGCACGCTTGATCTGGACATCCTGTTGTTCGGCGATCGCCTGATCGACGAGCCACGCCTGAAAGTCCCGCATTATCAGATTCAAGAACGGGCGTTCGTGCTCTATCCCCTGGCCGAACTGGCTCCCGAGGATCTGCGCCTGGCCGATGGCCGCGCGCTGTCCGATCTGCTCGCCGCCTGCCCCTTCGTAGGCCTCGAACGCCTCCCGACAGATTGATTACAATCCCCTGTGGGAGCGAGCCTGCTCGCGAAAGCGGTGTGTCATTCAACACTGCGTTGACTGATCCGTCGCCTTCGCGAGCAGGCTCGCTCCCACATTGGTTTATTGCATACGCTGGATTTTGTCGGACAAAAAACCCGCCAATCAGCCCCGCCGCGCCGCTGAATCGCATCAGTAACGCCGGTAACACTCCCCTCGTAACAATGCGGTAACACACGCAATTGACTTCCGCTTGGCTCCTCACGACTATAGGCGTCCCGCTGCCGCCAACCCGGCACATACGGGCGCAATCCAGGCCTTATAAGCACGACAAAAGAGCGTGCGCCTGAGTAGACGAAGAATCACGCGCGTTACTCGCAGTAGTTTCCAGAGCGCCTGAACGAGGATTTTTTACATGCCAGCCATCACCCTGACCACGCTCCAGAGCCTCAAGCAGAAAGGTGAAAAGATCACCATGCTGACCTGCTATGACGCGACCTTCGCCCACGCCTGCAACGAGGCCGGTGTCGAAGTGCTGCTGGTGGGCGACTCCCTCGGCATGGTTCTGCAAGGGCACGACAGCACCTTGCCGGTGACCATCGCAGAAATGGCCTACCACACCGCCTGCGTCAAACGCGGCAACACCGACGCCCTGATCCTGGCCGACCTGCCGTTCATGGCCAACGCCACTATTGAGCAAACCCTGACCAACAGCGCCACGCTGATGCAGGCCGGCGCGCACATGATCAAGGTCGAAGGTGCGCTGTGGCTGGCGGAGTCGATCCGCCTGCTGGCCGAGCGCGGTGTGCCGGTCTGCGCGCACATGGGCCTGACGCCACAAGCGGTGAACATTCTTGGCGGCTACAAAGTGCAGGGCCGCAACGAGAACCAGGCGCGGCAGATGCGTGCCGACGCGATCTCGCTCGAGCAGGCTGGCGTCGCCATGCTGCTGCTCGAATGCGTGCCGAGCGAACTGGCCGCCGAAATCAGCCAGGCGGTGAAGATTCCGGTCATCGGCATCGGCGCCGGTAGCGATACCGACGGCCAGGTACTGGTGCTGCACGACATGCTCGGCCTGTCGATCACTGGCCGCGTACCGAAATTTGTCAAGAACTTCATGCAGGGTCAGGACAGCATCCAGTCCGCACTGAAGGCCTACGTCAACGAAGTCAAAGGCGTTACTTTCCCTGGGATCGAACACGGATTCTCTGCATGAACACCGTTAAAACCGTACGCGAACTTCGCGCCGCCGTGGCGCGCGCCCGCAGTGAAGGCAAGCGCATCGGCTTCGTGCCGACCATGGGCAACCTGCACAGCGGCCATATCGCGCTGATCACCAAAGCCACTCAGCGCGTGGATTTCGTGGTCGCGAGCATTTTCGTCAACCCGCTGCAGTTCGGCGCCGGTGAAGACCTCGACAAGTACCCGCGCACCCTGGCGGCGGATCAGGAAAAGCTGCTGCAAGCCGGCTGCCACTTGCTGTTCGCCCCGACCGTCGAAGAGATGTACCCCGACGGCATGGCCGGGCAGACCCGGGTCAGCGTTCCGCAACTGTCCGAAGGCCTGTGCGGCGCCAGCCGCCCGGGGCACTTCGAGGGCGTGGCGACGGTGGTCAGCAAGCTGTTCAACATGGTTCAGCCGGATCTGGCGATATTCGGCCAGAAAGACTTCCAGCAACTGGCGGTAATCCGCGCGCTGGTGCATGACCTGAACATGCCGATCCAGATCATCGGCGAACCCACCGTGCGTGCGGCCGATGGCCTGGCGCTGTCGTCGCGCAACGGCTTCCTCAGCGAAGATCAACGCGCGGTGGCGCCAGTGGTCTACCGCACCCTGAGCACGATTGCCGAGTCGATCAAACACGGTGAGCGCGACTACCCGGCGCTGATCGCAGCCCAGGTGCAACAGCTGGAAGCCGCCGGCCTGCGTCCGGATTACCTGGAAATCCGTCATGCCCTGACCTTGCGTCCGGCGACGGCAGAAGACCGCGATCTGGTGATTCTGGTGGCGGCGTTCCTCGGCACCACGCGGTTGATCGACAACCTGCACCTGAACCTCGATAGCCCGACTTAAAAAACAGCGCAATACCCCTGTGGGAGCGAGCCTGCTCGCGAATGCGATCTGTCAGCTGACAACGATGTCGACTGTTCCGACGCTTTCGCGAGCAGGCTCGCTCCCACAGTGGTTTCTGGTGTCCACACAGACCATATTGCCGCCCCCAAAGCCTTCGGGCACACTGCCCGCCGTTTGCTTCCAACCCGGGAAATCCCTCATGCACGCCATCATGCTCAAGGCCAAACTGCACCGCGCCGAAGTCACTCACGCGGTACTCGATTACGAAGGTTCCTGCGCCATCGATGGCGAGTGGCTGGACTTGTCCGGCATCCGTGAGTACGAGCAGATCCAGATCTATAACGTCGACAATGGCGAGCGCTTCACCACCTACGCGATTCGTGGCGAAGAAGGTTCGCGGATGATTTCGGTCAATGGCGCAGCCGCGCACAAAGCCAAGGTCGGCGACCGCGTGATCATTTGCGCCTACGCCCATTACAGCGAAGCGGAACTGGTCAATTTCAAGCCGCGCATGCTGTACATGGCACCGGGCAATGAGCTCAGCCACACCAGCAACGCCATTCCGGTTCAGGTGGCCTGAGCCGCTTCGACGCGTCACTCCCCTTCCGTTGGTCGGCCCGTTCCCGGTATTGATGTTAAAAAAGTACAGGGAACAGGTCAGAAGAAGTCAAGACAGATCGCAGCGCGAGGTTTACTGTATTCGCCCTGCGTTGAAAAATCGTGTCGACGCATTTGACCCTCGCCCAAACATGGCGTATCGGTCTGTTCTGTGTTCAAAAGGCCGTTCAAGTAAAAAGGAAAACCGCAGCGATGGCGTACTACCGCACTCCTCATGACGTTACCGCTCTGCCTGCCTGGCAAGCGTTGAAAGATCACCGCCAAGCCATGCAGGATTTCAGCATGCGCGAAGCCTTCAACGCCGATCCGCAGCGCTTCAATCAATTCACGCTCAGCAGCTGCGGACTGTTTCTCGATTATTCGAAGAACCTGATCAACGCCGAAACCCGCAACCTGCTGGTGGGTCTGGCCAATGAAGTCGATCTGAAAGGCGCGATCAAAGCGCTGTTCGACGGCGAAATCGTCAACGCCTCCGAAGGCCGCCCGGCGCTGCACACAGCCCTGCGCCGTCCGGTCGGCGACAAGCTGTCGGTCAACGGCGTCAACGTGATGCCGGAAGTGCACAAGGTGCTGAACCAGATCACGGATCTGGTCGGCCGCATCCACGACGGTCTGTGGCGTGGTTACACCGAGAAGCCGATCACTGACGTGGTCAACATCGGCATCGGTGGTTCGTTCCTCGGCCCGGAGCTGGTCTCCGAAGCGCTGTTGTCCTACGCGCAGAAAGGCGTGCGTTGCCATTACCTGGCGAACATCGACGGCAGTGAGTTCCACGAACTGACGCAAAAGTTGCGCGCCGAAACCACACTGTTCATTGTTTCGTCGAAATCCTTCAACACCCTCGAAACCCTGAAGAACGCTCAGGCCGCCCGCGCCTGGTATCTGGCTCAGGGTGGTTCGGAAGCCGAGCTGTATCGCCACTTCATCGCGGTATCGAGCAACAACGCTGCGGCCGTTGCGTTCGGCATCCGTGAAGAAAACATCTTCCCGATGTGGGACTGGGTAGGCGGTCGTTACTCGCTGTGGTCGGCCATCGGTCTGCCGATTGCTTTGGCCATCGGCATGTCCAACTTCAAGGAACTGCTGTCCGGTGCCTACACCATGGACCAGCATTTCCAGAGCGCACCGTTCGAACAGAACATGCCGGTGCTGCTGGCCCTGCTCGGCGTCTGGTACGGCAACTTCTGGGGCGCGCAAAGCCACGCGATCCTGCCGTACGACCACTACCTGCGTAACATCACCAAGCACTTGCAACAGCTGGACATGGAATCCAACGGCAAGAGCGTGCGTCAGGACGGCACCTCGGTGTCGACCGATACCGGCCCGGTGATCTGGGGTGGCGTCGGCTGCAACGGTCAACACGCGTATCACCAGTTGCTGCACCAGGGCACCCAGCTGATCCCGGCCGATTTCATCGTGCCGATCGTCAGCTTCAACCCGGTCTCCGACCACCATCAGTGGCTGTACGCCAACTGCCTGTCGCAGAGCCAGGCGCTGATGCTCGGCAAGACCCTGCCGGAAGCCGAAGCCGAACTGCGCGAAAAAGGCATGAGCGAAGAGCAGGTGCACAAACTCGCACCGCACAAGGTGATCCCGGGCAACCGTCCGAGCAACACCATTGTGGTCGAGCGCATCAGCCCACGGCGTCTCGGCGCGCTGGTCGCCATGTATGAGCACAAAGTGTTCGTGCAGAGCGTGGTCTGGGGCATCAACGCCTTCGACCAGTGGGGCGTGGAACTGGGCAAGGAACTGGGCAAAGGCGTTTACAACCGTCTGGTCGGCAGCGATGAAACCGTTGCTGACGATGCTTCTACCCAGGGCCTGATCAACTACTTCCGCGGTCGTCACCGCGGGTGATGTGAATGGGTTGCCCACAATTCCTGTGGGCAACCCATTTCCAATGTGGGAGCGAGCCTGCTCGCGAATGCGGTGTGTCATTCAGCATCTTTGTGACTGATACACCGCATTCGCGAGCAGGCTCGCTCCCACAGTTGTTTTAGGGATGACTTGAACCTCCGGGCCGCTCGGCGCATCTTTATTCCTGTCGCACAACAAGAATAAGGAACCGTCATGTTCGATATCAGCACGTTCCCCAAAGCCGATGCCGTCCGCCGGGCTGCGCAGTTGAGTCAGGACGACTACAAGCGTCTGTACCGCGAATCGATTGAACACCCCAGCGCCTTCTGGGCCGAACAGGCCACCCGCTTCCTCGACTGGAGCACACCGTGGCAGACCGTTCAGCGTTACGACCTGAAAACCGGTGAAGCGTCCTGGTTTGCCGGCGGCCAACTGAACGTCAGTTACAACTGCATCGACCGCCACCTCGCCCAGCGCGGCGAGCAGACCGCGATCCTCTGGGAAGGCGACGACCCTGCCGAATCAGCGCAGATCACCTACAAAAAACTTCACCATCACGTCTGCCGCCTGGCCAATGTGCTGAAAAGCCGTGGGGTGAAAAAAGGTGATCGGGTGTGCATCTACATGCCGATGATCCCCGAGGCGGCCTACGCCATGCTCGCCTGCGCGCGAATCGGCGCGATTCACTCGGTGGTGTTTGGCGGTTTCTCCCCGGACTCATTGCGTGACCGCATTCTCGACGCCGACTGCCGCACGGTGATCACCGCCGATGAAGGCGTACGCGGCGGCAAGTTCGTGCCACTCAAGCACAACGTCGACAAGGCCCTGCAAAACTGCCCGGACGTCAGCACCGTCGTTGTAGTCGAGCGCAGCCAAGGCAAAGTCGATTGGGTCGAAGGCCGTGACCTCTGGTATCACCAGGCCGTGCGCGACGTCAGCGATGATTGCCCGCCTGAGCCGATGGACGCCGAGGATCCGCTGTTCATCCTCTACACCTCCGGCAGCACCGGCAAACCCAAAGGCGTGCTGCACACCACCGGCGGCTACCTGCTGCAGGCGGCGATGACCTTCAAATACGTGCTCGATTACCGCGAGGGCGAGGTGTTCTGGTGCACCGCCGACGTCGGCTGGGTCACCGGCCACAGTTACATCGTCTACGGCCCGCTGGCCAACGGCGCGACCACGCTGATCTTCGAAGGCGTGCCGAGTTATCCGAGCACCTCGCGCTTTTGGCAGGTGATCGACAAACACAAAGTGAACATCTTCTACACCGCACCGACCGCCCTGCGTGCGCTGATGCGCGAAGGTGCCGGGCCGCTGCAGGAAACGTCGCGCCAAAGCCTCAGATTACTCGGCAGTGTCGGTGAGCCAATCAACCCGGAAGCGTGGGAATGGTATTTCAACGTGGTCGGCGAGCAGCGCTGCCCGATTGTCGATACCTGGTGGCAGACCGAAACCGGCGGCATTATGCTCAGCCCGCTGGTCAGTGCGCAGCGGATCAAACCGGGTTGCGCCACGCAGCCGATGTTCGGCGTGCAACCGGTGCTGCTCGATGAGCACGGCAAGGAGATCAAAGGCGCCGGCAGCGGCGTGCTGGCGATCAAATCCAGCTGGCCGGCGCAGATCCGCAGCGTCTACGGCGATCCGCAAAGAATGGTCGACACCTATTTCAAACCCTACCCCGGCTACTACTTCACCGGTGACGGCGCACGCCGCGACGAGGACGGCGATTACTGGATTACCGGGCGCATCGACGACGTGATCAACGTCTCCGGCCACCGCATCGGCACCGCCGAAGTGGAAAGCGCGCTGGTGCTGCACGACAGCATCGCCGAAGCCGCCGTGGTCGGTTACCCGCACGACGTCAAAGGCCAGGGCATCTATGCCTTCGTCACCCCCATGAACGGCGTCGAGCCGAGCGATGAGCTGAAGAAAGAACTGCTGGCCCACGTCAGCAAGGAAATCGGCAGCTTCGCCAAACCGGACCTGATCCAGTGGGCGCCGGCCTTGCCGAAAACCCGTTCAGGCAAGATCATGCGGCGGATCCTGCGCAAAATCGCCTGCAACGAACTCGACAGCCTCGGCGACACCTCGACCCTGGCCGACCCGAGCGTAGTACAAGGGTTGATCGACAAACGCCTGAATCAGTAACGTCCCCGGCGCGGTCAACCGGCCGCGCCCGTCCACCACCAATGAGTTGTCATGGAATTCATCCGCAGCCGCATCGAAAACCAACTCATGAGCCTGACCGGGCTGTCCCTCGGTCAGCTCGACCTGGAAAACCCCAAGGGCGATCCCGGGCTGTTCGGGCCGAACTCGGTCAGTTGGCAAGTGCATGGCGATTTCAGCAGCATGCTGATCGGCGGCATCAGCGCGTTGTTGCTGCAAGCCCTGCATCCGCTGGCGCTGGCCGGGGTCTGGGACCATTCGAATTTTCGTCAGGACATGCTCGGCCGTCTGCGCCGCACCAGCCAGTTTGTTTCCGGCACCACCTTCGGCTCGCGCCGCGACGCCGAATGGCTGATCGACAAAGTGCGCACCATTCACCTGCAAGTGGTCGGTACCGCGCCGGATGGCCGGCCGTATGCCGCCAGCGATCCGGACCTGCTGACCTGGGTGCATGTGGCCGAAGTCAGCAACTTCCTCGCCGCGCATTTGCGTTACCGCAACCCGCACTTGTCGGGGACGGATCAGGACCGTTACTACGCGGAAATCGCCGTGGTCGCCGAGCGCCTGGGTGCGCGGCATGTGCCGAAATCGCGGCAGGCCGTGGCTGACTATCTGCAAGGCATGCGCCCGCAACTGCTCTGTGATGACCGCAGCCGCGAAGTCCTGCGCCTGCTGCTCGACGCCCCGGCACCGAGCGTGCTGGCCCGTCCATTTGGCGACCTGATGATGAAGGCCGGCATCGACCTGCTGCCGGACTGGGCAAGCGCCATGTTCGGCATACGGCAGAATCCGCTGCAACGCCAGTTGATCCGAGCCAGCGTGAAGCGCAGCGCGCCGATGCTGCGCTGGGCGATGCGCAACGGGTCGGTGCAACGGGCCAAACGCCGAATGGGACTGCTGACCTAAAAGCTTCGCGAGCAGGCTCGCTCCCACAGGAGATTTGATTTGCAGCATAGATCCTGTGTGGGAGCGAGCCTGCTCGCGAAGGGCGCAACTCGATTGCCCGCCAAGCTGCTAAACTCCCGCGCCCCCATTCTCATCAGCAAGGCGCACGCATGTCTTCCTTGAATCAGGCGCTGCGCGCCGCCCTCGATAAACGCCAGAATCTGCTCGCTGAGCTGCACAGCCAGGGCACTGATTGCTATCGGCTGTTCCATGGCAGCCAGGAAGGCGCCGGTGGCCTGACCGTCGACCGCTACGGTCCGCAATTGCTGGTGCAGAGTTTTCACCAGACACTGGAGCGTGACGACCTGCTGCAACTGCACGCCATGGTCAATCAGACCCTGGGCTTTGAAACGCTGCTGGTCTACAACGACCGCTCCCGGGGCAACTCGCGGATCGACCGCGAAGACAGCGTCTACAAAGCTGACGCCGCCGCGCTGGCGGATCTGGTCGGTCACGAATGGGGCCTGAACTATCGCGTGCGCGGGCGGCATGCCGGGCAGGATCCGCTGCTGTTTCTCGACCTGCGCAACACTCGCGGCTGGGTCAAGGATCACACCAAGGGCAAAAGTGTGCTCAACCTCTTTGCCTACACCTGTGGCGTCGGCCTGAGTGCCGCTGCCGGTGGCGCGCGCGAGGTGTGTAACCTCGACTTCGCCGAAGGCAATCTGGCAGTCGGCCGAGAAAACGGCCTGCTCAACCCGCAATTGCCCGAGATGCAATTCATCCAGTCCGATTACTTCCCGGCGATCCGTCAGCTCGCCGGCCTGCCGATCAGCCAGCGGCGCGGGCAGAAACTGCCGAGCTATCAGCGCCTCGACCAGCGCCAATACGATCTGGTGCTGCTCGATCCACCGGCCTGGGCCAAGAGCGCCTTCGGCACCGTCGACCTGCTGCGCGACTATCAGAGCCTGCTCAAGCCGGCGCTGCTGACCACCGCTGACAACGGCGTGCTGATCTGCTGCAACAACCTGGCAAAAGTCAGCATGGACGACTGGCGCGAACAGGTCCTGCGTTGTGCCGAGAAAGCCGGGCGACCGGTGCGCGAATGGAGCGTGATGACTCCGGGCGCGGATTTCCCGTCGCTGGACCAACAGCCACCGCTGAAAACCCTGATCCTGCAGTTGTAACCCTCCTCTGTGGCTGACAGCTGCCCACTGTGGGAGCGAGCCTGCTCGCGAAAGCGGTGTATCAGCCACCAGACAGGGTGACTGATAGAACGCCTTCGCGAGCAGGCTCGCTCCCACAGGGTTTTGTGTTGCTGCAGAACAATCTGAACAATCCTGCCCCCCACGAGGTACTTCGGAACCAGAATCGCGTGCCATACTCCAAGGCACTCCGATTCAGAGATGACGCCGCACATGCCCAAAGGATTGATTCGCGCGATTGGCGCCTTGTTGACTGCTCTGGCCCTCTACAGCCTGCTGGGGTTTCTGATTTTGCCGGGCATCGCCCTGCGTATCGCCAACCAGCAACTGGCGAACTACGCCACGGTGCCGGCGCATATCCAGCGCATCGAACTCAATCCGTTCAGCCTGGAAGTCACCCTGTGGGGCTTGGTCGTCGGTGAGCCGGGCAAGGAGCAGGTCGGCTTCGAGCGGCTGTACGCCAACCTGCAACTCGACAGCCTGTGGACCAAGGCGCTGCACCTGGCCGATATCGAGCTGGACAAGCCCAAGACCGAAATCCTCTTCGCCAAAGACGGCCAGCTCAATCTGCTGGGCCTGTTCAAGATTCCCGCCAGCGAACCGACCCCGGCCGATCCGAATGCCAAGCCGTTCCCGCTGCGCATCGATCGCATCCAGCTGGCCGGTGGCAATGTACATTTCCAGGACGCCCGTCCGAGTGAACCGATCGAGTTCATCTACGACAAGCTCGACTTCGAGCTGAAAAACCTCAGCACTCTGCCCGACGATAACGCCGACATGACCCTGGTCGCCGCCGGCCCGGCCGGTGGGCAGATCGACTGGAAGGGCAACTTCAGCCTGATCCCGTTCACCTCCGAAGGCACCTTGAAAGTCACCGACGGCAAGATGAAATCATTCTGGCCTTACGTGCGTGACGCGCTGCCGCTGGTACTCGAAGACGGCGTGCTGAATCTCAGCACCGAGTACAAACTGAATCTGTCGAAAGAAACCGAACTGCTGTTGAACAACGTCGCGGTGAGCATTGCGCCGTTCGCGATCAAGGCGCCGGACGGGCGCCCATTGGCGAAACTTGAACGCCTCGACGTCAGCGAAACCTCGCTGGACCTGGCCAAACAGCAAGTAGTGGTCGGCAAGATCCGCAGCAACAAACTGGAAACCTGGGCCGCGCTCGAAGCCGACGGCCAGCTCGACTGGCAGAAGCTGTTCGCCAGCCAGCCATCGAAACCTGCCGCCAAGGCCGCCGCCGAACCCAAGACCACTCCGGCCGCCGCCGACTCGCCGAAAGAGCCGGCCGCGCCGAGCAAGCCCTGGCAAGTTCTGCTCAAAGACGTCCAGCTACGCAACTACACCGTGCATCTCGCCGACCGTTCGGCCAACCCGCCGGTGGCGCTGGATGTGACGCCGCTGAACATTGATCTGCAGGATTTCGACAGCCTCAACGGTTCGCCCTTCAAGGTCAGGCTCGACAGCGGCTTGGGCAAACAAGGCAAGATCAACGCCGATGGCGTGGTCAACCTCGCGCCGGTCACCGCCCAGCTCAATGTGAAAACCCAGGACATCGACCTGCGGGTTGCACAGTCCTACATCAATCCGTTCATTCGCCTTGAGCTGCGCAGCGGCATGCTCGGCAGCGACCTCAAGGTCAACCTCAAGAGCACCGCCCCCCTGGCACTCGGCGTGACCGGGCGCGCGCAGATCGATCAACTGCACACCCTCGACACCCTGAAAACCCGCGACTTCCTCAAGTGGCAGCAAGTGGTGGTTGAAGGCATCAACTATCAACACGGTGACAGCCTGTCGATCGACAAGGTCAACCTGTTCCAGCCCTATGTGCGTTTCATGATCAACGATGACCGCACCACCAACATCGACGACCTGCTGATCCCGCAGCCCGCCGACAATGGTGCGAAAACCGCAGCGGCGAAACCGGCCAGTAAAGACAAACCACTGGGCATTCACATCGGCGCGATTGCGATCAACGACGGCTCGGCCAACTTCGCCGACTTCAGCCTGACGCCGAATTTCGCTACGGCGGTCCAACAGCTCAACGGCCAGATCGGCACCATCGACAGTCGTCAGGCGAAACCGGCCAGCGTCGACATCAAGGGCAAGGTCGACCGCTATGCCCCGGTGACCATCAAAGGCGCGGTCAATCCATTCGACCCGATGGCCAGCCTCGACATCGCCACCAGTTTCAAACGCGTCGAGCTGACTACCCTGACCCCGTATTCCGGCAAGTTCGCCGGTTACCGCATCCGCAAGGGCCGGCTCAACCTCGACCTGCATTACCTGATCACCAAGGGCCAGTTGAAGGCTGAAAACAAAGTGGTGGTCGAGCAACTGCAACTCGGTGAAAAAGTCGACAGCCCGGATGCCGTGAGCCTGCCGCTGAAACTGGCGATTGCCCTGCTCAAGGACGTCGATGGCAAGATTTCCATCGAACTGCCGGTGACCGGCGACCTCAACAACCCGCAGTTCAGCGTGATGCCGATTGTCTGGCAGACCCTGCGCAACCTGATCGTCAAGGCCGCCGCCGCACCGTTCAAGATGATTGGCGGGCTGATCAACGGTGGCGGCTCCGAAGACCTCGGTACCGTGTCCTTTGCTGCGGGCTCAAGCGATTTGAGCAAGGATGCCGAAGCAGCGTTGGATAAACTGTCCCAAGCCCTTAAGGAACGTCCAGCCCTGCGTCTGGAAATCGAAGGCACTGCCGCACAGAGCAGCGACGGCCCGTTGATTGCCGAGCAGCGTCTGGAGCGCGAATACCAGTACAACTACTACAAGATGCTCCAGCGCCGTGGCGACAAGGTGCCGGCCCAGGCTTCCCTGTTGCAAGTGCCGGAGAACGAGAAAGGCCCGCTGCTCGAAGGCATTTACCGTACTCGACTGAAAACCCAGCCACCGGCCGAATGGAAAGATCTGGGCAAGGAAGAACGCACGGCGAAAATGCGTGATGGTGTGATCAAGTTCTGGAGTTCCAGCGATGTACTGCTGCGGCAGTTGGGTCAGGAACGCGCCAGCAGCATCAAGGACTATCTGGTCGACAAAGGTCAACTGGCCGATGATCGGGTGTACTTCATCGATGCCAATCTGGGCGAAGCCGAGAGCGATGGCCGAGTGGTGACGCAAATGCACCTGGACGCCGAATGATGAACCACAAGTGGCTGCTTGCGCTGATGCTGGTGCTCGCCGCCAGCCCGGCTCTGGCCTCTGACACGCTGCGTTGTGGCAGTCAGTTGGTCAGCCTCGGTGACCGCGCCAGCGAAGTACTGCAGAAGTGTGGCGAACCGGTCAGCCGCGATGTCCTCGGCTACAAGCGCAGCGCCAACCGCCGCGAAGAATTTCAGGTCGAGGAATGGACCTACGGCCCGAGCAACGGCATGTATCAATACCTGCGCTTTGAAGGCAATCGCCTGCGGCAGATCAACAGCAAGCGCGGTAATTGAACCAAAACCTATATCCCTGTGGGAGCGGGCTTGCTCGCGAATGCGGTGGGTCAGTTAATGAATATGCCTGCTGACACACCGCATTCGCGAGCAAGCCCGCTCCCACATTTCGTTTTTTATCACCTGAAAATAGAACAGGCCCCGACACAAGTGCCGGGGCCCGTAATGGTCACATCCGTGTGACCGTTCGCATGAACTCTAAAGTTGCGGCAGACGTATTGCTCGGCCCGTCTGTCGCGTCTTCTCCCGGTCCAGGCGAGAAGTCATGCCTTACTCGGCTTTCAGGCCGTCAGCGGAGACCGCTTTGACGCCTTTGATTTTCTTGGTGATGTTCACAGCGGTGGTTTTCTGAGCTTCGGTGACAGCGACGTCAGAAGACAGGGAAACCACACCCTTGTTGGTTTCGACTTTGATGTCGGTACCAGGAATGCCTTTTTCGGTTACCAGGTCGCTTTTGACTTTGGTAGTGATCCAGGTATCGGAAGTAGCTTCTTTAGCCTTGGTCATTTCACCAGCAGCCAGAGTCATTGGAGCCTGAGTAGCCTGGGTGGATTGTGCGAAAGCACCGGAAGCCATGGTCAGGGTCAGCGCGGTAGCAGCAGCGGCAGTGATAGCGAACTTCTTCATACGAGTAACTCCTGTTTTTCTGGAAAGTCTGCTGGTTGTCTTGTCAGCAGGGTTACTGGGTATATTGCGAAGGCTGTGCCAACTTTTCGAAAGACAATAAATCCTTTTAAATCAATGATTTACGAATTAAGCAAATTTTCGGAATCATGCAATTTGCATGACAAGTGCATTATCGACATGCAAGTTGCGGCTTTTCGGAAAGTTCCTAACACGCTGAAATTCTTGAAGCTTTTTTCCAGCGTCAAAAGACAAAAAAATGCCCCGCAAAGCGGGGCATTTTCCTTCAGACCATCGCATCAAGTGCCGCTGGCGGTGCAGCCTTTTGGCGAATAGTCAGCATTGACTGTTGTGGCGCAGGTCCACACACCAGAGGTGTTGCCTGTTGCGGCACCCGAACGGCTGAGTGTGATGGTTTTGCCCAATACCGGACCCGGTGCGTTCACCAATGTGCAAGTAATCGAGCCGGCACCGGTCGAGGCAGTTCCCGACGCCGCCAGCGTGCAGTTGGAGGTAGTGGCTGAAGCGCCCCCCGCCACCAGTGTCAGCGTAGGGTCAGTACCTTGATTAATGGTGTCCTCGAACGGCACCTTCAGCGCACTGATTTCGGCCAGACCTGCCGTCACTTTCGAACGCGCCTGGTATTTTGAGTATTGCGGCAAGGCGATGGTCGCCAGAATACCGATGATCGCCACCACGATCAGCAGCTCGATCAGAGTGAAACCTTTTTGGTTGTTCATAGACAGGCTCTCCATGCATGAGTCGGAATCTCATGATCTGCAAAGGGCTCAGCATAGGCCGTGCCAACCGCTTGCAGACCCCGCACGCTCGGCATAAAGGTGCCGTGTCGCGCTTTCCTACAACCCGTAACCGCACTATCTGACACTTTTTGTCACCTGTACCGGGCGTGTTTGGCGCTGTCACTTGACTAGGCTATAAGTCATGAACTGTCAGCATCCGGAATCCCCATGAATGACATCGCTCTGAGCGGTCTGGCCAAGCAATTGGTGCAGGCCGAACTGCTTACGGAAAAAAGCGCCCAGCAGGCCTGGCAACAGGCGCAGCGCAATCGGCTGTCGCTGGTCAGCTACCTGGTGCAGAACAAACTGGTGAAGAGCTCACAGGTGGCCGAGATCGCTTCCGAGCATTTCGGTATGGCCTTCATGGACCTCAATTGCCTGGACAAGGAAACCCAGCCCAAAGGCCTGGTCAGTGAAAAACTGGTGCGCCAGCATCACGCCCTGCCCTTGTGGCGCCGTGGCAACAAGCTGTTCGTGGGCATTTCCGACCCGAGCAATCATCAGGCGATCAATGACATTCAGTTCAGCACCGGGCTGAGCACCGAAGCCATTCTGGTGGAGGACGACAAGCTCACCGAGGCCATCGAGAAATTCTTCGACACCCACGCCAGCGGCCTCGAAGAAATGGCCGACGTCGATCTCGACGGCGTGGATGTCGAGTCCGTCGACGACAGCCGCCAGGACGCCATCGGCGGACTCGACGCCGATGACGCGCCGGTCGTGCGTTTCGTGCACAAGATGCTGCTCGACGCGATCAAGAGTGGCTCCTCTGACCTGCACTTCGAACCTTACGAAAAGACCTTCCGGGTGCGGGTGCGCACCGATGGCATCCTGCGCGAGGTGGCCAAACCGCCGATCCAGTTGGCCGGGCGAATCGCCGCACGCCTGAAAGTCATGGCTAGCCTCGACATCTCGGAACGGCGCAAACCCCAGGACGGGCGGATCAAGATGCGCCTGTCGAAGACCAAGTCCATCGACTTCCGGGTCAACACTTTGCCGACCCTATGGGGCGAAAAAGTGGTGATCCGGATCCTCGATCCGTCCAGCGCGCAGATCGGCATCGATGCATTGGGTTACGAACCGGCGCAGAAAGAACTGTACATGGCCGCGCTCAAGCAGCCCCAAGGGATGATTCTGGTAACCGGGCCAACGGGTTCGGGGAAAACCGTATCGCTGTACACCGGCCTGAATCTTCTCAACACCGTCGACATCAACATTTCCACCGCCGAAGACCCGGTGGAAATCAACATGGAAGGCATCAACCAGGTCAACGTCAATCCGAAACAGGGGCTGGATTTTGCTCAGGCCCTGCGTTCGTTTCTGCGGCAGGATCCGGACGTGATCATGGTCGGGGAAATCCGTGACCTGGAAACCGCCGAAATCGCGATCAAGGCCGCGCAGACCGGCCACCTGGTGCTGTCCACGCTGCACACCAACAGCGCCGCTGAGACTCTGACCCGCCTGCACAACATGGGCATTCCCGGGTTCAACATCGCCACCTCGGTCAGCCTGATCATCGCCCAGCGCCTGGCGCGCAAGCTGTGCAGCCACTGCAAGAAACCGATCGAGATCCCCCGCGAAACACTGATCAAGGAAGGTTTCCCGCCGGAACAGATCGGCAGTTTCACGATCTATGAGCCGGTCGGTTGCGACCTCTGCAACGGCGGCTACAAGGGACGCGTGGGGATTTACGAAGTGGTGAAAAACACTCCTGACCTGCAACGGCTGATCATGGCCGAAGGCAATTCGCTGGAAATCGACAGCCAGATGCGTCGCGACGGCTTCGACGACCTGCGCACCTCCGGCCTGCACAAGGCCATGCAAGGCATCACCAGCCTGGAAGAAATCAACCGGGTCACCAAGGACTGAACATGGCGGTCAAGGCAGCGAAAATCAGCATCTACGCCTGGGAAGGCACGGATCGCAAAGGCAGCAAAGTCACGGGCGAGTTGAGCGGGCAGAACCCCGCGCTGATCAAGGCTCAACTGCGCAAGCAAGGAATCAATCCGGGCAAGGTACGGAAGAAATCCACCTCCCTGCTCAGCCTCGGCAAACGCATCAAGGCCCAGGACATCGCCCTGTTCACCCGGCAGATGGCAACCATGATGAAAGCCGGCGTACCGCTGCTGCAGTCGTTCGACATCATTGGCGAAGGCTTCGACAACCCGGCGATGCGCAAACTGGTAGACGAGGTGAAGCAAGAGGTGGCGGCCGGCAACAGCTTCGCCGCCGCACTGCGCAAGAAACCGCAGTATTTCGATGAGCTGTATTGCAACCTGGTGGATGCCGGCGAGCAATCCGGCGCCCTCGATACGTTGCTTGAGCGGGTCGCGACCTATAAGGAAAAAAGCGAAGCGCTCAAGGCCAAGATCAAGAAAGCCCTGACCTACCCCAGCGCCGTGGTGCTGGTGGCAATGGTCGTTACCGGGATTCTGCTGGTAAAAGTGGTGCCGCAGTTTCAATCGGTATTTTCCGGCTTCGGCGCCGAATTGCCGGCCTTCACCCTGATGGTGATCAGTATCTCGGAGTTCATGCAGCAATGGTGGTGGGCGGTGCTTGGTGCGCTGATCGCGGCGGTGTTCGGCATCCGCCATGCGCTGAAGAAGTCCCAGGCATTGCGCGACCGCAAAGACACCTGGCTGCTGAAGCTGCCGCTGGTGGGCACGCTGATGTACAAATCGGCGGTGGCGCGATTCGCCCGCACCCTGTCGACCACCTTCGCCGCTGGCGTACCGCTGGTGGAAGCACTGGATTCGGTGGCCGGCGCCACCGGCAACGTGGTGTTCAAACGTGCCGTGCTGCGTATCCGCCAGGACGTCGCCACCGGCATGCAGCTGAATTTTTCCATGCGCAGCACCGGAGTCTTCCCGAACATGGCGGTGCAGATGACCGCCATCGGTGAGGAATCGGGCGCGCTGGATGACATGCTCGACAAGGTCGCCGGTTTTTATGAAGAGGAAGTGGATAACATGGTCGACAACCTCACCAGCCTGATGGAGCCGTTCGTCATGGTGGTGCTCGGGGTCATCGTCGGCGGGCTGGTCGTGGCCATGTACCTGCCGATCTTCCAGCTTGGCTCAGCGATCTGACATGCCTATCGACGAACTCTTCAGTCTGTATCCGCTGGCCTTTGTGTGCACCGCCCTGCTGCTGGGTCTGGTGGTCGGTAGTTTTCTCAATGTACTGGTCTGGCGCCTGCCGAAAATGCTCGAGCGCGATTGGCGCCAGCAGGCGCAGGACGTCCTCGGCCTGCCAAGCGAAACGCCACTGCCGACCTACAACCTGATGCTGCCGCACTCCCAGTGCCCACACTGCGGCCACCGGATTCGGGCTTGGGAAAACATTCCGCTGCTCAGTTACCTGGTGCTGCGCGGACGCTGTTCGGCGTGTGCCGCGCCCATCAGCAAACGTTATCCTCTGACCGAACTGGCCTGCGGCCTGCTCTCGGCATTCGTCGCCTGGCATCTGGGGTTCGGCTGGCCGGCTGGTCTGTTGATCGTCCTCACTTGGGGGCTGCTGGCGATGAGCCTGATCGACACCGAACATCAACTGCTGCCCGATGTGCTGGTGTTGCCGTTGTTGTGGCTGGGGCTGATCGTCAACAGTTTCGGGCTGTTCGTCTCGCTGAACGCGGCGTTGTGGGGTGCGGTGGCCGGTTACATGGCGCTGTGGTCAGTGTTCTGGCTGTTCAAGCTGCTGACCGGCAAGGACGGCATCGGCCACGGCGATTTCAAGCTGCTGGCGCTGCTCGGGGCCTGGGGCGGCTGGCAGATTCTGCCGCTGACGATCCTGCTGTCATCGCTGGTGGGGGCGATTGTCGGGGTGGTTCTACTGCGTCTGCGTGAGCAGAAAACCTCGACGCCGATGCCCTTCGGCCCGTATCTGGCAATTGTCGGCTGGATTGCCTTGCTCTGGGGTGGTCAAATAACCGACTTCTATTGGCAGTTTGTCGGTTTGAAATGAATACCCCTGTGGAAAAACCCTGGATTCTCGGCCTGACCGGCGGCATCGGCAGCGGCAAAAGCGCCGCGGCCCAGCACTTCATCGATCTCGGGATCCATGTGGTCGACGCCGATCACGCAGCGCGCTGGGTGGTCGAGCCGGGGCGTCCGGCACTGGCGAAGATTGCTGAACACTTCGGTTCCGGTGTCCTGCAAGCCGATGGCACGCTGGACCGTGCGGCCCTGCGCAAGTTGATCTTTGAAGTGCCTGAAGAACGCCGCTGGCTCGAAGCCCTGCTGCATCCGTTGATCGCCGAGGAAATCGCTCACCATCTGGCGCTGGCAAAATCGCCTTACGCGATTCTGGTTTCACCGTTGCTGATCGAATCCGGGCAGTACGCGATGACTCAAAGAATTCTGGTGATCGACGCCCCGCAACAACTGCAGATCGAACGCACCTTGCAGCGTGACCAGACCAGCGAACAGCAGGTCCAGGCGATCCTCAAGGCCCAGTCCAGCCGTGAAGACCGCGTGAGCCGTGCCGATGATGTGGTGGTCAACGACCGCGACCTCGCCTCGTTGCACAGCGAAGTCGAGCGCCTGCATCACTTTTACCTGACTTTATCCGGAGGCCAGTCATGAGCCCTACCACCGTCGAATGCCCAACCTGCGGCGCCCCCGTGGAATTTACCCCCGAGAACAAATTCCGCCCGTTCTGCTCCGATCGCTGCAAGCTGATCGACCTCGGCGCCTGGGCGTCCGAAGAGCACAAGATTCCGGTCGCCCCGGATGCCGAAGACGAAATATTCTCCGGCGATTTCGACCCGCGTCACTGATCGCGATCAGGGCCGCATGAAGCCGTAGTCCTGATCGTCGTCGAGGTTTTCCGCGAGAAAGCGCAACTCGTCGGCCAGGTCTTCGGCGTTGCGCACCGTCTTGCTCTGCTGCACCACCGCGCTGAGCAAGGCGCGCAAACTCAGGCCCGGATCGAAGCCCACCTCCAGCGCCATGTCCAGACTCTGCCGCGTCTCCTGCCTCGCCCACTCGTAAACACTCATGCCGCTGCTCCTGAAGGAATTTGGCCGAGCATGAAATGCCGCGTGGATGACGGATTTGATGTGGATCAAGACTTGGGGTCGTCGTCCTTCCACGGCGCCGAAAGGTAGCGGGTGCGGTTGAAGGTTTCCAGCCACTCGGGGCTGAACACCACCAGCGCGCTGATCACCATGCCGTTGATAAAGGCTTCGGGAAAGATCAGCAGCCACAGGTAGCCGATAAAATCTTCCAGCCATTCCGGCATGGCAAACAGGCCGTCGTACCACAGCAGGCCCAGACTCAGCGTCAGACACAGCAATGCGGACAACGCTGCGGCAAAGAACCCGGAACAGAAGATGTACACAAACGGATTACGCGGCTGGGCGCGCTCGACCACCATCGCCACGCACTCGGTGATCAACACCGGCAACAGGATCAGCAACGTACCGTTGACCCCGACCGCCGCCAGATCCTGACGTCCGAGCAACACCAGCCCGAGCTGCGCCACCAGCCCGCCGATGATCGCCAGCGGCCAGTCGAGCAGCAACGTCACGGCGGTCATGCCGATGAAGTGATAAGAAACCCCGGTGTCGAAATCCCTGCGCACCATCCACAGCAGAAACAAGGCGAACACAGTGCCGAACAGCAGATGCTGACGACGACTGTCGCTGAACAACTCGACCCACGGCGCACGACAGATCGCCCACAACAGCACCGGCAGGTAAATCAGCCAGCCGAGTGTCAGGCTCGTCGAGGACAGCAGTTCTGCACCGATCATGAATCCCTTACCTTCTCCATGGGTTTGATTCCTTCATCGGAGTCTACACCGCCCTCTTCCAGGCATCAGCCGATGCAAAGCTTTCTGCTTGTCGCATTTGAACGCTAAGCTTGGCCTATGGATGACTCAGATTACTTACGCCTGCTGACCATCGCGGCCGAGCAAGCCAACGCGTTCCTGTCCAATGCCCGCAAATGGGAGCGTGAGCGTTGGGTCTGCCAGCGCCTGCTGCAAGGCTTGAACATTCCCTACCGTGTCGATGAGTTCGCCCCCGCCGGCGAGCCGCCGGACGTGCTGTTTCGCGATGCCAATTTCGAAGTGTTCTTCGTTCTCGATGAAGGGCGCCGGCTCAACGACGAATGGCGCGATGAACTGCAACGCCGCCGCAGTGCGTTTTCCCTCAGCCAGTTGGTGCGTCGTGAAGCCAAGCCACGGCGGATCCCGGCCAATGAGTTCTTGCTGCGACTGGCGCCGACCTTGCGCAAAAAAGCGCACAACTACAAGGAACGCGGCATGGATCTGGGCGAACTGGACATCATTGCCTTCGCCAGCCTCAAGCGCGAGGTGCTGGACCTCAACAGCCACTTTCCACCGCCCACCGAGTATCTGCGTCAGGGTTGGCGCTCGCTGTCGCTGGTCGGCCCGACCTTCGCCCGGGTGCTGTTCGCCCATCCCGATGCGCCGGACTTTCTGCGCAGCAACCTCGGTCGCAGTATCGTCTTCGATGTCGGGATCAGCCTGTGACGCCGCTGCAGCAGTTGATTGCCGACGTCCCGCAGACTGGCCGCGTACGCTGGATCGGCGTGCGCCCCGAGTCTCGCGGCCCGATGATCGAGCTAGACGCCGTCGAGGCACGGCTCGAAGCCGGATTGACCGGTGACCACGCCCGCCCCGGCGTGCGCAACGCGCGGCAAGTAACGTTGATTCAGTTCGAACACCTGGCGGTCATCAGCGCGTTGATGGGCCGGCCTGAAGATCAACCCGTGAGGCCTGAAGACCTGCGGCGCAATCTGGTCATCAGCGGCATCAATCTGTTTAGTCTGAAGGGTCGGCGCTTTCGCATCGGTCAGGCAATATTCGAGACCACCGGTTGGTGCCAGCCCTGCGCGCGCCTGCAAAACGACCTCGGTCCCGGCACCTTTCAAGCGGTGCGCGGGCATGGCGGAATTACCGCGCGGGTGTTACAAAGCGGGATCATTCGCCTCGACGACGGTGTGTCTGTCGAACCGGTTCCGGACAGCGGCTATGCTGCGTTCAACCCCGGTTGAAAACCGCTGTAGCTTCTGCACATTCAGCAACGTCTACCTGACGAGGCCTTTATGACCAGCCGCCTGAACCCCGAAGACCAAAAGCATGTCGAAGAGTACCTGCAGTTGTCCCAACACCGTGTCGAGCGCCGGCCTTTCCGGCCTTGGATGCTCCTGGTGCTGGTGCTGGCAGTGACCATTGGTCTGGGCCTGCTGAGCCGACTTATCAGTTACCTGACGCTATGAGCAGCATTGCGCTCGCGAAGGTGATTGCACCGATTTCCTTTAAAAACCTTGCGAGTTATCCCTATGTCCCATCGTATTGTTATTGTCGGCGGCGGCGCCGGCGGTCTGGAGTTGGCTACCCGTCTGGGTAAGACTCTGGGCAAGCGCGGCACGGCCAGTGTGATGCTGGTCGACGCGAACCTGACGCACATCTGGAAGCCTCTGCTGCACGAAGTGGCCGCCGGATCGCTGAACTCTTCCGAGGATGAACTCAACTATGTTGCCCAGGCGAAATGGAACCACTTCGAGTTCCAGCTGGGGCGCATGAGCGGGCTTGATCGCGCGCAGAAAAAAATCCAGCTGGCCGCCACCTACGACGAGAACGGCGTAGAGCTGGTTCCCGCGCGTGAAGTAGCCTACGACTCGCTGGTGATCAGCGTCGGCAGCACCACCAACGATTTCGGCACCCAGGGCGCAGCGCAGCACTGCCTGTTCCTCGACACCCGCAAACAGGCCGAACGCTTTCACCAACAATTGCTCAATCACTACCTGCGCGCACATGCCGGGCAGACCGATGTGATCGAACAGATCAGCGTGGCGATCGTTGGTGCCGGCGCCACAGGCGTCGAGCTGGCGGCAGAACTGCACAACGCCGCACATGAACTGGCCGCTTACGGCCTCGACCGGATCAAACCGGAGAACATGCACATCACCCTGATCGAAGCCGGCCCACGGGTGTTGCCAGCCCTGCCGGAGCGCATCAGCAGCCCGGTGCACAAGACTCTGGAGAAACTCGGGGTCAACGTGATGACCAACGCTTCGGTCAGCGAAGTGACCGCCGACAGCCTGATCACCGCCGATGGCAACGTGATCAAGGCCAGCCTGAAAGTCTGGGCTGCCGGGATTCGCGCGCCGGGTTTCCTCAAGGACATCGACGGTCTGGAAACCAACCGTATCAATCAACTGCAAGTGCTGCCGACGTTGCAGACCACCCGCGACGAAAACATTTTCGCCTTCGGTGACTGCGCCGCCTGCCCGCAACCGGGTTCGGATCGCAACGTGCCGCCGCGTGCGCAAGCCGCGCACCAACAAGCTTCGTTGCTGGCCAAGTCGCTGAAGCTGCGTATCGAAGGCAAAACCCTGCCGGAGTACAAGTACACCGACTACGGCTCGCTGATTTCGCTGTCGCGTTTTTCGGCTGTGGGTAACTTGATGGGTAACCTGACCGGCAGTGTGATGCTGGAGGGCTGGCTGGCGCGGATGTTTTACGTGTCGCTGTACCGCATGCACCAGATGGCACTGTACGGACCGTTCCGCACGGCGATGCTGATGCTGGGCAGCAAGATCGGTCGCGGCACCGAGCCACGCTTGAAGCTGCATTGATCTAAAACTGTGGGAGCGGGCTTGCTCGCGAAGAGGTTGTGTCATTCAACATTCATGTCGACTGATACACAGCTTTTCGCGAGCAAGCCCGCTCCCACATTGTTTTGCGCAGCTCAAAAATCCAGCAATCGATCTCTGCACATCAGAGCTGGAAGCGCCGCACCATGCCTTGCAGCGCGTTGGCCAGTTGCGACAGTTGGTGACTCGACGCGCTGGTCTGATCGGCACCCGCTGCCGAACGCACCGACAGGTCGCGAATGTTCACCAGATTACGATCCACTTCCCGCGCGACTTGCGCCTGCTCCTCCGCCGCACTGGCAATCACCAGATTGCGCTCATGAATCTCATGCACTGACGCGGTGATGGTTTCCAGCGCCTCCCCCGCGCGCTCGGCCAACGCCAGCGTGGATGTGGCCCGCGCAGCGCTGGCCTGCATCGAATCCAGCGCCAGGCTTGAACCGGTGCGTATGCCCTGCACCATCTGCTCGATCTCCTGCGTCGATTGCTGAGTGCGATAGGCCAGCGCCCGCACCTCATCGGCTACCACCGCAAAACCGCGTCCGCTCTCCCCTGCGCGTGCTGCCTCAATGGCCGCGTTGAGCGCAAGCAGGTTGGTCTGCTCGGCAATCGCACGGATGACATCCAGCACTTTGCCGATGTCCTGTGACTGGTTGGCCAGCGATTGCACCAACTCGCCGGTGTGCTGCACATCGCTGGCCAGTGCATTGATCGCCGATGCGGTGTCACTGACCCGCGCCTGCCCCAGTTGCGCCGACTCACTGGATTGGTGGGTGGCATCGGACGTCGACACCGCGTTGCGCGCGACTTCTTCAACCGCCGTGGTCATTTCATTGACCGCCGTGGCGGCCTGTTCGATTTCGTTGTTCTGCTGCTGCAGGCCTTGTGTGCTGTCGAGCGTCACCGCGTTGAGCTCATCGGCAGCGGTCGCCAGTTGCGTGGCCGAACCGCTGATGCCTTGCAGCGTTTCCCGCAGGTTCTGCTGCATGGTTGCCAGCGCCTTGAGCAAACGGCTGACTTCATCGTTACCGTGGGTTTCGATCGGTCGGGTCAGGTCGCCTTGGGCCACACTTTCGGCAGCGCTGACGGCGCTGCTCAGCGGACGGACGATGCTGCGGGTGAGCAACATCGCCAGCGCCACCGTGGCCAGCGCCGCCAGCGCGATGAACAGACTGACGATGGTGCGTGAGGTCTGATAGTGGTCAGCGGATTTCTGACTTTCCGCGGCAACCTGCCTGGCGAAAAGATCCGCGAGGTCATTGAGCTGCTTGCCGGAGCCGTCGACCACGGTCTTCATATCAACCAGCAACAGTTTGGTCAGCTCGTCACGCTGGCCTTGATCGGCCAGGGTGAAGGATTGCGCGATGCCGGTGCGATACGCGGCGAAGGTTTTTTTGAACTGGCCATAGAGCTGCTGGCCTTCCACCGTGGTGACCAGTTTGTCGTAGGCGGCGATCTTCTCGCTCAGCTCCTTGTCGCGGGTATCCATCTGGCTGCGGTAAGTCGCGACGTTCTTCGGATCCTGATCAAGCGCCATGCGCAGGGAAATCGTGCGGATCCGCAACATCAGCTCGCGAATCTCGTCACCGCCGCGAATGCTCGGCAACCACTGGCTCTCGACCGCGACCTCACTGTCACGGATGCTCGACATCTGCCCCAAGGCGAATACCCCAAGCAGCGCCACCAGGACCGCGATCAGGGCAAAACCCAATGCGGCACGTGGTGCAATATTCAACTGACGAAGCAACATGACGGACGCCCTTATTCTTGTATTGGCCAGATTGAAGGGGCGAACAGCGGCAGTCCCCTCTCGTTAGCGGGCTATCGGCAAGTTGTACGATGACTTGAAGGGAATTGTCTTTCGCGAGGACAAAAAAAATCCCCGTATCTTTCGATACGAGGATTTTTAATATGGTCGGGGTAAGGGGATTCGAACTCCTGACATCCTGCTCCCAAAGCAGGCGCGCTACCGGACTGCGCTATACCCCGGTAAAAAAAAGGCGACCTTTCAAAGATCGCCTTCTTCGATCAGCGCTTTTGGCCTCTGATCTTAAGATTCGATCCCAGTGTTACCTGGTTTCAAAAATGGTGGGTCGTGTGGGATTCGAACCTACGACCAATTGGTTAAAAGCCAACTGCTCTACCAACTGAGCTAACGACCCAAAAATGGTCGGGGTAAGGGGATTCGAACTCCTGACATCCTGCTCCCAAAGCAGGCGCGCTACCGGACTGCGCTATACCCCGGTTTGAAATTGGCTCCGTGACCAGGACTCGAACCTGGGACCCAATGATTAACAGTCATTTGCTCTACCGACTGAGCTATCACGGAACTACATATTTCAATTTACAACGGTGAAACTTACAGCTCTTAGACTTCCGTTCGCATCGCTGCGTTCGTGTGTCTGAGGCGCGCTATTCTACAACCTAGAACACCTCTGTCAACCCCCTAAATCGCTTTCAAGTTAATGATTTGCAACTTATTTCAGATTTCAGCTCAGTGAGCTGAGATGCTGCGGGTGACTGACTGCGGGGCGCACTTTACAAGCCTTTTCCTTAGACTTCAACAGCCTAACGAAAAAAAGGCCTCGCAAAGCGAGGCCTTCCTTATTTCATTGGCGTTGCCGCTCAGTCGAAAACGATTTCGTCGTTCACGACCTTGCCGGTTGCTGTATCGCCCGGCAGGAAATGCCCCGACAGGATCAACTGCGCCAACGGGTTTTCGATCCAGCGCTGGATCGCACGTTTGAGTGGACGTGCGCCATAAACCGGGTCGTAACCAACGGCAATCAGCTTGTCCATCGCTTCCGGACTCAGTTCCAGCTTCAGCTCGCGCTCGGCCAGACGACTGCGCAGACGGCCCAACTGGATCTCGGTAATCCCCGCGATCTGATCCCGCGCCAGTGGCTCGAAGATCACTACTTCGTCGACCCGGTTGATGAACTCCGGACGGAAGTGCGACGTCAGCGCATCCATCACCGCTGCACGCTGGGCCTCACGGTCACCGACCAGTTCCTGGATCTGCGACGAACCGAGGTTCGAGGTCATGACGATCACGGTATTGCGGAAATCCACCGTGCGTCCGTGGCTGTCGGTCAGCCGTCCATCCTCCAGCACTTGCAGCAGGATGTTGAATACATCCGGATGCGCTTTCTCGACCTCGTCCAGCAGGATCACCGAGTAAGGCTTGCGGCGTACCGCTTCGGTCAGGTAACCACCCTCCTCGTAACCCACGTAGCCTGGTGGCGCACCGATCAGCCGCGCCACGGAATGTTTCTCCATGAACTCGGACATGTCGATCCGCACCATTGCCTCTTCGGTATCAAAGAGGAATTCGGCCAGCGCCTTGCACAGCTCGGTTTTACCGACACCGGTCGGGCCGAGGAACATGAACGAGCCGCTCGGACGATTCGGATCCGCCAGTCCGGCACGCGAGCGCCGTACCGCGTTGGCGACCGCAACCACCGCTTCGTCCTGACCAATCACGCGCTGGTGCAGCAGACTTTCCATCTTCATCAGCTTGTCGCGCTCGCCTTCGAGCATTTTCGACACTGGAATACCGGTCCACTTCGAAACGACTTCGGCGATTTCCTCTTCAGTCACCTTGCTGCGCAGCAACTGGTTTTCGCTCTTGCCGTGTTGGTCGACCATTTGCAGGCTGCGCTCCAGATCCGGGATCACCCCGTACTGCAATTCGGCCATGCGGTTGAGGTCGCCTTTACGACGCGCCGCTTCCAGTTCCTGCCGCGACTGCTCGATCTTCTGCTGAATCTGCGCCGAACCCTGTACCTCGGCTTTTTCCGAGTTCCAGATTTCTTCCAGATCCGAGTACTCACGTTCGAGGCGGACGATTTCTTCCTGAAGTTTTTCCAGGCGTTTCATCGCCGCTTCATCGCTTTCTTTCTTCAGGGCCTGAGATTCAACCTTGAGCTGAATCAGGCGACGCTCCAGACGATCGAGCACTTCCGGCTTGGAGTCGATCTCCATGCGAATACGGCTGGCGGCCTCGTCAATCAGGTCGATGGCCTTGTCCGGCAACTGCCGGTCAGTGATGTAGCGATGGCTGAGCTTGGCCGCGGCGATGATCGCGCCGTCGGTGATCGCCACTTTATGGTGAACCTCATAACGCTCCTTGAGGCCACGCAGGATGGCGATGGTGTCTTCTTCGCTCGGCTCGTCCACCAGCACTTTCTGGAAACGCCGCTCAAGCGCCGCATCCTTCTCTATATATTGGCGATACTCGTTGAGCGTGGTAGCGCCGACGCAGTGCAGCTCACCGCGCGCCAGTGCCGGTTTGAGCATGTTGCCGGCATCCATCGAGCCTTCGCCCTTACCGGCGCCGACCATGGTGTGCAGCTCGTCGATGAACAGAATGATCTGCCCTTCCTGCTTCGACAGTTCGTTGAGCAGCGCTTTCAGGCGTTCCTCGAACTCACCGCGATACTTGGCACCGGCAATCAGCGCGCCCATGTCCAACGACAGCAGACGTTTGCCCTTGAGGCCGTCCGGCACTTCGCCGTTGATAATGCGCTGGGCCAGACCTTCGGCGATCGCGGTTTTACCCACGCCAGGTTCGCCGATCAGCACCGGGTTGTTCTTGGTGCGACGCTGCAGAACCTGAATGGTGCGGCGGATTTCGTCGTCACGGCCGATCACCGGATCGAGCTTGCCGTCTTCAGCGCGCTTGGTCAGGTCGACGGTGTATTTGTCCAGCGCCTGACGCGACTCTTCGTGATTGGCGTCATTTACCGCCTCACCACCGCGCAGGTTGTTGATCGCGTTTTCCAGGGCTTTTTTGCTCACGCCCTGGCCGAGCAGCAATTTGCCGAGTTTGCTGTTCTCGTCCATCGCGGCGAGCAGCACCAGCTCGCTGGAAATGAACTGGTCGCCCTTCTGCTGGGCCAGGCGGTCGGCCTGATTGAGCAGGCGCGCCAGATCCTGCGACATGTTGACGTCGCCGGTCGGGTTCTGGATTTTCGGTAATTGGTCGAGCTCTTTGGTCAGCTCTTTGCGCAAGCTGTTGACGTCGAAGCCGACTTGCATCAACAGGGGTTTGATCGAACCACCCTGCTGTTCAAGCATGGCTTGCATCAAATGCGCCGGCTCGATGGCCGGATGATCGTGGCCAACGGCCAGGGATTGGGCGTCGGACAACGCCAACTGTAATTTGCTGGTTAAACGGTCTATACGCATGGGTCACCTTCCTTTTGAGCAGGCCGGACCTAAAAACCATCCTGAATAAAGAAACCTGCCAGATACCACTGTAGATGCGGTCGATTCTGGGAGATTCAAGCGTCAGCGAGTTGATTCAGGTCAGGCAAGTCTAGCGGGTGAGCCAGACAAGGGAGGCGAAACGGCCAGTGCGCGACGCACGGCGGTAAGAAAAGAAGCGCGGGTCGGTCACGGTGCAGAAACCGCCACCATAAACCGCAGTGACACCGCGTTCAGCCAGACGCAGGCGCGCCAGTAGATAGAGATCAGCCATGAACTTGCCAGCATTGTGACTGGGCACGAAGGCTGCTGCCGCTGCCGGCAGTTGCTTGACGAAGACTTCGCGGACTTCCGGGCCGACTTCAAAGGCCTTCGGGCCAATGGCCGGACCGAGCCAGACCAGTACGTCCGCCGCAGCGGTGTCAAGATGATCGAGAGTGGCTTCCAGTACGCCCGCCGCCAAACCGCGCCAACCAGCGTGAGCCGCCGCGACGCGAGTACCGGCACGGTTGCAGAACAACGCCGGCAGGCAATCTGCGGTCATCGCCGTGCAGGCAATCCCGGGAGTCGCCGTCCAACTGGCATCGGCGGTGGCAACCACGCCCGGATCAGCATGAGCCACGGCAGTCCCGTGTACTTGCTGCAACCAGGCAGGCTTTATCGAGAAGTGTTCGGTCAGACGCCGACGATTCTCGGCGACTGCTTCCGGGCGATCATCGACATGATCGCCCAGATTGAGGCTGTCGAACGGCGCCTCGCTGACACCCCCCTCGCGGGTGGTGACACAGGCGCTGACGCTGGCCGGCGCAGGCCAGTCCGGCGTCAGCCAGTTCATCCGACGAATGCCTCGCGATCCTGCTTGAGCAGGGTCAGCAGCCAGACGAAGTCTTCCGGCAGCGGCGATTCCCAGCTCATGCGCTCACCGGTGGTCGGATGATCCAGCTCAAGGAAGCGCGCGTGCAGGGCCTGACGCGGGAAGTGCTTGAGCGACTCGACCATGGTCGGGTTCGCGGCAGGCGGAATGCGGAAACGACCGCCGTACGCCGGGTCGCCGACCAACGGGAAGTTGATGTGCGACATGTGCACACGAATCTGGTGGGTCCGGCCGGTTTCCAGTTTGACCCGCACATGCGTGTGGGACCGGAAACGCTCCAGCACGCGGTAATGACTGACGGCCGGCTTGCCGCCTTCCATCACTGCCATGCGCTGGCGCTGCTGACCATGACGGCCGATCGGGGCGTTGATCTTGCCCCCGGCGGTCACGACACCGATCACGATGCACTCGTAGATCCGGCTGACACTGCGGCTTTGCAACTGGGCAACGAGCTTGGTCTGCGCCTGAATGGTCTTGGCCACCACCATCAGACCGGTGGTGTCCTTGTCCAGGCGGTGCACGATACCGGCGCGCGGGACATTGATGATGTCCGGCACGTGGTGCAGCAAGGCATTGAGCAAGGTGCCATCAGCGTGGCCGGCAGCCGGGTGCACCACCAGGCCCGCAGGCTTGTTGATCACCAGGATGTCGTCGTCTTCATAAACGATGTCGAGCTCGATGTCCTGGGCGATCCACTCGCCCTGGGCTTCCTGCTCGGCAGTCAGCTCAAGAATGGCACCGCCATGCACGATGTCGCGCGGGCGGATGACCGCCCCGTCCACAGTCAGGCGACCTTCTTTGATCCAGGCGGAAAGGCGCGAGCGTGAGTGCTCAGCGAAGAGTTGGGCGGCGACTTGATCGAGGCGTTGGCCGCCCAAATCGGACGGCACCTCTGCGCGAAGTTCAATTTTATCGGACATGCTCTGACTGGCGTCGGCACAGCCTTTGGTTTCGGCTGCGCGCTTGTGGTTAAATACGGCGTCTTTTGCCCCGAGGCTTTTCAACGGGGCGCTCATCATAACAGGACGGCCCCGCCCAAGACAGCGGCCGTCATAGGGACGCAAGCCGCCATGCAAGTGAAACACCTGCTGCTGATCGCCATCCTCGCATTGACCGCTGCTTGCTCATCGAAGGAAGTCGTAGACGAAAACCTCAGCGAAGCCGAGCTGTATCAGCAGGCTCAGACTGACCTGGACAACAACAGCTACACCAGCGCCACAGCCAAGCTGAAGGCCCTGGAGTCGCGTTATCCGTTCGGTCGCTACGCCGATCAGGCACAGCTGGAGTTGATCTACGCCAACTACAAGAACGCCGAGCCGGAAGCTGCAAAGTCCGCCGCCGAGCGTTTCATTCGTTTGCATCCGCAGCATCCGAACGTGGATTACGCGTACTACTTGAAAGGTCTGACCTCTTTCGACCAGGACGTCGGCCTGCTGGCGCGCTTCCTGCCGCTGGACATGACCAAGCGTGACCCGGGCGCTGCCCGCGACTCGTACAACGAGTTCGCACAGCTGACCAGCCGCTACCCGAACAGCCGCTACGCGCCGGACGCCAAGCAGCGCATGATTTACCTGCGCAACCTGCTGGCGGCCTACGAAATCCACGTCGCCGACTACTACCTGACCCGTCAGGCTTATGTAGCCGCTGCCAACCGTGGCCGTTACGTGGTGGAAAACTTCCAGGAAACCCCATCGGTCGGCGACGGCCTGGCGGTGATGACCGAGGCTTACCAGCGTTTGCACCTGGACGATCTGGCCGCCACCAGCCTGGAAACCCTGAAGCTCAACTACCCGAACCACCCAAGCCTGCAGGACGGTCAGTTCGTGCCATCGGTCGCCGAAGCCGACAACCGCTCGTTCCTGAGCAAGGCGACGCTGGGTCTGATCGAATCGCGTCCACCGCTGCCGCCGGGAGAAACCCGCGCCAACCAGGACGTGCAGAAGCAGTTCCAGGACGCGAAAGACGCAATCCCGAACGAGCTCAAGCCTAAAGACGAAAACGGTGACGTGATCGAAGAAGAACATCACGAGGCTGAAGGCAACAACGATGACCGTTCGTGGTTCAGCTACATGACCTTCGGCGTGTTCGACTGATCACACCGGGCGTTACAAAAAAGGGAGATCTGCGGATCTCCCTTTTTCATGGCTGCGCGTTAATAGTCTGTGCGCCTGCCGGCACCTTGGCTAAACTGCCGAATCATTAGCCGAAAAGCCGCCCATCATGCTTCGTTTACTGTTCTGGATTGTCCTGATTTTCGCTGCGGTATGGCTGTGGCGCAAATTCAAGGCGCCCGCCTCGTCTGCCCAATCGCCCCGCGAGCAAGACGCCGCGCCGATGGTGCGCTGCGCTCACTGCGGCGTGCACCTGCCCCGCGACCGCGCGTTGAACCTTCAGCAACAATGGTATTGCAGCCAGGCTCACCTTGAGCAAGGCCCGGGCACCAGTGGTCGCTGAGGTCGCCAACGCCGACCGTAAACAGGCTCAGCGCCTGCTGCGCCTGTATCATCTCTACCGTTTGAGCGTCGGCATCACCCTGGTGTTGCTGATCTCCAGCAACATGGACAACCGCCTGCTGACGTCAGCCGACGACGATCTGCTGCGCAGCGGCAGTTGGTTGTATCTGGTGCTGAACATTCTGCTGGTGGTGTTTCTGGAGAACACCCGCCGCCCGGCGCAGTTGTTCACCCTGGCCTTGGTCGATGTGCTGTTGCTGTGCGGCCTGTTCTACGCGGCGGGCGGCGTGGCCAGCGCCATCGGCAACCTGTTGATTGTCTCGGTGGCGATCGCCAACACCCTGCTGCGCCGGCGCATCGGCCTGCTGATTGCCGCCATCGGCGCACTCGGCATTGTCGGCTCCAGCTTTCTGCTGGGCTTCAGTCACCCCCTGAGCGCCAATGACTATCTGCAAGCCGGGACCCTCGGCGCTTTGTGTTTTGCCGCATCGTTGCTGGTCCAGGGCCTGATCCGGCGTCTGGAAGTCAGCGAAAATCTCGCCGAACAGCGTGCCAGCGAAGTCACCAGTCTTGAAGCCCTCAACGCCCTGATTCTGCAACGCATGCGCACCGGCATCCTGGTGCTCGACGAACAGCGCCGGGTACAGCTGGCCAATCACAGCGCGAAAAATCTGTTGGCCCAGTCGCATCTTGAAGGGCATTTGATCAGCGACTACTCGCCGGCATTGGTCGAGCGTCTGCAGCTGTGGCTGAGCAACCCGACCCTGCGCCCGCAGAGCCTGAAGATCCCCGGCAACGGCCTGGAACTGCAACCCAGCTTCATCGCCCTCGACCAGAGTCCCAACCAGCAAACGCTGGTGTTCCTCGAAGATCTGGCGCAAATCGCTCAGCAAGCCCAGCAGCTCAAACTCGCCGCACTGGGGCGTCTGACTGCCGGCATCTCCCATGAAATCCGCAATCCACTGGGCGCCATCAGTCATGCCGCGCAGCTATTGGCGGAGTCCGAGGAACTCGATAGCGCCGATCGGCGTCTGACGCAGATCATTCAAGACCACTCCCAGCGCATGAACCGAGTCATCGAAAACGTCCTGCAACTGTCGCGCCGCCAGCAAAGCGCTCCGCAACGGCTGGATCTCAAACCGTGGCTGGAACACTTTGTTGCCGAGAGCCGCGAGCAGGCGAGCGAGCGCCAGTCGATTCATTTGCGGATCAATTCCGGGGACTTCATCACGTTGATGGATCCCGACCAGCTCACGCAGATTCTCGACAATCTGTTACGCAACGGCTGGCGGCACAGCGCCCTGCTGCACCAGCAGGCCGAAGTCTGGCTGGCGCTGTTCGTCGACCCCGACAGCCAGCTGGCGGTGCTCGAAGTGCAGGACAACGGCCCCGGTGTCCCGTCCGATCAGCAGGCGCATCTGTTCGAACCGTTCTTCACCACCAGCAGCCAAGGCACCGGCCTTGGGCTTTATCTGTCCCGTGAGCTGTGCGAAAGCAACCAGGCGCGCCTAGACTTCAAACCACGCCAAGGCGGCGGCTGCTTTCGCATCACCTTTGCTCACGGACGGAAACAAAGTTGAACACGAGCCCACGGCAAAAAATCCTCATCGTCGACGACGAACCGGATATCCGCGAACTCCTGGAAATCACCCTGGGACGGATGAAACTCGACACCTTCAGCGCACGCAACCTCGGCGAAGCCCAGGCACTGTTGCAGCGCAATGCGTTCGACCTGTGCCTGACCGACATGCGCCTGCCCGACGGCACGGGGCTGGACCTGGTGCAGCACATCCAGCAACGTCATCCACAACTGCCGGTGGCGATGATCACCGCGTATGGCAGCCTGGAAACAGCGATCAATGCGCTGAAGGCCGGCGCCTTCGACTTCCTCACCAAACCGGTTGATCTCACGCGCCTGCGTGAACTGGTCAGCACCGCGTTGCGCATGCCTGCCGCCGGCGGCAGCGTCACCTCGATCGACCGCCGACTGTTGGGCGACTCGCCCCCAATGCGCGCTCTGCGCAAACAAATCGACAAGCTCGCCCGCAGTCAGGCTCCGGTCTACATCAGCGGCGAATCGGGCAGCGGCAAAGAGCTGGTCGCGCGGCTGATCCACGAACAAGGGCCGCGCGCGCAACAGCCGTTTGTACCGGTCAATTGCGGGGCGATCCCTTCAGAGCTGATGGAGAGCGAATTTTTTGGCCATCGCAAAGGCAGCTTTACCGGCGCGGTGGACGACAAACCGGGGCTGTTTCAGGCCGCGCACGGCGGCACCCTGTTTCTCGATGAAGTGGCGGATCTGCCGCTGTCGATGCAAGTCAAGCTGCTGCGGGCGATTCAGGAAAAAGCCGTGCGCAGCGTCGGCGGCCAGCAGGAAACCGTGGTCGATGTGCGCATTCTGTGCGCCACACACAAAGACCTGGAAGCGGAAGTCGCCGCCGGGCGCTTTCGCCAGGACCTGTATTACCGCTTGAATGTGATCGAACTGCGCGTGCCATCCCTGCGCGAACGGCGCGACGACATCGAAGTGCTGGCCACGCACATGCTCCAGCGTCTGGCCAGCAACAGTGGCCAGCCGGCAGCCCAATTGCACCCGCAAGCGCTTGAAGCACTGAAGCGTTATCGTTTTCCCGGAAATGTGCGAGAACTGGAGAATGTCCTCGAACGCGCGCACACGCTGTGCGAAAACCAGGTGATCGAGGCTGCGGATTTGCGCTTGAGCGAAGGCAATTGCGCAGTCGAGGACGGCATTGCCGACCTGACGCAAATCGACAACCTTGAGGATTATCTGGAGAACGTCGAGCGCAAGCTGATCCTGCAGGCGCTGGAGGAAACGCGCTGGAATCGCACGGCGGCAGCGCAACGCTTGAGCCTGTCGTTTCGGTCGATGCGTTATCGCCTGAAGAAATTAGGCCTGGATTGAGGGCCCCTTCGCGAGCAGGCTCGCTTGTATGTTTAGACTTGAAGGGGTGGGCGGGACTACAGACTCGATTCTGACTCTGACCAGTACAGACCGTGGGAGA
>NZ_JACHCY010000023.1:0-61004 GCF_014200835.1 Pseudomonas sp. JAI115
GTCTCCCACGGTCTGTACTGGTCAGAGTCAGAATCGAGTCTGTAGTCCCGCCCACCCCTTCAAGTCTAAACATACAAGCGAGCCTGCTCGCGAAGAGGCCAGCTCAGTCACTACAGACTTCAGCCAATGCCACCCGCAACCGCCCCGCACTCTCGCGCTGACAATTAAGCTGCACTCGCGCAAGCCCCAGCCAATCGGCCATCTGCCGCAAATTCAACGCCAGCGCCAGCATCCCCTCTTCGTCCAGCCCCGGCTCTTCCTCGTGCACTGCATGCACCGCCAATCGTCCCGACGCCCGCTCGGCGCGCAGATCGACCCGCGCCGCAATCCGCTCATTGTGCAGAAACGGCAACACGTAGTAGCCGTAGACCCGCTTGTCCTGCGGCGTATAGATCTCCAGCCGATAACGAAAATCGAACAAGCGCTCGGTGCGACTGCGCTCCCAGATCAGCGAATCGAACGGTGACAACAGCGCACTGGCGATGACTTTACGTGGGACTTTCGGCTGCGGCAGGCAGTAGGCGATCTGTCGCCAGCCAGCGACTTCGCAGGTCTGCAATTGCCCGTCCTCGACCAGTTCCGCCAGACGCGGGCGCGCATCGCCAGGGTTCAAGCGGAAATAATCGCGCAGATCCTTTTCCGTGCCGACGCCCAGTGCCTGGGCCGCGTGCAGCAGCAAACCACGTTGTGCTTCGGCTTCATCCGGCAACGGCTGCTGCAGAATCGACGTCGGGATCACCCGCTCCGGCAAATCATACAAACGCTCAAAACCGCGGCGGCCGGCGACGGTCACTTCACCGGCGGCGAACAACCATTCCAGCGCATGCTTTTCCGCGCTCCAGTCCCACCATTGCCCGGCCTTGTCCTCGCGGGTCGACAGACTGCCGGCGCCCAATGCACCGCGCGCCTCAACCGCGCTTAAAACCCGGCGCACGACGTCCTGCTGCTCAAGACCAAACTTCGCCAGTTGCTGATAGATGTCTCTGCCAGTTCTGGCCCGCTGCATCCGCCACCCCATCAACGGATACATCGCCAGCGGCAGCAACGACGCTTCGTGGCCCCAGTATTCGAACAGCGTGCGCCGACGGCCCGAACTCCAGGCAGCCTGGTCGAGCAGATCGGAAGAATAGGAACCCAGACGGGAAAACAGCGGCAGGTAGTGCGAGCGCACCACGGCGTTGACGGAGTCGATCTGCAACAGCCCCAGCCGTTCGATCAGCCGGTTGAGTTGCGGCGCCTTGACGGTCGGCGGCTGGCGCCCATTGAACCCTTGGGCAGCCAGCGCCAGACGTCGCGCCTGTTTGAGGGAAAAGGCCAGAGTCGCGGGCATGAGCATCTCCTTGTCTGCTCGCAACCTACCTCACCTGAAAGTGGTTTGTGTAGTAAGGCCCTGATCATTTATGCATCGGATCGTCCCAGAACGGCCGGATGGCCTCGTGCTCGACGTCGGCCCGACTGACCCCGATGTCCTTCAGCGCTTCGTCGCTCAGGCTGGCAAGCAACTCGCGTTCTCGGTGCAGTTCGTACCAGCGGCTAAACTTGTGCAGCAGGTCGGAAACGATATGGCCGTGGCCGGAAAATTTTGCGTCGTCTACATACTCTCTTTGACCTTTCATCGTGTTGCCCTCCATGTGAATGGCTCAAGTCTCGCGCTGGCGCTAAGATCAATCCAACGAATGTTTCTGATGGCATTCATCACGGAGATTCATCAATTGTCGGCCTACCCCAGTATCGATACCGATGTCCTGCGCACCTTCGTCGCGATTGCCGATCAAGGCGGGTTTACCCGCGCCGGCGAAATGGTCAACCGCACGCAATCGGCGGTGAGCATGCAGATGAAGCGCCTCGAAGAAGACGTGCTGCAACGTCAGTTGTTCGAGCGCGACGGCCGCCAGGTACGCCTGACTGCCGAAGGCCAGGTATTGCTGGGTTACGCGCGGCGCATCCTGAAATTGCACAGCGAAGTGTTCAACACGCTGCGCGAGCCGCACATGGTCGGCACCGTGCGCATCGGTACGCCGGATGATTACGTGATGCGGTTTCTGCCGGGAATCCTCTCGCGGTTCGCTCAGTTCTACCCGCTGATCCAGATCGAAGTGCATTGCGAGTCCAGCAAACAGCTGTTGCAGCGCACCGATCTGGACTTGTCGATTGTCACCCGCGAGCCGGGCAACGAGATCGGTCAGTTGCTGCGCAAGGAGCGTTTCGTCTGGGCCGAGGCGCAGAATTTCAGCGCCCACGAGCAGACGCCGTTGCCGCTGGCCATGTTCAACAGTGATTGTTTCTGCCGTTTGTGGGCGTGCAATGCGCTGGACGCGATGGGCCGTGACTACCGCATCGCCTACAACAGCACCAGCCTGTCGGCGCTGATGGCGGTGGTGAGCGCGGGTCTGGCGATCACCGCGCAACTGGAAAGCCTGATCACCCCGGACATGCGCATTCTTGGCGCCGCCGAAGATTTGCCGCTGTTGCCCGAGGCCAGCATCATGCTGATCCGCAACCTGAACAATCCGTCGCCGATCACCGAATGCTTGGCCGAGCACATCGTCGAAGGCTTCAAACTTTAAACGCGAGCATCACCGCGCACAGCACCAGAAAACCGCAGAACAGCCCGCGCAGGAGCCTTTCCGGCATGGCGTGGGCGACTTTCACCCCCCAACTGATGCTGGCCAGACCGCCGATGGCCAGCGGCAAGCCGATCATCCAGTCCACTTCGTGATGCACCGCGTACGTCACCAAGGTCACGCCGGTGCTCGGCAATGCCAACGCCAGCGACAGGCCCTGGGCAACCACTTGGCTGGTGCCGAACAGACTGGTCAGCACGGGCGTCGCCACCACGGCCCCGCCGACACCGAACAAACCGCCCATGGTCCCGGACGCTGCGCCGAGAACACCGAGCCATGGCCATGAGTAACGCATTTCTGAGGTCACGGCGGTTTTCTTGCCGAACATCTTCAGCAGGTTGTACGCCGAGAGCACCACGAGGAACGCGACAAAACCGATGCGCATGGTTTGCGCATCGATGCCGACCGCCCAGATCGAACCGATCCACGCAAAGCAAAAACCCATGACCGCCAGCGGCAGCGCATGACGCAATTCGATGCGATTGCGCTGATGATAGCGCCACAGCGCCAGCATCACGTTGGGCACTACCATCACCAGCGCCGTGCCTTGGGCGATCTGCTGATCGAGGCCAAACCACACGCCCAGCAGCGGGATGGCGATCAAACCACCGCCGATGCCGAAGATCCCGCCCAGTGTCCCTAGGGCGGCGCCAAACAGCAGGTACAACAAAAACTCGATCACAACGATTTCCTCATCCGTCAGGCGATTCATCCTACGCAGTAGAGGCTGGCGGGGAAACGCACAGCAACGCACAATGGCTATGCCAATTTCGCACAAGCACCGAATCACTCATGAATCCCAATCAGTTGACCGAACAGCTCGGGCTGTTTCTCGATGTGCTGGAAAGCGGCAGTTTTTCTGCAGCTTCCCGTCGTCATCCGCTGACGCCTTCCGCCGTGGCGCGGCGCATCGACAGCCTGGAAAGCGCTGTTGGCAGCCAGTTGTTCATTCGCAGCACCCACGCCGTGCGGGCGACCCCGGCAGGTCTAGCGTTTGCCGAGCGAGCACGACGCATCGTCAGCGAACTGCAACTGGCCCGCGCCGAGGCGGTGTCGTTGAGCAGTGCGCCGGAAGGCTTGATTCGCATCGATGCCCCGGCCGCTTTTGGTCGCCGCCATCTCGCGCCGGTCATCGCTGACTTTCTGGTGCTGTACCCGGGCCTCGACGTGCAGTTGCACCTGATCGACAGCTTCATCGACATGCACGGCTCGAATCTGGGCAAAGTCGATCTGGTGCTGCGCGCCGGGCAAATGGCCGATACGCGGCTGGTCGCCACGCCGCTGGCGAGCATGGTGCGCATTGCCTGCGCCAGCCCCGACTACCTCAAACGCCGTGGCGCACCGCGCCATCCCGCGCAGTTGAGTGAACATGACGGGCTGGATTGGGAAGGTCTCGCCCCGCCCTTCGCCTGGCGCTTCGAACTGGACGGGCAAATGCAACTGCATCGCCCCGCGCGCATCCGCATGAGCGCCAACAATGCCGAAGCGCTGGTGTGCGGTGCTCTGGCCGGGCTGGGCATCGCGCATTTGCCGACCTGGCTGGCCAGCGAATACCTGCTGCGCGGCGAACTGCTGCCGCTGTTCTGCGAGAACGGCCTGCCGCAACCGGAAAGCACCGGCATCTATGCGCTGCGCATGGAACAGCAGACCCACTCGCGCAGCCGTCTGCTTTTGGAATACCTCAAGACCCGCTTCAGCCCGGTGCCACCGTGGGATCTGGCGCTGCAACGCGAGCTGGGCCGACACTAGATCCTGGATAATTATCTGGCGCATTAAACATTCGGGCGCTAGATTCAAGCCCATCACCGAACAAGGCTTTGCCATGACCACCGAACGCGACACCTGCGACGACCTGCTGCTCGACAATCAGGCGTGCTTCGCCCTGCATTCCACTTCACTGATGATGACCAAGGTCTACAAGCCGCTGCTGCAAGCGCTGGGCCTGACCTACCCGCAGTATCTGGCGATGATGGTGCTGTGGGAAAAGGATGGTTTGACCGTGGGCGAAATCAGCACGCGGTTGCTGACCGATCCAGGCTCGCTGACACCCCTGCTCAAACGGCTGGAAGGTGAAGGCTTGCTCAGCCGCACGCGCAGTCGTGAAGATGAGCGTGTGGTGATTGTCGAGTTGACCGAGCAAGGTCGAGCACTGCGCGACAAGGCGCAAACCATTCCACAATGCATCCTCGGCGCCAGTGGTTTCACCCTCGAACGCCTGCAGAAGCTTCAATCTGAGTTGCAAGCCCTGCGCAACCATCTGCAAAACAGTTTGGCCTGAGCCCGCCACTGTAGGAGTGAGCCCGCTCGCGATAGCGGTGAACGCGCCGCCATCGTGTTGACTGCTGCATCGCTATCGCGAGCAGGCTCACTCCTACAGGTAATCTCGTTGTCTGAAAAATATTTTTCCACGCCTGACCTTCCCGCCATCCTCTCTAAACCGCGCCTTCCAGGCTAACCAAACGAACCAGTCCTTCGTCGAAGCGCATATTTTTCAGAAAATTATCTTGCGCACTAAACATTAGCGAGCTACATTCACCTCGCACTTACTTAGCGCGCAAACAATTAGCGCAAAAACAGACACCCAACGAGGCCCACACCATGCAAACTCTCTACACTGCAATCGCAACCTCCACTGGCGGCCGTGATGGTCGTGCGATCTCCAGCGACAACATCCTCGACGTCAAACTCGCTACCCCGAAAGAACTCGGCGGTGCCGGCGGCGCAGCGACCAACCCTGAGCAACTGTTCGCTGCCGGTTACTCGGCCTGCTTCATCGGCGCACTGAAATTCGTCGCCAGCCAGACCAAACGCAAAATCCCCGACGATGCCTCGATCACTGCTCATGTCGGTATCGGTCAGATTCCTGGTGGTTTCGGTCTGGACATCGACCTGCACATCAGCCTGCCGGGCCTGGAACAGGCGGATGCACAGAGCCTGGTTGAAGCGGCGCATCAGGTCTGCCCGTACTCCAACGCCACCCGTGGCAACGTTGACGTACGCCTGCACACCACCGTTTGAGAACAACACCAATCCACTGTGGGCGCGGGCTTGCTCGCGAATGCTTTGTGTCATTCAACACACAGGCTGTCTGACCGGGCCTATTCGCGAGCAAGCTCGCTCCCACAGGGTTCGGGGGTAGACGTGGAATCGCAGGCACAAAAAAACCCGACTCAATGGTCGGGCTTTTTCTTTCCGTAAAAAGCAGTGCTTATTTGGCACGGCCTTTGTAGGAACCGCCTTCGCGGGTATCGATCTCGATCATGTCGCCGATTTCGATGAAGTCAGCAACCGACAGCTCGGTACCGTTCTTCAGTTTGGCAGGCTTCATCACCTTGCCGGAAGTGTCACCGCGAGCGGAACCTTCGGTGTAGTCAACCTGACGCACGATGGTGGTCGGCAGTTCTACGGAAACCAGACGCTCTTCGAAGAACACGGCTTCGCAAACGTCGGTCATGCCTTCTTCAACGAAAGGCAGAACGCTTTCGATATCTTCGGCGTTCAGTTCGTACATGGTGTAGTCAGTGGTGTCCATGAACGTGTAGGTGTCGCCGCTGATGAAGGACAGGGTCGCTTCTTTGCGGTCGAGGATCACGTCGTCCAGCTTGTCGTCCGCACCGTAAACGGTTTCGGTCTTGTAACCGGTCAGCAGGTTCTTCAGCTTGGTCTTCATGATCGCGCTGTTACGGCCCGACTTGGTGAATTCAGCTTTCTGAACCAGCCAAGGATCGTTGTCGATACGGATCACGGTACCGGGTTTGAGTTCTTTACCAGTTTTCATTGCGAATATCCGAATTTGGATGGGATTTACAAAAATCTAGGCCGCGTATCATATCCAATTTAGGTAAAACTGTACCAGCGCCGTGGCAAGATCCGCCTGCAAGCCTTGTTCCAGACACCATTGCTCGGCGTTTTCCTGCAGTTCTGGCCAGTGTTTACGGACCTGGAGCCAGTGCTCGCCGATCGGTTTCCCGGCACTCCAGGCCCGCCACAGACCGCTCATCGCCTCGGCAGCGGCCGGGGAAAGCCCTTTGGTGTAGAGCGCGAGAAAGGCATCGAGCTTGTCGAGGTGAATGTCTTCGTCCTGCTGATAGATGTGCCAGAGCATCGGTCGCCCGGCCCACTGTGCACGGACGAACGAGTCTTCACCGCGCACCGCGTTGAAGTCGCAGCACCACAGCAACTGATCGTATTGATCCTGACGGACGAACGGCAGCACCTGCACCGTCAGCGCCTGACGCACGTCCAGATCGCCGACAGCCAATGCATCGACCCCGAGCCAGCGCGCAACGTCACCGAGAATCCGCCCTTCCGGCACCAGCAGATGGGTCGGCGTGCTATCGGCCGCCAACGCATCCAGCCAACTGGCCAGCCCGGCATTTTCGTAGGCAAACAACGAGATCAGCTGTGCGTCAGCTGCGCGATCTACGCCCAGGCCTTGCAGGAATTGTCGCTGCGCAGCCGCGTCCTGCTGAAATTGCTGACGCCGCTCAAGCAGACCGCTTTCACGCAGCAAGCCGCCCGTCCCCGGCTGAAATCCGGGAAAGAAAAAGAATTTCTGCACCGACTTGTACTTCACCGATGGCAAACCGTGACAACCGGTGACCCAGTCTTCGGCGCTGAGGTAATCGAGGTTCATCCACAGCGGTGGCTGTTGCCGCTCGGCCATGGCGTCCATATAAGCGGTTGGCAACTGACAAGCGAACGCGGCGATCACCACGTCCGCCGCTTCTGTCTGCGGCCAGTCGCTCGGCCAGTGCCGCACCTCGACGCCCTGCTGCGATTGCTGCGCCAGGTGGATGTCGATCTCGGGGCAGATACGCTCGAAGGCGCGCAGGTCGTCGACCCACAGGCGCACCGCCAGCCCATGCTCGGCTACCAGTTGCCGGGCCAGACGCCAGGTCACGCCGATGTCGCCATAGTTGTCGACCACGGTGCAAAAAATATCCCAGCGGGTTTTCGGTATCGGCATGCAAGACTCCCGTTGGCAAAAGCGCTGATTGTCCGCATAAATGACCTCGCGCAGAAGAGCCGACGGCGATTAATCTTCGTGCGACAATCGCCACTTGCCCGCAATCATCCGCCAGGAGGCAGCCATGCCCTATCGCCCCAACCCGCGTCGCCCGTTGCCCGTTCAGCTTAGCGCGCTGCAACTGACCGGCAGCATTGCCCTGGGCATGTGGCTGGGTTTTCTGGCCATTGCCCTGACTTGCTGGCTGATTTCGCGTTTTGTGTTGACCGAGCAACTGGCACCGGTTGCTCAGGCGGTGCAGCAACTGGCCAAGCCGCCAGCGGCCGTTCAGGTACAACCGGACATTCCGCCACAGAGTCCGCTGTTCGAACAGTACGAAGAAAACCTGCGCAAGAACGAGCAGCAGGCGCGCCTGGATCAGGCTCGCGGCAGCAGTCGCAACCAGTCAAATCCGAAATGCCAGTTCTGGCTGCAACAGGACCAGACCGCGCCGAGCGAAAAGAGCCGCGCCAACGTTTTGCAATTCTGCGATTGATCATGAACAAACACACCGTCCACCAACTGATCCTCGACAAACTGCGCGTCGACCTCGACATCGCCGAACGCGCCGCGCAGACCGCTTACGAAACCGCGACCCACGAAGAGAACATCGCCGAGAACAAATACGACACGCTCGGGCTTGAGGCTTCCTATCTGGCGGCGGGTCAGGCGAAACGGGTCGAGGAGATCCGCCAGTCACTGGCGCTGTGCCAGAGCCTGACGCTGCGTGCCTACGACGAAAATCGCGGCATCGAGATTGGCGCCCTGCTCGGTCTGGAAGACGAAAAAGGGCGCGAGCAATGGCTGTTTCTGGCCCCGGATGCGGCGGGCCTGAAAGTCGATGTGGTGGGTCAGCCGATTACCGTCATCACCCCGCGCTCGCCGCTGGGCAAAAGCCTGCTGGGCAAGTTCGAGGGCGATGAAGTGGAGATTCTGGTGGCGGGCACCCGGCAACAGTTTGCTGTCACCGAGGTGCTTTGAGGCAGGGTCTTAGTGGACCGGCAGTTCGACGCCGTCGAACAGCTCTTCCAGTTCCTGCTTGTTGTGGCACTGGATGGCTTTGGCCATCACTTCGCGGGTCAGGTGTGGAGCGAACTTCTCGATGAAGTCGCACATGAAGCCCCGCAGGAAAGTACCGCGACGGAAACCGATCTTGGTGATGCTCGACTCGAACAGTTCGCTGGCATCCAGCACCACCAGGTCGTTATCGAGCTTGGTGTCGACCGCCATCTTGGCGACGATACCCACACCCAGGCCCAGACGCACGTAGGTTTTGATCACGTCGGCGTCGGCTGCGGTGAACACCACTTTCGGCGTCAGGCCACGATGGCTGAACGCTTCGTCGAGCTTCGAACGGCCGGTGAAACCGAACACGTAAGTCACGATCGGGTATTCGGCCAGCGCTTCGAGGGTCAGCTTCGGCAGCTTGGTCAGCGGGTGGCCCTGGGGCACGACCACACAGCGATTCCAGCGATAGCACGGCATCATCACCAGATCACCGAACAGTTCCAGCGCTTCGGTGGCGATGGCGAAATCGACGGTGCCGTCAGCGGCCATCTCGGCGATCTGCATCGGCGAACCCTGGTGCATGTGCAGCGCCACGTCCGGGTATTGCTTGATGAAATTGCTGATCACCGGCGGCAGTGCATAACGCGCCTGGGTGTGGGTGGTGGCGATCGACAGGGTGCCTTTTTTCTCGTTGGAGAATTCCTGGGCAATCTGCTTGATGCTTTCAACCTTGCGCAGGATTTCGCCCGCGGTGGTGATGATGCGCTCGCCGGCCGGGGTAACGCGGGTCAGGTGCTTGCCGCTGCGGGCAAACACTTCAACGCCAAGTTCGTCTTCCAGCAGGCGGATCTGTTTACTGATACCCGGTTGCGAGGTGTAAAGGCTTTGGGCGGTAGCGGAAACGTTGAGGTCGTGGTGCGCCACTTCCCAGATGTAGCGCAATTGTTGAAGCTTCATATGTATCCCTCAAAGCAGGTAGACGCCACGGGCATCAGCGACGATATATAACTATATTAATGGTTTGATGAATAAATCTAGAACTTTTTTATCAAAAGGCCATTATTCCCGCTTCAGCGATCCCCCCGGCGCCGGCGCTCCACCAATGGCACCAGATAAACCGGCACCTTGGCCAATTGCAGGACCCGAGTCGCCGTGCGCCCCAAAGGCGTTTCCGCCCCTACGCCGTGGCTGTGAGTGCCTACGATCAGCAAATCCACAGAGAGTTTCTGCACCTGGTCGAGAATCACCTGCGCCGGATCGCCCTGCACCACCCGAACCGCGCAAATCCGCTGCAGATCCTGCTCGCCCTCGTCGCCCAGCTCTTCGCGAAAACTGTCCAGCACCCGTTGCTCGATATTGGCGATGACAGTTTTCAGACCCTGACTGTGAAATTCGTTCAATGCCTGTTCGTCGAGATAACTCTGCAACACCGACTCGGCAAACAGCCCCATGGGCTCCACTGCATGCACCACATACAAGTCGGCATTGAATGTCCGCGCCAGCGCCAGGGCATGCTGCATCACTAAAGGTGCGTACAGACCGAGGTCAGTGGCATACAGCATCGAACGAATCATATGACCTCCTCGCGTGCCAACATGGCGGAGATTTGATTCAGCTTAGCAGTGCCTTGGCGAGTACGACGTGCGACGCAACGTCTTGAAGCACTGGGGCTTTAGATCGACGGTTCGTTACTGATGCCATGCGGTACGTGACCGGTGGCGACCACTTCGCGGGCCGCCTCGCAGTGGCCGGTCTGATCGTCGAAGAACACATCGGCAGCGAAGGCTTCGAGAAACGCCGATTTGGTCAGCCCGCCGAGAAACAGCGACTCGTCGAGGCGGATGTCCCACTCGCGCAAGGTGCGGATCACCCGCTCATGGGCCGGTGCCGAACGCGCGGTAACCAGCGCCGTGCGAATCGGGCAGTCGTCTTCGGGGAACTCGCGTTGCAGCGCATTGAGTGCCGCCAGAAAGCCCTTGAAAGGCCCACCGCGCAAGGGCTCGCGCGCCGACTCGCGTTCCTTGGCCTGAAACGCCAGCAGCCCGCCGGCCTGATAAACGCGCTCGGATTCGTCGGAGAACAACACCGCGTCGCCGTCGAAGGCGATGCGCAACTCATCACTGGCCGCGCGACTGGCGCCGCCGGAAAGAATCGTCGCCGCGGCAAACCCGGCGTCCAGCGCGGCGCGCACATCCTCGGCGTGGGTGGACAGAAACAAGTCACAGCCAAACGCTTTGAGATAGGGATACGGACTGCGCCCGCCGACGAAGGCCGCCCGCGAGATGTCCAGCCCATAATGATCGATCGAGTTGAACGCGCGCAGGCCGGTGTCGGCACTGTTGCGCGAAACCAGAATCACCTCGACCCGGGCGCGATCGAGGCGACTGTTGAGGCTCAGGAGTTTTTCCACCAGCGGGAACGCATCGCCGGGCGCGAGAATTTCGTCTTCGTGTTCAATCTGGTATTGCCGATAGGCTTCGACGCCGCTCGCCAGGTAAACCTTGTGACTCTCACTCAGGTCGAACAAGGCGCGAGACGAAATCGCCAGCACCAGTTTGTCATCGATGTTCTTGGCCATGCCTTCCCCCACTCCCCCGAAAACCGACTCAAGTGTTGCGTCGGTCGATAAAACTCAATGTGCGATACAGCGCTTCGATCCGTGGCAACTCACAGCCTGCCGCTTTGGCCGCAGCCAGTGGCCGGGCATAAATCGCCTCCAGTTCCAGCGGCCGTTTATGCAGGAAATCGTGGTACATGCTCGGCCAATAGTCGGGCATTTTCTCGGTCATCATGAACAGGTACTCGGCGTAACCGGGCGGAACGTCGTGACCGCAGGCCTTGGCGCCCTGCACCACTTCGGCCATCAACGCCTGGATCAGCGCGCGACTGTCCGCGTCGGCCATCAGCGGCGTGGTGCCGGCACCGAGCAACACCGAGAGACCGTTGTAGGGAATATTCCACACCAGTTTCTGCCAGCGCGCCTGTTGCAGATTGGGCATCGCCTGCGAATCGATGCCAGCGGCGCGGAACAGACCGGCGCCCTCCTCGACCAGTGCCGTGCGCGCCGCTTCATCCGCCGCCGGGCCACTGTGATAGCCGACATTCACCGCACCCAAGGCCTGATGGGTGATGTGTCCCGGCCCTTCGCGATGCACGCAGATCAGGCACAGACCACCGAGCAGATGCAGGGAATCGGGTAGCAACTCGCGCAAGCTGTCTTCGACGTCCAGACCGTTCTGCAGCACCAGCACTTTCGCGCCGGGCCTGGCCGCAGCAATGATCGCCGGGGCCAGACCAGCGCTGCTGGTGGTCTTGGCGCCGACCAGCAACCAGTCGCAAGCCGGCATGTCCTCGGCCTTCGCATACGCCTGCACCGGGTTCAGCGTCAGGGTGCCATGCACGGCACTGTCCACCTGCAAACCACGTTCGACCACCGCCGAGAATTCACTGCGCAGTAAAAAGTGCACATCGAAACCGGCCCGCGCCAGCATCAGACCGTAAAACCCGCCAATGGCCCCGGTGCCGATAATCCCGATCACCGGTTTGCTGTCTGCTCCCACCATCTATGGCAACTCCTCTGCAATTCGACCCAGCGCCTGCGCCACTGCCGCGTTCAGCGCAACGGCGGTCAGACGCGTGTGCAATGCCCCAAAGAACTCGCCGTCGCGTACCACAAACAGCGCCGGCAAATGAAAGACCTGATAGCGCTCCACCAACCCGCCGTTGTTGCCGGCATCGATCCAGCACAGGCGATCCACCGCCAGCTCGAACCCGGGCAACACCTCTCTGGCATAGCGGCAGCTGGAACAGCCGACGCTGGTGAAAATCACCAGCGAAACGCCGCTCATCGCCAGCAGCCGCTGGTCGGCGTCGAAATCGGTCAGCTCGGATTCGACCACTATACTGGGGGAAACAATGTCAAATGGCCGACACAGGGAGTCTGTGCTCATGGGACGTTTCATTCCTCATCCGGACGAAGTGCCGGTTGAATTAACCTTGCTCAAGCCCGAGTGTATTTCCAGGCAACAGCTGCACACTATCAGCCTCGGCGGGATCGCTTGCAATTATCACCGCGCCTGGCGCCACGGCACGGCGCTGCAGGTGCGCATGCCGACACTCAACGCCGAGATCTGTTATCCGGGCTATGTCGCGTGGTGTCTGCGGCGCAAAAAGGGCTATCTGGTGGGGATCGCGTTCACCGATGAGCAGACGCTGTTCAGTGCCCGGATGGGCGAACAGGTGTGCCAGATCGAACGTTATTGCCGCATGAACGAGGCCCACGACGATCTGCAGGATATTCAGGCGCTGGCCCTGCAATGGGTCGAACAACACGCCGACGAGTTCTCCCACGACAGCGTGCGCAAGGCTTTTGCCCAGCCAGTGCTGGATTAAAGCGGCGTTTGCCCATTGTCGAGCCGCGTCTGACGCGCTAAGGTTCGGCTCCCCGACGCGCTTAAATCTGCTGTGCTCCGCCGCGCGGGGATCGCTGGCGGCCGGCACCCGTGACCTGACGAGTAAACGATGGCTGATTTACCGATCAACGACCTAAACGTCGCCTCTAACGAGACCCTGATCACTCCCGATCAGCTCAAGCGTGATATCCCTCTGAGCGATGCTGCGCTGCGCACCGTCACCAAGGGCCGCGAAGTCATTCGCAACATTCTTGATGGCACCGACCACCGTCTGTTCGTAGTGATCGGCCCGTGCTCGATCCACGATATCAAGGCTGCCCACGAATACGCCGATCGCCTCAAGGTGCTGGCGGAGGAAGTCTCCGACACCCTGTATCTGGTCATGCGCGTGTATTTCGAGAAGCCACGAACCACCGTTGGCTGGAAAGGCCTGATCAACGATCCGTACCTGGATGACTCGTTCAAGATTCAGGACGGTCTGCATATCGGTCGCCAGTTACTACTGGACCTGGCCGAGAAAGGCCTGCCGACCGCCACCGAAGCCCTCGACCCGATCTCCCCGCAGTATCTGCAGGACCTGATCAGCTGGTCGGCCATCGGCGCACGCACTACCGAATCCCAGACCCACCGTGAAATGGCTTCCGGTCTGTCCTCGGCTGTCGGCTTCAAGAACGGTACCGACGGCGGCCTGACCGTGGCGATCAACGCCCTGCAGTCGGTGTCCAGCCCGCACCGTTTCCTGGGGATCAACCAGGAAGGTGGCGTGTCGATCGTCACCACCAAGGGCAACGCCTACGGTCACGTGGTGCTGCGTGGCGGCAACGGCAAGCCGAACTACGATTCGGTCAGCGTCGCCCTGTGCGAGCAGGCGCTGAACAAGGCGAAGATCAAACCGAACATCATGGTTGATTGCAGCCACGCCAACTCCAACAAGGACCCGGCTCTGCAACCGCTGGTGATGGAGAACGTCGCCAACCAGATCCTCGAAGGCAACCAGTCGATCATCGGCCTGATGGTCGAGAGTCATCTGAACTGGGGCTGCCAGGCCATCCCGAAAGACCTCGCCGACCTGCAATACGGCGTGTCGATCACCGATGCCTGCATCGACTGGTCCGCCACCGAGAACACCCTGCGCGGCATGCACGCCAAGCTCAAGGATGTTCTGCCGAAACGTCAGCGCAGCTGATCAGCGTTTCACGGGCATAAAAAAACGCCGGGCATTGCCCGGCGTTTTTGTGTGTGCGATTCAGATCTTGGCGGCGCGGCGCTGATGACGTTCCATGTAGCGCTCGACGTAGGAGCATGACGGGATCACCGTGTAGCCCATTTCTTCGGCGTACTGCAGCGCGCTTTCGGTCAGCGCGGCGGCAATGCCACGGCCGCGCAAGGCGTTGGGCACGAAGGTGCGATAGATATCCAGGGTCTGTTTCCCCAGATCCATATAGGTCAGGTAGGCACGATGACCGTCCACATTGGTCTCGAACTGATGACCAGCCTGGTCATGGTGGATGGACAACGCCTCGCTCATCACTACTCCTCGCGGGTCTCGAATTCTGACCCCTACCTTACCGATGTTTTTCCGGCGAAGGAACATCTACGCCACCCCGTGCCTGATGGACACCGAGAAAAACCACACCGGTCTCGCGCAATCGAGCACGTCATAAATAGTAGGCACCATTGGCGAAAATGCTCAAGGTGCGCTCGTCATCATGCTCGTTGAACGGGTGACTCCGATGGGCGTAGTGGCAGGCGCGGGGACGATATTCCCCAGGCACTCGCCTGAACATTGCCGGATGTCGAGACTTAAGACGCAGCCTCTTCTTTAAAGTCACCTCAAGAGCGACAAAGATATGTGAGGTGTCATGCAAAATCGGAACAAAAGTGTAGACGAATTCATCTAGGCAGACTTGGTGCAAGACGCAGAAACAGCACCGGACAACGGGAACTTTTTCTCATTAACACGCTCAGGCCGGGGCCTGCAGCTGGATATTTTTTATACAGCCCGGTTAAAAGTTGCTCGAAAAAGAATCAACGCCTACAATTTTTTTTGCTTCTTGCGCTCCGTCAGTTTACTTACTACAAGTAATGGGTAGTATGTACGCCGGCTATTTCCTCAATCGGAGGAGAAAGCCACTTAATTGAAAGTCCTTGAAGGGGAACACGATGAACAACGTTCTGAAATTCTCTGCTCTGGCTCTGGCCGCAGTTCTGGCTACCGGTTGCAGCAGCGCATCGAAAGAAACCGAAGCACGTCTGACCGCTACTGAAGACGCAGCTGCTCGCGCTCAAGCTCGTGCAGACGAAGCATACCGTAAAGCTGATGAAGCTCTGGCTGCTGCTCAAAAAGCACAACAGACTGCTGACGAAGCTAACGAGCGTGCTCTGCGTATGCTGGACAAAGCTAGCCGCAAGTAATAATCCCTCGGGATTGTTATCAAGCCGACCCATTTTTTGGGTCGGCTTTTTTATTGCCGGTACTTTCCCCCGGGCAATAAAAAACCCGCCGACGCTGCACGCGCCTGCGGGTTTTGATCGACTTACTGCTGCAGGTCGATCGGGGTGTTCGAGACCATCGGCGCCGAGGTATTCGGTGTGCCGATTTCAGTTGGCAGGCCATCTTCGGCCGCTACCACATCACGCACGACATCCCAGTTCACGCGCAGGTTGTTGGTGACATCTTCGCGCTTGAGCATCGCATTGATCACTGCAGTGTGCTTGTCGACCACCGACGGGTTGCCCTTGTCATCGATGGGTGTGTGCGCTTCCAGATAGACCTTGCCGCCACTGCTGCCGAACTTGTACGCATCGTTGAGAATGCGCACCGAAGTGCCGACCGGCACCATGGCCGCCATTTCCAGCACGTTGTTGTTGAACATGCGGAAGCAGCCGTGGCTGGTGCGCATGCCGATGCCGAACTTCTTGTTCGAACCGTGGATCAGGTAGCCCGGAGTGCCCAGGGTGAACTTGAACGGCCCCAGCGGGTTGTCCGGGCCGGCCGGTACCACGTTCGGCAGCGGATCACCGTCGGCGGCGTGCTCGGCCTTGATCGACGCCGGAGGGGTCCAGGTCGGGTTCGGCGTCTTGGCAGTGATCGAGGTGTGTGCGATTGGCGAGCCCCAACCTTCACGCCCAATCCCCAGCGGGAAGGTGTACACCACGTTCCGGCCTTTCGGGTAGTAGTAGAGGCGGTACTCGGCGAGGTTGATCACGATGCCTTCGCGTGGACCCGGCGGCAGAATGAACCGGGTCGGCAGGACGATTTCGGTACCGGCGCCCGGCAGCCAGGCATCGACGCCCGGGTTGGCCGCGACCATTTCCGAATAACCCAGGTCGTACTTGGTGCCCAGGTCAGCGAAGGTGTCTTCGTATTTGGCCTTGATCACCTGCACCTGGCCGATGATGTCCTCACCGGGTGGTGGCAGGGGAAACTCCAATGCAGCAACGGGACCGGCCACACACAGGGCGGCAAGTGACAGGCAGCGGGTGACGGCAGGAAAGCGCGGCAACATCCGGAAAATCCTTCGCATGATCAACAAGGGTATAAGAGCGCGATTGTACACCGCACCTCGGGAATTCGGGGAGATGCGCCGATGGCCAGCCAGAAGTCTTCATGTAGGAGCTGTCGCAGGCTGCGATCTGTTGATCCTAGAGTTCGAAACGCAACTCAGGCCAGATCGGCGAGGTGCCGCGCTTCTGCGACTCGAGAATCGCCCGGCACAACGAACACAGACGCTGATCCTGAAACACCCGACGATCCACACTCGACCAACGCGGTTGGGCTGGAAGCAGACTGCCACACAACGTGCGGTCTGCCGAGCCACCGAGTTCGAGCTGACGGGTCACCAGATGCACCCGCACTTCCTGGCAGGCGAACAGATCCAGCTGTTCGTCAGGCTCGATCAGTTGGTAGGCAAACAGGGACCAGGCAGGACGCGGCATCGGGGGCTCCAAATAAGGGGGCGCCACATTAGCCGAAAGCCTGCCACTAGAAAAGCCTCATAACAGCGGTTTTAGCGTCGGCCAGACATTTTCCAGCAACTTGCCCTGAGCCCCGGCGGCCGGATGCAGACCATCGGCCTGCATCAGCTCGGGATGCCCACCCACGCCGTCGAGGAAAAACGGCACCAGCGGGATTTTTTTATCGTCCGCAAGTTTGCCGTAGACCTCGGCAAAGGCATCGGTGTAACGCTTGCCGTAGTTGGGCGGCAATTGCATGCCCAGCAGCAACACCTTGGCGCCACTCTGGCGCGAGCTGTCGATCATCGCCGCAAGGTTTTGTTGCAATTGCGTTGGCGGCATTCCGCGCAGGCCATCATTGCCCCCAAGCTCGAGGATCACCAGTTCCGGCTTGTGCTCTGCAAGCAGCGCCGGCAGGCGCGCCTGGCCTCCGGCACTGGTGTCGCCGCTGATCGAGGCATTGACCACTTTGTCGTCAAAACCCTCCTGCTTGAGCCGTTGCTCGAGCAGCGATACCCACCCCAGGCGGGTATCCAGTCCGAAACCGGCGCTGATACTATCGCCAACGATCAGGACAGTACCCGCCGCTGCGTTCTGGGCCATGCACATCAAGGCCAGGCCAGCACTCAAAAACCAAACACGCATCGGATTCTCCATGGGCGCAAGCATTCTCACCGCGAAGAACCTCAGCAAAGTGGTTCCCAGCGCGGAAGGTGAACTGACTATCCTGCACGAACTCAGCCTGGAACTGAACCAGGGCGACAGCCTGGCCATCGTCGGCGCGTCCGGTTCCGGCAAATCCACCCTGCTCGGCCTGCTCGCCGGCCTCGACCTGCCAAGCAGCGGCGAAGTCATCCTCGCGGGGCAAGGCCTGAGCAATCTCGACGAAGACCAGCGCGCGCGAATCCGTGCCGAACACGTGGGTTTCGTCTTTCAATCCTTCCAGTTGCTCGACAGCCTCAACGCCCTGGAAAACGTCATGCTGCCGCTGGAACTCGATGGCCGCAAAGACGCCCGAGAACGCGCCACCGAACTGCTGCAACGGGTCGGTCTCGGCCAGCGCCTGACACACTCGCCGCGCCAGCTCTCCGGCGGCGAACAACAACGCGTGGCGATTGCCCGGGCCTTCGCTGCCGAGCCGGACGTGCTGTTCGCCGACGAACCCACCGGCAACCTCGACAGCCACACCGGCGAGCGCATCAGCGACTTGCTGTTCGAACTGAACAAGGAACGCGGCACCACCCTCGTGCTGGTGACCCACGACGAACGCCTGGCCCATCGCTGCCGGCGCCTGATCCGACTTGAAGCCGGGCTGCTGGTTGCCCCTCTGGAGCCTTGATGGCACGTCTGCCGCTGTTGCGTCTGTTCAGTCTCGCACTACGTCAACTCATGCGCGATGCACGCGCCGGCGAATTGCGCGTGTTGTTTTTTGCCCTGGTCGTCGCAGTGGCGGCGAGTACTGCCATAGGCTACTTCGGCGCCCGCCTCAACGGCGCGATGATGCTGCGCGCCACCGAGTTCCTTGGCGCCGATCTGGTGCTTGAGGGCAGCTCGCCGGCCCGCGACGAACAGATTCGCAGCGGCACTGAGCTGCGCTTGAATCATGCACAGGTGGTGGAGTTTTCCAGCGTCATTGCCACCGACAATGGCATTCAGTTATCGAGTATCAAAGCCGTCGACCGCGCCTACCCGCTGCGCGGCGAGCTGAAAAGTGCCCCGGCCCCGTTTGCCGCTGAAACCTCGGGCGGCGAGCCGCAACCCGGTGAAGCGTGGGTTGAAGCTCGTCTGCTGACTGCGCTGGATCTGAAGATCGGCGACAGCATCGACGTCGGCATGAAAACCTTGAAGCTGACCCGCGTGCTGACTTACGAGCCGGATCGCGCCGGCAACTTCTACAGCCTCACGCCTCGGGTGATGATCAATCTCGATGACCTCGCCGCCACCGGCGTAGTGCAACCCGGCAGCCGCGTGAGTTATCGCGAACTGTGGCGCGGCGAACCGCAGGCACTGGAAACCTATCGACAACTGCTTAAACCCGGCCTGGCCGCCAATCAGCGCATTCAGGATGCGCGCGACGGTAACCGGCAGATTGGCGGCGCACTGGGCAAGGCCGAGCGCTACCTGAACATGGCCAGTCTGGTCGCGGTGCTGTTGGCCGGTGTGGCCGTGGCGCTGTCGGCCAACCGCTTCGCCAGTCGCCGCTTCGATGCCAGTGCCTTGCTGCGCTGCCTTGGTTTGTCGCGTCGGGAAACGATGCTGTTGTTCAGCATTCAACTGACCGTGCTCGGCCTGTTCGCTGCCCTCAGTGGCGCGGTGCTCGGCTGGCTGGCGCAACTGGGCCTGTTCGCTCTATTACATGATCTACTGCCTGCCGATGTGCCACCGGGCGGCCTGTTTCCGGCGCTCGCCGGGATCGGCACCGGGCTGGTAGCGCTCGCCGGGTTTGCCCTGCCGCCACTTGCCGCGCTGGGTCGGGTGCCACCGCTGCGGGTATTGCGCCGTGACATGCTGCCGATTCCGTCGAGCACCTGGATGGTCTATGGCGCGGCGCTGGGTGCACTGGGCCTGATCATGTGGCGTCTGAGTCTGGATCTGCTGCTGACCTTCGCTCTGCTTGGCGGCGGCGTGGTCGCTGCGCTGGTGCTGGGTGGCTTGCTGCTGTTGTTGCTCAACAGCCTGCGCCGAATGCTCGCCCGCGCGCCGCTGCCGTGGCGCCTCGGTCTGGGCCAGTTGTTGCGTCATCCGCTGGCGGCGGCCGGGCAAGCGCTGGCGTTCGGTCTGATCCTGCTGTCGATGGCGCTGATCGCCCTGCTGCGTGGCGAGCTGCTCGACACCTGGCAAAACCAGTTGCCGAAAAATGCTCCGAACTACTTTGCCCTGAATATCCTGCCGGGGGACAAACAAGCCTTCACCGATCATTTGATCAAGGTGTCCGCACAAGCGGCGCCCCTGTACCCGGTAGTACCAGGGCGGCTGATCAGCATCAACGGTGACCCGGTGCAGCAGATCGTCAGCAAGGATTCGGCCGGCGACCGTGCCGTGCAACGTGACTTGAGCCTGACCTGGGCCGCCGACCTCCCGGCTGGCAACAAGCTCACCGCCGGTACGTGGTGGACCGGGCAACCCTCGGACGACGTACCGGGCGTGTCGGTTGAAGGTAAAGTCGCCGAAAGCCTCAAGCTCAAACTCGGCGATCACATGGTGTTCAGCGTCGGCGGGGTCAATCGTGAAGCGAAAGTCACCAGCCTGCGCGAGATCAACTGGGACAACTTCCAGCCGAACTTCTTCATGATCTTCCAGCCCGGCACCCTGAAGGATCTGCCGGCGACTTACCTGACCAGTTTCTATCTGGCCCCCGGTCACGATCAGCAGATCGTCGAGCTGTCGCGAGCCTTCCCGGCGGTGACCATCCTTCAGGTCGAAGCCTTGCTCGAACAACTGCGCAGCATCCTCGCCCAGGTCACCCTGGCGGTGGAATACGTGTTGTTGTTTGTGTTGGCGGCGGGGATGGCGGTGCTGTTCTCCGGCTTGCAGGCAACCCTGGATGAACGCATTCGCCAAGGTGCGCTGCTGCGTGCGCTGGGCGCCCAACGGCAGTTGCTGATCAAGGCGCGGCGCATCGAGTTCGGCTTGCTCGGTGCGGTCAGCGGCTTGCTCGCGGCCATCGGTTCGGAAGTGGTGAGTCTGGTGTTGTATCGCTTTGCCTTCGATCTGCCATGGCATCCGCATCCGTGGTTGCTGATGCTGCCGTTGATTGGCGCCGCGCTGATTGGCGGTGCCGGCGTGTTCGGTACGCGTCGAGCATTGAATGCGAGTCCGCTGACAGTCCTGCGCGAGGGTTGATAGACTCCAGCCTTCGTCACCACAAGAAGTTGCCATGAGCCGTTATCGCCCTCCCCGCACCGCCGGCACCGCGCTGATCACCCCTGAAGGTGAAGCGCGGATGCGCGCCGAATTCCATGAGCTGTGGCATGTACGCCGCCCGCAGGTGACGCAAGCGGTCAGCGAAGCAGCGGCGCAGGGTGATCGTTCGGAAAACGCCGAATACACCTACGGCAAGAAAATGCTGCGCGAGATCGACAGCCGCGTGCGATTTCTCACCAAGCGTCTCGAAGCACTGAAGGTCGTCAGCGAAAAACCCAGCGATCCGAACAAGGTCTACTTCGGCGCCTGGGTCACCATCGAGGACGAAGACGGCAAGCAGTCGCGCTACCGCATCGTCGGTCCGGATGAACTGGATCTGAAACTGGGTCTGATCAGCATCGACTCACCACTGGCCCGCGCCTTGATCGGCAAGGCGCTGGACGCCGAAGTCCGGGTACAGACGCCAACCGGTGAGCAGTTTGTCTATATCGTGGCGATCGAATATCCCTGAGCGTTTCAGCGGCGGGTGATCAAACCCTGCCGCGCAACGCGGGTCAGTTGCTTGATCATTTCCGGCGCGTCTTCAGCGCTCGGTGCCTGAATCACTGCCAGATCAAAACTGTCACTGGCAAACCGCGCCAGCGACTCGCCATCTTCAACGAACTGGATCAGGAACGCGGCAGGACCGCCGCTGCGACGTGGCCAGCCATCGAGATAACGCAACAGCGTTGGCTGATGTTTGCCGCCAAGCAGGATTTTCGGGTTGCGCTGGGTGATATGTGCCGTGATCGGCGCGGGACGTGCTGGAGGGCGTAGTGCATTCATCGTGTCGTGTCTCTGCCTCAAAAGTCTGCATGGCAGGTGAGAGGCAACACCGAACCAGCGCTTTAGCGGTATTTCGAAGCCCTGTTCCGGCTTCTGACGGCAACTGTCTGAGTCACCTGGCGCCCCGCAAGTAGCTGTTTAAATCGGCGCATGAGCAACATCCTAGATAACGTGACCGATGAGTGTCAAGAATCGGCCGCAACAAAAAAGGCCCGCACAATGCGGGCCTTTTGCTTGAGCCAGAGCGCTCAACCGGCGATGGCGCGATCCACCGACAGCTTGCCGGCGCCTTCGATCATCACCGCGAGGCTGCCACCGAGCAGCGCCAGGGCGAACTCGTAACCGTTGTTGGCCATGAACAGACCGTTGCTGATGTGTACGGTGAAGATCGCCACCAGCGACAGGAAGGTCAGACCCAGCGCCGCCGGGCGCACCAGCAGGCCGATGATCAGCGCCAGACCGGCGAAGAACTCGGTACCGCCGGCCAGCGTGGCCATCAGGTAACCCGGGTGCAGACCGATGCTGTCCATGTATTGCGCGGTGCCCGCCAGACCGTAACCACCGAACAGACCAAACAGTTTTTGCGAACCGTGGGCGGCGAAGATCACGCCGACCGCGATACGCAGAATGGTCAGGCCGTAACCGGCGCGAGTGAACATAACCTTGTTGATCAGAGAGCTCATGGGGCATTCCTTGTTTTGCGAGAAGTGTGTTGGGATTGGCCGCTATATTAATCAGTTAAATTCATGTTAAAAGCGCAATTATTCCGCTATAACAATCAAATTATTAGATCATTTCCGTGAAGCGACTTTCTGTCCCCGGGGCTCCAGCGACTCCCGTTCCCGGTCGAACGCCAAGTAATACTTGTTCACGCTATTAACATAGCTGACGGGGCCCATGCCCACCTGCTCCATGGCGATGCGCTCGACCTGAAAGAACCACTGGTTCGGATTCAGCCCGCGCCGCCGTGCCTCCGCGCGCATGCCTTGCACCCGCTCCGGGCCGATGTTGTAGGCCGCCAGGGTGAACGCCATGCGCTCGCGCTCATTGAGTTTCGGACTGTTGAAAAACTTGCGGCGAATCATCGCCAGGTACTTGGCCCCGGCCTGCACATTCGCATCGAGATTCTGGATGTTGCTCACACCGACTCGCTGCGCTGCGGACGGGGTAATCTGCATCAACCCGGTCGGGCCACTGCCGCTGCGGGCGCTGGGTTGCAGGGCTGACTCCTTGAAGGCCAGCGCCGCCAGGTTCAGCCAGTCCATGCTTTGCGCGTCGGCGTGTTTTTGCAGGGTCGGGCGCAGTTTCTCCAGACGCTGGCGGTCAGCCTTGGCCAACGGATAATGCACTTGATAGAGCCGTCGATAAATCCGCAGAAACTCTGCATCCTCGTTCGCCGGCTTCCTGTAGCCGACCAGAAAGCGATCGATGCTCGCTCGCAGCATCGAGGCATCACGGCGCACGAACCAGTATTCCTCACCCGGTTCGCTGATCATCAATTGCCGGTCGAAACGCAGCTTGGGCAGGATCTTGCCCCAACGCTCGGCGATCGGTTGCTCGACGATGGTCAGGTGGAAAATCCCGCCCTGCACCATCTCCAGCACGTCTTCAACCGCCAGCGTCGGATCGACCCATTCGATCTTGATCGGCGCCAGTTTGTGCAACGCCAGTTTCTGATTGAGCTGGCTGACCGCCTCCCCCGCCGCACTGCCGGTGGGCAACGCCAGGGTTTTGCCGGAAAGCTGCTCGACCTTGGTGTAACGACGCTCGCCCTTGATGCCGACCAGCACCAGCGGCACGTTGCTGGCGATCGGCTCGCTACTGGCCACCGCGTGGCCGGGTTGCAGATCAAGCAGCTCACCGGGCGCGACCAGATCACCTTCACCACGCTGCAACGCGCCGAGCAGTTGATCCTTGGCTTTGGGAATGATCTTGAGGGTAATTTCCTGACCATCGCGGGCGTGGCCATTGAGGTATTGCTCGAAGGCGCGCAGGCGATGGTATTCGACGCCGATGGCCTGACCCTGGACTTCACCGGAACTGTTGCGACTCTGATTGACCAGCACGCGCAACACGCGACTGCTGCGGATCTCCGACAGGTCACTAACCTTGGCGGCCGGCACGGCTTGCTGTGGCCCGGGCAGGCGCGCAACCGCCGTTATCGGCAGCAGCAGCGACGCGCACAACAGGAGCAAAACCGAGGGACGATGCATCCACTCTCCGGAAAGAATACGGGGTGATTTCACCGCCGAACGGTCGAAATCACCGACGAAAACAGAGCGCCTGGAGCGCTGGCAAAGTGCGAGAGACTGGCACAGCGATGGCTTTTCTGCCAACCCGGGCTACGTCACGGCATCAAAAGACAGCTATAACTCGTTGTAGTTCTTGGCTTTTCTTATAAATCTACAGCTCTGGTATGCTTTCCGGCCTTCGGCCCGAGGTAGAACCATGCAACTCATCGATATCGGCGTCAACCTGACCAACCCCAGTTTCGCCGAAAAACATCAGGCCGTGCTCGACCGCGCCTACGCTGCAGGGGTCTGCCAACTGGTGCTGACCGGCACCAGCGTCGAGAGTAGCGAGCAGGCGCTGGAGCTCTGCCGGCAACTGGATAAAAGCGGCCAGCGGCTGTTTGCCACCGCTGGCATTCACCCGCATTCGGCCAGTGACTGGAACGCTGACAGCGCGCGCCGTTTGCGCAGCCTGCTGCACGAGCCAAACGTGGTCGCCGTGGGTGAATGCGGACTGGATTTCAACCGTGATTTCTCGCCACGCCCGCAACAGGAAAAAGTCCTCGAAGAACATCTGGCGCTGGCAGTAGAACTGCAATTGCCGGTGTTCCTGCATGAGCGGGATGCCAGTCAGCGTCTGCTGGAAATCCTCAGGGACTTCCGCGATCAACTGCCCGCCGCCGTGGTGCACTGCTTTACCGGCGAGCAAAAAGCCCTGTTCAGTTATCTCGATCTGGATCTGCACATCGGCATCACCGGCTGGATCTGCGACGAGCGCCGGGGCACGCATCTGCACCCGCTGGTCAAGGAGATCAAGCGCGGACGACTGATGCTAGAAAGCGACGCGCCGTACCTGCTACCTCGCACCTTGCGCCCAAAGCCGAAGAACGGCCGCAATGAGCCGGCGTATCTGACCGAGGTGCTGCGCGAAGTGGCGCTGCATCGGGGCGAGACCGAGGAAGATCTGGCTGCGCACACAACGGCGTGTGCCCGCGCGTTCTTCAACCTCCCCGCCCTGCCCTGATACACCTCAAATCCCATTGTGGGAGCGGGCTTGCTCGCGAAAGCGGTGGTTCAAATGTCAATGATGTTGGCTGACACGCCCTCTTCGCGAGCAGGCTCGCTCCCACAGGGGGGCGATGTGTTCTTTTGATATGTATCAAGATCTTCAGATCTGCATAGCGGCACAATGCTGGCACCTTGCCGAAACTGTTTCCGCTATCAGAGAAGACCTCCATGGGTGCCTGGCTTAGCAATATCTCGCTGAAATACAAATTCTGGGCGGTCAATGCGGTCGCTTTCGTCACCACCCTGCTGCTGGTGCTGTATGCCGTGCAGCTTGAGCAGCAGGCACGCAGCCACGTCTCACAGGCTTCCGCACAGGCCCAGGCGCAATTGCTCAAGGCCTGGCCGGCTGGGCAGGCGCTGCCCAAGGCCGATCAGGTACTGACCTTCAAACGCGGGGAAGCGCCGCGCCTTAATGATCAACCGCTGCTGGAGATCAGCGATAGCAACGGCTGGAACGAGATCAATCATCTGCCGCTGTTCGGCAGCAACCCGCTGCTGGGCGCTGAAGTGTTCAGTCGTGGCGACGGCGAGCAAGTCGCGGTCATCGCCTATGGCCCGAGCCTGGCGCAAGTGTTCAGTGAACGTTTTGCCAACTACGCCGTGGCGGTGTTCATCCTGATGTTCGCCATGCTTTGCGCCTCACAGTTGCTGATCCGCTTCCTGCTCAGTCAGCTCAACACCTTGAAAGACGTGATGCTGCATGTAGAGAAGAGTGGTGACCTCTCGGCCCGTGTGCCGCTGGCCTGCAAGGACGAAGTCGGGCAAATGGCCAATGCGTTCAACGCGATGCAGGCCGGTTATCAGCGCGTGGTCACCACGGTCGCCAACACCGCGCGGCAACTCGACGTCGGCGCTGCGCGTCTGGCAGCAAGCATGAACGAAGTGCGCCACGGCATGCTCGGTCAACAGAGCGAAACCGATCAGGCCGCCACTGCGATCAATGAAATGACCGCCACGGTTTACCACATCGCCCAGCACGCCGGTGCCACCCGCGACCTGTCGCAGACCGCCGATGGTCTGGCCGGCAGTGGCCAGCAAGTGGTCAGCCGCGTGCAACAGTCGATTGCCGGACTCTCCAGCGGTGTGCAGCAGACTGCGGAAATGATCCAGCGCCTGGCCGAAGACAGCCAGAAGATCAACGGCGTAGTCAGTGTGATCCACAGCATCGCCGAACAGACCAATCTGCTGGCGCTGAACGCCGCCATCGAAGCGGCCCGTGCCGGCGAGATGGGCCGCGGTTTTGCGGTGGTCGCCGACGAGGTGCGCAATCTCGCCAAGCGCGTGCAGACCTCCACCGATGAAATCACCACCATGGTTTCGGCGCTGCAGGCCGGCACCCGCGATGCGGTGGACTTCATGCAGGAGAGTTCGTACAAGGCCGACGACTGCGTGCAGCAGGCGCAGGAGGCTGGCGAGGCGCTGGCGGAAATCACTGGCGCGGTGGCGCAGATGCGCGAGAGCAACACGCAGATTGCGGTGGCGGCCGAGCAGCAGAGTCAGGTCGCGGAAGAGTTGAATCGGGCGGTGGTGAGCATTCGTGATGTGACCGAAAACACCGTGCAGCAGACCGTGGATTCAGCGACCACCAGCAATGAGTTGGCAACGTTGGCCGGGGAATTGAGCAAGGCCATCGGTCAACTCAAACTTTAAGGGACTCATCGCGAGCAGGCTCACTCCTACAGGGGATTTGTGTGCGCAGCAGATCCTTTGTAGGAGTGAGCCTGCTCGCGATGGCGTCAATTGCAACACCATCGAATCCAGCCATTGCACCTATCACCACCATAGCCAACCTTGATTCGCCGCCCCACCCGCCCCGGCCTATTCTTCAAGCATGTGTTCAACATGGATCGAGGAGTAGTCAACATGGGCAAACGTCACCCCAATCTTCCCGCGTGGCAATGGCGCGCGTACCCGAACAATCACCAGCACCCGACCAATCTGGTGCTGCACCTGATTGCCGTGCCGCTGTTCATCGTTGCATTTCTGTTGATCGTGTCCGGCGTGTTCAGCTTGAGTCTGGCCAGTATTGCCATCGGTGTGATCGGTATCGTCGCGGCGCTGGGTCTGCAGCGCCACGGCCACAGCCTGGAGGCGCAAGCCTCCGAGCCGTTCAGTGATCGTAAAGATGCCGTGTCGCGCTTGCTGGTCGAGCAGTTTCTGACCTTTCCACGGTTCTTCCTCAGTGGCGACTGGTGGCGCGCCTGGCGTGAGCGCCACCGTCGGCATTGAGTGATTCAGGCAAAAATCGTCACGGTCTGCCGACTCATGGCGATCAACTCTCCCTCCGCGCTCCACAGCTTGGCGGCGACATGGCCATAGCCGTCGGCGGCGTATTCGATGTCTGCCAAGTATTTGCACCAGTCCAGCGTGCTCAACTCGCGTAACGGCTGCACGAATTCAATAGTCCAGGTCAGCGTGCTGCCCGGTGCCGGCTTCTTCAGGTACGGCAACAAGGCCGGTGGCCACGCATCCACCAGCGCCAGCAGATGCGCCTCATTGACCGGCTCTTCCTTCACATCGCCACGCAAACGCACCCAGCCGCCCATCTGTCGCGACTTGTTGCCGGTGAACGGCATGCCGCCAACGCTCCAGCGCATCGCCAGGTGACGCATGAACTCCGGGGTCACGCCCTTGATGTAGGGCAACTCCTGGCATTCTTCCCAGTGTTTCATTTCAGCTGCCGGATAGGCCTCGACTGCGACTTCCGAAGGTCGCGAAGCACCAAAGCTGCCCTGCACGATCGTCACTACCTGACCGTTCTGCACAGCCCGGCCCAGCACTTGGCTGACCGCTTTGCCTTCGCGCAACACGTCAACTTCGAAACGCACCGGAATTTCCGGCTCGACCGGGCCGACAAAAGTGATCGCCAACGAACGCACCGAGCGATCCGCCGGCACATTCGCGCGCATGGTCTCGTATTGCAGCGCCGCCACCAGGCCACCAAAACTGGCTCGCCCCTGACCCCACTCGGCGGGAATGGTCACTTCTGGCTGGCGACGGACCGCCTCGATCAGATCGGAAAAGCGCATGACAACCTCGGCAAGCGAAAAAAGGAATGCAGCGATCTTAACCAGCATGGCAGAGCGCCGCAGCGTCTATTCCGGTCAAATGGACTGACAGAAAGGCCTTAAAGTCAGGAAGTAATTCGAACGTGGGAGCGGGCTTGCTCGCGAAAGCGGTGTATCAGTAGACATATCTGTGACTGACACAGCGCTTTCGCGAGCAAGCCCGCTCCCACAGGGGATCTGAGTGGATTCAGGATTTGAAGCAGGCAGCGCTGAGTTTTTCCAGCACCCGATCCGCCTTGGCTTCAGCCTTGATCAGGCCCGCCTGCCAGGTCGCGACGCAGGGTTGCAGATCGCTTTCCAGTTCGGCCCGCGCCAGCCACTGCCAGCAATCGTGCCAGTCACCCAACGCGCCCTGCGCCGACTTCAACCGCGCCAGCGCCGGCTCAGGCAGGCGATCGAGTTCCGGATAGGCTTCGATGCCATAGCGCACGCGTTTGATCAGCAAGCGCAGACGATGGCGGTCGTGGGCCGGATCGTGCAAGGCCTCGTCGAGTTTTTTCCATTGTTTGTGCAGGCGTTTTTCGATGCGCTTGCCCAGACCCTTGAGCAGGCCCTGGCGCTCGGAAGCACGCAGGAATCGCGGGAACGCATCGAGGATGATCAGCAGCGAAGCCACTTCGGCGCTCGCTGCCAATGCTGGATAGGCTTCGTCCATTTGCGCCATGCGTCGCTGTGCGGCTTGCGGTTGATCGTGCTTGAGCAGGTAGGCGGCCAACACCTCGCGATCGCGCCACGGGGTGGTCAACTGCCCCACCGCAGATGCCGCCACTTCCAGTTGCTCGACTCCGGGCAAACCACGCAAGGGTCGCAACAGGCTGCGCAAGCGCCGTACCGTGGTGCGCAAGTCGTGCAGCGCCTCGGGGTCGGTCCGCGCAGTCAGGCGCGCCTGACAGGCCAGCAGCCGCACTTCCAGGCTCAGGACATGAGCCACCAACCGGTCAACCAACCCAGACATCGCTTGCTCCTGATTCAAATGGCTTGAAAGACCAGTCTGCCGCTGCAAGGCAGACGCATCCTTGCGTCAGGTCAGCAGCTTAGCGTCCGGCGCGGGATTCGCGAATATAGAAACGGGCTTTCTCGGCCTTGTTGCTGCAGCCTTCAAAGCCTTCGAATTGCTGCTGAGTCTTGGCAGCCGTCAGCAACGACAGCGCCTTGGAGTAGCTGACTGTGCCGGCGAAACCTTCGGCCTTGGCCAGGTCCAGTTCATGCCACGCCGCATCCAGCTGACTGCCACAGCTGTCCCGATAAGCAGTCTTGCCCGCGCAACCGGCCAATGCCAGCGCGATCAACGGCACACAGATCCAGGCTTTCATCACTCACACCTCAAAATAGGTCAACAGTCGTGCAGGTAAGACGTTGCGACGCGGGAAAAGTGCCTTGGCGCCCCATGAATCTGCGGCGACCAAAGCATAGCGCCGAGCGGTCACGGAGTATCGAAAAAACGACGCCCCTGCCGTCTCCAGCGACCCTGCCGATTGTCGCCCGCCCCCCGAAGGGTGCATTGTGGAGCCTTGTCGGGAGGAAGTTTGATGAAAAAGCGTGTCGCACTGGTGCTGGGCTCCGGAGGCGCCCGGGGCTACGCCCATATCGGAGTCATTGAGGAGATCGAAAGACGCGGTTACGACATTGCCTGCATTGCCGGTTGTTCGATGGGCGCGGTGGTCGGCGGGATCTATGCGGCGGGCAAACTTGACGAGTACCGCACCTGGATCGAAACCCTCGACTATCTGGATGTGCTGCGGCTGGTAGATGTGAGTTTTCGCCTCGGCGCAATTCGTGGCGAAAAGGTCTTCGGGCAGATCCGCAAGATCGTCGGCGAGATCAATATCGAAGACCTGCGCATTCCCTACACCGCCGTCGCCGCCGACCTCACCAACCAGCAGGAAATCTGGTTTCAGGAAGGCTGTCTGCATCAGGCAATGCGCGCCTCGGCGGCGATTCCCAGCCTGTTCACCCCGGTGATGCAGGGCAACCGGATGCTGGTGGACGGCGGCATTCTCAACCCGTTGCCGATCGTGCCGGTGGTGTCCAGCCACTGCGACCTGATCATCGCGGTCAACCTCAACGCGACCAACCAGCGCCACTACAAATTACCGGTGATCCAGCGCCCGCCAGCGTTTCGTTCACGCTTCGACAGCCTGCTCAGTTCGCTGGGTTCGAAGATGCCGTTCCGCCGCAAACAGGCCGAACAATTGCTGTTGCTCGAACAGGAAGCCCTGCGCGCCGAAGCCGCCGACATCAACCCGTGGCTGGAAGGCAGCGAGCCGGAAAGTCAGCAACCGGCAGCCGCCCCTGAGCGCGAAGGCGCACCGAAGTCCGCCACCGGTTCTTTCATCATCGACAACGTCGGGCCGGCGTCACTGCTGGACCTGATCAACCAGAGTTTCGAGGTGATGCAGACCTCGTTGGCGCAGTACAAGATCGCCGGCTATCCGCCGGACATCCTGATCAACGTGCCGAAGCGCGTGTGCCGGTTTTTCGAGTTCTACAAGGCGCCGGAACTGATCGCGCTGGGACGGGAAATTGCGCGGGATACGCTGGATCGGTATGAGAGTGAGCAGGGTTGATCGGGCCTGATTTCTCGGGTGTGTTTGATGACATCTTCGCGAGCAGGCTCGCTCCCACAGGGGATTTGTGAACGACGCAGATCCAGTGTGGGAGCGAGCCTGCTCGCGAAGAGGCCAGATCAGCCAACATCACTCAACAACCGATATCCAACCCCCGCCTCCGTCACAATAAACCGCGGCCGCGTCGGATCATCCGCCAGCTTCTGACGCAAATGCCCGACCACAATCCGCAAGTAGTGACTGTCCTCGGTATGCGTCGGCCCCCAGATGTCCTTGAGCAATTGCTGCTGGGTGATCACCCGGCCCGGATGCCGTGCCAGTTGCGCCAACACTGCGTATTCCTTGCGAGTCAGCGCCACTTCGGCACCGTCGAGCAGCACTCGTCGATAGGCCAGATCCACGGTCAATGGGCCGAACGTCAGCGCTGCTTGCTGGGCCTCGCCGGCCGGTGCCTGACGCAACAGCGCACGGACCCGGGCGAGGAATTCCTGAATGCCGAACGGCTTGGTCACGTAGTCATTGGCGCCGCCATCCAGCGCTTGGACTTTCTGCCCTTCGCTGGCCCGCACCGAAAGCACCAGCACCGGCGCGGTGGCCCACTCGCGAAACTCGCGCAGCACCTGCTGGCCGTCCATGTCCGGCAGGCCGAGGTCGAGCACCAGCAGGTCGGGTTTGTTCAGCGCCGCTTGGGCCAGCCCCTCGGCGCCGGTGCCGGCCTCGAGCACTTTGTAGCCTTGTGAGGCGAGGCTGATGCGCAGGAATTTACGGATCTGCGGTTCGTCATCGATGACCAAAATGGTCGCGGTCTGGCTCATGAATTCACATCACCACAAAAGATTGGCAAGAGAGTAGCGCAGTCGCGATCAGGCTTCATTGTCCATCCCCGGTTGCGTCTGCAACGGCAGGTGCAGGGTGATGCTGGTGCCGCGCCCGTCGATGCCGTCGGCGACGCTGATGCGCCCGCCATGCGCGCCGACCATGCCCTGACAGATCGCCAGCCCCAGACCGGTGCCCTGCCCGCCACGATCACCACGGGCGGCGGTATAGAACATGTCGAAAATTTTCGCTCGCTCGTCCTCGGGAATCCCCGGCCCCTCATCGCTGACTGTGAAGAAGATCTCTTCGTTATTGGCACCAGCACTCAATTGCAAACGACCGTGAACCGGCGAGAAGCGCGCAGCGTTTTCCAGCACATTGACCAGCGCCTGCTCGATCAGCGCCGCATGCACGAACAGCAGCGGCAACTCGGACGGCACGTCGGTGCTGACCTGCAACGGCGCAAGCACCGCACGCAGGCGATTTAGCGAACTGCCGACGATGTCCGCCGGCGCTACCCAGTCGCGCGCGAGCTTCAATGCACCGTGGCCGAGGCGGGTCATGTCCAGCAGATTCTGGATGTAACGGTCGAGGCGTTCGGCTTCGTCGCGGGTGCCTTCGAGCAACTCGCGGCGATCCTCCAACGGAATGGCTTCGCCGAGCGCCAGCAGGCTGTCGATGCTGCCGCGCATGGCGGTCAGCGGTGTGCGTAAATCATGCGACACCGAGGCCAGCAACGCGCTGCGCAATTGCTCGGTTTCGCCGTGCAGGCGCGCAGCTTCCAGATCGTCCGCCAGTTGCGCACGGGCCAGTGCCTGAGCCAGTGGCTGACTCAAGGCAGTGAGCAAGCGTCGACGCTGTCCGCTCAAGGTCTGGCCTTCTTTGGCGCAGACCCCGAGCAGCGCCAGCGGCCCGTCCTCCACCGACAGCGGCCACCACCACCAGCGACCGAACGGCAGCGTACCGGTGCCCATGCCGGCCGGTTGATCGTGTTGCCAGGCCCAGTCGGCGGCGGCGCGTTCGGATTCGCTGAATTCCAGAGGCCCGCCGGTCTCGACTTTCCAGCCGCCCTGGCCGTCGCGGTTGAGCAGGCACAATTGCAGATCGCTCCAGCCGTTGAGGTGCTGCGCCGCAGCGCTGACCACCGCTTGGCGGTCCGTCGCCGCAGTCAGTTTGCGCGACAGGTCGAGCAGCTCCGTGGTCTCTTCTTGCGTATCGCGCAATGCCTGCAACTGCCGCCGCTGACGCGCCGCGAGGTTGCCAGTGAGCGCCGCCATCAGCAGGAAGAACAGCAAGGTCAAAACGTCTTCTTCGCGCTGGATGGCGAAGGAAAAATTCGGCGGAATAAACAGAAAATCGTAGGTCAGAAACGACAACGCCGCGCAGGCCAGCGCCGGGCCCAGACTGCTGCGCACCGCCACCAGCAACACCGCCGCGAGGAACACCAGCGAGATGTTCGGCAGCGGCAAAATACTCGATACCGCCCACGCCAGCGCACTGGCCAGCAGCGTGGCAACCAGCGCCAACAGATAGTCGAACCAGACCAGCGTCGGCGTCGTTCGCAGGCGCAGTTGCGGGTGTTCATGATCGTTATCGAGTACGTTGATTTCCAGGCCGTGGGCCTGGCGCAGCAAACGCGCGGCGAGCCCACCACCGAACAGGCGACGGCGCAGACTCGGCCGCGACTGGCCAACCAGCAGCAGACTCGCACGGCGTTCGGCGGCATGCTGGATCAGGGTTTTCGCCACTTCGCCGGCGCGCAACAACACCACCTCACCGCCGAGGCGTTCAGCCAGTTGCTGGGCATTTTGCAGGCGCAGGCGCGATTGCTCGTCGCGCACCGTGCCGTTGTCGACATGCACCAGACTCCACGGCAAATGACGGCGCTGGGCCACGCGGCTGGCGTGACGCACCAGGCGTTCGGCATGCGCATCGCCATCGACGCCGACCAGCAAACGCCCGCGCACCGCCGGAGCTGCCTGACCAAGTTGGCGATAGCCTTGCGCGAGATCGTTATCAACCTGCGCGGCCGCCGTTTGCATCGCCAGCTCGCGCAACGCGGTGAGGTTGGTCTGGGTGAAAAACGCATCGATCGCCGCCCGCGCCTGTTCTGGCACGTAGACCTTGCCTTCGCGCAGACGCTCCAGCAGCTCGCGCGGTGGCAGGTCGATCAGCAGCAGTTCGTAGGCTTCCTGCAGCACCCAGTCCGGCAGGGTTTCGCGCACCTGCACGCCGGTGATGCCGCGCACCTGATCGTTGAGACTTTCCAGGTGCTGGACGTTGACCGTGGTGTAGACGTCAATGCCGGCGGCGAGCAGTTCCTGAATATCCTGCCAGCGCTTGGCGTGGCGACTGCCGGGGGCGTTGGTGTGCGCCAGCTCATCCACCAGCACCAGCTTGGGTTTGGCCGCGAGCAGGCCGTCGAGGTCCATTTCTTCGAGCATCACGCCACGGTATTCCGAGCGCACCAGCGGCTGCTGCGGCAAACCGCCGAGCAGCGCTTCGGTTTCTGCACGGCCATGGGTTTCGACGACACCGGCGATGATTTTCACGCCCTGGCGCAATTGCGTGTGCGCGGCCTGGAGCATGGCGTAGGTCTTGCCGACCCCGGGGGCGGCGCCGAGGAAAATCTTCAGCCGGCCACGGCCGTCGCGGGGCAGGTCTGCTAACAGCGCGTCGGCGCGGCCGGAGTCGCTCATGCTTGATGTTCTCTCTTCCAGATAGTTATGCGGTGTTCTTTCGGTCCTCTTCGCGAGCAGGCTCGCTCCCACATTTGGAACACGTATTCCTGTGGGAGCGAGCTTGCTCGCGAATGGCCGCGCCGCCGGTTCAGAGTTTTTCCAGCGCCATGTTCAGCTCCAGCACATTCACCACCGGCGGCCCCACCAGCGGCTGTTCGATGTGCGCATCGAGCAGTTGCTGCAAAGTCGACACAGGCAGGTTGCGCGCTTGCGCGACACGCGCCAGTTGATAGGCAATTGCCGCCGGTGGCAAGTGCGGATCGAGGCCGCTGCCGGAGGTGGTCAGCAGCGCCAAGGGCACCGGCCCCTGGCCGGGCACCTGCAACTTGTTGGCGTCGTCGATTACCCGAGTGGCCAGCGCCGGATTGCTCGGCGCGAGGTTGCTGGCGCTGCTGGAAACGGTCGCGAAGGCGCCCGCCGAAGGACGCGGATGAAACCACGCATCACCGACGAAATCCTGGGCAATCAGCGACGAGCCGCGCACCTTGCCATCGGCATCGTGCACCAGGCTGCCGTTGGCCTGTTCAGGGAAAGCGACCTGCGCAACGCCGGTCACCACCAGTGGATAGGCCACGCCGGTGACCAGGGTCATCAGCACCAGCAGGCTCAGGGCCGGACGTATCATTGTGGACATTGCAAAATCCTCGAATTCAGAAAGCGGATACCGCGTTAATTCAGGTGGACCGAGTCGACTTCATCGCCAGCAGGCTGGCTCCCACAGGAGGCCGCATTGCAAATGTGGGAGCGAGCCTGCTCGCGAATGGATCACACCAAATGCAAAGCCGTGAGCAGCATGTCGATCGCCTTGATCCCCACGAACGGCACCAGAATCCCGCCCAGTCCGTAGATCAGCAGGTTGCGCCGCAGCAGTGCCGCGGCACTCGCTGCCTGTACGCGTACGCCACGCAATGCCAGTGGAATCAGCACGACGATGATCAAGGCGTTGAAGACGATCGCCGAGAGGATCGCGCTCTGCGGACTGGTCAAGTGCATGATGTTCAGCACGCCCAGTTGCGGATAGATCGCGGCGAACAGCGCCGGCAGAATCGCGAAGTATTTGGCCACGTCGTTGGCGATGGAAAACGTCGTCAGCGCACCACGGGTCACCAGCAATTCCTTGCCGATCTGCACCACGTCCAGCAGCTTGGTCGGGTCGCTGTCGAGGTCGACCATGTTGGCTGCTTCGCGTGCGGCTTGCGTGCCGTCGTTCATCGCCATGCCGACGTCAGCCTGGGCCAGCGCCGGGGCATCGTTGGCACCGTCGCCGCACATGGCGACCAGACGACCGTCGTTCTGCTCAAGACGGATACGTGCGAGTTTTTTCTCCGGGGTGGCCTCGGCGAGCACGTCATCGACGCCCGCTTCAGCCGCGATGGCCGCCGCGGTCAGAGGGTTGTCTCCGGTGACCATCACCGTGCGAATCCCGAGTTTGCGCAGCTCGGCGAAACGCTCGCGAATGCCTGGCTTGACCACGTCCTTGAGATGGATCGCACCCAGCAGCTTGCCGTCGGCGCAGACCAGTAACGGCGTACCGCCGCTCTGCGCGATCTTGTCGATTTCCCGCGACAGCGCCGGGGCCAGATCGGAGCGTTGTTGACCGAGGAACGACAGCAGCGAATCGACTGCGCCCTTGCGATACACGCGGCCCTGATAGTCGACACCGGACAAGCGGGTTTCCGCACTGAACGGCACGGCAGTCAACGTATCCAGTGCCGGCTCGGTTTGCGGATGCAGACCGCGCAGGTACTCGACGATGGATTTGCCTTCGGCGGTTTCGTCCGCCAGCGAGGCAAACAACGCGCCTTCGGCCAACTCGCGACCACTCACGCCCGGCGCCGCATACACCGCGCTGCAACGGCGGTTACCGAAGGTGATGGTGCCGGTCTTGTCCAGCAGCAACACGTGCACGTCACCGGCCGCCTCCACGGCGCGCCCGGATTTGGCGATCACGTTCAGCCGCACCAGTCGATCCATCCCGGCAATACCGATGGCGGACAACAGGCCACCGATGGTGGTCGGAATCAGCGTGACCAGCAGCGCCACCAGGAACACCAGCGGCAGGCTGCCGTTGGCGAAGTGGGCGAACGGCTGCAGGGTCACCACCACCAGCAGGAAGATCAGGGTCAGGCCGATCAGCAGGATATCCAGCGCGACTTCGTTCGGGGTCTTCTGGCGTTTGGCGCCTTCGACCAGCGCGATCATACGGTCGAGGGTCGATTCACCGGGGTTGGCGGTGATCTTCACCAGCAGCCAGTCGGACACCAGACGCGTGTTGCCGGTAACCGCGGAGCGATCGCCGCCGGACTCGCGAATCACTGGCGCCGATTCACCGGTGATCGCCGCTTCGTTGACCGCGGCAATACCTTCGATGACTTCGCCGTCACCGGGGATCATCTCCCCCGCTTCGACGCGCACCACGTCGCCTTTGCGCAGGCTGGCGGCGGGTACCACCTGAAAGCTGCCATTGGCCAGTTTGCGCCGCGCGCTGAGGCCTTCGCTGCCGGCCTTGAGGCTGTCGGCGCGGGCCTTGCCGCGACCTTCGGCCAAGGCTTCTGCGAAGTTGGCGAACAGCACGGTGAACCACAGCCACAGAGCAATCTGCGCGGCGACGAACGTCGGCACGACGTTGTCCGGGATGAAGCACAGCACGGTGGTGAAAATCGCCGTCAGTTCGACCACCAGCATCACGGGCGAACGCACCAGTTGGCGCGGGTCGAGCTTGACGAAGGCTTGCACCAGCGCCGGACGCCACAGGGCCGAGATCGCGGTTTTCGGTGCTTCTGCCGACTGGGTCGGCACCGCAGGTTTTGCAGGAACATGCATATTCATGATCGATTCCTTAGAAGCCCATGCTCAAGTGTTCGGCGATTGGCCCCAGCGCCAGAGTCGGCAGGAAGGTCAGGCCGCCCACCAACAAAATGGTCACGGTCAACAGGGTCACGAACAGCGGGCCGTGGGTCGGAAAGCTGTTCTGGCCGATCGGTGCGGTTTTCTTCATCGCCAGGCTGCCGGCCAGGGCCAGTACCGGCAGGATGTAACCGAAGCGACCGATCAACATGCCCAGACCGAGCATCAGGTTGTGGAACGGGGTGTTGGCACTCAGGCCACCGAACGCCGAACCGTTGTTGGCGCTGGCCGAGGTGTAGGCATAGAGCAACTGGCTGAAACCGTGCGGGCCGGGGTTGCTGATGGTCGCCGCCGGGCCAGGCAAAGCCGCCGCGATGGCGCCGAGTACCAGCACGCCCACCGGCATCACCAGCAAGGTCACCACCAGCAATTGCACTTCCCGCGCCTGCAGTTTCTTGCCCAGGTATTCCGGGGTGCGGCCGATCATCAGGCCGGCGAGGAACACCGCGATCAGCACGTTAAGCAACATGCCGTAGAGCCCGGCACCGACGCCGCCGAAGATCACTTCGCCGACCATCATGTTGACCAGCGCCACCATGCCGCTAAGCGGGTTGAGGCTGTCGTGCATGCCGTTGACCGAACCGTTCGACGCTGCGGTGGTGGTCACCGACCACAGCACGGTGGCGGTGGTACCGAAGCGTGCTTCCTTGCCTTCCAGCGGCGCGGTCTGTTCGACAGCAACATTGTTCAGCGCCGGGTTGGGCTGATATTCGGCCCACAGCGAAGTCGCGCCGCCGATCAGGAACAGCGCCAGCATGCAGGCGATGATCGCGCGGCTCTGACGCTGGTCTTTCACGTAATGACCGAAGGTGAACACCAGCGCTACCGGAATCAGGATGATCGACGCGAGTTCAAACAGGTTGCTCCACGCGGTCGGGTTCTCAAACGGATGCGCCGAGTTCACACCGAAGAAGCCACCGCCGTTGGTACCCAGTTGCTTGATCGCAATCTGGCTGGCCGCCGGGCCGAGCGGGATCACTTGATCGACACCCTGCATGGTGACGGCATTGACGTATTGCGCGAAGGTCTGCGGTACGCCCTGCCACACCAGGTACAGCGCCAGCAGCAGGCACAGCGGCAGCAGGCCATAGAGGGTGGCGCGGGTCATGTCGACCCAGAAGTTGCCCAGAGTCTTGGTTGACTTGCGACCGATGCCACGGCACAACGCAACCAGCACGGCGAGACCGGTGGCGGCACTGACGAAGTTCTGCACGGTAAGGCCGACCATCTGACTCAGATAGCTGAGGGTCGCTTCACCGCTGTAGGACTGCCAGTTGGTGTTGGTCATGAAACTGACCGCGGTGTTGAACGCCTGAGTCCATTCCTGGCCCGGCAGGTTTTGCGGGTTCAGCGGCAGGTGATCCTGAAACAACAGGATCGCGAACAGCAGCAGGAAACCGGCGAGGTTAAACGCGAGCAAGGCCAGCGTGTACTTCTGCCAGCTCTGCTCAGCCTGCGGATCCACCCCGGCAATCCGATAGCAACCGCGCTCGACCGGGCCGAGAATCGGTGTCAGCCAGGTGCGCTGACCTTCCATCACCTTGTAGTAAAAGCGCCCGAGGAACGGCGCCGGCAGCAAGACCACCGCAAAAAACGCGAGGATCAGCCAATATTCATAACTGTGCATAGCCGCTCCTAGTTCCGGTCCGCGCGCAACAGCGCAACCAACAGATAAATGAACAGCCCGGCTGCCAACAGCAGGGACACCCCGTCCAGAACGCTCATGGAAGATCTCCGTGTTACGGCGTATTGCCGCGTGTGGAGGCATTGTCCGAAAAGAGGCTGTAAAGGAACGAGACCGAGGGGGTTAGCTAGGCATAAAGAAAGCGTAAAGAGTGGGTTTATGCTGGCGTTACAGCGGGGTTTTGCGCCGTATGGGCTGGCCTCTTCGCGAGCAGGCTCGCTCCCACATTTTGAAATGCATTCCCCTGTGGGAGCGGGCTTGCTCGCGAAGACGGCATAACCGACAACATCGCACCCAACTGGCGCACAAAAAACACTCATCCAGCCGCGAACATCCCCGATACGACAGCTTTCAGCGCATTACGACCTGACTCCCAGCAATGGCACGCGCGCTGCACACGCCCTCACCCGAGCTTTCCAAACCGTTCCGGGAGCAAGCGCATGAACACACAACTCAAACCCACGCTGGGCACCTTGCACCTGTGGGGCATCGCCGTCGGGCTGGTGATTTCCGGCGAGTATTTCGGCTGGAGTTACGGCTGGGGCGTGGCCGGCACGCTGGGTTTTCTGGTGACCTCGTTCATGGTCGCCACGATGTACACCTGTTTCATCTTCAGCTTCACTGAACTGACCACGGCGATTCCCCATGCCGGCGGGCCGTTCGCTTACAGCCGTCGTGCGTTCGGTGAGAAAGGCGGGCTGATCGCCGGGCTGGCCACGCTGATCGAATTCGTTTTCGCACCTCCGGCGATTGCGCTGGCGATCGGCGCCTACCTGAATGTGCAATTTCCAGCGCTCGACCCGAAACACGCGGCAGTCGGCGCCTATATCGTGTTCATGACTTTGAACATCCTCGGGGTGAAACTGGCCGCGACGTTCGAACTGATCGTCTGCGTGCTGGCGGTGATCGAATTGCTGGTGTTCATGGGTGTGGTCGCACCGGCGTTCAGCTTCAGTAGCTTTGCCCTGAATGGCTGGGCCGGTTCCGATGTGTTCGGGCCGCCAGCGATTGCCGGGATGTTCGCCGCGATTCCATTTGCGATCTGGTTTTTCCTCGCCATCGAAGGCGCGGCGATGGCCGCCGAAGAAGCCAAGGATCCCAAACGCACGATCCCCAAGGCCTACATCAGCGGGATCCTGACCCTGGTGTTGCTGGCGATGGGCGTGATGTTCTTTGCCGGAGGCGTCGGTGACTGGCGCACCCTGGCGAACATCAACGATCCGCTGCCGCAGGCGATGAAAACCGTGGTCGGCGACAACTCCGGCTGGTTGCACATGCTGGTGTGGATCGGCCTGTTCGGGCTGGTGGCGAGTTTCCACGGGATCATCCTCGGCTACTCGCGGCAGTTCTTTGCCCTCGCCCGCGCCGGTTACCTGCCGGCGTCGCTGGCGAAACTCTCGCGCTTCCAGACCCCGCACCGGGCGATCATCGCCGGCGGCATCATCGGCATCGCCGCGATCTACAGCGATGGTTTGATCAACCTCGGCGGCATGACCCTCACTGCGGCGATGATCACCATGGCCGTGTTCGGCGCGATCGTGATGTACATCATGAGCATGCTCAGCCTGTTCAAGCTGCGCAAAACCGAACCCAATCTCGAGCGGACTTTCCGTGCGCCGTGCTATCCGCTGATTCCGCTGATCGCACTGGTGCTGGCGGTGGTGTGTCTGATCGCCATGGCCTGGTTCAATGCACTGATCGGGCTGATTTTCCTTGGCTTCATGGCGGTCGGCTTCGGCTACTTTCTGCTCACCGGGCAACTGCGCGCTGACGCTCCGGCCGATGCGATGCTGACCGGCCGCTGAGGGATTTCGGGTACACCGGGCTTAACCGGCCTAGAATGGAACCACTGCGAACTCACTTCGCTCAAAGTGGTATGCAGCGTCGCTGGCGAAACCCTCGCCCGCCGAGCTGCCATTAAGGAGAGCCGTTATGCCCTGGTATGCCTGGTTGATTCTGGTCGTTGCAATCGGCTCGATCGTTGGCGGATTGATGATGCTGCGCGACACCGCCAACAAGGTTGAACTGACCGATGAAGAACGCAAACGCGTTGCACAGCGCAACGCCGAAGCGGACATCAAAGACGCGCAGGATCGCTGAACGAAGAACCCCGCCTGAATCGGCGGGGTTTGTTTTTTGTGCGGAGTATTAACTCCAAGGATCGTGTTGGACTCAGCGGCGCGCTTTTAAGAAGTAGAAGTACAGTCACCATGTCATTTACCTTGGTTAAGATGGTGGTCTTGTTGCGGAGAGTTCCACATGCGTTACTCGCAAGATCATAAAGCTCAAACCCATCAGCGGATCATCAAGGAAGCCTCGGCGCGATTTCGCAGAGACGGCATTGGTGCTACCGGTCTGCAACCCCTGATGAAAGCACTGGGGCTGACCCACGGCGGCTTTTACTCACACTTCAAATCCAAGGACGAACTGGTCGAAAAAGCCTTGCAGGAGGCAAGCAATCAAGTCGATGGTCTGTGCGCCGAGATCTTTGCCAAGGAACAGCCGCTGCAGGCGTTTATCGACACCTACCTGTCCGAATGGCATCAGACCTCCCCGCACGAAGGCTGTCCGCTGCTGACCATTTCCTCAGAGCTGGGTCTGCGCGGCCAGCCGAGCCCGACCAGTGATGCGGTACTCAATGCCCGACTGAGTCAAATCGAAGGCACCCTCGAGGGCGACAACAACGCCGACCGGGCCATTGTCATCATGTCGACGCTGGTCGGCGCGCTCTTGCTGTCACGCAGTGTCGCTGACGTCGAGCTTGCCCAACGCATCCTCGACGTCACGCGCGATCACCTCAAGCAATCGCAGGACTAAGCCTGCCAGCGCTTGAACAGCAAACTGGCATTCACTCCGCCAAAACCGAAACCGTTGGACAGGGCATACTCGATTGGCATCGACCGCGCCTGACCGTGAACGATATCTACACCCGCACTCGCCGGATCGGGATTGTCGAAGTTGAGCGTCGGCGGGACGACCTGATCCCGGATGGCCAACAAGGTGAAGATCGCTTCCAACCCGCCGGCAGCGCCGAGCAAATGCCCGGTGGCGGATTTGGTCGAAGTCACGGCGATTTTATTCTCCGTACCGAACAGCGCCTTGATCGCTGCCAACTCACCAAGATCGCCCACCGGCGTCGAGGTCGCATGCGCATTGAGATGCTGCACCTGATCTGGCGCAACACCCGCCTGAGCCAGCGCCAACTGCATCGCCCGTCGTGCACCGCTGCCGTCCTCCGGCCCGGCGGTGAGGTGATAGGCGTCGGCAGTGGTGCCGTAACCGACCAGCTCAGCCAAAGGCTGCGCGCCACGTGCCAGCGCGTGCTCCAGCGATTCGATCACCAGCAGACCGGCGCCCTCGCCCATCACGAAACCATCGCGACCGCTATCAAAGGGTCGTGAGGCACGTTCGGGGGTGTCGTTGTAACCGCTGGACAACGCTCGCGCCGCGGCAAAACCGGCCAGGCTGACCCGATCGATGCAGGCTTCCGCGCCGCCGCAAACCGCGATATCCGCTTCACCGGCACGAATCATCCGCGCAGCATCGCCGATTGCCTGGACCCCGGCAGCACAAGCAGTCACCGGTGCGCCGAGCGGGCCTTTTAAAGCGTGCTGGATCGACACATGACCGGCCGCCAGATTGACCAGAAACGATGGAATGGTGAACGGCGACAGCCGACGCGGGCCACGACTGTCGGTGGTGCGTACGGCGTCGGCGATTGCACCGAACCCGCCAACACCGGAGCCGATGATGGTCGCGGTGCGCTCCTGATCCTTGGCCTCGGACGGCTGCCATCCGGCTTGCGCCAACGCTTGGCGCGCCGCTTCCATGGCGAACAGGATGAAGCGATCCATCTTCTTCTGCTCTTTGGGCGGCGTGGCAAGATCCGGATCGAAACCGGCCTCGACGTCATCCGCCGCCGTTGGCACCATCCCGGCGACCCGGGTCGGCAGATCTGCGCTCACCGCCTCCGGCAAATTGCGCAAGCCCAAGCGCCCGGCGAGCAAGCGCTGCCAGACCCTCTCGACGTCACTGCCCAAAGGCGAAACCAGGCCCATACCGGTGACAACAATTCGACGCTGACTCATACCGCAGTTACCTCTTATCAATTTTTGTAGCGTTGGGCCGCGGAGCTGCGCGACAGATTCGGTGCCATGACATGCCGTGCACGCACAAAGGCCTGCCATTCACCCTCGTCAGGCAGCGACGGGATGGTAATCAACTCGCCCTGATCCAGGCCGGCCAGTGCCGCGTCGACCATCTCGCCGGCTTCCATCACCATCTCCGCCGGTATGCCACTGGCGTCGATGCCGGAACGCTCCCAGATTTCGGTGCGGGTAACGCCAGGCAACACCGCTTGCACCTTTACGCCAGTGCCTTCGAGCTCGGCGTTGAGCGATTGAGTCAGGCTCAACACGTAGGCTTTACTGGCGCTGTAGGTCGCGTTGAAGCGTTCAGGAAAAAGCGCCACCACCGAGGCGATGTTGATGATCGTGCCGCGTCCGGCCTTGGCGAAACTGGCGGCAGCCGCCGACGCCAGCAACGTCACCGCGGTGACGTTCAACTGGATCAGACGCTCCAGTTGCTCGGCATCGGAATTGGCCAGCAAACCATCGGCTGCGACCCCCGCGTTATTCACCAACAGGCTGATGCTCGAATCACTGCGCAGGCGTTGCTGGAGTTTGAGGACATCATTCTTTTGCGTCAGATCGGCCTTGAGCACTTCGACCTTTACACCGTGGGCCTCGCGCAACTGGTTCGCAGCGGTTTCCAGACGCTGTTGATCACGTGCCACCAACAGCAAATCAAAACCACGCGCTGCCAGCCGCTGCGCGTAGATGGCACCGATACCGGACGATGCGCCAGTGACGACAGCGGTACCTTGAGACTGGACTGAACTCATGAGAGCGCTCCTGAAACATATTGGGAGATAGGCCTCCAACGCTCACTGGCCTGGAGGTGACGGAAATTATTATAGGCATAATCCAAAGACAATATGATACCCATAATTTTCAGCTCACCGACAAACGCGACGCCACTCCCTCTGTCGCATCTCTACCACCAGAAAGCAGAAAGGCCGGTCAATGACCGGCCCCTTGGCGTTGAATAATCAGCTTAGTTCACTTCCAGCTTGTCGCGGTTGCGATCCAGGATCGCCTTGCCGATGCCCTTCACTTCAAGTAGTTCATCCACCGAGGCGAATGGCCCATTAGCATCACGATACGCAATAATCGCCTTGGCTTTCGCCTCGCCGACTCCGGCCAATTGTTTTTGCAGAGTGGCTGCGTCGGCACCGTTGAGATCGACCTTTTCACTCGACGGCAATGTCACGTTATCGCTCACCATCGTAGCCTTATCCGTGTTCTGGACAACGGCAGGTGCCGCCACTACAGCGATTGAAGCACTGGTGAGCAAAGCAAAAACCAGAGAGTAGAAAAAACCGTTACGCATAAATGACGCTCCATCATCGTTTGGGAAAGCAGCTTTTCCGAAGCTGCTCTCCAAACTTAGGCGATGGTTGGCGGGTGTCAAAAATGCGTCTATTACAGGATGTGAAACAATCAGGGTTCCAGGCGGCGCTGCTGGTAGATCCAGTCGACGATTTCGCCATCGGGGGTGTAACCGCTGACAGTTTCGCGCAAGAGCTGGCGGACGCGGGAATAATCGTCTTTTTCGACCGCATTCAGCAATTCGCTCAACCTGTCTTTTAATACATCCCAAGGCAAGTGATCTTCATTGGCCGTCATGATCATGGGGTGCGCCGTAGCGGCCACGTTCTCGCCAATCAGCAGTTCCTCGTAGAGCTTTTCACCGGGGCGCAAACCGGTGAACTCAATCGAAATGTCGCCTTGAGGATTTCGTTCTGAACGAATACTTAATCCGGACAGATGAATCATCTTCTCTGCCAATTCGACAATCCGTACTGGCTCGCCCATATCGAGAACGAACACATCGCCGCCCTGCCCCATCGAGCCGGCCTGAATGACTAGCTGCGCAGCCTCGGGAATGGTCATGAAGTAACGAGTAATCTTCGGATGAGTTACCGTCATAGGTCCGCCGGATTTGATCTGGCTGTGAAACAATGGAATCACAGAGCCGGATGAACCCAGTACATTGCCGAACCGTACCATGGTAAAGCGAGTTTTGTTGACCCTGGAGATATTCGCCTTGTCGCCGAACAAAACGGGAGCAACCTCGCGACTCAATGCCTGAAGCGTCAATTCAGCTAGGCGCTTGGTGCTTCCCATGACATTCGTAGGACGTACAGCCTTATCAGTGGAAATCAGCACGAAATTCGATACGCCCGACTGCAGCGCCGCCTGTGCGGTATTGAGCGTGCCGATCACGTTGTTCAGCACGCCTTCGGCAATATTGTGCTCAACCATAGGCACATGCTTATAAGCCGCCGCATGATAGACCGTGTCTACCTGCCAGGTTTTCATAACATCAAGCATCTTGTCCTGGTAGCGGATCGACCCCAGAATCGGCAGCAACCGCACTGGTGCCGATTGCCGAGAAACGCGCTGCTCAAGCTCAGACAAAATGCTGTATAGATTGAATTCGCTGTGCTCGAACAGAATGAGTATTGTCGGTCTCAGGGCGAAAATCTGCCGACACAACTCAGCACCAATCGACCCTCCGGCGCCGGTAACCATTACAGTTTTGCCTTTGACACAACGCTGCAAAAGTTCCGGCTGCGCGGGGACAGCATCCCGCCCCAGTAAATCAGCGATATCGACTTCCTGAATGTCCTCCACCTTGACCCGACCGCTGGCCAGATCGGTAAAGTTGGGCACACTGCGAACATGCAGTGGGTAACCCTCCAGAAAATTGAGAATCTCCCGGCGACGGGCACGTGTTGAAGATGGCAGGGCCAAAAGAATTTCCTGAGCCCCGGTTTCATCGATCATCTGTTGAATGTGTTTGGGCTTGTAAACCTGAAGTCCGGAAATCGAACGATCGGAAATACCGGGATCGTCGTCTATAAACGCCACAGGGCGCAGTACCCGCCCCATGCGCAAAGCTGCCAATAACTGATTGCCAGCCACTCCGGCGCCATAAATAGCAACCTTGGTTAGACCGTCATCGCGATTTGTAAAGGGAACGTGCTGCGAAGCGGAAAACCAGTCCCCCATAAAGTACTGGCGCATACACAGGCGCAGGCCGCCGATGATGACGAGACTCAACCACCAATAATTGAAGATGATGGAGCGTGGGACAACGGCCTGGTGGTTGCTATACCAATAGACGACAAGTGCCAGGATCAGAGACGACAAGCTGACAGCTTTGACAATCGTGACCAGAGCATCATTGCCAAAATAGCGCATGACGGCGCGATACATCCCAAAGCGAATAAATAATGGAATGGCAATGACTGGCGCGCAGGCGAAAAGCCATAAATGGATTTTGAGCGGGTTATACATGTCGTCAATGCCCAGACGAACGATGAACGCGAGCCACAGGGCGCCCCAGACCAGCAGCACATCCGCGAAGACCTGGATCAGCCTTTTCTGCCGTCGAGGCAACCCTAGCAAGAAAGCTCTCACACTATCCATATATCTTTCCGCCACCTCAGCTTGCTCCGTTTAACTGAAAAAACACCGGTCAAAAACATGGCTGTGCCCCAGCCAAACAAGCCGAATTCTAAGCCAATCCAATGATACAAACGACCGAAATCGTCGCCTCAGGTCAGCTAGGTCCTCTTCCACTATGACTTTACGATTGATCGTTTTCAGGGCACCTCGATGCCCCAGACCCAACTTGGGGCCTTCAGTTGCATCAGGAAACCTTTTATCTCTGTGTGGCGTACGTGTGATGTCATTTCGCTGTGCAAAAATCGTCTGCAGCCTAGACACGTGAAATTCCCAGCCCCAATTATTACACTTTGTCATGATTACCATGCGCCAGAAAACTACTTTTCCCAAATCCTTAAACGCCCAGATCGTCCAATAGTGCCTGCAATCTAGCGTGTCGATGGCAAGTTTAGCCCTGCGTCACGGTATCAATGCCAACATGGTTAGAAAGTGGATACCTGCTCCTCGTGATCGTCGGAGGCCAACGGCCTCCCTTTGGTTCTTTAAATTAGCGTACGCAATAGAACCCGATCCGCAGATTTCCTTCAGCATCAAGGTTTCGCTCGGACAACAAAAGCTCACCTTTCGACAATAATCCAATCAAAAACCGGATCAGGCGTTGATCACCTGAAAGCTGGAACTGCTGTTCGCCGGGTCGCTACGCAGCGATTAACGGGCGGCAGCGATCATAAGTTTGATTCAGCCGGCGCGTATCAATGGTCTGAGCGCTTCGTGAACACGATCAAGCGTAAATACTTGATGTACATGCCCAGCTTGGGGTGAGAAACGGCCTTTCGCAACTTGGCAATCGCCTTTGAACACCACAACGATCAACATCCGCATTGTGCTTTGAACTATCACTCGAAAGGAAATTTAGACGCTTGGCAGCAACATCAATTCAATAGGGAGTTGGTGTCAGGTCGCCGTATGCATCGCCTGTGAAGTCACTCAAACGCTAAAAGCTGACGCGTTTCGAAGGAAACAACGGCAGAACTGGCCGTGACCAGCCGTTTTTTTACTGCGCTATCGCCAACGATCCGATCAGATCCGGCCCGATCAGGAAATATGCGCAATAACAGCGATCCGATGACAGAGGGGGCGAACGGATCGAGCAACGGTCATCGAGAAGTTCACTATTGAAGTCGCAGGGGAATTCAAGTCAGACTTCAAGCGCATGATGAAGAAACACGGCCTCAAAAACTAGCAGGTGGCGCATCAGAACCCACTGCGCCACTTGATCTTGACACAAATTTACGCTTTAAATTCAACATAGGCCGTTCAACATATTTCCAACTACCGTAAGCAAGCACAAGCGTCAGAGGCAACGCGAAAATTACCACTGCAACTGGGTTAGTTAAGGTAAAAGCCGTAATCACTGCCTTCTGAACAGGCCAAGCAAAAATATATGTTCCATATGAGAGATCCCCAATTTTCTTCAAACTAAAAACCTGGGGAATTCCGATAGCGATAAATATCGTAATATAAGACACCGTCAAATATAGAACCGCAGCTTGACTAGTAGTACCTTTAGCAATATACATCGCGATAGCCAAGAGAATCGCCAGCGCCCCCGAGAGTGGAATTTCCTTTCTGTAAATATAAGAAAATGAACCAATAAAGAAGAAAAGACCATAATGCAACAGAGACCAGGTCTGAACCGCTTTGAAAATGAAGGCTCCACGATTCGCGTCCGAAATATTTAGGTATAGCGAGCTGTATATGGAGATCGAAATGAAGACTAGAAGGGACAGCGCCGCCATTCTCTTAGTTAATAGTCGAAACATGACCAATATCGGAAGAAATATATAAAGAGAGCACTCTATAGGTAAAGTCCAGAGAGAACCGTTTACATGGGGATAGGTTCCACCCTCAAAGACACCCGGGAGATTATATTGTATCGGGAAGACCATGAAATTAAGGAGATGATCAAAAGTTATTGGGCTAGTAACGTACTCCTTAAACCCAAGAGTTGTAAAAAAAAACACCTATTACAACCACATCAAACAAAGAAACCAACAGTAGAGCAGGTATAATTCTAAGCAACCTAGAAACTACATATTCCTCCGCCGATCTTTCGAGTGCAGACTTTGTAACAAGCAACCCGCTTAAAACAAAAAAAACACATACGGCGAGACTCCCGCCTCCTATCAGTCCACCGGTTAAAAATGCGACGGGATCCACCTCTGAGCCCGTCAGCGGCCAGCTATGAGCTATAAGAACCAATATCGCAGCTAAAATTCTTATCAAGTCAATATTATTGTATTTTGAATCAAGCGCAGCTTCTATTGTTTTCATTTTAACTCACGTAACCAGACACATAAAATTGATAAAACATTGGCCTCAACCTTGCCTGTATTACGCTAAAGCAAAGAAGTTGATGCTTTTGAATTCCGGTGAATGCATGACCACTCTAAAGGGATAGTGCACGCTTTCAAAGATCCGTATCGCCGTCTTGGAATGTTCGACCCGGCAAACGTAAACCAACCGCCAACGACTTGGAGGCATAGATAATAACCTATTCCCTGCTCATGGCCCAGTACGGTGGACGGACAATCATCCCCCTCTATCGGGTCCGCCCTGGCTTCCCACCCCCGAAGAAGATGAAACTCAAGGCTGCCAGAAGCGCAGTCATCGATCGCTCTGTCGTAAGGACTCCATAGACCCCATACTCAAAGTGCTTAGCTCGTGTCGGATGTTTTTGCTCCCAATTTCTTTCTGGAGCAACCGCCATGATGCGACCTGACGCCAAAGTCGAAAAAGTCTATCTCTACCCCAAGCCTGTCGACTTCCGAAATCCATCGATGGCCTAGCCGCGCTGGTCGAGTTGGATATCAAGCTTGCAGTATCGACCTAGTGCTTTTTGTTTTGCTCAATAAACCCGTAACCGCGTGATGATCTTGTACTGAGAGCTTAACGGCTTTTGCCCTCGGCTCAAACGTCTGGAGTCTGAACGTTTCAAAACATCGCCCGATGTCACTGACGAGGCTATTGTCCTGACCGTGCAAGAACTCAATTGGCTACTCGATGGTTTCGACCTCTGGCGTAACCATCCCCACCAGGCTTTTACGCCGCGATTCGTAGCCTGATTCGATATAATCCATGGCATGAATTCGTGCCCGACAACCCTCCTGATGATCCTGAACTGCTTAAGCAGATGCCTGCAAAGATGCAATCCAAGATGGGCGTGCTCGAAGAACAAGATGCACTGCTAAGACAGCGGTTGCTTGATCGAAAATCGGAGCAGGCGATCGACCCGGAGACTCCGCAGATGGCGCTGTTCAATGAAGTGGAACACAAGGTTGATCTGGCGCACGAGAACGTTGAAGAAGAGGTCGTCACTCCCGCCAAACGCCGAGGCAGGCGCAAGCCACTACCTACCGATCTGTCGCGCATCGAAGTATCCATGAACTGCCCGAGCATGAATTGACCTGCGTCTGCAGCTGCCCCAAACATACCATTGGCGAGAAATCAGCGAGCAACTTGAAATCGTGTCGATGCAGATCCGGGTGATCAAACATGTTCGTAAAGTCTTCAGTTGCCACGACTGCGAGACCGCGCCGGTCACGGCGGACACGCCTGCTCAGTTGATTGAAAAAGCATGGCCAGTCCGAACGTTCTGGCGATGTTGCTGCCCACCAAATATATGGACGGCTTGCCGCTTCATAGATTTGAAAAAGTACTGGGCGGCCACGGCATCGATATCCCTAGCCAGACGCTGGCACGCTGGGTTACCCAGCGCGGTGAGCACTTGCTGCCACTGCTAAATTTAATGCGCGATAGCCTTTTGGCCGGTCGCGCCATCCACTGCGATGAAACCCGGGCACAGGTGTTGAAAGAACCTGACCGCGAGCCAAGCAGTCAGTCGTGGATGTTGGTGCACACCAGCGGCCCACCGGATAAGCCGCTAATACTTTCTGACCACTCCACCAGCCGAGCACAGGAGCTGCTTAAGCGCCTGCTCGATGGCTATCGTGGCTACGTCATGACCGATGATTATGCCGGTTACAACGCGCCGGGTGCCCAATCAGGAGTTGAGCGTATAGAAGGCTGGGCCCATGTTCGTCGCAAATTCGTTGAAGCGCAGAAAGTGCAACCAAAAGGTAAAACGGGGCGCGCAGATAACGCGCTGAATCTGATCAACAAGCTTTACAGTATCGAACGCGACCTAGGCTTGCGGCGACGCTGAACGTAAGATCGGTCGTCACGAACAAAACTTGTCGATACCGGCTCAGTTGAAAGCAGGATCGAAAGAGGCAGTCACAGGTCACCGCTCAGAACGCCCTGGAAAAAGCCATCAGTTACCTCACAAGTAACTGGAGCAAGCTGGAGCGATTCGTCGAGGAAGGCTACCTGCCGCTCGACAACAACGACGCTGAGCACGCGATCCGGCTCTTCGTGATCGGAAGAAAGAAGTGATTGTTAGCGACACGCCCAAGGGCGCGACGGCCAATGCTCAATTTTACAGCCAGGTCGAGACTGCCAAAGCCAACGACCAAGAACCCTATGTGCGTGGCTGCGCCACGCATTGGAACACCTGCCAACGGCGACATCGGTTGAGACTACGAAGCCTTGCTGCCTTGGAACCGCTCGCCCGCATCGTCCAGCTGAGCGCCCCCCCTCCATTTAAGGACGGTGGGGCTTGTGGAGCGCTTATCGCCTATTTGCCTCAGAAGTGAGAAATAACTCCGGACAATCAATACTAAATTCAGCTCTTTCTATATTCAAAGGCCCATTCACTACTAATCCTTGGTATATGTACGTAATCCTGAGACTGACAATATTCACTCCACCCCTGAGCAAGATATACATAAACTCTACAAAAAATCAAATACGAGCAGTATAGCCATATGGTTTTTTGACCTCTCCGATTATTCCTGTCGCTATTGATTTGCTTGGCATGAAGTCCTGTACGCGCTTACGGGTTTGGAGCCCTTCACTGGCTTCATGGGTCTTTGCTTTTTAGGCGCAGACCTATATGGCAATAGAAAAAAAGAGAGGCTGCTTGGACGGCATCCAATGTGTCAGGTTTTATTGGAGCCGGTATTCTGATCGCCTTTTCTACCTTCTGGCTGCCGGTACACAGAGGTGCCCCGCAGAACTTTTTTACGGATACACCTGTTTGAGTAAAACAGGTATCGACGCAGGCGAAAAATCGAAATTTCAAAGTCGTCTAGAACGCTTGCATCACACGTTAAAACCGCTTGACTCCAGATGCGTAAGGCGAAGAAAAGGGCAAAGCATTACGACCGACACCCCACTTCAAAACTTGTTAGGAAATACGAAATGCACCGCGTGCACTATCGCAACCTTAATATCCAGCTCAAACAAAGCAGAAAGGATATCGAGGAACTTCTGGAACTCAGCACATCTTGAACAAAAATAGACCTCTCGCTTTTTGCGTCGGGGCGCATCGTGAGGTGCTGGCTCAGAAAAGGAATAAGGGCCACCGCATCGGCAATCAAGTGGTGAGTTTAAATACCTGTTTTACGGTGAAATTACGGTCGCCACCCCTTAAATAAAACGGCAGTGGGAGTGGCAGTGGCAGTGGCGATCAATAATTCGACTGCAGAGAGTTATGCAATTTTTGGTAATCGAAATCCCCGCGCAGGGATAGCTCGGAGCGGAGTTCATCATTCGAATATCCCCAACCTGCCCGATTAGCCCAGCCCGTTCCCACGTGTAGCCCTTCCTACATTTACCTTTAAAACCGGCCCTACACACCGCAGCCTGAAACAAAGCCGCAATCCATTGCAATGTCGAAGCCCAACCTCGGAGCCCTGATGTTGTGGATGTCTAATCAAGTGGATAGAATGCGCTGATGAGTACCAACGTGGCCTCTCAAGCTTGGGAATACCTGCCCTAGGTGCTCCCATGCTTCGCGGTATGACTAGAATTGATAGGCTAGTGGTGGTGTTTTGATTTCCAAGCTCTCAGAGCAAACCCAAGGAAGACTGATAGCGTCAGCGCAAAGCGACAAGCATGTCGCTATCCTGCTTTCAACGTACAACGGAGAAGACTTTCTCTCCGAGCAACTTGACTCGCTCATTCAGCAAACCCATACGAACTGGTCAATCTATGCTTCCGACGATGGATCGAGCGACGCAACACTCAACATCCTGCAGTCGTATCGCGAACGTATCGGCGTCGATCGAATGTATATTCTCAAAGGACCACAGCACGGCTTCGCCGCGAATTTCCTGAGTATGTTAAGACGCGAGGAAATCCAGGCCACCTATTTCGCCTTCTGCGATCAGGATGATATCTGGGTGCCCCAGCGACTCGAAGCCGGTGTCCGCTGGATGGAGAAATTACCGGTCGAGCGTCCTCTGCTCTATTGCTCAAGCACCTCGCTGATTGATGCTCAGGGAACCTCCATTGGCGCCTCTCCCCTCTTCGGAAAACCTCCATGCTTCAAAAACGCCCTTGTGCAAAGTATCGGTGGCGGGAACACGATGCTGCTCAATGAGGCTGCACGGGATTTACTCAAGCAGACCCTGATCGACACACCAATCATTTCTCATGATTGGTGGGCCTACATCCTTGTGTCAGGCTGTGGCGGTGCTGTTGCATACAATAAAGAGCCGACAGTCCATTATCGCCAGCACGGAAAAAATATCATTGGTTCAAACTCCGAACGAAACCGCCTGCTGCGCTTCAGAAGAATGCTGCACGGAACCTTTCGCGAGTGGAACGATGCGAACCTGAAGGCCATTTCACCTTTCAAGATGCATCTCACCCAGGAAAACCTCAGAACACTGGAACTCTTCGAGCAATGTCGAAAAGCCAGCTTGCTAAACAGACTCCGCCTGATTCACCAATCTGGCGTTCATCGGCAGACGCTTGCCGACACGCTAGGCCTTTTGGCCGCAGCGATCCTTCAAAGACTATGAACCCATGACCATTTTTGTAACCGGCAGTGCTGTCTTTATCGGCGAGAACCTGATACTCGACGAGCTAGGCGCCTGTGATGAAACCGCTGCCAGCGTCGAGAAGCTTACCGATGCTGGGAACTTGCAAAATCTGACAGGCCTCGAAGGTGACGCCTTGACGTCTAGTCAATTGATCGCAGCGCAGGCAAACCGCAAAAGGCTTAAATTGACCTGCCCAGAAGAAATCACTTTCCGTCAGCAGTGGATCAGCGCCGAGCAGTTATACGCCCTCACGACTTCCGCTGACCAAAAATGGCTTTGGCCAATACCAGAAACGCCGCGAGTCGAGACCGTTTACCAATGAATGCTACCTTTCTTGCAATTCCCGATGCTGCACTAATCGAACCGAAACTCTCCAGTGACACGCAGCTATCCGCCGAGGATCTGGTTGGACTACCCTCAGGCGAAGCAGAGGTGTTCGCCTGATGCAGAATTTTTCCATCTCACCCATCGAAATAATGAAAAGTGCCTGCCGGCACAAAGGGTTAATCTGGACAATGATTCGGCGCGATATCGCCGGACGATATCGCGGCTCGTCGCTTGGCTTGCTGTGGTCTTTGTTCAACCCGATCCTGATGCTGGTGATCTATACGTTCGTCTTCAGCGAAGTCTTCAAGGCACGCTGGAGCACTGAGGGGGAGTCGAAAGAGCAGTTTGCGTTGATGCTTTTTGCGGGTTTGATATTTTTCAATCTATTTTCGGAATGCATCAGTCGCGCGCCCAACCTCATCCTGGGCAACGTGAACTACGTCAAAAAAGTGGTATTCCCTCTGGAAGTACTGCCTTGGATAACGCTCGGCGCAGCGCTGTTTCATTTCTTTATCAGCTTGCTGGTCTGGCTGGCTGCCTGCCTCTTCCTGACAGGAAAACTCCATCTGACAACACTGCTGCTGCCTTTTGTCATGTTGCCCCTGCTGCTTATTACACTCGGCCTCACCTGGCTACTGGCCTCGCTGGGGGTATTCCTGCGTGATGTTGCTCAGATTGTCGGAGTGATCATTTCAGTAATGATGTTCATATCGCCGATCTTTTACCCAGTTAGCGCATTACCCGAAGCCTACCGAGGCATCCTGCAGGCGAACCCTCTAACGCCAACGATTGAAGGCGCAAGGAAGATCATGTATCTCGGTGAAATGCCCGATTGGCATCAACTCGGGATGCTAAGTCTGTTATCTCTGATCATCTGCTGGCTTGGGTTCGCCTGGTTCCAGAAAACGCGCAAGGGCTTTGCCGATGTCCTCTGAAGTTAAGCAATCCACTGAATCAAAGAAGGATGGCTCGGATATTGCGATCAAGGTCAGCAATCTCTCCAAGTGCTACCACATTTATGAGCAACCGCGAGACAGGTTGAAGCAATTTATCCTGCCTACCTTGAGACGCTCCGCCCGATTGGAAAACAAGCAGTACTTCCGTGAATTCTGGGCACTGCGCGACGTATCATTCGAAATACGCAAAGGCCAGGCAGTCGGAATTATCGGACGCAACGGTAGCGGCAAGTCGACGTTGCTGCAGATGATTTGCGGAACGCTGAATCCCAGCAGCGGCAGCATCCAGACCCACGGCCGCATAGCCGCACTTCTGGAGCTTGGCGCGGGCTTCAATCCGGAGTTCACTGGACGCGAAAACGTCTACATGAATGCGTCTGTTCTCGGTCTGAAAAAAGCAGAGATCGACGCTCGCTATGACGACATCGTGTCGTTCGCCGATATCGGTGATTTTATCGAGCAACCGGTGAAGACATACTCTAGCGGCATGATCGTACGCCTCGCCTTTGCAGTGCAGGCGCAGATCGAGCCAGACATTCTTATCGTAGATGAGGCGTTGGCCGTCGGCGACGCCAAGTTCCAGGCTAAGTGCTTCGAGCGGCTGCGGCAGCTGAAGGAGAACGGCACAAGCATCCTGCTTGTCACTCACTCCACCGAACAGATCGTTACCCACTGCACTCACGCAGTATTGCTGAACAACGGCCAAGTGGTCGAACAAGGCGATCCGCGGCGTATCTCGAACCGCTACCTGGATCTGCTATTCGGAAAGGAACGGCAAAGCAAACCAGCTGAAACCAAGGCGCTGACCTCCCCCCAAGAAAAGGAAAAGGTCACCGACTACACTAGCCCCGATTACTGCTCATTGAATGTCAGTGAGGACGCTTACAGCAAACGGCCAGGCTACAATCCCCACGAGTATCGTTGGGGCGATGGTGCCGCGCGCATTCTAGACTATTACATAGCCGCCGAAGGCGAGGCTTATCCAACGAGTTACACTGTTGGACAGGAAATTGTTCTGGTTATTTCGGTCAGTTTTGTTCACGAGGTCTTCCGCCCAATCTTAGGAATTACGATCAAGACCAAGGAAGGTGTTACGGTCTTCGGTGCCAATTCCGAAACGCTGGACTTCGAAGAATTCAAGACGTCCGGCCAAGCCGGCACTGCCGTACGTGTAGGAGCGCGGTTCAACTGTCGCCTTGGATCCGGAGACTATTTCATCTCCCTTGGCGTCGCCTCACGCCAGAGCGAGGAAATAGTTCCTCACGATCGTCGATACGACTCCATTCATATTCAAGTACGCCCTGACGAAGATTTCTTCGGGCTGGTCAACCTCGATCTCAAATTATCGGCAAGCCAATGAGTAATAACAAAACAACATTACAGAACCACGGATACGAATTCGATGTATCGAGTCAGATCTGGTCGCGCCCGGAATTTTCCAGTATCGCGTACAACGACGGCGATGAAGTCGAAACTCGCCTGAGCCAAGTAATAGCCAACGCCGCGGATATCTCCGTGCTGTCGCTTGAGTTGCGCCGGTATTGCACTGACTGGCCCAGTCTTTACCATCTGTCCGGAACCCGAGCGAACATCCTTCGCCCATTGCAAACAGAGCTAAGCGGCGCACGAGTATTGGAAATAGGCGCGGGCTGCGGCGCAATTACACGCTACCTGGGAGAAGCAGGCGCCCAGGTGGTCGCATTGGAGGGATCGCTGAGACGCGCGACAATTGCTCGCTCTCGCACCCGAGATCTCGATAATGTATTGGTGGTAGCCGACCGTTTCGCGGAGTTCGATACGGATGAGCGATTCGACATAATTACGCTGATCGGTGTGCTTGAGTACGCCAATTTGTTCACTCCCGGTGAAGCTCCAGCGGTCACCATGTTGCGACGAGTGAGAGAACTGCTCAAGCCTGGCGGCAGGCTGGTGATTGCTATCGAGAACCAGTTGGGTCTGAAGTATCTGGCTGGCTCGCCAGAAGACCATGTCGGCGTGTCAATGTATGGCGTCGAAAACCTCTACCGTGGGGCCCAAGCTCAAACGTTTGGTCACGCCGCACTTCAACGGCTGTTGAAGGAGGGCGGTTACGCTAACGTCAGTACGCTCCTACCACTACCAGACTACAAGTTTCCGATATCGATTCTCTCCGAACGAGGTATTGAAACAGCTGACTTCGATTCCTCTGCCTTCGCCTGGCAGAGCGTGCGTAAGGATCCACAATTCCCCCCTCATATCAACTTCCGCCAAGAACTCGCCTGGCCGGTACTTTTTGACAATGATCTAGCCATACCACTGTCCAATTCATTCCTGTTGATTGCAGAGAATGGCCTCTGTGACATGCCTGCTAGTGATGTCCTGGCTTATCATTTCAGCACTGATCGCAAGCCAGAGTTCTGCAAGGAAACGTTATTCCGTGCCCGTCCAGACGGCTCGATTAGCGTCCAATACCGCAGACTGGGCGAAGCCGGCAAGGCCGACGGTGCAAAGGTGACGCATTTCCTGCCTGAACACGAAACGGATTACTGCCACGGAACAGTCATGTCTTGGCAGTTCGTTCGAACGGTCACCCGCGATGGCTGGAATATTGACCACATAGTCGAGTTCTTGAAAGACTACCGTTCGGCGCTCATTGAGATCCTTGCAGAGCGAGGAAAGAACGTTGAGTCACTCTCCGACGAAGGCGACATTCTACTGCCCGGTGAATTCCTTGACATCATTCCGCAGAACCTTGTCGTTTCCTTTGATGGGCGCGCTCAAGTTATTGACCAGGAATGGCGCTCTAACACCGAAATTTACTTCAGCCAACTAGTCTTCCGTTCGATGCTGTCCATGTCCGGTATGGTCAGTTACTTTGGCACGCCTGCCAGCAACCAGTTTCCAACGTGGCGCAGCCTGTTGCAGACAATTTTCCAGAAACTGCAACTGGAGTGGCATTCCCAAACCGAGGCCGATCTGATCGCATTCGAGGTCGAGACTCAAGAAACTGCTACCGGCACATCCTCGATAAGCTATTTCATGGATTGGCTGGCGAGCGAACCGCACAACCAGACGACAGTTCTGGAAGTGCAACAACATAATTTGCAATTGGCCGATGCTACGGCGGAGCGTGACCGACTGATCGATCAGTATCACGCCGAAACCATCCTCAAAGATGCAGAACTTGCACAGCTGAGACAGACCGTGAACGATCAACTCATAAATAACCTTCAGGTCGAAGCATCGACCAGCGAACAGCTTCTGACCCTTGAACAGCTCAAAGAAGCCGAACTCGCGAGACTAAAACTGGCCGAGCACGTCATTCAACTTGAGGCGTGGAACAATGAACAGGCTCAAATCATTGAAGCAGGGAGCGAACGCGAACGCCTCCTTTCCAGAGAGCTTGAAGATAGCAGACACCAGTTTGAGGTACTCAACTATGAAATCGCTCATCTGCGCTCTTCCACTAGCTGGAAAGTAACCGCGCCGCTGAGGTTCGTTAGTCATCAGATCAAACGCAGCCGTCATTTGCTCCGCCTGGCGCCCAATATCATGGAGAGAAAGGGAAACTGGAACACTATACGACTGGCGCTTGCCATTCTCAGGAAGGAAGGCCTCGAAGGCATCAAGTGGCGACTGCGAATGCTCGAAGGCCGCTCCCTTCTCGTGCCGAGCAGCAACAGTGAAGAAATGGGGGAGATCAAGCTCGATTACAACGAGTGGATCAGACGCTACGACACGCTCGATGACCAAGGTCGAAGCAAGATTCGTTCGAGAATTAACACGTTTTCCTGGGCGCCAAAATTCTCGCTGATCATGCCAGTCTATGATCCGCCGCTGGAGTTTCTGGACGAAGCTATCCGCTCCGTGCGCGACCAACTGTACCCACACTGGGAACTGTGCATAGCCGACGACGCATCGAAAAATGAAGCGGTGCGAGAATTACTTAAGAAGCACGCAGCCGAAGACAATCGAATTCGTCTGGTTCTGCGTCGGGAAAATGGGCATATTTCCAAAGCTTCCAACAGCGCCTTAGAAATCGCTACTGGCGACTTCATCGCCATGTTCGACCATGACGATCTAATCCCCGAGCACGCTCTTTACATGTTCGCCGAGGAACTTAACAAGAATCCAACGCTGGACTTCCTGTATAGCGATCAGGACAAGGTCGATATCAGTGGTCGTCGCTACGATCCCTATTTCAAACCTGACTTCAACCCTGATCTGCTCAGATCACAAAACTTTGTCGATCATCTGGCAGTCTTCCGCGCCAGCCTTGCACGTAATCTCGGCGGCTGGCGTACTGCGTTCGATGGCAGTCAGGATTATGACTTTGTCCTTCGATTTACCGAACGGCTACCAGTAGAGAGCATCGCCCATATTCCTCATGTTCTCTACCACTGGCGGGCCGTTCCGGGCTCCCTCGCCATTGACGCAGGAGCGAAGAATTATGCGGCAACCCGCTCACGCCAAGCGCTTGCAGAACACCTGCAGCGGATGGATATCGATGCCGAGGTCACTTCGGAATATCCACACCTGTCCATTCACCGAGTGATTTATCCACTGCCAGTCGAGCCACTGGTTACCATCGTCATTCCGACCAAGGATGGCGTGGATATCCTGCAGCAGTGCATGGATGGGATATTTAACAAAACCGATTACACGAATTTCGAAGTCATCATTGTCAACAATCAGAGTGAGAAGCCTGAGACGCAGGAATACTTCAAGGAGCTTCTGCGCGACAAACGCGTCCGGATTATTGACTTCGATCAACCGTTCAACTATTCAAGAATCAACAACATCGCTGTCAAAGAAGCAAATGGCAGTGTGCTCGCGCTGCTGAACAACGATCTTGAAATGATCAACAGCGATTGGTTGCGTGAAATGGTCAGCCATGCCGTTCGCCCGGAAATCGGCGCGGTAGGTGCTCGCCTATTTTACCCCGATGGTTCTGTCCAACATGCTGGTGTACTGCTCGGCTACAAGGGACGCGCCGGACACATGTACCGATATGCCCCCCGTCACTGGCTTGGCTATTGGGCGCGGGGCGTTCTCATCCAGAACTTGACCGCAGTGACCGCAGCTTGCCTTGTGCTCAGAAAGGATGTTTACGATTCCATCGGCGGCTTCGATGAAGAGAACTTCACCATTACCTTCAACGACGTTGACCTTTGCCTCCGTATTCACGAGAAAGGTTTCAGAAACCTCTATACCCCTTATGCGGAACTCTACCACCACGAATCGAAAACCCGAGGATTCATGGCGTTTCAGAGCGAAGAAGACTACTTCTCCGAGCGCTGGAAGCCCTACATTCAATACGACTCGGCCTATAACCCTAACCTGTCGCTGGAAACCGAAGACTTTTCGCTCGCCTTCCCACCCAGAGCCATTCGCCCTTGGGAATCCGAAAGCTCGCGTATTTCCGCCAAACCCTTGGTTAGCATAATTACTCGCACTCACGGTGAGCGCCAAGAGTTCCTGAAAGAGTCGATCGACTCTGTACTGCGGCAAAGCTATCGTCCACTCCAACTAGTGATAGTCGAAGACGGAACGGACAATGCACGCAAAGTCGTTGACGAGCTGCAACTGCCAACTGGCGTAACCGTAACCTACGAGGCGCTGCCTAAACGCGGTCGTTGTTTTGCAGGGAATCGCGGCTTGGAGTTAGCACAGGGTGAGCTCTTCGGCTTCCTGGATGACGACGACCTTCTGCTCCCTGATCACGTCGAGTCCCTAGTTGGACAGCTGCATGCCCATCCAGAAGCAGCAGCTGCGTATTCGAGCTCATGGGAAATTCCGACCGAGGTAATCAGCCTTTCGCCACTCAAATACGTAGAGGGTAAAAAGTCACTTTTTGGTCGGGCTCGCTTTTCGATAGAGGCATTGTGGAATTACAACTACATAGCTATCCAGTCTCTTCTGATCAAGAAGGATCTCTTCCTAAAACACGGCGGGTTCTCCGAGGAATTGGACTGCTTGGAGGATTGGGATTTATGGCTGAGATATACGTCCGAACACGACTTCGTGTTCTTGGACAAAGCCACTTCCGAGTTCAGGATGCCTAATAATGAAAGCATTCTTTCCAGTCGCCGAGATCAACACCTCCAGTATCTTCCAACGCTAAGGAATCGACAGAAAGAGCTGCTGGACAGCCACGCTGGCGCTCAAACTTATTCGCGCTTGAAGTCAGCCTTCAATACGATACAAGCCTGACCCTCCCCTGCATTAGGGCAACCGTTACTCCCCTTGTCAGCTTTCATAAAGCTTGGCAGGGGGAGCAAGCAAGCGACTTGCGTTTAATGCGTAAACCCCATCAAGTATCTGTAATCAAAAAACTTAGGCCTTGCCGCATCGATATTTATATGACGTGATGGAAAGTCCGTCGTAAGCGTCTGCCCAACTCACGTTGCGTAAGTCAGACAGATACCCACTGATGCGGCAGCAGTTGGTCGATCTCACTCGCCCGTTGCGTCGGCA
>NZ_JACHCY010000024.1:0-39933 GCF_014200835.1 Pseudomonas sp. JAI115
AGTCTCCCACGGTCTGTACTGGTCAGAGTCAGAATCGAGTCTGTAGTCCCGCCCACCCCTTCAAGTCTAAACATACAAGCGAGCCTGCTCGCGAAAGCGGTGTATCAGTCGACATCAATGTTGAAGGTGCCTGCCTCTTCGCGAGCAGGCTCGCTCCCACAGGGGGGATGAGGTGTTGCTGAAATCTCGTGTAGTCCCTTAAAGGAAATACTTGAGGTTGAACCCGACGTTGTCGCGGTCGCGAATCCCGTTGTTCTGCCCGCCGCCCCAGAAGTTGGTGTATTGCACCTCGGCTTCGAGCTTGTTCTGGTAGTTGGCCTTGATCCCCAGGGTGTAGGCCTTACGCCCGTCGATGGTGTTGCCGGCTTGATAGCTGTTGCCCTTGAAGTCGTCCTTGTAGACGACGTAAGGCGACACGTTGACCCCGGCGTACACGTCGTTCCAAGTGCCGTTGAACATCACCGTGTAGCTGTAGGAGTTGCGGTTGACCTGATCATCACGATCACCGCCGGAGACATAAGAGGTGTTGCCGGTACCGGCGTAATAACGCGTGCTGCCGTCGTAGGCGGTGTATTGCAGACTGCTGCCGCGCAGGTGTTCGGAGGCCAGTTCGAAGATGCCGAACATCGAGTCGAACGACAGCGTCGGGCCGAAGTTGTAGATGCTGCCCAGTGAGGTGTTGAACGCTTCCACGCGCTCGGCGTTGTTGATCTCGCTGTCGAGGGTGACCATCTGCCCGCCGACATTGACGGGTTTGCCGGTCACCGCCACAGCGGCGCCGTTGGCCAGGTCGCCGATCAGATCGTTGGTGGCAGCGACACCGATCGGCAGGTTCGGTCGATAGGCGATCTCGCCGAATACTGAAGCCTGACCCAAAGTGGTGTTGAAGCTGAAACCGTACATGCGGATGTCTTCGGCATAGCGCCGATGCGCCTGAATATTGCCCATCACGTCGGCTGTCGCCAGACCATTCGCCAGCGCCCCGGCCTGACTGCCAGCGACGCTGGAGAGCATGTTGGTCAGGGCATTCATGTCGATGCCCTTGTAGCCCCCCAGATCAGCGGCGATGGTCGGTTCCTTGGCGTGGTAATTGACCAGGTACAGGCCGAACTCAGTGCTGTTGAGTTCCTCGGCGATGTAGCGGAAGGCGAAGCCGAACTGGCCGTCGTTGCGCGCGTTGTAGTCCTTGCCGATCGACGCCACTTTCAGCGTATTGCCGTAGGCCGGCGTCACACCGTTGGCGTACAGGCCAGTGCTTTTCAGCGCCGGGCCGAGCAATGGGTTGTTGCCCAGTGCGCTGTACAGGCCGATGACGTTGCCGAAGCCCGGCACCGGGGTATCGAGCGCGGTGCCGCTGAAGTTGTTGTAACCGGTGTTGCCGCCATCGGCGAACAGGTCGGTCTGCGAGTAGAAAGTCCCGACCGGGTCGATGCGGGTTTCCTTCCAGTTGGTCTGGTAGAAGCTCTCCAGGGTCAGCGAATCGGTCAGGCCGATGTTGAAGCTCACGGCCTCCACCGGCATCAGCACTTCCTTGACCTCGGCCCCCGGCAAACGGTATTTGGCCGCGTCCACCGGGTTGGTGGTATTGATCCCGCCGCGATAGAAAATCCCCTCGCCCCAGTTGAACACCTGACGCCCGACCCGCGCGGTGACCGGCATCTGCGCCACGTCCCAATTGCCGTAGACATAGGCGTCGAGCATCTCGATCCGGCTGCCGGCGATGTCGCGGGTCTGACTGGTGAAACGGTCGTCCTGCGGATAGCTCTGGCTCGGCTGCGCCGGGTCGTTGTTGCGGTAGTAATCGTTGCGCTTGTCCATCAACTGGGTGTCGTAGAACGCCGTGCCGCGCAGGAACATCCCGTAGTTTTGGTAGTTGGCTTCCAGCTCGGAAGTGATCTTGTACACCTCGGAAACCAGCCCGGTGTCGAAGTTGCGATTGCCGTCGTTGGTGTTGACGTCATCGTTGTTCTTGTCGCGGCCCTGCACCCGCCACAAACGCCCATAGGACAGGGTGGTGTCGATCGAGCCGGTGACTTGATTGTCCAGCACGCTGAACTCGGCAGCCTGCACCGCGCCCACCGCGCCCACCGCGCAGAGTTGCAGCAGCCCTGCCAGGCCGACACCGGGAAGTGCCACGCCGGCGAGGTGCAATCGAGTGTTGATCATGGGTTCCTCCTTCCTTGTTCTTATTGTTTTTTGCGTGGCCGCGACGGCTACGGTGCCAACCCCGCGCGGACATAAATCCGGCTGTGCGCGCCGAAATGCCCGAGCAGTTTGAACAGCTGCTGATTGAGTGCCGGATGCTCGAACGTCTCGCGCTGCACCTGATTGCCGCTGCTGAAATCACTGGTCACCGGGGCCGTCTCCAGCCACTGGCCGATGGTTTCATCGAACGCCGCCGAGTCCTCGACCGACTCGGCGCTGACCACGTCGCGCAAGTAGTCCACCGAGTACGGCGGATAGTGTTGGTCTTGAGCGACATCGGCGTAGGCCGCGAGCATCGGATGCACCTGACCGGTGCGCAGCACGCGGCGCAACCAGGTTGATTGATACTTCTCGATTTCCATATGACGGGTGGCGACCCGTTCGATCGAGGCTTTTTTATCGTCGGCGAAACCGGCCAGCGCCTTGCCTTCCAGCAACAACAGACTCGGCAGCTCGACCCCGGGCAGCGGCTTGGCGTGATAAGGCTGGGTCAGGTCCTGCACGTGGTGTACGCCCCATCCGAGAAAGCGGTAACCCCAGTAAGAATGGCCACTGGCAAACGCCAGGCGCGCCAGCCCCAGGTACTGATAGGCGCGCCAGTCCGGCCAACTGCGCTGAAGAAATCCGGCAGCGGCATACACCACCGCGCTCTCATGGAAGAAGCCCATGTGGAACGGCGCCTGCGAGCTGTACTGAAAACGCGCATCGCCGAACGGCTGCGGGCCGAAGCCATACAGCGCGCCGACCTCGCCGGGGTTGTCGCTGAACAGGTTGATGTCGTGACCGTAATCCGGCTCGTCGGCGGCGCTTGCCAGCACCGCCAGCGCCGCAACTTTTTCGCCGTCCGCCACGCGAATGAAACGCTGACGATTCCATGGCGAAAGCGTCTGCTCGACCATCACCTGATCGGCGCTGAGTTGTTCGCGCTCGGGCAGGTCTTGACCCGGCAACGGCTGAATGACCATCGCCAGATGAATGTGCGGATTGAGCCGCAACGCGGTGAGAAAGTCGTGGCGCAGATCGTCACCCGGCACCGCGGGCAGTTTCAGGTTGTCGGGGCGCGGCGGGTACTGGGTGAAGTGTTCACGGGCGAAGCTTTCCTGTTGCTCCAGCAGCGCGACCACGGCCGGATATTGCTCGGCGAGAAAACGCTCCAACGGCTCGACCTCAACCGGCGGCGCATCGCGCAGCGCCGGCAATTCCTGCAACGCCAGATAGCTGCCCACCGTGTGGTTCGACCAGCCCCACGCCGTCGGGGCCGTTGCACAAAGCAGCAACAGGAGAAAGGTCAGCTTCATTGCTTTTAATTCTTATTGGAGGTGCTGTGGGGGGTTGAGCCTAACAACCGCCGCCGACGCTGACACTGTCCGATCTCACCAGAAAAAGTCTCCGATAGCGCCATGTACACAATAGCGAGAACACCAATGTTCCCCTGTGGGAGCGGGCTTGCTCGCGAAGGCGGTATGTCAGTTTGCACATGCAGTGACTGATACACCGCCTTCGCGAGCAAGCCCGCTCCCACAGGAGATCACCACCGTACTTTTAAGCGGGGTAACCGGTGATTTTGCGGATGCTCTGGTACAGCGGCTTGAGCTGGCGATACATGCGCAGGTACACCTCGTTGTACAAACGCTCATAGACCTGCTGTGCCTCGGGCTGCGGGGTGAATACCGTCCCGACGCGGGTCATCGCGGCGATCGCCGTGGGGAAATCCGCATAGAAGCCCAACCCCACCGCACAGCAGATCGCCGCGCCCAGCCCGGACGCTTCGTACACATGCGGACGCTCCGCCGGCAGACCAAAAATATTCGCCGTCAGCTGCATCGCCGCATCACTTTGCGAACCGCCACCGGCCACGCGCAGGCGCTTGACCGACACCTTCGAACGCTTCTCGATGTTCTCCAGGCCTTGGCGCAGCGCATACGCCAGTCCTTCCAGAATCGCCCGGTAAATGTGCGCGCGGGTGTGCACGTCGCCGAAGCCGATCATCGCGCCTTTGGCTTCGACACCCGGCTCACGAATCCCTGGCGACCAGTACGGTTGCAGCATCAGCCCCATCGATCCCGGCGGCACCGCGTTCACCAGCGCATCGAACAGTTGCTCGGGTTCAATGCCCTGCTCTTTTGCCTGCTGCATCTCGCGCAGGCCGAACTCGTTCTTGAACCAGCTGACCATCCAGTAACCGCGATAAATCATCACCTCGCAGTTGTACTGGTCGGGCACCGCCGAGGGGTACGGCGGAATCAACGGGACGATTTCCAGATAGCGCGAGCGGGTGCTGGTGATCGTCGCCGTGGTGCCGTAGGACAGGCACACCGTGCTCGTATCGACCACGCCGGAGCCGACCACTTCGCAGGCCTTGTCAGCGCCCGCGGCAATCAGCGGCAGCCCCTCGGGAATCCCGGTGTGGTGGCTGGCTTCGGCGCTGATGTAGCCGAGGGTTTCGCCGGGTTTGTGCAAGGTCGGCAATTGCTCCGGACGCACGGCCAGCGCCTGCCATTTCCAGTCGCTGGGCGCGGCCCATTTCAGGCGCTTGAAGTCGAACGGCAGATAGCCGACGCAGCAACCCACCGAGTCGACAAAGCGCCCACACAGACGATGAGTGAGAAAGCCCGAGAGCAGCAGAAACTTGTCGGTCGCCGCCCAGACTTCAGGCTGGTGTCTGGCGATCCAGTTGGCCTCGGCCTGAGCGCGAAAGTAATCCACCGTCGCCTGCGCGCCGACCAGTTTGAACAGCCAGCCCCACGGCCCTTTGATCCCGCCCTCCACTTCGCTCTGACGCTGATCGAGCCACAGAATGGCCGGGCGCAGCGGCTTGCCCTGAGCATCGACGTTGATCACCGTGCCGCGCTGAGTGGTCAGCGACACCCCGGCAATCTGCGAGCGATCAATCCCGGTTTGCGCCCACACCTGCTGACAGGCTTCGCCGAGTTTTGCCCAATAATATTCCGGGTCCTGTTCGGCCCAGCCCGGTTGCGTCGAGTAATACGCCTGCAACTCGACCTTGCCTTTGCCCAGCAGATTGCCCTGCAAATCGAAGAGCAATGCGCGCACGCTCTGGGTGCCGTTGTCGATCGCCAGCAGGTAGCGCTTGTTCGAGTGGTTATCCATGGCGCTCTCTTCAAGGGGCATCAAGGCGTGGCATCCGGCAGACCGTGATGGCGTTGCCACAACGCCCGGTAACGCTGCAGCTCTTGCTGCCAGTGTGCATCGTCCCAGCCCAGGCGTGGCTGGCAGAGTTGGCGGATGGCAGCGAAATGTTCTTCACCACCGCGCGCCAGCAACAGGCCCAGACGGGTGCGGCGCAGCAACAGATCATCGAGGTGCAGCACCATTTCCGCCTCACAGGCGAAGGCCAGTTCTGCCCACAAGGTGTCGGTGTTGCCGACCGTTTCGTGACCCAACTCGGCGATCAACTGCGCCAGCCGCGGCAGGTCGCGACCGTGGCGTCCGGCCAGACGTCGCCACTGTTGCGGGCTGAGTCCGGGGATCGGCAGCGGCGGCACCGGTGCGAACACTGGCGCGGCATCATCTTCGAAAGAGCGACCGAGCATATCGGCACAAGCCTTGAGCACTTCGATGGCTTGCGGGCGAAACGTCGTCAGTTTGCCGCCGGCCAACGTGACACAACCCGGCTCCTGCCACAGCACATGTTCACGGGTTTCATTCGACGGTTTGCCTTGCTGTGCACCCGCCGCGCTGCCCACCACCGGACGTACGCCGGACCAGGTCGACAGCACATCGCTCGCCGTCACTTCGGCCCCCGGAAATTGTTGCGTGCAGGCCGCCAGCAGATAGTCGAGTTCGTCGGCGCTGATGCTCGCGCTCTGATCCAGATTCTCGCGATGATCGAGATCCGTAGTGCCAACCACCGTCGCCCCTTCCCACGGAAACACGAACACTGGCCGACGGTCGCGCGCATGCAGAAACGTGAAGGCCTGCGCCACCGGCAAACGCCAGCCCGGCAACAGCAGATGACTGCCGCGCAATGGCCGCAACTGTCGTGGTGTCTCGGGCAAACGCAGGCGCTCAGCCCACGCTCCGGTCGCCACCGCCAACACGCCGCAACGCAATTGCAGCGATCCACCCGCTTCGCAGTCCTCGATCTGCACCCCACACACCCGACCGTTTTCGCGCAGCAAATGTTCGACGCGCACCCCGTTAAGCACCACTGCGCCATCGGCCCGCGCTTCGCTTAACACGCGCATCACCAGCCGCGCGTCATCGGTCAGCGCATCGACAAAACAGGTACCGCCGAGCAGGTGATTTTCCTTCACACCCGGCGCCAGAAAACGCAGTTGCTGCGCATCATGAAAACGATGGCTGCGGCGTCCCGCCAACGCGTCGTACACCGACAACAAGCCACCGAGCACACGCGGCCCGGGAAAGCCGCCGCGATAGTGCGGCATCATGAAACTCATCGGTTCCACCAGTCCCGGCGCTTCGTCGAGCAGACGCTGACGCTCGCGCACCGAATCCCGGGTCAGGCGCCACTGGCCCTTGGCGATGTAACGTAAACCGCCGTGGACCATTTTCGACGATCGGCTAGAGGTGCCCCAAGCGAAATCCCGTTGCTCCAGCAGCAGACAACGCCAGCCACGCCGTGCCGCTTCGCGCAGAATTCCAGCACCGCTGATACCGCCGCCGATGACGATCAGATCCCAGCTTGCGTCGGCCAATGTCGGCAAGGTTTGCTGGCGCCACGCGGCGTTCCAGTCCGGGGGCATGATCGTCACTCCTGCAACAGCGTGCCGGGGTTGAGGCGCCCGGCCGGATCGAAGTGCCTGCTCAGCGCCTGCAAGGTATCCATCGCCAGCGCGCCTTTTTCGCGCGGTAGATACGGCGCGTGATCCTTGCCGACCCCATGCTGGTGGCTGATGGTGCCGTGGTTGTCGACGATGGTCTGGCTGGCCGCGTGCTTGAGTGCCTGCCAGCGCGCCAGCGTCGCCGGATAATCCGCCGCCGGGCGAAACACGTAAGTGGTGTAGATGCTCGAACCTTCGCCGTAGACGTGGGACAGATGGGTGAACACATGCACCCGCTCGCCCTGCGCTGCCAAGGCATCGCGCAGGCTGTTTTCGATCAGGTTGAGCAGGTGGTCGACGTTGCTCCAGTCGGTGGCGGTTTCCAGGGTGTCGACCACGTAGCCGGCGTTCCACAGGTTCTCGCGCAGGTAGGGGAAACGGAAGCGGTTCTGCGCCCACTTGTTGCCGAGCAAGGTGCCGGTAAACACGCCGCCGAAGGCTTTCAGATGCTGGCGCGCCTGGCTCAGCGACAACGCGTTTTGCCGACGGTTGCCGGTCACGCCGAAAGTCAGCAGGCACTTGCCTTCACCGGCGCCGCGCAGGTTCAGATACTTTTCCAGCCAGGCGATCTGCTGCGGATGACCGGCCAGCGCCAGTTGGGTTTCGGTCTCCACCGCGTTCGACAGGCGCAGCATCGACAACGGCACTCGCGCCTGGGCCAATTGGCGGATCGCTTGCAGCGCCTTGCTCCAACTAGGCAGGAACACTCCGTAAAAACGCTCATCGGCGGGCAGCGGACTGACCCGAACTTTGACCTCGGAAATGATCCCGAAACGGCCCTCGCAACCGAGCACCACTTCGCGCAGATCAGGCCCCGCCGCCGAAGCTGGGAAGGTCGGAATTTCCAAGGGCCCGGCGAAAGTTTCCAGGGTGCCGCCAGCGAACAATTGCTCGATGCGCCCGTAGCGCAACGACTGCTGACCACTGGAGCGACTGGCGACCCAACCGCCCAGCGTCGACAACTCCCACGACTGCGGGAAATGCCCCAGCGTGTAACCGCGAGCGCGCAGCTGACTTTCCACCTGCGGGCCACTGGCGCCGGGGCCGAACGTCGCCAGTTGGCTCTGCTCGTCGAGGTCGATCAGACGATTCATCCGCGCCAGCGACACGGTCACCACCGGCCGAGCCGAATCCGGCGGATTGATGTGCCCGGCCACCGAGGTGCCACCGCCGTAGGGAATCAGGCACAAGTCCTGTTCATGGGCGAGGGCCAGCAACTGGCGGATCTGCGCGGCGGTTTCGGGAAACGCCACCGCGTCGGGATAGTTACCCAGCGCACCTTCGCGCAGCGCCAGCCAATCCGGCAGGCTCTGGCCCCGGGCGTGCAGCAGGCGGTCATGGGCGTCGACGCTGTACAAGGTGTGCGTCGCCAGCCGCGAGACCGGCACCCGCGCCAATGCCGCGTCCAGCGTGGCATCGGGCAACACCTGCCCGGCCCCCAGTCGTTCATGGAGAAAACTCGCGCCCTGGGCCGGCAGTTCGACCACCGTGGTTGCATCTCCCCAGCCGTTCCAGCGTCGCATGCGTGTGTCCTTCTTATGCAGTCTGATCAGTGATGTGGCAGGCCTCCATACTAGTCAGCGGCCGCAAAGTGTCACGGTCGCATCCGGCCAGTTCGAGTAGCCAATTGAGTCAAACGTCGCGCAAGTGCCAGCCATTTACTTTAGTCGGGGTTTCAAATTACCTTTCAGGCATTCATTCGCTCACGCAGGCCTTGATCAAGGGATTCGGATCATGCAATCGCTCGGCTTCACCTCGGTTCCGCCGCTGCTCAAATACGTGCGCCATGCCGAGCAACTGGGCATGGCCATCGAGCCGGCGTTGGCGGCAGCCGGATTGCAGGCGCAGCAACTGAGCGACAACAGCCTGCGCCTGCCGGGCGAAACCCATGAACGCCTGCTCGATTATTTCTGCGAGCACTCGGGCGATCCGCTGTTTGGTCTCAACGCGGCCAATTTCGTCCTGCCCAATTCCTGGAGCGTGCTCGGTTACATCACCATGAACTGCGCGACCCTGGGCGATGCCATGAGCCGGATCATGCCGTTCGAAAAACTGGTGGGCGACATGGGCGTCAGCCGCGCCGAAGTGCAGGACGGTCATGTACACCTGATCTGGACTTGCCGCTACGAGCGTCCGCGGATTCGTCGGCATCTGGTGGAAAACGTTCTTGGCTCATGGCTGCAATATGCACGCTGGATTGCCGACACACAGATGTCGCCCGCCGCCGTGTGGCTGGAACATCCGTGCCCGCCAGATGCTACCCAGGCGCAGTACGAAGCGTTTTTCGATTGCCCGGTGCTGTTCGAGCAGGCCTATTCAGCGCTGATCGTGCCGTTGGCGTATCTGCAATTACCGCTGCGCCAGGCCGATGCGCAATTGCTGCGTACGCTGGAAGAACACGCGATGGGTTTGATGGCGACGCTGGAGGATGCATCGCTGGAACAACGGGTCAAAAGCATCCTGCGCCAGTTGCTCAAGGAAGGCTTGCCGCGCAAGGAACAGGTGGCCGAGCAGCTCGCGGTGTCGGTGCGCACGTTGCAGCGCCAGTTGCATCAGGCGGGGACGTCGTATCAGCAGATTCTTGATGACTTGCGTCAGGAGCTGGCCGAGCATTATTTGCTCAACAGCACCTTGCCGATTCAGGACATTGCGCAGTATCTGGGGTTTACCGAACCACGGTCGTTTCATCGCACGTTCAAGAGCAGGCGCGGGATGCCGCCGGGGGAGTTTCGGCAGATGCATCGCGGGTGATTATTCTGGCCTCATCGCTGGCAAGCCAGCTCCCACAGTGACCGGGTCGTACACAAAATCTGCGGCTCGCACATAACCCTGTGGGAGCTGGCTTGCCAGCGAAGGCGCCAGTGGCCACACCAAAAACCCGACAGACAATTCCTCAATTTCAGCAACCCAATAAACCCACTGCAACCCCCGTGTTTAAAGACACTCAGTGTTACGCCCTACTGCCTACAAATCCTTGCGCCACTGCCTACGGCTACGCCAGAATCCGCCGGCTTGTGCGCCCCGGAGGCCGTCGGTAACTTGAGTCCGTCACTGATTTCCAGTGATCGGGTTTAGTAGCCCGAGGTTCTTCCAGGGTGCATTGCACATCAAACAGTCAGGCATTTTCCGTCTGCGCTCTATGGTGGCTGTGCGCAGGGCGCTTTCGAGCGCGCCGGTTCCCTGGGTCCCCGGTCTACTAACCTGCGCACAGCTGCCACCTCTTCTTATTAGTAGAGAAGCGGTGATGGCTCCTACTTCAGGACCCAAAATCATGTTCAAAGTTACGCCCAACCCGCCGCCCACCGACGCGGCCTCCCCCTATGAATCCCCCGAATCAAGGAAATTCCACGAAGCCGCCGAGCGCGCCCTCGACCACTACCTCGGCCCACCGAGGCCCGCGATCATGGCCACCCCGTACCAGCCCAATCGTCTCTACATGGCCAATCCGGCCAGCGGCACCGAACCGTTGCTGGCCGACGCCTGCGAATCCCTCGGCTCGGCCACCGTGATGCTCAACGACTTCGCCGGGCTATTGGAAGGCTCGCACCGCAAGACCCTGCAAGGCATCGCTCAGGTGGTGATGGTGGCGGAAATCGCCGTCAATCGGGTGCTGGATCAGTTAGTGCCGATCGAATAACGAAAAAGCCCGCGGCAAAACCTTAGTGGTTTGGCAGCGGGCTTTTTTGTATGGCGTGAATCTTTTTCCCTCACCCCAGCCCTCTCCCGGAGGGAGAGGGGGCCGATCGAGGGATGCTCGCGAGACACACCGACCTGAAAATGCTGCTGTGAATGCACAATCGCAGCGGATCATTCAGGTCGATGTACAGCGCAAGACACCTCGGTCAGTCCCCTCTCCCTCTGGGAGAGGGTTAGGGTGAGGGGCTCTTCTCAGCTCAAACACTGATAGCGTTGGTAAACACCAACCGATTACCAAACGGATCAGCAATCGTCATGTCCTGACTGCCCCACGGCATCGCCTGAATCTGTGGGTGCGAGAACTTGTAGTCCTTGGCCACCAGTTGCTGCTGGAACGCCTCCAGCTCATCGGTCTCGATGCGCAACGCCGAACCCGGGGTCGCATCGCCATGATGCTCGGACAGGTGCAGCACGCACTCGCCACGCGACACCTGCAGATACAGCGGGAAATTGGCTTCGAAGCGGTGCTGCCAGTCGATCTTGAAACCGAGGAAGTCGACGTAAAACTCTAACGCCTTGGCTTCATCGAAGATCCGCAGGATCGGGGTGGTTTTGCCGAAGCTCATGGGGTGCTCCCTGACTGGTTGGCCCAAAAGTGTAGACGGGCTGGATGTCAGCAATTCGGCTTGGCGGTGGCTTTCTTTAATTGCAATGTGCCACCACTGTGACGCACTCCGCGAAACGTCAGCGAAAGTTGTTGCGCAAATCCCCGTCCCGCGCCAGAAACCGCCCCTCCCTGCGACCATTCGCCTGCCCATCGCGATAACTCAACACACCATTGACCCACACCCCATCAATCCCCTGCGCCGCCCGCTGCGGATCAGCGAAATCTGCCACATCGCGCACCGTCGCCGGATCGAACAGCACCAGATCCGCCCAGCGCCCCTCGCGAATCTCGCCGCGCTCTTTCAAGCCAAATCGCGCTGCCGACAGACCGGTCATCTTGTGCACGGCGGTGTGCAACGGAAACAGCCCGACATCACGACTGAAATGTCCGAGCACCCGTGGGAAAGCGCCCCACAGGCGTGGATGCGGGAATGGGTCTTCCGGCAGTCCGTCAGAGCCGACCATCGACAGCGGATGCGCGAGGATTTTTCGTACATCCGCCTCGTCCATGCCGTAGTACACCGCGCCCGCCGGTTGCAGGCACTTGGCGGCTTCGAGCAGTGGCACGTTCCATTCGGCGGCGATGTCGATCAGGTCGCGACCGCTGACTTCGGGGTGCGGCGTCGACCAGGTGATGGTGATGCGGTGGGCGTCGGTGACTTGCTTCAGATCCAGCGTCGAAGAACTCGCCGCGTAGGGATAGCAATCGCATCCTACGTGCTGGGTTTTCGCCGCTGCTTCCAGCGATGCGAGCAACTGCGGACTGCGCCCCCAGTTACCGACACCGGCGCATTTGAGGTGGGAAATGATCACCGGTGACCGCGAGTGACGGCCAATGCTGAACGCTTCGTCCATCGCCTCCAGCACCGGTTCGAATTCACTGCGCAAGTGGGTGGTGTACACCGCGCCGAATGCGGTCAGTTCTTCGGTCAGTTGCTTCACTTCGTCGGTGGAGGCGTTAAAGGCGCTGGCGTAGGCCAGGCCTGTGGATAAACCGAGCGCGCCGGCCTCAAGGCTTTCACGCAACTGCTCGCGCATCGCGGCGATTTCGTCAGGCGTGGCGGTGCGCAACAGGTCGTCGAGGTGATTGCTGCGCAGTGCGGTGTGGCCGACCAGTGCGGCGACGTTCAGCGTGGTGTTCGCCGCTTCGACGGCGGCGCGGTAATCGCTGAAGCGTGGGTAAACGAATGCGGCAGAGCTGCCGAGCAGGTTCATCGGGTCCGGCGGATTGCCTTTGAGACTGACCGGCGAGGCGCTGATCCCACAGTTGCCGACAATCACCGTGGTCACGCCCTGGCTGAGCTTGGGCAGCATTTCGGGCTGGCGGATGACCACGGTGTCATCGTGGGTGTGCACGTCGATGAAGCCTGGGGCGAGCACGCGGCCGGCGGCGTCGATTTCTTCGGTCGCACTGGCGTCGCGCAAGTCGCCGATGCGTTCGATGCGCCCGTTGAGAATCGCCACATCAGCGCGGTAGCCGGGGGTGTTGCTGCCATCGATGACGGTGGCGTTGCGGATCAGCGTGTCGTACTGCATGTCTGTCTCCCGGCGGGAGTCAGCGTCAACTCCTGCCCTTGATCAAATGGTGATCGAAGCCTTGCTCCACCAGATACCGCCAGGCTACCTGAACCTCTTCGGGGATCGCCTGTTCGACCTGAAAACCCAACGCAGGGTAAACCATGATGCGGTGCACATCGCCGACCATTTCGTCGATCAGGCCCAGCACCCCGATCAGGTTGCTGACGTCATCAGGAAAATCGAACGACGGCGCATCCACAAAGGCTTCCAGTCCGGGCCACTGCACGGGCAGGGTCAACGCCACGCGCCGGATCGAATTGGGTTTGGTCAGAAACGTCGCACGACGCACGTCGGGAAACATCGCTCGGGCAAACGCGATGTTTTCGGCAAAGTTGGTCGCGCGGGTTTCCAGGGTGAACTGCTGCGCCGTCACCCCTTGCGCCAAGGCGCGTTGGGCAAAAATATCGGCTTCGGAGCGTTCCCACAAATGCCGGGTCCAGTTGCCGGTATTGCCGGTGAACAACAGGTGGGGGGCCACGCCGTCTTTCAATAGTTGGCAAGCGTAATCGCAGACCCGCAGGTCGTAGGAGCCGCAGACCACAATCAATTCACAAGCGCTGTGTTGGCGCCCCGCACCGAGGAATTTCCAGAGCACGCTGGCGTGCTGCAACGTCAATGTCATGACCGGGCAAACCTCTGGGTCGGGTGCGCGTTGATGAACAGCGCTCCATCGGCATAACCGTGCGCGCCCCTGCCGTCGAGCCTAAGCGCAAGCCGAGTGAAATCGGCATACACACCTGCGGCGCCATGCACGGTCAGCGTCGGGTCGTCGCCAATGCCGATACACAGCGCACCGCTGCTGACCGCCGACTGCACGCCGCTGACAGAGTCTTCGAACACCAGGCATTCATCACTTTGCCGACCCAGTTGTGCCGCCGCCAGGCGATAGGGATCGGGGGCCGGTTTGCCGCTGCGTACGTCGTCGCGGCAGATGATGCTGTCGAACGCCGACGTCAGGTCGTGTTGCTGCAGAACGTGCCCGACCCGCGCCCGCCAACTGCTGGTGACCAGCGCCAAGGGCACGGCGTGCTCGCGGAGTCGGGCGATCAACGCCGCGACGCCCGGCACCAGCGCACAGTTCGTCACCTGCTCGATGGCGTCGACTTCACGCTTGATCGCCACCCGCTGTGCTTCGTCGAACTCGGCAAACAAGGTCTTGAGGGTGTAACCACCGGGGCGGCCGTGGATGTGCTCGTCAATGAACGCCTGATCGACGCTGAGCCCGTACTCGCGCGCCACGGTGGTCCAGGCGTGTTCAATCACCTCGCGCGACTGAATGAGCACGCCGTCCATATCAAAGCAGACGGCTGTAAACGTTTGTTGAGCCATGAGTTGAACTTCGCATTTTCTGATGAGCAATGAACGCCAGCACCGTTCCGACCAACGCGAACAGCGCCATCACGTAGTAGGACCACTGCGGCCGGGTCTGGTACAGGTAGCCGGCGAAAGGTGTGGCCAGGCCCATGGGCAAGGCCACCGCCAGGGAGTAATAGACCCCTTGAGTAAAGACCTGAATATCCGGCGGTGCCTGGTCGCGGATAAAGCGCATGATCGCCGCGTGGTAGGCGGCAAAACTCAGCGCGTGCAGGCACTGGCCCAGAATGATCATCGACACCGCATCGCTGTTGGCAAACAGCGCCCAGCGCAGCGCCGCACACACGCTGGAAAACATCACCAACGACAACGGCGCGCAAAACGCCAGGACTTTGTTGGACAGCGCGAACCAGGTGATTTCCGCAATCACGGCCACCGCCCAGAACATGCCGATTGCCGAGGAAGAAAAACCCTTCACCCCCCAACCAATCGAAGCCGTGGAAAAGTACAGGGTGTGACTCAGTTGAATGAAGCTGGCGGCAGCAATCGCAATCAGCAGGCTTTTGTGCGCCAACAGAGCTTTCCAGTCAGGCCGTTTGCGCGTCGGACCGGACGGCGCCAGATGCGCCCGCGACACCTGGCGCTTTAAACGCAGACACGCCACAGCGGTGATCAACATGCTCGATGCGATCACCAGCGGCACCCACGACTGGCTGTACTGCGCAAACAGAAAACCACCGAGGGTCGAGGTCAGGATAAAGGCCGATGAGCCTACCGCCCGCACCCAACCGTAATTCTGCAGGGCCAGTTTGTCGCGCTTGAGCAGATAGGACTCGGACAGCGGCAACACCACCATCCATACCCCTCCAAACAGCACACTCAGGCACACGAACATCCATAAGTGCGCCGGGATGAAGTAGAACAGCAACGTACATAACGCGGCGGTAACGCTCAGCACAGCGGCGAGCCGCAACTGATCCACGCGCCAGTCGGCCACATAGGTGATCAGCACCCCGGTCACCACCTGCGGCCAATACGCCGCGGCGATCAGCAAGCCGATTTCACTGGCACTGAAGCCCAGGGAATCCAGCCAGGTCGGCCAGAACGGATAGATGATCCCTTCCGCCGCAAAGAACCCGAAAAAGATTAAATACATTCGTCAACCATACGCCTGACACTCCAGAAGCAGGGCTCCCCAGGAGCCCTGAATACCATCCATTATTCGAAGCGTTGCTGGGTGAAGCTGTTTTTGCCCTTGCGCCAGACGATCAGCGATTCACTCATGACCACCAGATCGACCATGCCTTCTTTCAGCGCATCCAGTGCGTCCTGGGAAGAGCACACGATCGGCTCTTCATGGCGGTTGAACGAGGTGTTGATCAAGGCTGCCTGACCGGTTTTCTGGTGCCAGGCCGTCAGCAGGCGATGCATGAACGGGTCGCTCTGCGGGCGAATGATCTGCGGGCGCGCGGTGCCGTCGATGTGCACCACGGCCGGACTCGCCTCGCGAAATTGCGGATGGCAGTCGTAGGTCATGGTCATGGTATCGGCGGCCACTTGCTCCTCGTCCCAACCGACGTAGCAGGCCGGTGCTTGCTCAATGGCGGTGACCGGGCCGAACGGCATGAACTCGGTGCGGTGCATGCGCTTGTTGAGCCAGTCGTTCACCTCGGCATCCTGCGCGTGATAGACGATGCTGCGGTTGCACAGCGAACGCGGGCCGAACTCCATCTTGCCCTTGAACATGCCCAGCACCTGATTTTCCGTCAGGGCCTCGGTCAACACCTCGATGATGTTCGACGGCGTGTGATAACCGAGTTCAGGGTAGTCGCGATTGATCAGGTTGATGTTCTGCGAAACGCTGCGCGATTCCGGGCCAAGCATCATTGACGGATTCTTGAAGCGGGTGCCGTTTTCCAGGTACGCGGTACCGACCGCAGCAGCCAGTGCCAGGCCGCCATCGCCCATGCACGGCAGCACGTAGACGTCTTTGACGCCCGGGATCTCACGCAGACGCTGGTTGAGTTTGACGTTGCCAAACACGCCGCCGGCCAGGCACAGGTTGGCACTGCCGCGCTGGGCCAGATGATGGCTGACGGTGGCCACCAGCAGGTCTTCGCTGTGACGCTGTACAGCGGCGGCGATGTCCTCGGGGGTTTCCCGGGCAAACAGGGTTTCCAGCGGCTCGCTGTAGGTGTTGTAGGACGGCAGGAACATATCGCCGCAGCGCGCCTTGATGCGGCCGTCTTCGAAACGGATCATCTGCTGCATTACGCCCAGCAGTTTCTGCGGATCGCCGAATGCGGCCAGACCGGTGACCTTGCCTTCGTGGCGGTTGGGTTTGTAACCGAGCAGGTGGGTGATCCGGCCGTAGAAATAACCGAGGCTGTCGACACTGGTTTCGCGTTGCAGCACCGTGGTTTCTGACGGGCTGTACCAGGTGACGGTCAGCGACTGAAAGTCGCCGCGTCCGTCGCACGTCAGGGTCAACGCGTCCTCGAATGGCGAGCAGACATAGGCACCGAGCGCATGGCACTCGTGGTGATCAATGTAGTACGCCTTGCCTTGCAGACCGTTGTCGACAATGAACTGGTCGAATTCGCCGCGCTTTGCCTTGTCGTTGTTGATTTCATCGGTCACACGCTGACGGAACTGCGCAAGGCCCTGGGGGTTGCTCCGGACTTCCTCGACGATGCGATCGAAGTACAACGCCAGATGTTTGTCGGCACTGAAACCGGCGTTCCATCCATAGGCGACATGATCGACGTCTTCCAGCGACACGCCGGCCTGGCTCAACACAAACTCGATGGACTTGGCCGGCCAGATTTTATGATCCTTGATGCGGGTGAAGCGCTCTTCACTGACCGCTGAAAGAATCTGACCATCACGTACCAGGCAAGCACCCGCCAAATCATTGTTTGTAATACCCAAAATGATCATAACTATTCCTTGTTTTCGCCAATTGAGGTGACGGCTTCGCCCACGCGCGTAGCGTGCAATGCAATAACCAGAGTCAATGACAGATGCCGGCCGTCATGGCCGACCATTACTCATCGAGAGATCGCGGATTCATGTAGGTCCGCCGGGGGAATACGCCTTTACGAGAAGGCATCAATGTGTCTCGCCATCGCAAATTCCTTTTGCCAGAAAACTCCATGGGCGGTGCCGTGCTGCACGGGCCTCATGCCTGCAACACGTGGAGGGCGACATCCATCGCAGCCGTCCTCGTTTCATCGCGGTAGCAGCCTAGCCGGTAATTTCCCGAGCACCCGGCGAAGTCCCCGCTAAAAATTAAATTCCACTGGCATGCGGCGTATTTGCGGGGGTTTACCGGGACAAAAAAACGGACGATGACGGCGTGCCATTCAACTTTTCTGTTTTTGTTCCACCGCTTTCGCGAGCAAGCCCGCTCCCACCGGTTGATCGCATTCCGTCAGCCAGAATGCGGTTAACCTGTGGGAGCGGGCTTGCTCGCGAATGGCTTCACGCGGTGCAGCGTGAACTCACACCATCTCGTTACGAATCCACTCCACCACCGACGTACGCTTTGGCGCCCAGCCCAGCAGTTCACGAGCGTGTTTGCCGCGTACGCGGCTGTTCGAGCCAAGGCCGTAGTTGGCCATTTCGTAACCCCACTCCGCTTCGGCGTCTTGCAGCGGCCAGTCTTGTGGCTCGCCGAGATTCAGCGCTTCGGCCATGGCAGTGGTCATGTCGATGAACGACGCTTCACCGCTTTCGACGAAGTAGAAAGTGCCCGGTACGTTTTTGCTCAGCGCCAGCAGATACAGGGCGACGACGTCTTCGATGTGCACGTTGGACCAGATGTTCTGGCCAGTGCCGACATGGCGCACTACGCCGCTTTTGCGCGCTTGTTTGAGCAGACGCGGCAACTGCACGCTGTCGCGATTGACGCCCAGGCTGTGGCCGTAGATCAGGGTGTTGCAGATCACCGCCGAGTTCACGCCGTCCTGTGCGGCGGCGAGGATCAGGTTGTCGATGGCCACACGGGCAGCCTTGTCGACGGTGGGTTCCGGCAGGTTGTCTTCGTAGTAGATGACGTCGCTGGACTTGCCGCCCGAAGCATCGCCGACAATGCTCGAACCGCTGGTGTGCAGGAACACTTTGTTCGAACCGCGCAGGGCACCGAGCAACGCTTCGACCGCGCCGCGATGGTCACTGCTGGCGGCGTTGATCACCGCATCGGCGGCGCGGGCCTGTTCAGCCAGCAATGTGCTGTCTTCGAGGGTGCCGATCACCGGGGTGATGCCCAAAGCTTTCAGCTCATCGGCCTGTTCGGCGCTGCGCACCAGGCCCGTGACACGGTGCCCGGCCTGAACCAGACCGGCAGCGATCGAGCCGCCGATAAACCCGGCAGCGCCGGTGATGAATACGTTCATGGAGAAACTCCCTGCGTGAATAAGTGATGCAGCGAGTATCGACCGGTCACCCCGATGGAAAAACCCGCCCTCGCCCAAATCACTGTTGCGCAGGGATCACGAATCAACCCTTGAAATCGGCGCTGGCGTACGCCGCGAGTTTGCTCTGGATGAAGTCGAGGAAGCACTGAATGCGCAGCGCCAGTTGCGAGTTCCGGTAGTACACCGCGTTGATCGGCTGGCGATAGCCGCTGTTGAATTCCGCCAGCAGCACCTTGAGGCGCCCGGCGCGAATGTCGTCGATGGTCATGAAGTGCGAGAGGCAGGCAATGCCCTGCCCTTCCAGCGCCAGATGGCGCACGGTCTCGCCGCTGGAAGCGCTGATCGCCGGGGTGATCGGCCAGCGGTCACCGTGCACGTAACGCAGCGGCCACTGATTGAGGCCTTCGTTGTGGGTGAAGCCAAGCAGGGTGTGTTCGCTCAAGTCGGCGACCTGCTGCGGCGCGCCGTGCTTTTCCAGATAGGCCGGGCTGGCGACGATCAGCAACGGGCTGCAACCCAGTGAGCGCGCATGCAACGTCGAGTCAGCAAGGGTGCCGATGCGGATGGCGACGTCGGTGCTTTGTTCCAGCAGGTCAATGATCAGGTCATTGCTGTTGAGTTCGAGCTGGATGTCCGGGTACAGGCCACGGAATTCGTCGATGTACGGCACGATGGCGTGCAGCATGAAGGGCGACGCGGCGTTGATCCGCAGGCGCCCGGACGGGGTTTGCTGGCGTGAGGACAGACGCTCTTCGAGCGCATCCATCTGATCGAGAATCAGCTTGGCCTGCTCAAAGAAATACTTGCCCTCCTCGGTCAGGTCCATGCGCCGCGTGGTGCGGTTGATCAGCGTGGTGTCGAGCTTGGCTTCCAGCCGCGACAGTGTGCGGCTGACCGCCGAGGGGGTCTGGCCGACCTGCTCGGCAGCAGCGGAAATCGAACCGCATTCGATCACGCAGACGAAAATCTGCAACTCATCGGATCTGGCTTTCACGGGTGTCCCTTATTGATCGACTGCACAAAATCCATTGTGGAGAGAGAACACCCCTGTGGCGAGGGGATTTATCCCCGATGGACTGCGCAGCAGGCCCCGCTTTTCGAGATCAAGATCGGGGGGCCGCTGCGCGACCCATCGGGGATGAATCCCCTCACCACATTTACAACCCTCACCACAGTTACAACCGTAACCACATGAAATCACCTCAAGCCTTGAGGCCAAATACCTGCTTGAGATGCTGCTCATACCGCGCCACATCATTCTCGATGTTCGGGCGCTTCATCACGTCCACACACAGGAACGTCGGCAACCCGCTCATGCCCAAGAACTCGTTGGCCTTGTGGAACGGGAAATACACCGCGTCCACACCCTTGGCTTCAAAGAAATCGCTCGGGTCATCGAACGCCTGCTGCGGTGCGTTCCAGGTCAGCGACAGCATGTATTGCTTGCCCTGAATCAGGCCGCCACTGCCGTACTTCTGCGACGCATCGGAACGGGTCCGACCATCGCTGGCATAGAGGCTGCCGTGGCCTTCGGTGAAGACTTCGTCGATGTACTTTTTCACGGTCCACGGCGCACCCATCCACCAGCCCGGCATCTGATAAATGATCACGTCGGCCCAGAGGAATTTGGCCACTTCTTCGGCGACGTCGTAGCCCTCGTCGATGAACGTGGTTTTGACATCCAGACCACCGCGATCCAGCACGCTCAGCGCGGTTTCGTGCAGGGTGGCGTTGTAACGACCGTCGGAGTGGGCGAATTTCTTGCCACCATTGAGCAACAACACTTTTTTCATCGGAACGCCTCGCGCAGCCATTGGGCTGGAGAAAGATGGGAAAACGAATGGCGGCAGGTTAACCATCCATCTCGCGCGGAATAAGCCGCGTCGGCGCAAAATACATTTGATCAAAAAGCACGAATCGAATGCCGATTGTTGCAATAGCATTCCCGGCCATGTGCATTTGAGGAGTTGTTTTGATGAGTGAACGCCACGGTTTCATCCTGCATGCCAAGACCCGCCCGGAAAAAGCCGAGGCCTTCGAAGCGCTGTTTCGCGCCTATGTCGAGCCGAGCCGCGCCGAGCCCGGCTGCATCGAGTACCACATGCTGCGCGACAAGGAAGACCCGACGCTGTTCATCTTTTACGAGATCTGGGAAAGCCAGGCGCACCTCGACGTGCATTCGAACCTGCCGCACATGCGCGAGTTTTTCGACAACCGCATGACGTATCTGGAGCGTGATTTCGATATCCGTCGGATCGACATGCTCAGCGCCTCGTCGGCTAGCCGCTGATCAGCAGATGGGCGCCGAGTGCGCCCAGTCCGATAAAGAACACCCGCTTGAACAGCACAGCGCTGATGCGCTGACGCAACCATTGGCCGAACCCCATGCCCAGCATCGCCGGGATCAGCACCAGCAGCGACGCACTCAATTCGCCACTGCCCAGTGCGCCGCACCAGAACAGGCCGCCGGCCAGCGCCAGGGTCGACACGGTGAACGACAGGCCCAGCGCCTGCACCAGCTCATCGCGACTCAAACCCAGCGCCTGCAGGTACGGCACCGCCGGAATCACGAACACACCGGTGGCCGAAGTGATAACCCCGGTGATCAGCCCGCACAGCGGACCCAGCCACGGTTCATGCCGAGGATTGACCTGCAGCGTCGGCAGCAGCAACCCGCTCAACGCATACAGCAGCAACGCCGCGCCCAGCCCACGCACCACCCAATGCCCGCCCGCCATGCCAATCGACAACGTGCCGACGGCGGTGCCGAGGAAGTTCATCAGCAGCAGCGGCCACAAGCGTTTGAGCAGCCCTTTCAAATGCCCGCCGAACGCCAGTTGCCAGACATTAGTCAGCGTCGCCGGAATGATCAGCAACGCAGCTGCCTGCGACGGCGCCATAGCCAGACCAAGCAGGCCCATGGCAACGGTGGGCAGACCGAGGCCGATCACGCCTTTGACCAGCCCGGCCATGATGAAGGTGGCGACGACCAGCAGGGACAGGGCCAGGCCAAGGTTCTGGTAGAAATCTGCGAGTGCGTTCATGGCGCTACTGTGCGCTTTGGCGGGTGCGCTGAAAATCTGCCATATACTGAGGCTGCCTCTTCCAATACAAGAGGCTGAAGGCTTGATTGAGACTTCTGGCCTCATCGCTGGCAAGCCAGCTCCCACAGGTTTCAGTGTGGATCACAGGACTTGTGCACAACACAAAATCCTGTGGGAGCTGGCTTGCCAGCGATAGGGCCCGCCCAGACACCACAAAAACCACAGGCTGCCCCATGCACTTCGACCTCACCGACCTGCGCCTCTACCTGCACATCCTCGACACCGGCAACATCACCGCCGGCGCCGCCCGCAGCCATCTTTCGCTCGCCGCCGCCAGTGCGCGCATTCGCGCGATGGAAGCCTCGCTGGGCACCGAGTTCCTGCAGCGCGGCCGCCGTGGCGTGAGCCCGACGCCCGCTGGCAAGGCCCTGGCCCACCACGCGCGCATCCTCCTGCAACAGGCCGAACGCATGCAGCAGGATCTGGCCGACTACGCGCAGGGCGTCAAAGGACAGGTGCGACTGTTGTGCAACACCACGGCGATCACCGAATACCTGCCGGAAGTGCTCGCGGACTTTTTGCGCGAGCATCCCAACCTCGACATCGATCTGCAGGAACTACCCAGCGCCCGCATCATCCACGCCTTGCGCCAGGGCGCAGCCGATATCGGCATCGTCTCCGATGCAGTGGACACCACCGATCTGCAGACCCAGCCGTTTCGCGACGACCCGTTGCGACTGATCGCGCCGCACGGACATCCACTAGCCGACACCGCCGAGGTCAGTTTCAGCGCCGCTTTGCACTACGATTTCGTCGGTCTGAGCACCGACAGCGCGCTGGCGATCTACCTCGAAGAACAGGCTCTGCACAGCGGCTCGCGCATGCAGGTGCGGATCCGCGCCGACGGTTTCGAAGGGGTGCTGCGCATGGTCGCCCGAGGCGCCGGCCTCGCCATCGTGCCGCTGGCGGCCATTGAACGCGCGACGCCGCGCTCATTCAACAGCATCGCCCTCAATGAGCCATGGGCCCGCCGCACGCTGATGCTCTGCGCCCGGGATTTCAGAGCCCTGCCCGGTTATGCCAAAGCCTTGCTGCAAGCCTTGACTCTCCCCTGAGGGGCAGACTTCATCCTTGGCGTTCAACGGCAAGGAGCATGAACATGGGCAAACGCATTCTGCTGATTCTCGGCCATCCCGGCGCGACGAGCTTCTGCGCCGCACTCGCCGAGCGCTATGCACAATCAGCGCTCGATGCCGGACACCAGGTGCGTCAGCTACGCTTGGGAGAGATGGCTTTTGACCCGGTGTTGCGCCAGGGGTATCAACAGGTTCAAGCGCTGGAAGAAGACTTGAGCCGCGCGCAATCCGACATCCTTTGGGCCGAACATCTGACGCTGGTCTACCCGATCTGGTGGGGCGGCATTCCAGCGCTGCTCAAAGGTTTTTTTGATCGGGTGTTGCTGCCGGGATTCGCCTTCAAATACCGAAAAGGCAAACCCTTTCCCGATCAGTTGCTCAAGGGGCGCACCGCGCACTTGCTGGTGACGATGGACACGCCACTCTGGTATTACCGCTGGATCTACCGGATGCCGGGACTGCATCAGGTGCGCAAGACCACCCTGCAGTTCTGTGGTATCACCCCCCTGCGCACGCTGACCTTCGGCCCGCTGCTTGAGTCCAGCGACCGGCAGCGCCAGCGCTGGCTGCAACAGGCGCACGCTATCGCCCGCCGCTAAGTCTGCCGATAATGCGCCGCACGGTTTCACATTGAAAAAGGACTTTTATGTACATCGGCCAAGCCGCGCAACGTGCCGGCACCACCATCAAAAGCATTCGCCACTACGAGTCGATCGGTCTGCTGCCCACGCCCCGGCGCCAAGGTAAATATCGCCTCTACGACCAACAAAGCATCGAACTGCTGATCTTCATCAAATGTGCAAAAGAGATGGGCTTCAGGCTCCGGGAATTGCAGACGATTTTTGCCGCGCATCATGGCGAGGCCATGCCATGGGATCTGGCCCAACAGGCTATCGAGGCAAAAAAACGCGAGATCAACTGCAGCATCGCTGAGCTGACGCGGCAATACGCGCAACTGGAAGGTTTCGAAATCGACCTTGAACGGGCGCGGGTCGAATGCCCGCTGGAAAACCTTTGACGGTTTGCGCGTTTCTGAGCAGCTCGATGTCGAGCACAGACAACTGAGCGGCAATCGGGCGCTATAGGGTGCGAGTTGGTTTCTTTGCCATCCGCCCACTGCCCGGAGTTCTCATGACCGCGACCGCCCCCATCACCGTTCTGCGCGACACCCACCCGCTGCCGGTACTCGATGCCTGCAAATGGGAAAAACTCGAAGGTGACCCGCACACCGTCAACCTCAACGCTTACACCAGCGAAGACGGCAGCAAGATCATGGGCACCTGGATCTGCACCCCGGGCAAGTGGCGGGTCGATTATGTGAAGTGGGAGTACTGCCATTTCCAGGAAGGCTACTGCATCATCACCCCGGACGGCATGGCGCCGATCCACCTGCGTGCCGGCGACATCTTCGTGGTTGAACCGGGGATGAAAGGCACTTGGGAAGTGGTCGAGACCGTACGCAAATATTTCGTCTTCGCCTGATGCAAAAAAAGCCGGGAAACCACCCGACGTGATTTCCCGGCAACACCTACTGCATTCTGGCTGACGCCATGGTTGTGGCGCCTGTGAGATTTGTGGCGAGGGGATTTATCCCCGATGGGCGCAAAGCGCCCCCCGCATTGTGTCAGTTGAAACGCAGGCTCAGTGGTCGCGACTGCTACACAGTCGATCGGGGATAAATCCCCTCACCACAAAGTCTCCGTTGCCACAAAAAGTATTGATGTCCAAGTTACTGTGGCTTGCGATAGCTGTTGATAATCGCCGAGAAGTCCTTGCCCCCCTCCCCGCGCTGGCTCATCGCCTGATACAACTGCTGCGCCACCGCGCCGAGCACCACCGGTTGATGCGCCTGACGCGCCGCTTCGGTGGCCAGCCCCAGATCCTTGAGCATCAGTTCGGCACCAAACCCACCGGTATAACCGCGCGAGGCCGGCGCCGTTTCGACGATGCCCGGCCACGGGTTGTACATTTCCGAACTCCAGCAACGCCCGGTCGAGCTGTTGATGATCCCGGCCAGCACCGAGGTGTCGATCCCCAGTGCATCGCCCAGCGCCATGGCTTCGCTGACGCCGACCATCGAGATCGCCAGCAGCAGGTTGTTGCAGATCTTGGCGATTTGCCCGGTGCCGACTTCACCGCAATGCACGATGTTGCGGCCCATCTGCGCCAGCACCGGTTGCAGGGTGGCGAACAGTTCCGGAGTGGCGCCGACCATGAAGGTCAGCGTGCCGGCGGTCGCGCCGCCAGTGCCGCCGGAGACCGGTGCATCAGCCATGGCCACGCCTTGTTTGGCGGCAGCGGCGGCCACATCGCGGGCGGTCTGCGGATCTATGGTGCTGCAATCCACCGCCGGCACGCCTTTGCCAATACCGGCCAGCACGCCGTCCTCACCCAGCCAGACGCTGCGCACATGCACCGCCGCCGGGAGCATGGTGATCACCAGTTCGGCGTCTTCCGCCGCTTCCCGGGCCGAGGCGCGAATGGTGCCGCCCAGTTGCTCCAGCTCCGCCAGCACCGTCTTGTTCAGGTCGACCAGATTCAGCGAGTGGCCGGCCTTGATCAGGTTGCGCGCCATCGGCGCGCCCATGTTGCCCAGACCGATAAATGCGATTTTCATGGCCAGTCCTCAGCGCAGGTTGATGGTGGTGTTCACGCCGTCGTTGACGCTGTCGTCATCGAACCAGCGCGCCGTGACCGTTTTGGTCTGGGTGTAGAACTGCACCACTTGCTTGCCGTACGGGCCGAGGTCGCCGAGTTTCGAACCACGGGAACCGGTGAAGCTGAAGAACGGCACCGGCACTGGAATCGGGATGTTGATGCCGACCTGGCCGACGTCGATTTCCGTCTGGAATTTGCGCGCCGCCGCACCGCTCTGGGTGAACAGGCCCGTGCCGTTGCCGAACGGGTTGGCGTTGACCAGTGCGATGGCCTGATCGAGGGTGTCGACTTCCAGCACCACCAGCACCGGGCCGAAGATTTCCTGGGTATAGATCTGCATGTCGGTGGTCACGCCCGAGAACAGGGTCGGGCCGACGAAGTTGCCTTGTTCGTAGCCCGGCACCTTGATGTCGCGACCATCGAGTTCAAGCTTGGCGCCTTCCTTGATGCCGCTTTCGATCAGATCAAGAATCCGCGCCTTGGCTTTCTTCGAGATCACCGGGCCGACATCGGTGCCCGCCTCGCTGCCGGCGTTGACCTTGAGTTTCTGCGCCAGCGCTTTCAGATCCGGCAGCCATTGTTTCGCCGCACCAACCAGCACCACCACCGAGGTGGCCATGCAGCGTTGCCCTGCCGCACCGAAACCGGCGCCGACCAAGGCATTCAGCGCTTGCTCGCGATTGGCGTCCGGCAGCACCACGGCATGGTTCTTCGCACCCATCATCGATTGCACGCGTTTGCCGTGCTTGCCAGCCAGGTCGTAGACATGCGTACCGACCGCGGTCGAACCGACGAACGACACCGCTTTGATGTCCTTGTGGGTGCACAGGCCATCGACGACGTCCTTGCCACCGTGCACGACGTTGAGCACGCCCGCCGGAACGCCCGCCTCAATCGCCAGCTCCACCAGGAGCATGGTCGACAGCGGATCCTGTTCCGAAGGCTTGAGCACAAAGGTGTTGCCGCAGGCAATGGCCATCGGGAACATCCACAGCGGAATCATCGCCGGGAAATTGAACGGGGTGATGCCGGCGCACACGCCGATTGGCTGGCGCAGGGTGTAGGTATCGACGCCGCCGGCCACGTTTTCGGCGAACTCGCCCATTTGCAGGGTGCCGATGGAACAGGCGTGTTCGACCACTTCCAGGCCACGGAAAATATCGCCCTCGGCGTCGGCAATAGTCTTGCCCTGCTCGGCGCTCAGAACTACGGCGATGCGCTTGGAGTGCTCGCGGATCAGTGCCTGCAGCTTGAGCATGATGCGCATCCGCGCGCCGATCGGGGTCAGTTTCCAGGTCTGGAACGCGCGGTGCGCGGCACTGATGGCGGCGTCGACTTCAGCGGCAGTGGCGAACGGAACCTTGGCCAGCACTTGCTGGGTCGCCGGGTTGACGATGTCGTGCCACTCGGTGGTCTGCGATTCGACCCACTCGCCATCGATCAGCAGCTTGACCTTCTGGACCGTGGTTTCGTTGGGCGTAAGCGATGCGTTCATGCTGGTCTCCGAAACTTGTTTTTATCGTAGGAGCCAAGGCGAAAGGGTTCGCCTTGAGATGAGGCGTGTGTCACGAATTGGTTGTCGGACTGTTTTTGGAGTATAGATGTGCAAACTTCTAATAAGAACGCACATATAAGCCCGTCCATCATGCAAAAAAACATCACCTCCCTGGGGTCGCTGAACTGGGACGACCTGAAGTTTTTCCTCGAAGTCGCCCGCACCCGCAAGGCCAGCACCGCGGCCAAACGTCTGGCGGTGGACTACACCACCGTGTCGCGGCGCATCAGTTCACTGGAAGCGGCGCTGGGTACATTGCTGTTCGAAAAATCGCGCACCAGCGGTTTTGTCCTGACCACTGAAGGCCAGCGTTTGCTGGGCTATGCCGAGTCGATTGAAAGCACGTTGCACATGGCTTGCGAGCAGGTCTCGGGCTCTGGTGTGGCACTTTCCGGGCATGTACGCATGGGCTGCACCGAAGGTTTCGGCAGTTTTTTCATCACCCCGCAGCTGAGCCACTTCGTCGACGCCTACCCGGCGATTTCGGTGGACATCCTGCCGCTGCCGCACTTCATCAGCCTGTCCAAACGCGAAGCCGACATCGTCATTGCCCTGGAACGCCCGGAACACGGCCCGTACGTGTGCTGCAAACTCTGCGACTACCGCTTGCAGCTCTACGCAACCCAGGACTACCTCGACCAACACCCGCCGATCCGCCGCCCTGCGGACTTGGGCAAGCATCAATTCATCAGTTATGTGGATGACCTGGCGTTCAGCTCGGAGCTGCTGTACCTGGCGAACGTGCTGCCCGGCGCCAGCGCAAACCTGCGCAGCACCAGCGTGATCGCGCAGTTCGTCGCGGCGCAGCAAGGGCGTTCACTGGCAATTCTGCCGTGCTTCCTCGCGGCGCAGGATCCGCGCCTGCTGCCGGTGCTGCCCGAGGAAATCGACATCACCCGACAGTTCTGGATGTACTGCCGGGAGGATCTCAGGAAATTGAAGCGGATCACCCTGTTGTGGGATTACATCCGTGAGGTGACCGAGCGTAATCAGGGTCTGCTGATGGGGCAGACCCGCGAGATGCGGTTTGCCGATTAATCGGCGCTGACCACAATCGACACCCGGCGATTTTCAGTGCGTCCGGCGGCAGTGTCATTGGACGCCACCGGCTCGCTGCTGCCCAGTCCGCGCAGCTGAATGTTCTCTTCCTTCATACCGACGGTGGTCAGCACTTTGGCCACGCTTTTGGCCCTACGCAGCGACAGTTGCTGGTTGTAGGTTTCCTTGCCCGAGGCATCGGTATGACCGTCGACCCGCACCCGCTCGATACCGACGCCGAGCAGTGCCTTGCCGATGCGTTCGACGATTTCGGTGCTCTGGTTGTTCAGGCTTTCGATATCGCTGCCAAACAGCACTTTGCCGGACAGGCCAAACTCCCAGCCCTCGTCGGTCGCTTCGAAGCCTTGTTGTTTGAGGACGGCGATCTGCGCCGGGGTCAGGCCTTTCTGCGGTGCGGTCTGGCACCCGGTCAGCGCCAGTACGGCGATCATCAGCAAGGCGGAAAACAGTCGAGCGGGAAATGTGAACACGGAATCAGCTCCTGGTTTGCAGATTGACGACCGGGCTCTCCGACCCGGCAGTGAATTGAGCGCCACGCGACAGGCGCTTGGCCTGATACATCGCCGCGTCGGCCGCATTGAGCAAGGCGCCTGGCGTGACACCATGATCAGGGAAAACCGCAATGCCGATACTGAGCGACGTCACCACACTGGTGTCGCCCGGCAGCGCGATGGGCATGTCCATGCTGGCGAGAATCTTGTCGGCAATGCGCTCGGCATCCTCGATCTTGTGCAGCGGCGCGAGCAGTACGGCGAACTCGTCGCCGCCGAGCCGCGCCACCAGATCCTCTTCACGCAGTTGCGCGCGGATCCGATTGGCGACCGCCACCAGCACCGCGTCGCCAGCGGCGTGACCGAAGTTGTCATTGATGCCTTTGAAGCGGTCGCTGTCGAGAAACAGCACCGCCACCCGCTCATTGAGCTTGCCGGCGTTGCGCAAGGCGCGAATCAATCGCCCCTCGAAAAACGCCCGGTTGGGCAAACCGGTGAGGCTGTCGTGGCTGGCCTGATGGGCGAGGGTTTCGTTCTCGCTTTGCAGATGGGTCTGCCAGGATTCGAGTTCGTCGAGCAGGGCATTGAAGTCGTTGCCGAGGTTGTCGAGCTCGGCGATCTGCGCCGGTGGTACCCGGCGATCCAGCGCACGCTCGCTGCGGGCGGCATGAGCCACCGCCGCGAGACTGCGAAGCGGGCCGGTAATGCTGCGCAGCTGTCGGCGCGCCAGATACAGCGCGACCCAGGCACTGATTGCGGTGCAGAGAATGATCCCCGCCAGACCGCTGAGCAAGAAGCGCATCAGGCTACCGCCGTGACCGACCAGCAGGATGCGTCCGATTTCACGATCCTGATGCACGATCGGCAGGCTGATCGGCTTTTCCAGAATGGTCCGGGCAGCCTGCATTTCCAGTTGGGAAAACAGACCGTTTTCGGGCCGCTGCCAACGCGCCAGCAACTGCCCCTGTGTGTCGAACACCTGGGCATCCGCCACCTCTTCGGTGGACGCGATCAAGGCCAGCGCTTCGGTGGCGGCGTCCTTATCGTTGAACACCACCGCCGCTTCCACGGTGTAGCTGATCGAACGTGCAATCAGATGCAGGTTGTGATCGGCGTACACCCGCAGCGCGAGAACGCCCAGCAGGGTCAGCGACACGCTGGCCATCGTCACGGCCACCAGCGCGACAATCAAATGGCCGCGGCCGATGACCGAGCCCAGTGTCGGGCGGCTCCTGGAACGAAACAGCTTCATGGTGCCGCCGGTTTGCGGCGCGACAACTGCAGTACGCTCGGGTGGATGCGTACACCGCTGCGGGCGACGGAGTCGAGATTGACCTCGAAGGAAACCTGCTGATCGCCGACCCGCAGGCAGAACAGGCTGCCGACCGTGCACTGATCGCCACCTTCGCTGATGCTCAGCACCGGATGGCCGATCAATGAGGTGAACAGCCGACTGCGTTCATCTGCGGTGAGTTTGCCGATGTACACCGCATCGCATTCGCTGACGATCGCCGGGTTGTCGGCCAGCAGTCGGCGCACAGCGACCGGACGACCGGTGGCTTGCGTAGTGCCTTTGACCAGGTCATCGGTGTATTCGGTGGGGCCGACGATGCACAGGCGCAATTGTGCGGGTTCCACCGGCCAGCGCGCGTAACTGAGGATGCCCAGCACAACCTGCGTCACCGACTGGGCGCGCTGCTCGGCCATGCCCACCGGCGTCTGTGCCTGCGCCATGGCGGCGCCGGTCAGCAAACAGAGCAGACCGACAAGCAATGCGTGCTTGCAGCGAACCACGCGCTCTGTCGCCCAGACAGCCACCTTCATGCAGGGATTCTCTTGGATCGTACCGAAATGATGCCGCAACGATAGCACAGCGCAGTAACACCAGCGAGACAGCAGCTGCTGACCAGTTGGTCAGTAATCGGCACCGAACATCAGGCTATTTCATTCCCGAACCTCGCCACCTTCCTCCAGTTCCAGCATCAATCCGCTCAGGCGCTTGACCTTGCGCTGCACCGCCTCTTCAAACACGCCGGCCCGGGGCTCGATCAAAGTGAACCAGTGTTTGGCCCGGGTAATACCGGTATAGATCAATTCCTTGGTCAACACCGGATTCAAGGCGTCCGGCAGGATCAGCGCGGTGTGGGCGAACTCGGAGCCCTGGGATTTGTGCACCGTCATCGCGTACACCGTTTCCACGTCGTTGAGCCGGCTCGGCAGCACGAAACGCACACCGCCCTGCCCGTCGTTACGCGGAAAGGCCACGCGCAGCACCGGTTTGCCGGCGTCCGGGCCTTCGCGCTCGGGCAATTTGAGGGCGATGCCAATATCGCCGTTCATCAGACCCAGACCGTAATCGTTGCGCGTCATCAGCACCGGCCGGCCTTCATACCATTGCTGGTCATGCTCGATCAGGCGTGCCTTGAGCAGCGTTTCGGTGATCCGCAGATTCAACCCTTCAACGCCCCAAGGCCCCTTGCGCACAGCACACAACAACTGGAAGGTGTCGAACGCCTGCAGCACTTCCCGCGCCCAGTTGATCCAGTCCGGATGCTCCAGCGGTCTTTCCGCTGGCGGGCGTTGTTGGCGCAGGATATTCAGATAGTGGCGATAACCCTTTGGACCTTCCCCATGACCGTCGAGCAGCAGCCGCTCGAACGTGTGATCGTGTTCGCCCTTGAGCGGCAGGGAAAACACGTCATCATAGTGACCGGCCGCCAGCAACTGGCGCGCCTCCTCCGGCAACTGCTGATTGACCCGCCGCGCCAGCTGACCGATGCCGCTGCCTTCACCGAAGCGTCGGGAATGGCGCAACATCACCAGTTGCTGAGCCAAAGGATGCGAGCCGTCGTGGTCCTCGTGCAGGCCACTGTCCTGTAATGACTCACCACTGACCGACTCCAGCCACCGCCGGGTCTGCGGGTTGTACCAGCCCGCCTCGGCATCGCGGCACAAATCGCCGAGCACCGCCCCGGCCTCTACGGAGGCGAGTTGATCCTTGTCACCGAGCAACACCAGACGCGCATGCGCCGGCAACGCATCGAGCAGGTTAGCCATCATTTCCAGGTCGATCATGGAAGCTTCATCGACCACCAGCACATCCAGCGGCAAGCGGTTGCCGGCATGGTGGCGGAAATGTCGGGTGCCGGGCCGACTGCCCAACAAACGATGGACAGTGGTCACGTCGCAGGGGATCTTCTCGCGCACGTCTTCGGTGACTTTCAGCGACTGCACTTGCTGGCTGATGGACTCGGTCAACCGCGCAGCAGCCTTGCCCGTGGGCGCCGCCAGACGAATGCGCAGCGGCTGACCGGCTTCCACCGCCGGCGCCTGGAGCAGCGCGAGCAGACGCACCACCGTGGTGGTTTTGCCAGTTCCCGGGCCGCCCGTGATGATGCTGAAGGCTCCCCGAGTGGCAAGCGCGCAGGCGAGTTTCTGCCAGTCGATCACTGCTCCGGGCCTGGCGGGGCCGAACAATTCATCGAGACGCTGGGGCAAGTCATCCGGCGGCGTTTCGCCTTGGGCCAGACGTGTGCGTAACGCCGCATCGATACGCCGCTCATAGGCCCAGTAGCGCCGCAGGTACAGACGCTTGCCGGACAGCACCAACGGTCGCTGATGCGCCGCTTCGCTATTGTCCGCAGCCAGTGCAACCAGAGCGCTGCCCGCCAGCACCTTGCACCAATGGGCGCCATCCAGCGTTTCAAGCAACTGCGACGGCAGGAGCAAGACATCACTTTGCTCATCGCCTTCAGGAGGTAAAGACAGGGCGAAATCCGGGGCCTTGAGGGTTTCGAACAGGTCGAGGCAGACATGTCCGTGACCCAGTTGATGGCTGGTCAGTGCGGCAGCGAGCAACACCAGTGGATCGGACTGGGGTGCGAGTTCGTACAGAAAACCGATAAAGGCCTTGTCCAGCGAACGAAGCCAGCCTCGCTCGACCCAGCGATCAAGCAAGATCAGCAGATCCGAGGCACTGGTCAGTGGCGCCAGGCTCGACGGGTTGTCGATAGCCGATGACAGATCGGCGAAGGTACGGCTCATAGCAGGACTCCCTGTTCCCATGCGGGTTCGGCCTTGGGTTCCGGCTTACCCTGGAAAAGACGATCCAGGCGCTCGATCAGTTCGCGCGGCGGCCGCGCAAAATACACGCCGCGACTGTCTGCCCGGGTCCCCCGCAGAAACACATACAACGCACCACCGACATGCCGATCGTAATCGTAGTCAGGCAACCGCGCCTTCAGTTGCCGATGCAACGCCAGCAGATACAACACGTATTGCAAGTCGTAGCGGTTGTCGAGGATCGAGCGCTCCATGGCTTGCTCGGTATAGGCTGCATCGTCGACACCCAGCCAGTTGGATTTGTAGTCGGCCACGTAGTAGCGCCCCTCGTGTTCGAAGGTCAGGTCGATGAAGCCTTTGAACATGCCGTTGAGCTGTACTGGCTCGGCGGCCACTCGTGCCACACCGTTGTGGGTGTACTGGCGCACCCACTCATCGAGTTTGAGAACATCAACCTTGTGGCTGGCGAACCAGAACTCCATCTCCACGCGGTACTGTTTGAGTTGCTCGAGAACCACCGGAGGCTGTCCGCCACCTGCTGGCAGCGACGACTTGAGCAAGTGTTGCAGCCAGTCACTCAGGGTGGTGATCCACCCCTCCCAACCACGCAGGTTGCAGCGCCGGCCAATCGCATCCTTGAGCGTTTCAAAAGGAACGGCAAAACCTTCGTCTCCGGCCCATTCGAGCAGACCATGAAGAAAGGTTCCTGGATTCGGACCGCGAGGAAAACGATGAATATCGGCGCCACCGGCCACGATCTCGCGTGGCGCATCCGGGTCGAGACGCTCATCATCAAACAGCTTTTGCGCTTGTGGACTGTCCGGCGCCTCATCGCTGCCCACGCTCAACACGTCACTGATGCGCAAAGCACTGTAGGAGGCAATCCACCAGTTTTCGCTGGCCTTGCGCTTGGGCACCAATGTAGCGCTGAGGATCGCTTCGTTACGCTCGGGCCGGTAGATCTCCTGAGTGGCTTGAGGCAACTCCCCCAAGCTGATGGCCGTGCAGTTCTGTTGCAAATCCTGCAGCCAGCGGCTCAGACCGGTTGACTCATCCAGCCTTGTGCCGCCACCCAGCAGATAGCCAAGCGCTGAAAGATGAAGCACCGAACCGTTGTTGTTACCGCGCTTGAGGTCCGTGACACCCAGCCAGCAGGCATGTTGCGCGCGAGTCAGGGCGACGTAGAGCAGACGCAGGTCCTCGGCCAGACGCTCGTCATCCGCCAGGGCGATCAATTCGGCGGTCGGCTTCAGTGTCACCTGGGCTTCGCCGGAGGCATCGTGGTAATGCAGCGGCAAGCGACTGCCATCCACCGGTTTTGCCGAGCAGATGAACGGCAGGAACACCAGTGGATACTCAAGCCCTTTGGACTTGTGAATGGTCACGACCTTGACCAGTTGCTCGTCACTCTCCAGACGCAATATCTGCTCTTCGCCGGCCTGACCGGACAACGCCAGAAGCTCGGCCAGATGACGAATCAGCGCTTGCTCGCCATCAAGCTCAGCGGCAGCCTGCTGCATCAGTTCCGACAAGTGCAAAAGGTTGGTCAGTACCCGCTCGCCATCACTGCGCGCGATCAGAGTTTGCGGCAGGTGAAAGTCGTGCAGCAGGCGCCGTAACATCGGCAGCACACCTTGCTTGCGCCACAGTTCGCGATAGCCACGAAACTGCATGACCCGGGCTTCCCAGACCAACTCATCCTGATTCAAACGTTCCAGTTCAGCCAACGGCAGATTGAGGGTGATGCAAGCCAGCGCAGCCTTCAGAGAGCGCTCGACATCCGGCTCCGCGCAGGCCTTGAGCCAGGAGAGCAGGTCATGCGCTTCCTGGGCGGCGAACACCGAGTCCTTGTCCGACAGGTAAACGCTGCGCACGCCACGGGCCGCGAGTTCTGCGCGTACGGCTTGGGCCTCTTTGCCGTCGCGTACCAGAATCGCAATGTCAGAGGGTCGCAAGCCTATGAAGTCTTCTCCATCGCGGACAAATCCCGCCGCACCGGTTTGCCCGCCATTGAGCAACGCGGTGATTTCGCTGGCACAGGCCGCCGCCAATTGCTGGCGATAGACCGCGCCTGACAGCGGCTGATCCGTCGACAGGTGCCAGACATTCAGTGCCGCGACATCGTGCCCGGCAATCTGCAGCCGCTCTTTACGCCCCTGAGACTCAACAGGCTGGAACGGCACCGGGTTTTCCCCGTTTTTTTCCCGAAACAAAAACGCGCCGCGTCCTTGCTCGCGGGACTCGGCGCGTTCGAATACGTGATTGACCGCGTTGACCATGCCATGGCTGGAGCGGAAGTTGGTGCCCAGCGTATGCAGGCGGCCGGCAGTGGCCTGACGCGCACGCAGGTAGGTGTAGATATCGGCGCCACGGAACGCGTAGATCGCCTGCTTGGGGTCACCGATCAGGAACAGACCGGTATTCGGACTGTTGTCCTCGATGCGGTAGATGCTCTCGAAGATCCGGTATTGCACCGGGTCGGTGTCCTGAAACTCATCGATCAGAGCAACCGGAAACTGCTCGCGGATCACCGCAGCAAGGCGCTCGCCGCTGTCGGATTGCAACGCCGCATCGAGGCGCAACAGCATGTCGTCGAACCCCATTTCCGCACGACGACGCTTCTCTTCCTCAAAACGCGCGCCCACCCATCTCGCCGCATGTTGCAATACGGCGGCATCGGGGGTGGGAAGCGCGTCGAGGCTCGACTTGAGCCCCGGCATCGCGTCGAGACCCGGATGACTCGGTGCCTGGCCCTTCCAGGCTTCGGCCATTCCGTGAGGGGTCAATCGGGTGAAACCGGTGCCGATGTCCAGTTGCTCCATGGCCTCGTCTTCGGCCCACGCCTTGAGTTTCTCGAACCAGGGCTCGAAGTAGCGCGCCTGCATCTTGCGTCCATCGACGGCTTTGCTCGCAACGCCTTCGTGACAGATCACCAGCAGCTCATCGGCCCACTGACGCCACGGCATCTTCAGCTCGAGCAACGCGGCACGCCGTTCTTGCAGACACTCATTGATCAATTCTGCAGGGGCCTTGCCGTCATCACTGTCGCGCTCACTGCCAAACAGGCCGCGCACTCGTGGCAACAACGCTGCCGGCCCGCCCCAGTTAGCGCGAACCCAGTTCAGCGCGTCGCCCTGCATCGGGTAACAGAACAGTCGCCAGTAATCGCGCAGTACTTCACCGAGCAGATCGCTGTGATCGGTTTCCAGGGACTGGGTAAACAGGCTGCCGCTGTCGAACGCGTGTTCGCGCAGCATGCGCTGGCACCAACTGTGGATGGTGGAGACGGCCGCTTCATCCATCCATTGCGCGGCGATGTCCAGGCGATTGGCGCAACCGGGCCATCGTGCCGGGTCAAACTGCTCGCGCAGCTCGGCAATCAAGCCATCCGGCGCCGGGGTTTCTTCACGGAAAAACCGCGCAGCCTCGGCCAGCCGCGTACGGATTCTTTCACGCAGCTCCTTGGTGGCGGCATCGGTGAAGGTCACCACAAGAATCTGCGGGGGCAGCAATTCACGGCCGAAGCCGCTCGATTCGCCGCCGTGGCCAAGGATCAGCCGCAGATAGAGAGCAGAAATGGTAAAGGTCTTGCCGGTACCCGCACTGGCTTCGATGAGTTGACTGCCGTGCAGTGGGAAGGCCAGAGCCAGCGGTGTTTTGGTACTCATGCGCGTGCCCCTTCGCTGGCCAACGAGCGCCATGGCGCTTCAAACAGGGGGCGATACAACGCGTCGCACCAACCGGAGAATGTTTCGTCGGCACTCAATGCGTCAAAGTCAGCGAATTGGCGTGACAGCGCAGGGCTTTCACGGCGCTCACCTTCACTGGTCTGGCCGTCGCCTTCGTAGGCTTTTCTGGCAGCCGCCTCAGCCTTGAGCGGATCAGTCTGCGCAAGCCAGGCGAAGGCCGTCTTGACCGCGATCGGCAGCGGCTGGCGCATGCCGGCCTGCCAGGCGAGCAGCAGATCACCCAGAAAACGAACCGCTCGATCCTTCTCCAGCGGCTCAAGCAGCAGCGTATCGTCACTCGCCACCAGTGCCGTGGTCAGGATAAGTCCGCTGGCGCAGGCCACCAGGTGATTGACCCACGGCTTGATCAACCGATGCCATTTTCGACTTTTGATCGAGCCGATGCTGTTGGGAATGGTCGTGACCGACAACACGCCACCGTCAGCGCGTTGATGCAAACCGGCGAGCCAGCCTTCAACACGCACGCCCTGCAACTCAAGACTGACCGGGAGCGCGCTGGTCAATGGTGTCGGCCATAACGCCAGAAGGTGTTGGTAACGTTGCAGCAAGTCCGGTAACGGCTCGATCAACTCTCGTTGCAGGCATTCGCCGAAGCCGGCCATGGGCAGCAATCCGCTGTTTTGCAAACGCCGCGCCTGATCTTCGAGTGCCCGATTGATATTGTCCGGCTGCCGGAGTGCGGCTTCGAGCAGGCTGTCGCTCAATGTGTAGCGTTGCAATGCGTCCAGCACGAACGGTTCTTCGTCAGCCAGGGGCGCCTCGGCGGCCTCGAAGTACACTTTGAGGCGCTGCGTAAAAAAGTGCCGGACCGGGTTACGCAAGAAATCCTGCAGAAGAGCCAGACTCAGCGGCTCCTCCTGAACATGGGGCGCGAGTAGCTCCATCTCATGTTGTGGCGCATGCACCTGGTGCAAGACCTGCCATTCACGGGCATAACTGAATAGTTGATCGCCTTCATGGAAATAGCGCGAACTGAACGGTTGCAGGGGATGCTCCTCGGTCATGGAGGTCAACAGATCCTGATGCTCATCGAGCGACCGCCAGCCACTGGCGAGGTGATCGCGCAACTGCCCGATCAGCACTGAAGCAGGCCGTTCACTGTTGTCGCGAATGCTGCGTCCGACCCAACTGATGTACAGCTGATCGCGCGCAGACAGGAGCGCCTCGAGCAACAGATAGCGATCGTCTTCACGCCGGGAACGGTCCCCTGGCCGGTAGTCACTGCCCATGAGGTCGAAATCCAGCGGGGGTTGCGCCCGGGGATAATCGCCATCGTTCATCCCCAGCAAACAGACAAGCTTGAACGGGATCGCCCGCATGGGCATCAGCGTGCAAAAGTTTACTGCGCCGGCGAGAAAACGCTGGGACAGACGCCCCTGATCCAGCCCCGCGAGCCAGGCTTCGCGAACCACCGTCAGCGGCAATTCATCGACCAACCCAACAGATTCACAGGTCTGCAGCCAGGTTTCGCGCAACTCCTCAAGTTGCGTGAGCAGATAATCGTCGTGCTCGTTACTGGCCTTGAAAAACAGCTGCATCAGGATTTGCAGGCGCTGGCCCCACACCTTGGGCTGAGCGACTTGAGTGAGTTCGTGATGGGCCAGTTCCAATGCATCGAGCAGGGCAACCAACGGACCGATCAACGCAGCATCCAGACCACCGATTTCATCGTAGGGTTCGATACCGGCACAGGCGCTGGAGCTGCCAACTGCGTACCCCAACAACATCCGCCGCAAACCGAAATGCCAGCTGTTCTGTTCAAGCTCATCCGGCAAGCCCAGGCCGGCACGTTGCCCGGCGTTCATTCCCCAGCGCACGCCTGCTCCTTCGATCCAGCGATGCAGAGTAGGCAAATCACGCTCTTGTACGCCAAATCGGGCGCGCAACGCAGGGACGTCGAGCAGATCGAGGATCTCGCTCACCGGGAAACGACTATCGGGCAGCTTCAGCAGGTGCTCGACAGCAATCAGCAACGGATCGCGGCCCCGCTGGCCCTGGTCGGCCAAGGTAAATGGAATGAAGCGTGGATCATGTCGATCCAGTTGTCCGAACACTGCCCGGATATGCGGCGCATAGCTGTCGATGTCCGGCACCATCACAATTACATCTCGTGGGCGCAGATCCGGATTGGCGCTGAAGCGTGCGAGTAACTGGTCGTGAAGGATTTCCACTTCGCGCTGGGCACTGTGGGCTATGTGGAAGCGGATCGACCCATCCTGCGTCAAGTCAACGGCAGGCCAGCGCTCACGCGTTTCATTGAGTGGCCGCAACTCGAGGATGTCGTCCTGAAGTTGGTTGAGCATGTTATGTGGCTGATTTTCGCTGAACAGATCAATGCGCCCGTCACGAAACGCCGCGCGATAGCTGTTGGGGTCATCGTAACTGTCGAGCAGGTTGATATAGTCGCGGCCTTGCTTGCCCCAGGCGGCGAGCAGCGGATGAGCATGTTGGTGCAACGTTTCAGGATCGAGTACGACCGGCATGCCGTTCTTGCGGCTCTGACGCTTGTATTGATGACGCAGCAGATCCTTGTCGGCGACGATATCGGCCCAGTGGTGTCGGCAAGGGTTGTGTACACACAGCAGCACCTGACTGAAACGTGCGAGTCCGGCCAACCCTTCAAGCACCTGGGCGGGCAACGAGGATATACCGAACACGATCACCCGCGAGGGTAGTCCTGCTGGTGCATGTTCGAGGGAATTTATGCACTCGATAAATCGTTGATGAACACCGGCGCGGCTCTGGGCCATGCCTTGCTCACCGACATCTTCCAAAAGAGCACGCCACAGTTCAGCCTGCCAGCAACTGACTGGAGCCAGTGGCTTTATCTCGCCTCGAACATTACGTAACTGATGCCGGCCCTCGGCCCAACCTTCGAGCCAGTCGGCCCGATACACCTGATATTGGTCAAACAGGTCTGCCAGGCGCTCGGACAACTGGTAGCGCTTGCGCAAGTCGGTGTCATGGGTGAGGAAGCGTTGTAGCGGTTCGAAATGGGGGCGATCAATCACTTGCGGCAACAGGCGCATCAGCCGCCAGGTCAGCGGAGCCTTGTCGAGCAGGGATGTGGCGGGGATGTCGTCTCGGCCCAACACCATACGGTAGAGCTGCCACATGAAACTGCCTGGAAGCTGCACATCGATGGCAGCGGCTATTCCGCAACCACCGAGATCGTCCTCTTCAGGATCTTCTGCCAATGCCAGCTTGAGCCATTGGGCGATACCGTTGCTTTGGACCAGAGCGATTTCATTCTCCAAGGGAGCCAATGGGTAGCGCCGCATGATGCTGACCACCAGGCTGCGCAGCTCGTCCAGGCTATTGCTCTGGACCACCATGAATGCAGCGTTGAGGGACGAGGCGTCCGGCATAAAAGCTTCCTTGGAAAAGTACAAAAGCCAAGGCAGAACCTTAGCACTGTCGGCAGGCTGTGACAGCCGGAAGGGCCTACCGCAGGCTGTAGGAACTTTCCTGCGGGCAAAACAAAACCCCAACTGCTTTCGCAATTGGGGTTTCGGAATTTAATCTTGACGATGACCTACTCTCACATGGGGAAACCC
>NZ_JACHCY010000025.1:0-35655 GCF_014200835.1 Pseudomonas sp. JAI115
GCACCCGACGGACTCACTGTTTCGACCATTTAAGGCGATGCCAGCGCGCACACGCGCCCGGTTGAGCACTGGGGCGACTTGTCGTCCCGGGGCGACTTGTCGTCCCGGGGCGATTTATCCGGGTCTTAGCGCCCGCAGGGTGGCCGAAGGCCAGGGCAGGCCAGCTTCACCGGCCTGGGCCGCTTAGACAGGCAGTCACACGGTCGTCAGGTCGCTGCTTTATATCTGCGGGTGCAGGGGTCGCAGACCCTTGCCGGGGTTTGGGGCGAGTAGCCCCATGGGCATTGTCCTCGCGCCGTGCCTTCGGCACGACTTGCGCGAACATCATTGCCTGGGCGAAGCCCGGGCGCAGGTAGAAAACTCTCGGCATAGCCGAGGCCTTATTGGACTGCCGTAGGCAGGCCTAGCTTTCTCGGTTGTAAACGGGGAAAGACCAACACCCACTTAACCCAACTCTTGGGGGACTTAATATTTTTTGAGTATCACTTAATTTTATTGCCCTGATGCTCGCACACCTGATGACGTCATCAAGCATTTGGAAAAGTTTTAGGTGATGACCCCCCCCCCTCGCGACCAAGCCGGCTGCGGGCCCTGGGGCAGAAACACGTTTTTCAATTTTTGAAAGGTTTTTCAGTTTTTGGAAAAGAAATTTCGCAAATCGCAGCAGAAGCGGCCGCAGAGCCATTTTTGAAGAAGCCCGGGCTTTTCCCAAATCAAACCGCTCGTGCTCGCTTCCAAAATCGCCACGAACCAACAGAAACAAAAATGGCTGTAAGCCACATAAAACGAGGCTTACATGCATTTTCGAGTGTTTATTGGTTTTCACAGAACTGCAGTGGACTAAGGTTTGCCGGTTCGAACCTCAGTTCACCGGTAAATGTCGCTGCGGTTTCCCAACTGAACGACCAGAATTCGCAAAGCGCCATCCTGAATCTCACAAATCACGCGAAAATCACCGACTCGATAGCGCCACAGACCACCCAGTGGCCCGGTCAGCGCTTTGCCCGTCGTGCGCGGATCCTCGCGGTTGGAAACGCGCTCATCCATAAAATCCAGAATGCGCTTGGCGGACTGTTTGTCGAGCCGGCGCAACTGGTTTCTTGCCGTGTCGGTGTATTCAATCATCCAGACCAAGGTCTTTCCTTACATCTGTGGCCGAGTGCACAGGCTCTTGTTGTTTTCGGACGCGTTCCAGCACATCCGCAGCCAGATAGTAATCCTCAAGGTCAGTCAGACCGTGATCAATAATTTCGCGCAAGTAATACGCTTTGGTGCGACCGGTACTGGTCGCCAAAAAATCCAAGCGTTGCTCGGTTTCCGGAGCTAATCGAATAGACGTAGCCATGAGTTAATCCTTTGTAATACGTGTATTCACTATATCACACCTACGCGCTTATCCCCCACGGACACCCCGAGAATCTCAAAACGCATGCCTTCACCGAAGGCACCCGGCGGACTCACTGTTTCGACCATTTAAGGCGATGCCAGCGCGCACACGCGCCCGGTTGAGCACTGGGGCGACTTGTCGTCCCGGGGCGATTTATCCGGGTCTTAGCGCCCGTAGGGTGGCCGAAGGCCAGGGCAGGCCAGTTTCATCGGCCTGGGCCGCTTAGACAGGCAGTTACACGGTCGTCAGGTGTCTGCTTTTCTTCGCGCCGTGCCGTAGGCACGACTTGCGCGAGCAATGTTGCTTTTTAGTGGATGTACAGAAGGGCTGTGGATACCTCGAAAGCCACTGTTTTTTACCCGTAGGGGTCTGCTGAAGGGGGGATAAAATCTCATTTAATAAAAAACCGACAACACCCGTCGCGAAAAACGATCGTTTTCCCTGCGCCTTTGGCGCGCAGACGTCCCTTGAGCGCCCGCAAAGGCCGTGGCAAGTCGCTTTTAACGTGAGGAAAGGGGTTTGGCTAACGTGCAGGCGTGACGAAGCCTCCGCGTGAGCGGATGCATTTAAAAGAGAGGGTTAGCCGCTATCGACGGGTTTCTTGGCAAGCTTCTTTCTAAGCTCTGCCAACATGTCGTTGCCGGCGATTTTTTCCGGGGCTATTTCGCGCTCTGGAGCCAGTTCGGCATGAGTGATCGAGGCTTCGGAGGCGGGTGCTGCGGTACCGGCTTTGGCAGACTCCTTGGCTCGCCAGCGCTGACGGGAGATCTCTCGTTTGAGCTCCTCGAGGGAGCGCTGCTCGAGCTCAGCCTGGCGACGCAGATCCACCTCAATCAGTTCCGCCGCGCGACGCTTTTTGGCCGCCTTTTGCACACGCTCGTAGATGTACTGCAGCCCCAGGTCATTCCAGAAGTTGCGGGTCAAACGCACCATGACACGGGTGCGCACCAGGTGCAGACCATCCTCGCCTTTCTCATCGAGCCGAATGCGCTCACTGCGTTGATAGGCATAGCCTGCGGCGGCGAGCGTGCCGATAAAACGGCTCATCCTCTGCGGTGTGATACCCGCGTCCTCGGCAACGTTGCACTGGGTATTGAGCACAAAGCGCCCATCATCCATATCGAAGTAGCCCAGTACCCCTGTCGCCCAGTCGAGACGGACCAGCATCGGCTCGGCAACCAGCTCCAAAGCCTGGAACACTTCAAGACGGGTACGCCGTCCCCCATGGACGGTATCCAGTCGCCGTAGATATCGACCCCGATAGGTCGTGCTGATGCTTTGCAGGCGCGGGAGCGCATTCCGGATAAGCGGATTTTTGCGCTGCTCTTCCGTGAGCTTTAACGGCCCGGAACGTTGTGCAGGCCTAGGCTTGCGCGCAGGCGCATCAAGGGCTGCATGAGGGTTCGAGGGATGGAGCCGGACGACTCGAGGCTTTTTCAGCATGCACGACCGCCAAGGACGGATTTATGGCACATACGCTGAAGAATGGCTTTCGAAAGCCGGTAGGGCTGGGGAAGTCTGGTGCGACCGTCTGTGACGTGCGCAATCCCTTGAAGGGTCAATTCCATTTAAAACGCCTTTCGGCGGCAAGCTCATTATGGGGATTTCTCAGGTTGCAAAAGCCTGAGGCGCCCGCCATAATTGGCTCGCCTTAGTTGTTGTTGAACAGGTCTTGTCCTGCGAAAGAGTTGACCTGTTCTGAATTTTCCAAAAAGCCCCGCCTGCAAGCGGGGCTTTTTGGTTTCTGCGATTCGTAATTACATGCGTGTAGCTCGCTGGTTTGGGTGACCCGAATCGGGCGACGCGCCAAAAACTGGCTGGATAGTAACCCAGCACCTGCCTTTTCGCCACGAATAACCATCTGGGCTTTTCGCAAAATCATGTGCCATAGCAGGCACATAGCCTCAACGCAAACCTCGATAGTTCGGCGCTGGCCAGCAAGCCCAGCGTAGGATGTAGTGACTGAAAAATCCATGTAGCGCTCTTCATCCATGTCGATTTTTACGTCTGTGCGCACTGCCAGAGTGATCACGCAACGAGTATTTGACGCCAATTCTTTGACCGCATTGATCTGCCCAGTAGAATACGTCCATTAGACCAAAAATCAACGAACCTTTAGAAAAATCAACGAATTTAACGTTTTGTAATGCCATGTAAATCTAGAAGCTCTACCAATTTCAGGGCTTCCCCATGGATACCGTTCGTTATCAATTGGCTCTGCGTCTTAAGAGCATCCGTAAAAGCAAGGGCTTAAACCAGGCTGAGCTTGCTGAAGCAATGGGCTGTGAGATCAACACCATCAGCCGATATGAAACCGGAACTAATGCACCAAGCATTGAGCATTTATTAAGGCTGGCTGAGGCCCTTGACGTCTCTCCCATGGAGATACTGCCTCCCCGGAACCCGACCGTGCAGCGGCTATTCCAACTTCGCGTAGAGATCAACGAAAAATTGTACGAGATAGATAATCCGGACAATTTGGAAAAAATCCTTTCGTTAGCCAACACGTTCATTTCGCCTAACGCACCATCCAAGCCATAGCCCGCCTTACCCAAGAAAGTGCTCATAGCAGTCCATACCGACGGGAAATCTCTCCAATTCGCATTTTGCGTTGCTGATAACCCAGGCTTGCTTGCTGATCTATTTGTGTATCGCTATTGGCGACAAATGCTGTGAATCGCTCGTTCTGTATGGTCAGGGCAAGCAACTCTTTTATCTCCTCCAGCATCGTCATATCGGGTATTTTCCTGGACTGGATCTGCCCGTCCGGAAAATACCGATGCGGACGGCGATCACAGTGCAGGTCGTTATGCTCGCTAATCCGCTTGTTGCGGGCCTCGGCGAGGTTCAACGTTGCCAGCAGGATCTGTTCGTCCGCTTGATCGATAAGACCCGCGAGCGGATAACCGTCGGTATCCACAATGACCGATCCCTGCACCCAGTCCACGCCTCGTTCGTGGCCATACCGATCACAGGCGGCAATGAACATGCGGTTCACCGAGGCGTTGGCCTGTACCCGCACCACTTCAGCTGGACGTTCTACTTTCGGTTTTGGCCCTTGGGGCCAATTAACCGGTGCGCACAGCAGGTCCGCCCCGGCCAGTGCCGGCAAACGCACCCATTCGGGAAATTCCAGGTCGTAGCAAATGAGCATGCCGATGCGGCCATGGGCCGTGTCCACGACCGGCGGCGCCTCATTACCAGGCTTAAAAATGGCTTTCTCGGTATCCCACAGATGCGCCTTGCGATACACCGCCCGTAAACCTGTGGTATCGATCATGGCCGCACTGTTGGCCAGCTCGTTGCCTTTCAGGCGCTCACAAAACCCACCGACGATGACCAGGTTCAGTTCCCGGGCGAGAGCCTTCCATAAACGCAGAGTGGGGCCGTTTCTTGTTTCGGACAGAGAAAGGGCTTCGATCGGGTCTACGAAGCAATACCCGCTCTGGATCAACTCCGGCAACACCACCACCTGTGCTCCCTGAGCCGCCGCGGAACGAATTGCGCGCTCGGTCAACTGGCGGTTGTAAGCCAAATCGCCAATGCGCGGCGCCAGTTGGCAGCACGCCACTGTGACGGTTGTGCGCCGTGTCATTGTCTTTGCTCCTGAGGCGTGAGCGACTCGATAACCTGCTGTTCCTGTCGCAGATCGATCATTCGGCTCAGGAGAAAGTAGGTCAGGCCCGAGCTGGCCAGGCCCACCAACCAGGCGATGTCCACGCCGTCCAACAACTGCGCAACGGCACCGATGAACAGCGGTTGATCCGCCGTGATGTCGACAATGTTGAAGAACGGCACCATTGCTGCGAACCCGACCAGGTAGGCAACAATGCCGCGAAACTGCCAGACGCCGTAAATGCCTTGGGGCGTGAAGAAATGCACGATCGCATAACGGCCTTTGCGCACACAGAAGTAGTCCACCAGGTTAATGGCCGTCCAGGGCACCAGGAAATACAGCAACAGCACGAGGAAGGTGTTCAGCAGCGCGATGCCGTCGCCGTGGATCTGCAGCACGCAGCACAGCAAAATGGCGCTGATAAGCAGGATCGCCAGCACCCGAGCCAGGGGCGTGGGGGTTATTTTTTTGATCGAGTCGACACCGGTCAGCACCGTGAGCATGGCGCTGTACGTGTTCAGCGCAATGACCGGCCAGAAACCGACCACCGCGACGATCACCAGTAGGTTCCCCAATCCGGGCATGACCGAGGAGCCAACCAGGTTCAACGCCACCAGGGCATCCACGGCGTTCAATTGCTGAGCCAACCAAGCGCCGAGGCCGATCATCCAGCTGCCCGACAGCGACGCGCCGACGAACACGGCCGCAATCAGTTTCGGGCCGCTGGTGTTCTTCGGCAGATAGCGCGAGTAGTCCGACACATAGGGCGCGTAGGAGATGTTGTAACCGGCACTGATCGCAAACAGCGTGGCAAACCCTATCCAGCTAAAGCCCAGATCCATTGCCGGCAGGACGCTTTCCTGTTCCATGCCGGCGATCACCACGACGGTTACCAGGGCATACACCGGCAATGTCACGCATAGAGCCCATTTGAAGGCGCGATGCATCAGGTCGTGGCCAACGATCGCGAGCAGCGCCCCACCGGCGACCATCACGATGGCCACCACGGCAGGATCGGCGCCGAAGACCTGCTCGAGGCCGGCCATGATCAACGTGAGGTTGACCACGTTGAAGCCCATGAACACAAACAGCGTGGCCAGCAACGGTAGCAACACTCCCCGGTAACCGAACTGGGCGCGCGACTGGATCATCTGCGGCAAGCCCAGCGCGGGGCCTTGCGATCCGTGAAGCGCCATGAATAGAGTGCCGAACATGATGCCCAATGCACCGGCCAGCATCGTCCACAGCGCCGAGAGCCCTATACTAGGCCCGACAAAGCCGATGGATAGCGTGAAGAAATGGAAATTACCCAGAAACCAGAAAGAACCTTGGTCACTTAGCCTGGCATGGCGCTGGTGGGATGGAATGTAGTCGATCGAGCGACCTTCAATGGCCAAATTGCGAGCAGCAGTCGCCACCGTGCGAGGAATTTCTGACATGCAAATAGTCCTTATTGCTCTCGTGACAGCCAGTTCCTTCTGACCGGAATCCCACTACACTCACGTCAGGATTCAAATTTACGGCAATGTACGGAATTCTTTTACGCAGTAACATAACTGCGGATCGATGTTTACATACGCGCGCTCTGATGTAATGGGAACGCCACATGCTGAGGACGGTGTCGGAGCTGGATATTCGATGGATCCGAACTTTTCTGAGTATCGTCGAAGCCGGCGGGCTTTCGGCTGCCCAAGCCACGCTTAACAGCCAGCAGCCGGCCATCAGCGCGCAACTGAAAAAACTGGAAGAGCGCGTCGGCTTTGATTTGTGCAAGCGTGGGCGTAGCGGGTTTTCTTTAACGCCCGAAGGAGAGCGTTTTGTCGAAGCGGCGCGGCGCCTGGTCGCCGCTACGGAAGACTTTCAAATGGAAGTCAACGATATCGCTCAACAGGCCACCGGCATCATCCATATCGGTTTGATTGGGGAAATCGATCCGCAAGCCACAGAAAAAATCGCTCAGGTGTTCGCGAGTCTCAGAACTCGCTTTCAAGGTGTTCGTATTGCGCTGACTGAATTACCTCCTGCGCTCTTGGCAGAAGGTGTCCTCAACGGCTCGATCGATCTGGCGATCGGCTATTTCTGGCAAAAACTACCTGCGCTCGACTACGAACCGTTGTTCAAAGAGACACAAATCGCTTATTGCTCAGCCTCTCATCCCCTGTTCGAGCAAGCCGGCGCCTTACTCAGAAACGATTTTGGGCAGTCCGAGTGGGTCTGGCCGAGCCACCCTCTTAAAGAGATGTCACCACCAACGGGGCTGGACACTGTAACCGCACGCACGGACAGCATGGACAGTGCCGCCCTCCTGATTTTGTCAGGCCAGCATCTAGGCTTTTTGCCCCAACACTATGCGACCAAATACGAGCACTTGAATCAGCTACGTGCTTTGAATGCGGAACAATGGCGCTACGAAGTTGATTTTCAAGTCGTCGTTCGACAAGCCAGCCGCCACTGGGAGGTGATCAGCGTGTTATTAGCTGAACTGTCTAACACTTTTAGTTCAGAGCGCGTCCAAAGCGAACAGGATGCTTTCTGCGCTATCAGCAAATAGAGTACGCTTGACTCACGTCAGCGCTCCCTGTGAGTGCGCAAGCCGGCCACTAACCGGTCTTGCAACAAAAAAGCCGCCTTGGACCAGGCGGCTTTTTTGTGCCTAGCGTTTGTGCCGGCCGGTGATTTCCCCCCTCGATCAAGGCCGCAGAAACGCCTTGTCACACACCTTGCTTGCCCCCCTTCCCTGCCGCTCGTACGCTGTGCGGGCAGTCCAATGGGAATCGCCCGTCCTCCGTGGGAGGGGCGGCAAAAAACCGTCTTCTCTCCAGGGTCGACGGTTTTTTTGCGCCCCGCGTTTGGGTCGGCGCTCTACGGCTCGACAACAAACGCCGGCACGCCGGCGTTTTTGGCAAATTTGGCCAGGGTGTCGAGCCTGGCCCAGGTGCGCACGGCTTCACGCTGGGAGCGAATGGTGTGCCAGGGCGAAGCGAGGCCACCCAGGCGAAAGTACAACGCCCATTCCTCGCCCTTGGCGGTCACCAGGCGCGTCACCTTGGTTTCGCGCACGGCGCCGTCGCGCACCAGGTCGAAAAAACTGCCTTCGTCGTAGCCTTTGCGTTTCATGCCGGCTCCGTCCGATCGAGGCGAAAGGTCAAGGTGTCGGCGGACAGGTAGCGTACCGCGCCGCTGAAGGAGCGTTCATCGGGCAGGGTCACGCGCACCCACACCGCGGCCTGGGCGGCGGGCAGGTTGGGTGGAATATGCAGCTCGAACACCCCGGGCAGGGTTTCGCGCAACATGACCTCGACCAGCGTCGAGGGCTCGTAACCGTCTTCCTGAATCACCGACAGCTGCGCTGTCCCCGCGTATGCAAATGCTGCCATGGCCCCGTCTCTTTCCCTTCAATCCAGCGGGCAAGGGTACCAGATGGCGCGCGGGCTTGAGTGATCATGGGGCAGACGGTTTCAGGCCGATCAGGCGCAGGCCGGCACCCGCAGGTTCCATTGGGCGATGAGGGCGCGCTGGGCGGCTTCGCGGTTGGGTTGGTGGTGGAGCACGAACTGGGCCGGGCAGTGTTCGACGCAGAACAGCTTGACCTGGTAGCGACTGGGGCCTGGGCGGCGCCGCGCATGGGTGGCCGAGACCAGCAGCGGCGCGCGGCCGCAGAAGGGACAGGGCAGCAGCACCTCGGGGTGGGTGGCGATGCGCAGTTCCAGGGCGTCGGGTGGCAGGGGCTGCAGGGTCATGGCGGTCGTTGTCCTTTTCGAGTGAGGGGCGGGCAGTGCGTAAAATCACTTTAGGCATAAATGATATATCACTTATAGCACTTTTGATTATCTCCGACACAAAAAAAAACCCCCGGCACGGGTTCAAGTGACGGGGGTCGTTTACCATAAACGGTGTTATTCGTAACCCGGCGGTCACTTCTTCGGGGCGGCCTGTTCGGGGTGCATCGGAGAAAAGGGTCAGGCCAGACGCGGCAACAGCGTGACCAAAACAAACACAACGAGCGCGAAGGCGGCACCGAGACCAAACGGCAGCCAAGCCCTACGCGGGTCGGCCGGCGTGGTCTGGCGCATTTCGGCATTAAAAGCGGCTACCTCGGCGTGCAGTTGCGCCAGGTCGGTACCCGGATCCGCAGGAGGTACAAGGTGGGCAGTGGTCATGTGCATCCTCACGATCAGGGAAGCGAGCCCTTTGAGACTGTGAACCCGTCGTGGCGAAAACTCAACCGCTGCGACGGAGTCGCTCTCGCCGTACAACTGTGCACGGTCGACATTGATCGCCTGCCATCGTGCAGCGCCGCTGCTGATTCACTGGTGTTTTCGACACTCATGGAGGCATGCCCTCGAATGCTCTAACTCAAGCTATCGAATGTGTTGTTCAAGACGATCAGCCAAAATGCCATAAGCTCGTCTCGCTGCATTGCGTACCGGAGTTGAGGGGCTATCCAATTTTTTCCCAACCAACTCCAATGTTGAATGAACAAAGAAAATAGGGGTTCGGATGACCCGGCCAGGAAACACTTGATCAAGTGCATCTATGAATTTTTGCGCAGTGTCTTGTGCACGCTTATTGGTAGGCCAAGCTGAGGGCAGCGCAACAGCATTGGGCATTGCCGATAGATCGCGGGAAATTGCCTCCACGTCTTCTTCAGAATCACGGAAGGGCAAGATCGTTAAATGAGCTTGCTCAGCAATAGCCCTGTCGAAGTCAGGTCGGTTTCCTCCTCCATCAACAATCAACCATCCATTTTTAGTACTCCCACTCGCGGTAATGATTCTCGCCAGATCATTACCGTCCCGGCCGTCCATGACGCCATAAGGACGTCCCTCTGGTTTTAGGCTTCTATGGGGATCAGTCAAAACGTAAGCGGCAGGTTGCCCACGCAAGATGGCGCCTAAACACATTAAGTGAGCCGTGGTAGTTTTGGTTGCACCTCCCTTCTGCCCCCCAATAAAAATGAGATTGCTCATACATGTTCTCCTTTCGTGAGCACCTCAAGCATGACTTCTTGAACCGACACGTTGCGCCCTTCAAGCTTGCTGCGCTCTGCGGCTTTATTGACATATATGGCATAGAGCTTACGCGTCGGTCGCAGGGTCATTTGCATGGTTTCCCCCTCCCCTATTTGCTTCTTTGCACTTTTTTGAGCTTGAGCTGGAACTAACGGCGCGCTAGCCGCGGCCGTCAAGGTCGCGGCCAAATCTGACACATCTTTTGCAGTTTTCATTCTATGCCCCTGAAGCTTTAGGAAGTTTTAAAGTTATGCAGTTGGGGGGGAGACTGTAGCTTCATAAATTTAAAATCGCAAGAAGCTTTAGTTTCATAAATCCAAAACCTCGAAACCTCGAAACCTCGAAACCTCGAAACCTCGAAACCTCGAAACCTCGAAACCTCGAAACGCTAGGGGTTCACGAGGTTAAAACCTCATGAATTTTCAGATTCAAAACCTCATGCAGTTATGAAAAGGCTGTGCAGACGGAATTCGGGTCAGCGAGCGTCAGATACGAAGGGCTGGCAGAGGAGTTCGAAGACGTAGGGATACTGCTTCCATGCGAAATGGAACTAGGAAACTTTATGCAGAAACTCTTCGGTCGGCTTCTCGGCCCAAGAGCGCAAAAAAATCGGTCTGTTGCGCGTTTGACATATCGGCGAAGCGCTCAAGCATCAACTGCTCGACAACTTTCCCGGAGGGCTTGAGTGTGTGGGAAAAGGTCAGATCCATGGCAAAACTGTGAGCACACTCCGGATCCGGACATACGCAATAGATTTTGACGAAATCTTTGGTCAGCTCGTTGCGCTTTCTGATCAACGCCTTTCCACCACATACCGTGCAGTAAATTCGCATCCTTGGCACACCCCATCCGTGTTCGATCCAAGCATTCTCGCACGCAACATATACGCACTCAACCAACGCAAAAGCACAACATGTAGTGTTTTGTTATTAATTCAACACTGCTTCTTTCCAATTCACCTGCCGATCCTTACGCAGGCAGTTATTCACTTGCAGAAACAGCTGACTGATCGGCCGAATCTCGTTGTTGGTATAGACCCGATCAATCTTCTCGATGTCGCCAAAGCCCGCCGCGTTTTCCGGCATCACCCCGGCCAGCGCCGGATTCATACGCCAGGCCGCAATCACGTCGTTACGGGTGATGTTCTTGATTCGCTCAAATTCATCCTTGGTCGCGATGTCCCCGATCGGGATGATCTGGATTGCCTTGTCACCGCCACCGGGGATGTTGACGAACATCGAGCGAAAATTGCCCACGCCCTTGCTGCCCTCGATCTGGCTTTTCATCTTGGCTTCGTCTTCATCGGTCATGTCAGGGGCATTGGTGTAGAAGACGAACCCGGCGTGTGCGCCATTGTTGAAGTAGCGCCGGCGAAACAGGGTGGCCGACTCGTTGAGCAACAGGGCGTGCATGCCACCCAGGTAATCCGGCACGCCGTAGATATTCTGCTCCACGTCGTAATCCATGACGTGCTCGATCTGCTCTTCAGCAAAATGTTGCTGCTCGCCATTTGCCAGCAGCCTGACAAAGCCGCCCCCGACCTTGCGCCGCATGTTGATCGCCGGCAGGTGCTGCAGCTCGAGCACTTGGCCGATCACGTTGAACAGACGCTGAAAATACGCCTCGCCAAACACCATGAAATCCAGCGCTGCGCAGCCCATGGTTTGCGCGCCGCACCCGGCCGAGGGGATGAAATCACGCAGCAACAGATTGCGCTTGAAGCGCGGGATGGTGCCGTGGTGCGCGTTGGCCCGCAGTAGTTTGGCCAGACCGACGCGTGAAACCGGCGGGGTGTAGATCCGTCCGTCGTCGCCGGTGAACACGCCCAGGTACTGGCCCATGTTGCTGGCCAGCACCGACTCGGGCGCGCCGAAGCTGAACGTATGAATCTTTCGCGGCTCGGTTGCCTGCGGTGCCTGATCCGAATGGGTCTGCGTAACTGCGTTCATGTGTGCCTTCCAGGAATGACCAGCGGCTCTTGCGCTTTTTGTTGATGTTGAGAGGTTCGTTGTAGAGGGCATGCATCACTGCCCAGGCAATATCTGCGTGGCCGGTAGTATCAGTACGCGCGGCGCTGTAAGTAATCAGGCCACTGCCCGTGGTACCACGCTTAATGGTCAAGAATGCCGCCGCGACATCATTCCAGCTGGCATCCCACTCGATACGACGGGTCTGAATCGTGTCCTGAGCCTTGAGTACGAGGACGTTTTTGGTCTCAACGCTGTAATGAATCGGTGTCACTCGCGGGAAGAAGTCTCGTACTGCATCACAGACCCCATATCCCATACCGGTGACATCGATGCCGATGTGCTGGACGTTGTAGCGCTGTGTCAGTTTCTTGATCTGCGCGGCTTGGTAGGTAAACGGCAGGTTGCGCCAAGTGTATTTCTCCAGGATGCGAAATTTTCCGCCGGCTTGCAGCGGCGGGGCCACCACGACGCAGGACGCATCGTCACGCATTCGGCTTGGGTCGTAGCCGATCCACACCGGAGAGTTCCCAAACGGACGCTTGGCCTTCGGATCTGCATCGAAATCCTTCCACAACGACTGATCGGAATAGCAGCGTTCCAGATCCGCCAGACTGAATACACTTTGCGTACTGTCGATGAATTGACAGAGATACAGCTGGTTAAACTGGTCGTCAGAGTTCTCCAGCTGCAACTGGTCAAGGTCAAACAGATCGCAACCGCCGGCAATGGCATCATGAATGTCGATGATCTTGCGCCACTGACCGTCCGGACACAGCGCGCCCTGACGCAACTCAGCCTCAGACGGGAAAGCGAGTCCGGCTTTCTTGTGTTTGCCACGCTTGAAGTTGTCGCCCGTCCAGAACGGATAGGCCTGGTGACTGACCGCACTCGGCGTCGAGAAATAGGTCTTGCGCCAGTTTTTATGGGTGGCCATCGCCCCGGCCAGTGAGTTGAGCTTGTCGAAGTCACGAATCCAGAAATACTCGTCGATGTAGACGTGACCATGGTGCCCTTGGGCGGTGGTGCTGTTGGTGCTCAAAAAACGCAGTTCGGCCCCGTTACTCAGAATGATCGGGTTACCGGTCAGCTCGATACGAAACCACAGCCGGGCAAACTTGACGATGTAGTTGCGGAAAATCTCCGACTGCGCGCGACTGGCCGACAGGAACATCTGGTTGTCACCGGTGAGCACCGCGTCCATAAACGCTTCGCCGGCAAAGTAGTAGGTCAGCCCGGATTGGCGGCACTTGAGAACGTTGCGAATACGGCGTGTAAGGGGATTCTGTTTGGCCGCAAACAGCTCTTTCTGATAGCCAAACAGCTTGCTGACAAACTTGTCGAGAAAGTCCACCTCAGTCAGGTGGCTGATATCGTTCTTGACCGCTTTTTTCTTGTCCTTTTTGCGGCCGTCCGAGTCCTGTCGATCGCGCGAGCGGCGTCCTCTGTCCGATGAGTCGGGCTGCGCATCGTCATACGGCTGGGGCAGAGGTTGCGCGGCCTGTTTCTGGAGACGGTCTTTGGCTTGAATCAGCCGGTCGAGCTCGTCCAGATCGGACTTAGCCAGGCTTTCCTTCTTTTCCAGAATCAGCGTGATGCGCCGGCAGACCGCACTTAGCGGTTCTTCATCCGTGAGCAGGTCGTCCCAGCCGCCTTGGGCGATCCAGTAATAGACGATCCGGATATTTGGCAGGTTGAGTTGAGCCTGGATTTCGCGCGGCTTGTATCGGCGCAGGTGCAGGCGTTTGGCAGCTTCTTTGACTTCGGGTGCGTAAGGCATAAGCCCAGTCTATTGGGCGTAAAACGCTGAATCCCGCAGTTGAATTCCTGCTTTCCAAAAACAGGAATTGCATCGTTTGTCCGACGTGTTCGAGGTGCCTATCGTGGCGTCCATCGAAACCGAACACGAGCCATCGGCCCCATGCCTACCACCTTCATCTCCGACTGGAAACGCGTCGCCACCAGCGGCAAGACCATCGACGGTCGCTCCATCGATGCGCAGGATCTGCGGGACATGGCCGAGACCTACAACCCGGAGATCTACTGCGCGACCATCTGGTATGAACACATTCGCTACATGGGCAACTTCGGCAAGGTGACCGCGCTGAAAAGCGAAGAGCTGGAAGACGGCAAGGTACGCTTGTTCGCCAAGCTGCAACCCAACGATCGCCTGCTGCAACTGAACAAGGAAGCGCAAAAGCTGTTCAGCAGCGTCGAGATCGCGCCCAACTTTTCCGACAGCGGCAAAGCCTACCTGCGCGGTCTGGCTGTCACCGATGAACCGGCGAGCCTTGGCACCGAAGCGCTGCATTTTTCCCGTCGCTCAAAGGATGGGCATCACTACGGCTCCGTTGAGCCGCTGGGCGACCTGAGCCCTGCCGAATCCGAATCCGATTCCGAATCCGCCACGGCCTTGCTGGCCAACTTTTTCAACATTTTCCAGTTTAAAAAAACGCAGGTGGTCGACCCGGTCGCGCCTGCCACTTCTTCCGACCCCGAGACCCCTGATATGGATGCGAAAACCGCCGAGGCCTTTACCAGCGCCGTGGCCACCCTGGGCAACGTCGCCAAAAGCCTGGAAACCAGCGCTGCCGCCTTTGCTGCACAAAAGCCGGCGCCTGCTGTTGAAACCGTCGTCGAGACGCCACCGGCACCGGCGGTAGAACCAACGGCCGTCACCGCCACCCAGTTCAACGAGCTGAAAACCTCGCTGGACACCCTGACCCAGACTTTCAACACCGCGTTGAATCAGGGCCATGGCCAACCCGTGCAGCTGACTACCGGCGCCTTCACCGAACAAACCGAGGACGTCTACTGATGAGCGCGCTCAGCCCCCAGGCCCGCCAAAGCTATAGCGCGCTGCAGACCGGCATCGCCAAGACCTACGGCGTACAAAATGCTGCTGAAGAGTTCAACGTCGAGCCATCGCTGGCCCAGACCCTGAACGACAAGATCACCGCCAGTTCGTCGTTCTTGCAGCGCATCAACGTACTCGGCGTGACCGAAATCAAGGGCCAGAAGGTCATGATCGGCGTCAGCGGCCCGGTGACCGGACGCACCAACACCGATGAAAAGGATCGCGAACCGCGCAATGTGCTGGATCTGGACAGCAAGGGCTACGAGCTGTACGACACCCACAGCGACGTGACCCTCAAATTCTCCACCATCGACGCCTGGGCCAAGTTCAAGGACTTTGCCAAGCGCTACAGCGCCGCGGTACTCAAACAGATCGGCCTGGATCGCATCATCATTGGTTGGCACGGCGTGGAGGTCAAAGCGGACACCGACCCGAAAGCCAATCCGTTGCTGCAGGACGTGAACAAGGGCTGGCTGCAAATCGTGCGCGAGCAGGCGCCGCAGCAAATCCTGGTGCAAGGCCAGGTCGACGGTGAAATCCAGATCGGCGCCGGGGGTGACTATGAAAACCTCGATTGCCTGGTGCACGACATCACCCAGATGATCGACGAGGAATACCGCGATGGCGGCGATCTGATCGCGATCATCGGTCGCGACCTGCTGGCCCACGACAAGGGCAAGCTGTACGCCAAGCACGGCCACACCCCGACCGAAAAAGAGCGGGTGGAATTGTCCCAGGTGATCGACACCTACGGTGGCCTGCCGTCCTACACCTGCCCGTTTTTCCCGTCCAAGGGCGTGGTGGTGACCAGCTTCGACAACCTGTCGATCTACTTTCAGGACAGCTCCTGGCGTCGTTACCTGTTGCAGAACCCCAAGCGCTCGCGCACCGAGGACTACAACAGCCGCAACGAAGGCTACGTGGTCGAGCAACTGGGCAAGTTTGCCGCCGTGGAAGCCGCCAACGTGGTGTTGCTGGCCCAGCGTGCGCCGAAAAACCTGATCGACGCAGACGCCGAAGACGCCAAGGTTGTCGAGGTGACCGAATGAGCCTGGCCCTGCAGCACAAACGACGCACCCTGGCCCAAGGCCCGACAATGGCCACTGCCGGCATGGCAGCCCAGACCTACACGCCGGCTACCGCCCTGGCCGGCAACGCCAACGGACAGAAGCACTTGGCCCTGATGCTCAGTGCCCTGGACGTGGACTGTGCGCGGCTGTCGGACATCAATTCGATGGAAGCCAGGCAGCGCCTCAAGCATGAGGAATTGCTGCCCAAGTACCTGGACTACGTGCAGCGCTACCGCGATTCGGGCCTCAACCATGCCAACCCGGTGTTGATGCAGGTCATGGTCTGGCTGTTCGACACCGAGCAGTTCGAAGCGGGCCTGGAGCTGGCCGACTTCGCCATGGGCCAACAGCAACAGATGCCCGAGCGTTTTAGCCGTGACATCCCGACCTTTGTCGCCGACGCGGTGATGGACTGGGCCGACGCCGAGTTCAAGGCCGGGCGCAACCCAGAACCCTACGTGTCGCAGATGCTGCCGCGTGTCGATGGCCAATGGACGCTCTTTGAAAAGATCCCGGCGCGCTACCACAAGCTGCTCGGCCTGATGGCTTTTGACCGTGAGGAATGGGCGATCGCCATCACCCACTTTGAACGCGCCACGGCGCTGTACCCGAGCATCGGCGTGAAGACCAAGCACGAAGACGCCGTGAAAGCGCTGCGCAAACTGAACGACGAATAACCCCGTTAAACGACTCCACCCCCCGCAGGGGGGAAACACGCCGAGATGAAGGCCTGGTGCCAACCATCTAACGCGATTTTTCCCCTGCCCTAATTCACCGTCCACGAGCGAATCGAGCATGAGTTTTTCCGGCAATCCCACCGCCCTGATCGAACACCCGATTACCAATGACGGCTTCTGGCCGGATCTGGAACTGTCCGAATTTCAGAAAGGCTACCGGCTGCCAGCGGAATACCTGGTCGAGATGCTGGTGGAAGGCCTGGTCATGGCGATGGGCGAGATCAATCTGGATCTGGCCCGCCGTCAACAGCAGTTCCACGCCGCCGGTATTTCTGTGCTGGCCTGCGCGGATCCGCAATTGCTGATCCAGCATAAGTTTCCCGATCGCCTGTTTCTGGTGACCTGCTACAAGCGTGCGGTGTACTGCCGCGCCAAGGCCTTTTTGCTCAGCCAGTTTGCCACGGTCAACCGCCGCGACTCGGCGCAGAATCTGGCCAAGGAAGCCCCGGAGACGGCCAGCGCCTTTCTGACGTTCAGCCAGCAGGCCGTGCGCCTGATCCAGGGCCGCTCGCGCATCACCAGCGAACTGATCTGATGAACAAGCTGCGCGCCTTGACCGCCTTTCTGCTCGAGCGCCGCCTGGTACTACCCGAGCAGCTCGACAGCTGGGCCGAACAGGTCACCCTGCCGCTGTACTGGAAGCCCAGCACCGAAGGCCTGTACATGGGCGACATGCGTTATCACGCGGTCATTGCCCTGGAGCGCCTGACCATTAACCCGGCCCGCCTAATGGCTTTGGTCGGTTCCTGGCTGGAAAACCACGACCCGCACCGCGATGGCCTGGCCGAGCCGACATTCGAGATCGACCAGCTCGATCCGGATCAAGCCGACGTCGAGCTGCAGCTGGACTTTGTCGAGCCACAGCACCTGGCCGAATCGGCCAGCGGCGAGATCGAGGCTTTCGGCAAGCGATGGGATCTGGTGCCGTTCGATCTGTGGACGGCCGAGCGCGGCGAGGTAAGCCATGCACGGACTTGAATTCGACGTGCGCGGTCTGGTTGCGGCCAAAGAAAAGCTGCGGCTGCTGGCCTTACCGGCGGCCAAACGCCGTCGGCTGCTCAACACCGCCGCCAAGCGCCTGCGCACCGTCAACCGCAAGCGCATCCGTGCCCAGCGCAATGTCGACGGCACAAGCTACGCACCGCGCCGAGGCCGAGGCAAACGCAAGCTGCTGACCGGACTGGGCAAGAGCCTGCAGGTGACCCGCGTCGGCCCTGATGCGGCCGTGCTGGGCTGGAAAAGCTCGGGACTGTCGCGCATTGCCGGCGAACACCAAGCCGGGCAGAGCCAGACCATGAGTGCGGCGCGAATGCGCCGCCTGGGCAAGGCGGCGGACTACAGCGCACCGGCCACAAAACAGCAGGCCCGTGCGCTGTTGAAAGCCGGCTACCGGATCAAGGCTGGCAAGCGCTGGAAACGTCCAACCCTGGGCTGGATTGTCGAGCACCTGAAAAACGGCCAAGCCGGTCTGGTACTGGCCCAGCTTGAAGGCAAAACCAAAAAGACCAGCTGGAAGATTGCCCTGCCGGCGCGCTCCGTGCTAGGCGCCACGGCAGGGGAGGTGCGCGAGGTAATCGGCACCGTCCTGCAGCAAACCTTAACCGCACCTCGATAGCGAGACCCTCATGGCTCAAGGCAACGTCAGCGTCAACAACCTGAACCTGGGCCAAGGCCCGGTGACGGAAATCGAGCGCTATTTCCTGTTCATCGGCCCGGCGCCGAAAAACGTCGGCAAGCTGCTGGCCCTCAACACCGACAGCGACCTGGACGCGCTCTTGGGCATCGCACCCTCGGATCTGAAAACCCAGATCGACGCTGCACGCCTCAATGGTGGCGATCGCTGGGCGTGCATGGCCGCACCGCTGGCCAGCGACGGCGACTGGCAGGACGCGCTGCAGCAGGCCCAGGACGAACAGGTGGCCGTCGAAGGGGTGGTGATCACCAAACCAGTGAGCACCGCTGTCGAGCTGGCCGCCATGCATGCGGCAGCGGTGCGCATCAATGGCCAGTATGGTCGCCGCCTGTTCGTGCTGGCCGCCAGTGCCGGCATTCATCCGGGCAAGGAATGGTCGGAGTACCTGACCGAACAAAAGGCCCTGCTCAAGGATCTGGCCGCGCCGCTGGTGGGCATTGTTCCGCAACTGCACGGCAATGACCTGGGCGTATTGGCCGGGCGCCTGGCCAACGCCGCGGTGAGCATTGCCGACAGCCCGATGCGCGTGGCCACCGGCCCGCTGGTGGGCCTGGGGCCGGTGCCGCTGGACAAGGAAGGGCTGGCACTGCCCTCGGCAGTGCTCAAGGAACTGGACAAGGCCCGTTTTTCGGTGCCGCAGCGCTACGCCGATTACCCCGGCGTGTATTGGGGCGACGCCAACCTGCTGGACGCCCCGGGCAGCGATTTTGCCGTACTGGAAAACCTGCGCGTGGCCGACAAGGCGGCGCGCCGGGTGCGGGTGCAGTTGATCCGCCTGGTCGCCGATCGCACGGTCAACAGCACCCCCAACAGCATGGCCAGCACCCGCCTGAAACTGATGCGGCCGCTGCGCGAGATGTCGCGCTCGGCCACCTTTGCCGGCGTGCAATTTCCCGGCGAGATCCAGCCCCCACAAGACGACGCCATTGTCCTGGTGTGGAAGAACCGCACCACCATCGAGGCCTTTTTGAAACTGCGGCCCTACAACTGCCCCAAGGATCTGACCGCGAACATCGCGCTGGATCTGTCGCTGCAAGAGGAGAAATAAGCCATGGCCCGCATCAGCGGCATGAACTTCGATGTCACCCTGGGCGACCTGCAGGTGCACATCGAAAAAGCCACCCTGGACATTACCGACAACAGCGCCGTGGCCCAGACCAAAGGTGTTCCGGACGGTCATGTGGACGGCGACGTGGCCGCCAGTGGCGAATTCGAGCTGGACAGCGCCAATTTCGGGCTGCTGATCGATGCGGCCCGCCGCGCTGGCTCGTTCCGCCGTCTGGAGCCGTTCGACACGCTGTTTTTTGCCAAGACCGCCACCGAAGAACTGCGCGTGGAAGCCTTTGGCTGCAAGGTCAAGATTGCGAGCCTGCTGGACATCGATCCCAAGGGTGGCAGCAAGGCCACGCACAAGGTGCCGTTCGACGTCACCAGTCCGGACTTTATCCGCATCAACGGCGTGCCATACCTGGATGCCACCGAGACCGAGGGCCTGCGCTGATGGATAGCCAAAAACGCTGGCCGAACTTTACCGACGCCGAGCTGCGTTGCCGGTGTGGCCGCTGCCAAAGCGGCACACAGGCGATGGATCCGGACTTTCTCGATCGCCTGCAGTTTCTGCGCACGATGTACGGCAAACCGATGATCGTCAGCAGCGGCCACCGCTGCGCCCGGCATCCGGTGGAAGCCGCCAAGGCGCAGCCGGGCGAGCACAGCCTGGGCCTGGCGGTCGACATCGCCTGTCGGGGGGCCGATGCCATGCGTCTGCTGCAGCTGGCCCTGGAACTGGGGTTTAACCGCATTGGCGTCAGCCAGAAGGGCAACGGACATTTTCTGCATCTGGGGGTTTCCCCGATCGGCGGACGCCTGCCTGCTCCCGCGCTGTGGAGCTACTGAGATGCCGAGTCTTAAAAAAATCCTGCTGATCGGCGGCCTGACTGCGCTGCTCGGCAGCCAGTGGGAATGGCTCGAACCCTATGCGCAGGGCGGCTATGTGGAAGTGGTGGCAGCGGCCACCGGTGCCTATTGCCTGCTGCCAAGGCTCTGGCGATCAATGTTTCGCGGTCTGGTCAACGAGGTGGCCGCCCCCAACCGGCTGCTGATCGAGTGCGCAGTGGATGACCCCGGAGGGCCGCCTTGATGGAACTGAGTCCCATGCATATCAGCATTTTGTTGTTACTCACCGAACTGGTGTTGACGGGTATCGCCGGCGTCCTGGTGTACCTGTTTCGCCAGGTCAGCGCGGCGCGCCGTGAACACCTGGAGCAGCGTATCGAGATGGCCAAGCTGGACGGCCGGATGGAAGCCTTCGGTGAAGGCTTGATGAAGCTCGAACACCGCTTTGAAAAGCGTCTGGAAAGCTGTCTGGACGCCTATTTTTCCAACCTCTACACAAGGCAACGACCATGAGCAACACCGAACAACGCGACATCACCCTGACCATCGGCGACACCGATTTTGTTTTCAGCTTGGCCCCGCCCGACGTCACCAAGTACTTCAACGCGGTCAACCCGAACAACAAGGTATCCCCTTCCAACAACCTGCTGACCACCACGGTCAAGGCCGAGCAACTGCCGGCGCTGCGGCCCCTGCTGCGCAATCCGGTGCTGACCATGCAGCTGGCCGGCGTACTGCTCGAGGAGTACGGGCCAGACGTTGAGATCGTAGTAAAAAAGCCCTCGCCCGTGCAGAACGACTGAATGAGGACGGTCTGGGCCAGTTGCTGGCCCTGGTCGAGCGCTGGTTACCCGGCGCCGAACCTTGCGCGGACAACCTGGGTACCGCCAAATGGCTTGAAGACGAACATTGGAAACGCATGGAAATCGCGGTCGCCAACGGCATTGCGAAGGCCTTGAAAGGCTAAACAGCAGACGTAAAAAAGCCCGGGATGGAGGGGCCGGGCTTAAAGGGACAAAAATCAAGGAAACAGCGATGTATTACCCAACCCTGCTGAGTGAAACGCCTGAAGGTTTGATCAATGGAGAAACACAATCCAGCGACATCTGCATCAGTTTGAAAGCGCGGTTTAGATGATCCCTTTCCTCATCGGTGAGGTCGATAGGGTGATGATTTTCAAGATTTTTAGCGGCTAGATCGCCGAAAGCATTGAGGGTTTTGCAAGCCACTAAGACATCTTCCAGCACGAAATGGGCTTCGGTATGCATCGCATTCTCCAGATTGATTTTTTGTTCTTTTTCTCTATGAAAAACTTGTCTTCCTTAAATCGGAGTAAAGCCTGCGTTACAAAAACGTTCAATGTTATTTATATATATATTTTATATCAATATTAGTTAATTACATAGCAATGGTTAATTTCTAGTGCATTTACTGGTGCATTTGAATCATTTTTTTTTACAAATGTTGAAAACAAAAAAACAAACACCCGAACACCAAGCTGAAAGCCGACAAATTCCATATAACCGGCAAGCGCACCCAGTTGATGCGCGACATTGTCAAAATCTGTCAACGCGACGGTGATTCTGGATCCGTTTGCAGGATTCGGTACCACGTATTTAGCGGCGGCGATGGAGCGCTTTCAATTTCGTCAAAATGGCCTTGCAAAAAAAAGCCCGGACAGCGTGCCGGGCAAAAGGGAAAAACCGTGAGATTGCCGTATCAGGACTTTTTAACCAGTGCCTCGAGGTCGGGGCCAACGATTTTCACGGCCATCGGAGGCAAGTTCAGAAAAGAGCCGAAGGAAGGGTTCACCAGACGGGCCGATAGACGAATCAGTGCGTGTTCTTCGCTGATTTCTTCGATGGCGAATTGAACATGAGTGGTCATTTTGGTGGATTCGACGTAACCGCGCCCGTCCCATTCGGCCGACACCAGCAGCTTTTTATCGGCGTTATAGAACTCCTCCACGGAGTAACCGGGGCGGACGTTGACACGCTCCAGGGTGAACGAGAAATGGTTCTCCGGGCGTTGGTCGTCATACACAAACACGGTCACCGCATCAATACCTGTTGAATCCACTTTCGCCAGTGGCAGCGCCTTGACGCGGATATCGCCGGCGCCCAGACCGTGGCCGGCTTGCAGGTAAGGATGCACGTCGTTCACCTCGTCCCAGACGCCACAGCCCCCCACAAACAGTGCGAGCGTAGCCAAAGTGATCCATTTGAAAGCGGTGTACATGTCTTCAATCTTCATTCGAACGTGGCTTCGAAGCGGTTGGCCCCTCGTGGGGGTCGTGTTTTTACCAGCTTGCCGGACGATGTCCATCGCTAAATCGTTACCTGATATGGCCAGTGAGGCGTTCGCATGAGCGCCAAGGCCACCAGCAAGCTGGATTTCGTGCTGAGCCTGGTCGATCGCGTGACCCAGCCACTGGGTCGGGTCAATCAAAGCTTTGCCCAGATCGGCCAGCAGGGCAGCCAGGGCATCAAACAGATGGGCGTGGGCATCGGCGGGCTGATCGGTTCGGCCTTTGCGCTCAAATCCGCCCTGGCCCCGGCACTGGGCCAGGAAGCCGCGCTGGGTGAGGTCAAGAGCTTGGGCGTCACCGCCGATGCACTGGATCTGCTCAACAAAAAATCCCTGCAGTTCAGCATTGCCTACGGCGAAAATGCCACGGCGTTCGTGCGTTCTGCCTACGACATTCAGAGCGCCATTGCCGGCCTGTCCGGCACCCAGCTCGCCGCCTTTACCGAATCCTCCAACCTGCTGGCCAAGGCCACCAAGGCCGATGCCGGCACCATCACCAACTACGTCGGCACCATGTACGGCATTTTCCAGAAACAGGCCGACAGCATGGGCAAGGCGCAATGGGTCGAGCAACTGACCGGCCAGACCGCCACGGCGGTACAAATGTTCAAGACCACCGGCCAGGGCATGAGTGGGGCGTTTTCGGCCTTGGGCGCCAGTGCAACTTCGGCGGGCGCCACCGCCAGTGAACAGTTCGCCATTCTCGGCAACCTGCAGGCGACCATGAGCGGCAGTGAGGCCGGCACCAAGTACAAGGCGTTTTTGGCCGGTGCCTACGGTGCACAGCAAAAACTCGGTCTGTCCTTTACCGACAGTCAGGGCCGGCTGCTGCCGATGGTCGACATCCTGGACAAGCTCCATGGCAAGTTCGGCGAACTGGACGCAGCCAAAACCGACAAGATTCAAAAAGCCTTCGGCGGCAAGCAGGCCATGGGTCTGATTACCCAACTGCTGCCCAAGACCGCCCAGTTGAAGAGCAACATCGACGAACTGAACAACGTCAAAGGCCTGGACAAGGCCAAACAGATGGCCCTGGACATCGCCGACCCGTGGGAGCGCTTCGACAGCGCGATCATGGCCGTGCGCATCTCGTTCGGGCAAAAGCTGCTGCCGACCCTCAACCCGATCATCGAGCGTCTGGCCGAAGGCGGTGCGTCGCTGACGCGCTGGACAACCCTGTTTCCCCACCTGACCCGTACGATCGGCATGAGCGTGCTGGCCGTGATGGCCCTGACGGCCGGCACCGCGCTGTTGACCTTGATGTTCGGCGTCTGGAAAACCGCCGTGGTGCCGGTGGTTATGCTGTGGAAACTGCTGACGATGGTGGCCTGGCGCAGCATCGCGGCCTTTCTTGCGCACAGCGTGATGATTGGCCTGTATGTCGCAGGCCTTGCCAGCCTGTTGCTGTGGACGGGTCTGGTCAAGGGCGGCCTGCTGCTCTGGCAGGCGGCGATCTGGCTGGTCAACGCGGCGCTGTGGGCCAACCCGGTGACGTGGATTGTCGCCGGCATTCTTGCGCTGGTCGCGGTGATTGCCGCCGCGATCGTCTACTGGGACGAATGGACAGGCGCGCTGCTCAACTCCGCCGCCTTTGTCTGGGTTTCAGAACAGCTCTCGGCACTGTCGGCCTGGTTCGACTCCATGGGCGGCTGGTCCGGCATGGCCAAGGCCGCGTGGGATGGGATCGTGGCAATTTTTCATTCGGCCATCAACGGCCTGATCGCGCTGCTGAACAAGATCCCCGGCGTCGACATCAAGGCGCAGTTCGGCGCGCTGCCGGCCGGGCCGGATCTGGCGAGCCTGGAAGCCGCGCAACGCGCCCAGCAGACCATCAACGCGGCGATTCCCTCGCTATCGCCCTCGCGCGCCACCGCAGTGCCGCCCGGCGGCCTGTTGACCAGCATCCAGAACACCAACACCCAGCACAACGGTAAACAAGTGGAAAACCTCAACATCTACACCAGCAAGCCCCTGACCAGCCACGAGCTGCAAGGGCTGATGGACATGGCAGGCTGACCTTATGAACGATTACACCGATCTTTTGATTGCCCATAACGACCTGGTGCTCGATGCCGCGCGGCAACCGCTGCTGATCGAGGGCCGGGCCAGCATCGCCCAGGACATCGCGCACATGATCCGCGACAGCGGCCTGCTGGTGACCCTGGTCGCCGAGCGCGATCGGCTCCGCCAGCGCGACGGCATCCAGCAGCTGGAGCTGCTGATCGAGGCCGACGTGCGTCTGGTGCCCGGCACCGTGCGCATTCAGGCCCTGGAGCCGGCCGGCCACTACGTGGTCACCGCGACCACCGTGAACTATGGCCAGCTCATGGTGAGCCTGTGACCCTGCGAACCGAACGCACCGACATGGATTTCAAGGCCGCGCTGCGCGAGGCCGGCATTCCGACCAGCGAGGCGGAACTGAAAAAGGCCTGGGAACAGGAGGTCGCCGCCCAGGGCAGCCTGCTCAGCAACACCAGCGCCTATTCGCCATTCTGGCGCATCGTCACCGCCCTGGTGACCAAGCCGGTCATGTGGCTGATCGAGCTGCTGATTCACACCGTGCTGCCCAACTTCTTTGTCAAAACCGCCGTCGACGGCTGGCTGGACATGCTCGCCTGGGCGGTCAACGTCGAGCGCAAGAAAGCCACCAAGGCCCAGGGCGAACTGCTGTTTACCCGCGCCTCGGCCGCCGGCGAGCTGGTGGTCGACGCCGGCACCCGCGTGCAGTCGGCCGCGATCAATGGCCACGTGTACGAGCTGAAAACCACGGCAGCGGCCAGTTTTGCCGACGGGCAGACGCAGCTGGCCATCGCCGTGGAAGCGCTCGAGGCCGGCAGCGGCTACAACCTGGCCCCGGGTTATTACGCCATTTTGCCCGAGCCGCTGCCGGGTATCGTCCAGGTGGTCAATGCCGAACACTGGCTGACCGCCCCGGGCGCGGATCGCGAACCCAACGACCAGCTGCGCCTGCGCACCCGCAACCAGTTTTCGGCGGTCAACCAGTACCACACCGACGCGGTGTACCGGGCCATGATTGCCAGCTTCCCGGGCGTGCGTCCGGACGGTGTGTTTTTCGAGCACGGCGCGCCACGTGGCCCGGGCAGCGCCAATGCCTATGTGCTGTTCGATGCCGGCGTGCCGGCTGAAGAGTATCTGGCCCGGATCAATGCGCACATTCGTGATGAGGGCCACCACGGCCACGGCGATGACCTGCTGGTCTGGGTCATGCCCGAAACCCGCCACGACGTGATCCTGTCGCTCTGGCCCCGGGCGAACCTGAGCAGCGAACAGCGCGATCGCCTGCTGCTCGAGGTCGAGCAGTTCATCCGCGCCGCCTTTCGCGAAAGCACGGCCAGCGACTACCAGCCGACGCTGACGGCGCCGCAGTCGCGGTTCTCCTTCTCACGCCTGGGCGAGGAACTGCACGCGCAGTTCCCGCGCATCGAATCACTGCGCTTTGCCAACAGCGACATCCTCTCTGAATTGAACATTCCGCGCCTGCAGCGCCTGGAGGTCAAGCTTGATGCCGCCGATTAAGTTGCCGTTCTGGTTGAGCGGGCCACAGCTGACCCGGCTCAGTGCTGCCGCGCAGGCCTGGTGGGCCAATGTGGCCGACTGGCTGCAGTGGCCGCTGCAGCAGATGGATGCGCACAAATGCCACCTGGTGATTCTGGATCTGCTGGCCTGGCAGCGCGACATCAGCCGCTTTCGCGGCGAGCCGGAAAGCCTCTACCGCCTGCGCGTGGCCTACGCCTTCATCAACTCGGTCGACGCCGGTTCTACCGCCGGCCTGGTGCGCATTCTCAAGCGCCTGGGCGTGGGTTACGTCGAGATCGAGGAGCGCCTGCCCGGGCGCGATTGGGACGTGGTGCTGCTCAAGCTCAGCGATTCGCAGCTCTCGGCCAACCCCGAACTGCTACGCGTGCTGATTCGTCAGTACGGGCGCACCTGCCGGCGTTATGACTTTGTGACCTTTACCCCAGTGGCGGTGCAGCTCGCCCTGGTCGATTTCAACGACGACCAGCAGACGCTGGTCGCCCGTCTCTAGGAGTGCGCCCCATGAGCGCCATTATCACCCTCGCCGGCGAACGTCAGATCGCCCAAAAACAAGGCCAGCAGCAACCGCTGCTGGTCAGCCGGTTCATCTTTGCCAACGTGCCCGGCCTTGATCCGCAGACGCCGGTCGATCACGCCGCCGGCAAACCGGAAGCGGCGCACATTGTCTACGTCTACGCCATCCCTAAAGAGAACGCCGGCTTCGTCAATCCCAATCAGGTGGTGTACAGCGCCCAGCTCGGCTCCGACATCGGCGACTGGGATTTCAACTGGGTCGGCCTTGAAGACGAAGACGGCGTGCTGTTCGCGGTGTCCCATGTCCCGCTGCAGCAGAAACGCAAAAACATCCCGCCGCTGCAGATCGGCAACAACCTGACCCGCAACTTTCTGGTGGCCTATGACGGCGCCCAGGCGCTGACAGGCGTCACCATCGATGCCAGCACCTGGCAGCACGACTTCACGGTGCGCCTGGCCGGCATCGATGAGCGCGAACGTCAAAGCAACCGCGACCTGTTTGGGCGCGCCTGTTTTTTAGGACAGGGCTTTGCCATGACGTATGACGGTAGCCATTTCTGGCTCACGCCGGGCACAGGGTATGTCGAAGGCATCCGCGTCAACCTCACCCAACCGTTCCCGGTCACCGTTCTGCAGGCCGGCAACGTCTGCCTGGACGTTTGCCTGGAGCGTGATCTGAATGACCGCGTGGCCTCGTTCACCACGCGCAGTGGTGACTGGGCGGATTACACCGATGCCAGCGGCCAACGCCATTACTGCGTGCCGCTGGGCAACGTCGGCGAATCCAGCATTATCGATCTACGGGTCACGGTACCGATGACCGAGCCGGTGATTCAGGCCCTGGCCTTTCGCGACGGCGACTATCCGAAACTGCGCGCACGCGGTACCACCAAGGACGACGTGGAGCTGGGCAACCTGCCCAACGCCAAAAGCGACGACCCGAAAACCAACAGCAGCCAGATCCTGGCCACGACCGCCGCCCTGAACAACCTGGAGCAGCAGATCCACGATCCGCTGGTGGGCATGATTGCCGCGTTTGATACCCCTCACGCACCACCCGGCTGGCTCAAGCGCAACGGCGCCAATGTCTCGCGCACAGCCTATGCCCGCCTGTTTGCGGTACTGGGCACACGTTACGGCGCCGGCGACGGGCACACCACCTTCAACATCGGTGACAGCCGGGGGCTGTTCATTCGCGCCTGGGATGATGGCCGTGGCATCGATACGGGCCGAGCCTTGGGTTCGCATCAGCCCAGTCAGAACGCCGCGCATGCTCACGGCGCGGTGAGCGGCGAGGCAGGCCACCATGCGCATGGCGGCCATATCGACGCCGGCGGCTGGCACAGCCACTCCGCCTGGGCTTCCGAGGCCGGTGCCGGGATCACCACCAAAGTGTTGATGGGTGGGCAAGGGATCAACTTCACTGGCGAGAAGGCCGGCTCGGTCATGGGTTCCAACTCCGGCGGAGTGGTCTGGCGTGATTTTGCCCATACCGCCAATCCCCACAGTCACGCCATCGGCATTGGTGGCGAAGGCAACCACACCCACGGCCTGAATATCTACGGTGGCGGCGGCCATGCCCACCCGGTCACGGTTTATCCGGACGGCGGCAACGAAGCGCGCCCCCTCAACGAAGCGCTGCTGATCTGCATCAAATACTGAGGTCATCCATGAGCAAAACCGTTTATCAAACCAATGCCCAGGGCCTGTACGTCGGACAGGTCGAGGCCGAAGAATCGCCGCTCGAGCCTGGCGTTTTTCTGATTCCGGCCGGCTGTGTGCAAACCCCACCGCCGGCAGAGATTCCGCCACTCAAAGCCGCCTGCTGGAACGGCAAGGCCTGGCAACTGGTGGACTATTTCAACGGCCTGGTGGTCTACGACACCCAGACCCGTCAGCCGTTGACCCTGACCGGCATCGGGCCGATCCCCAACGGCTACACCACCCAGCGGCCGGAACCGGATCAGCAGTGGAAGAAAGGTCGCTGGGTCGATGACCTGCCGACCCAGTTGGCCAAGCTGCACGTGGTCAAACTGGCCCTAATCAACGAGGGCTGCGCGGCATTCATCGCCGGCGGCTTCAGCTCCAAGGCCCTGGGCAAACCCTATCGTTACGACAGCACGCTGGAAGACCAGGTCAACCTGACCGCCATGATTCAAAGTGGTCTGGACGGCCTGTGTGCGTGCCGTAATTCGTCAGGCCACAAGGCCCTGATCGAGCACAGCACCAACCAGTTGCAGACCGTGGGCCAGGATCTGGTGAAGTTCAAGCAACAAGCCCTGCAGCGCGCCGAACAGCTGAAAGCCGAACTGGCCCAGACCTTGGCCGAACAGGATCTGGCCGCCATGAAACAGATCGAATGGAGGCCGCCGGCATGAACTGGGCACCGGTCACCCTGCGCTGGCCCGCCCAGTCCACGCAGTGGATGGACAGCCTCGACAGTGCCAAACAACTGGCCGGCAGTGAGCTGGCCAACACCGCGCAACGCCTGGGCAAACTGGAAGGGCTGGCCAGCACCGCCCCGGGGCCGGTGGGGGCTGCGGCCAGTGGGGCGGCTCAGGCCGGGCGCGCGGCGTTGTCGGCGCAACTGGGTCAGGCCCCGGCGTGCCTGGCGGTGACCCCATTTCAGCCCGGCGTCGGTCAGGGCAGCGGTTATCAGCGCTTTCTGTCGGCACCGAACCTGGTGCAGTTGCTCGGCGATCGGCTGCTCGACAGCTCAGCCCAGGCGCGGCTCGCCGAAGCACCGCAAGCGCTGGTGATCCTGTTTCTGGCCACGCGCTTTGAACAACTGGCCGACAGTCTGGGCCGTTTTAATGCATTGCTGCCGGTACCGGAGCTGCAGCGCGCGGAAAACCGCGCCCGGCACCTCTCGCGCCTGGAAGCGGAAAAATGGCAATTGCCGATCGCCAATACGCTGCCCGGTTGGGGCAGCCTGCCGCTGGAGCGTTGCACCCTGACCAAGGCCGCCGGCCAGGCACTGTCCGGACAACTGGCGATGCTCGAGGGTTACGCGGCCGACAGCTCGCCGCTGGCTGATCTGGCGGGGCTGGCCCAACGCAAGGCGGCGCAAAGCGAGCGGCGCAACGGCCAGCTCAACGCCCTGAAAGCCCAGCTGGCCAACGCAGGTACCGACACCACCATGGTCACCCGCCTGCTCGAGACGGGCAGCGGCGCCGAACTGCGCCGCCAGTTGCTCGCCGTGCCGCCGCCGGGCCATGAATGGGTATTGTGCGCCGGACTGCTGCTGGTCGGCCCGCCGGCGGGCCTGTCGTTCGTTCAGGAGCTGGTGGGCTTATGACGTTGCTGCTCGATGGTCACAAGGTCAACGGCAAGTCGCTGAAAGTTACCGCCAATCTGCGCATTGAAAGCAAGGATCTGTCCGGGCAGACCAGCAACACCGACACCGCACACACCGGTTTCAAGCCCAAATCGCTGACCGTTTCGCTGCTCATTCCTTACCGCGACAGCCAGCACCTGACCGAGCTGATGCGCCTGGCCGAAGCCACCGCCGGCGGTGGCCAGCTCAAGACCTACCGCCTGGTCAACAACACCGCTGAAGCCTTCGGCGTGCGCCAGGTGCAGTTCAGCGACACCCTCAGTTCCCGCGAGGACGACAACCTGGCCGCCTGGCGGGTGCAGTTCACCCTCAGCGAAAAGCTCTCCAACCCCGAGCGTGTGCAAAATCGCCGGGCGGGCAACAAGGTCACGCAACAGGCCGGCACCGGTGACGCCGTTGCCGATGGCGACGGCAAACCTGACGCGCCGGAACTGACCAGCTTTGAAAGGTTGCTTAAAAAAGTGGATGCCTATCTGGAGCCGACGCCATGAAGCTGCACAAAGTGTTGACCGTCAACGGTCAGCCGGTCGAGCTGGTCAGCGAAGAAGTGCGCCTGGATCTGCGCACGCCCGGCCGGGCCAGTTTTGTGGTCAGGGCCGAGCAGCCTCTGCACGGCCTGGTCACCCTCGACATCGGCTACAACGATACGCCGCTGCAGCGCCATTTCATTGGTTACGTCGAACGCTGCACGGCCTCCAACGCCCAGGAACAGGTGCTGTTCTGTCGCGAGGTGGCGGCGGTGCTGATGCAACCGCTGCCCCTGGGTTTGCGTCACGTCACGTTGAGCGAAGTGCTGCTGGCCATCAGTCAGCACACCGGCTTGCGTTTTCGGGTGCCGGACGTGGCTTACGCCAAGACCAAAGCGCCGTATTTCTATTCGCTGGCCGCCGGCATTCAGGCCATGGACAGCCTGGCTCAGGTGTTCAGCATTCCGGACTTTATCTGGCATCAGCAGGGCGACGGCGAAGTCTACGCCGGCAGCTGGGCCGACAGCTTCTGGGGCCACAAAGCGCCTCTGCAGCTGCCGGTCGAGCTGCTGAACAACTATCAGGGCAACCAGCGTGCGACCGTCGCCGCCATCCCCGGGCTGCGCCCGGGGGCCACCTTCAACCACGGCGAACGCATCACCTCGGTGACGCTGGCCGGTACCGAGATGAGCCTGCAATGGAACAAGCCGTAATCCGCATCGTTGAACGCCGCTTTCCGGAACTGACCGGCAACTATCACCTGCCACGTTTTGCCCAGATTATCGGCATCGCCGATGCGCCGGCGGACAGCGGCCTGTGTGATGATTTTCGTCCACGTTATGCCGCCGACCTGCAGGTGCTGGACGAAAACGGCGAGCCGGATCCGGCGTTGCCGACACTGCTCGGCGTGCCGCTGCCGGTGCCGGGCGGTGGTGATGAAATGGGCTTTTTTGGTTTTCCGGGGGAGGGCACCACGGTGGTGGTGAATTTTGCTTATGGCCTGCCGAGCAAACCCTTTGTGTCGCAGATCCTGCCGCACGGTCTGAGCCTGCCCCAGGTGCCCAAGGGCGACCTGCTCTGGCAGCACAGCGCCGCCGTGCAACAGCGCGCCGATGCCGAAGGTAACTGGACGCGGCAGACCGACGCGAAAATCACTGATCGGGCCAGCGAGCGCGACGTCGAAGCCCTGGACAATCAGGAACGCTACCAAAGCAGCACCATCAGCGTCGACGACCACAGCAGCGAGTCGGTGGGAGGCAGTAAAACCCTGGAAGCGCTGGGCGCGCTGAAATTGCTGTCCGGCGGATCCTCGAGCCTGGCCAGCGTGGACGATTTGCATTTGGCCAGCGGCCGCGACCTGAACCTGGTGACCGGGCAAACCTACAACGCCACCATCGGCGCCGATCTGCAAGAGCAGATCCAGGGCCTGCGCAAAAGTGTGGCGAGCGTCAGCCAGCAGCTGATCGCGCCCAAGACTTGGATCGGCTCGAAAGGCGTCAACGTGCTGCAGGTGCTGTGTGATGTGATTGACGTGCTCGAGCAGATGAACACGCAGATCGCGGCGCACAAACATGGGCCGTCGCCGGTGGCGGATAACGCGGGGGAGTTTGCCGGGAATGCGGCAAAGGCACTGCAACTAGGGGGGAAGCTCAAGCCGATTACGGCTTAAAAAAAGCCCGCTCTACTGGGGAACAGACAAAGCGGGCTGAAATAACGCATGAAACCGAACGTCTAGACCATAGTGGGGTTTCATAAAATCGACCGACATATTTGTCTCAAAATCTGTCGGCAATCCTCAGTTCCTCATCAAAAATGTGATCGTCAGGATCATCATTCCCAAAACGCTAGCCACAAGCAGTGTTCTTAATTCCATATCTACTTCCTTGAAATACCGCATTCCCCGCTAGGCGCGCGCAGTCATCCCCCCACCTCGCCTGCGGGCTAAATGTGTCGCTTTTTCTGCACTTCTGCATCTAGCTCAAACCGCCCTAGGCTGGGCGCGGCACCGAAGAATAGGGGGCGGAAAAAGCCTGCGGATCCCTGCAGCGATGAACTTTTTCGAAAGAGGAAGCTGCGGAGCAGTTTTCTAAATGCGATGTGGAAAAAAAAGGCCGCCACGATGGGGAGTCAAGGACGGCTAAAGCCGCGAAACATCCGAATTACATTCTCGCGCACATCTCGACATCAGCTTGGTTTTTCACCTCTGTCTCGATGCCGAGGCGGTATTTGCAATAGTCAATAATGTCCTGCCGGTATTCATCTGAAAGGCTTTCAACCTTTCTGTAATCACCGTCGTTCGCATGGATGTTAAAAAAATGCATTCTCAACGTCGGTGATTTTTTAATAAAAAAAATCGTATTGACCTCACCGTCCGAGACCTCGTTGTAATACCCGACGTTTAAAACGCCAATCAGCGCGAGTAGGCCTACCAGCAGAAGAATCTTCATTCAGCCTCCGGTTTGGGCGGCGGTAGCAACTGAGTTTTGGTGCGAATATTTCTCACAAGCTCCATGCCAATGTTGCCAGGACAAATTTTTCCTTCTCGATCTTGTCCTGGAAACTCTCGATGACCACCAAACCGCTCAATCACAAAAACGCTTTTCAACGCGTCCACCAAATCGAGTAGGGCGTCGATCTGGGCGGCAGGAATGACATTGGTCGTGCTGTACCCAAATGTTTCCAGCGCTTCGCGCCCCTTAGCCACAATGTCACCGCCCTCTTCTGCAGTGGTTAAATTCTCCAAAAGCACAATGCCAACGACCCCCTCATTGAACAGTTTGACGCTTGAAGCTTTCAACCGAATATCTCGTCCCTCCAGGACTGTGCCGTCACAGGCAATCCCGTAGTGATAGCCGATGTCATCGAACTTGTTTTTTAGGTGGTGGGCTTGAACTCCCTGCATCTGCTTCACGCCACCGGGACTGCATTCGTACGAGCGTCCGGCATGGTGCAAAGCGATCATGGTGTAATCCCAGTCCTTCACCATATCCGGCTTACCCTTCATGGCACCCCACTCAGAACGTTCTGTGAAGGTGACACCTAAGGATCTTAACCTTTCAATGATGGTCTCACGTGTGGCAGCGCGATCATTCACCGTGATTGGAATCGGGCACATAAACTCGCCCAGCTTTACCTCTTGCGCAATAGCTTGTGTCGCGAATTTTGAACTCATTCAACGTCCTCCGAAAGTTCATCCAGGGAACGAACAGGTGAGTTGAATTTAACGTGAATTGAGATTTTTGCCCCGGGCGCAACGCTCTTCACATGGGCAATCCCATTTGCGTCAGTTACGCCCATTGTCCGCACTCCATCCACGGTGGCGGTAAAGGATCGAAATGCTAATGGCTTACCCGTTTCACTGTCGCTGACGGCGAACGATTGGCCAAATACCTTAGGAATGGTCATTGGCAACGGAGGTATGAAAGGTGCTGGAGTGTGACTGTCGCCGATGATTATGGTGCTGGAGCCCGCCGTGACTTCATTACCGTGCGTTCCTGTACTGCCAACCAGCGCCGCATTCATTCCATTAATGAAAACGGTTGCAGAGACGTTTCCGTCCAATGCGCTTCCGCATTCACTGCGGTCTCCTTTTCTGGCAGCCGCCAGACCATCAAAAAAAACATCTGCAGAGCCGGTGACAATTGGATTTTTGCCATGGCCGGGCAGCGGGCAAGCGGTGGTATCAGTGACACGAGCGGCAGGCTTTGCCATATCAGAATCCATCCTAAGTTCGGGCCGCAAACTCTAGCCCTCCGCAGCAGCGACACAAAAATGGATGTGTAAAAAAACAATACAACGCCTTTATATTTCCACTACTTCCCCCCTCTTCTGATCTCGATAGAAAATCCGCATGAAAATAAAAACGCCAGAGAAAAAGCACTTTTCCCCCTCCCGCCGACGGGGTCTGTGTGCAAATTTTTGGAAAAGTTTTAGGTGATGAAAACACCCCTCGCGACCAAGCCGGCTGCGGGCCTTGGGGCAGAAACACGTTTTTCAATTTTTGAAAGGTTTTTCAGTTTTTTGCAAAAACATTGCACAGAACGCAGCACAGGCAGCCTTAGGGGCAAAATCAGAAGAGGCCCGGACTAGAGCGATCGAAAATCGGAAAACGCCGTTTCGGCGTGTTTTCCAAAAATGACCTGGTCATTTCAATCACGAGAAATACGCTGCTGGCCGCCGAATAAAGAACGGCTGAAACCCACGTCAGGCGGGGCTTATAGCGGTTTTGTCTTGAAATTTCGGATTTCAAATTCCTGCACTGAAAAATCACGCCAGGCAGCGAAAATGCATGGCGCCCAAAAACACCCCAAAAAGCCCGCTATCCGATTTTTTTTGTTGCCCGCTCATACGGTCGCGGACCTGGTCAACGAATTATCCGGCATGGGCTGGCTTAAATTCGGCATGCAGCTTCACGCCCAACGCCCCCATGACTTTCATGATGGTCGCGAGGCTCGGGTTACCAGCGCCGGACAGTGCTTTGTAAAGCCCTTCACGGGTCAGACCTGTATCACGCGCCAGTTGGGCCATACCGCGAGCGCGGGCTATATCACCCAAGCTGGCAGCCAACAAAGCCGGATCGTTCTCTTCAAGACAAGCCTCCAGGTAGAGCGCCATGTCTTCCTCTGTTTTCAAATGGTCCACAACATCCCATTTAGTCAGTTTGTTTGCTGTCATGACACGCTCCTAAAGTTCTCGGGCCAGCTTGATGGCGTTTCGAATGTCTTTTGCTTGAGTGGACTTGTCACCGCCAGCCAGCAAGACAATAACCTCATAGCCCCGCTGGATGAAGTACACACGGTAACCGGGACCATGATCAATCCTCAGTTCCGACACGCCTTCGCCCACCGGCTTGCAGTCACCCAGCACACCCAGCTCAACTCGACGCAATCGAATATTGATACGTGCCTGCGCCCTCGCATCCCGAAGCGCGGCAAACCATTTGCTGTACATCTCGGTTTGGATAAGTGTGTGCATGAAGCAACTGTAAACCATAGTTCACATATTTTTCAATCCCGACAAGTATGGGAAACCCGCAGAATTCGGAAAAAAACGAACGCTTAGGGTGCCATATCGCTTCTTGTTGGAACCGCCCCTGTGTCTTCCAGACACCCCGAGAATCTCAAAACGCATGCCTTCACCGAAGGCACCCGACGGACTCACTGTTTCGACCATTTAAGGCGATGCCAGCGCGCACACGCGCCCGGTTGAGCACTGGGGCGACTTGTCGTCCCGGGGCGA
>NZ_JACHCY010000026.1:0-19830 GCF_014200835.1 Pseudomonas sp. JAI115
CTTGCTCAGCCAGCAGCGAACTCAACGTATCAGCCTCGTGAACCAACTCGATCATTTTCCCCTCAAACTCGTTCCCAACCCGGAGCGTCACCCTCAGCCTAGGCGTAAATGCTTTCGCTACTTTATTCTTGGCTGCTGAAGCGACAATCGGCTTCGTGAACACACCCTCTTGTACCGCCTCCTGCATTGGTGGAGCAGAAACCTGCACTTCAGGCTGAGACGTACCGAACAGGGCACGGCGCATTTCTTCTTCAGTTAAGTCTGAGTTCATAAAACATCTCAAAGGGTCGGCACTTCGCTCGACAAATTCTACTAGGATGGCTGTTCCAGCGTATCTTCTGGAGGCATGTTTGAGTCGCCCGGTGCTCCGACCTACATTCCCAGATCAACCTCAAGCCTGGCACCCTTCAAGCAGGGCGGCAGCTTTTCGACAGGTATGACACGCAACAACTTGTCGGCAAGATGCTCGGCATGCGCGGAATAGATCGCGATCCTGTTTGACTCAAGCGGCCGATAAGGCACTACCGCACCTACAGTTGCTTGGGCAACTCTCAGAATATTCAGCACGTCATTGCCAACGTGGTCGGTATCCAGGTACTCGACTGCTGGCCGAGCGGGAGGCCTAGCTTTTAACCATGAGCCGACAACAACCTGATGTAGCTCTGTGGGGCCAAGGTGTTCGAGAGCAGTCTTCCACAACAAACCTTCTTGGGACATGTTAAGCCTGGTGGTGGTCATTCAAAAATCACGGCTGTTCGGGCTTGGTTGTTTTCAAATACCTACGAATAGTCGCTTCAGAAAGCCCCAACCTCTCCGCGATCTCAACAACAGACATACCCCACTGCTTCAATCGATTTGCCTCAAATTTATTTATAGCCGCATTAGGACGAACTGGCCGACCAGGACGTGGCTTCCCAACCCGAGCCTGCGACTCGATTTCAAGATCAATTCCTGCCTTTCTAATTCTTGCCAGTTGCTTCGTAACGCGTTTTTGCGCGTCCTTGAATGACTCGTGATTTTGCATGGCGGTCGCCATTAGCAGGAGCGTAGCCGGGTCTAGGTCTAGGATCCCGGCGAGCCTTACCAGGACGTCGAGTCCAATACTGACTTCTCCGCGCTCTATTCGGCTGAAATGAGAGCGACCGAGGTTGTTGATGTCCTCTTGGGACAAACCTTGGCCAATGCGAATCCCGCGAACCACGACAGCCAGCGCTTCTGCCGCATCCATCGGTGTTTTCCCCAATCAAATTTGAGGATAAAGCCACATCCTAATCCGTCATAACACGCCCAATTAGGTTCATTATGATTGCCTTCGGGCTTATGTGGAGGTTTAATACGCCCGTCCACGCGCCACGGCCACTAGGGCTTAGCGCTGCAGTGGATCAGCCCAACCATCGTGAACGGCGGGCAGAGAGGATTGAATTGTCAATTTGATGGTAATTACTGAGGGGAAGCCTTATGGCTAGCATCGAAGAACCCGATTTCATGAAAGGGCCACGTACACCACTGGAAGGCTTGTCGAGCAGCTCTGAAGCGCGAGCTCTGGTGAACCAACGCTTTCCCGGAAAGCCTTACTGCTTGGTTCGAGACTGGACAATATTTCGCATTGAAGTCACCCGTGACGAGCTCTTCAAATGTAATGCGGCGGGCCAGCTCCCGATGATCCTGTTTGCTCACAACGTAGCCGAGGATAGCCAAGGCCGTTTCGAACGGGGCGATTGGGTTCGTTCAAGCATGTGCACAGGTTTCCACGATGGTCTTGTCTTCGAAACTAGGAACACTATTTACGTTTTGATTGGCCCCGGCCATGAACAACCCGCAAGCCTGAAAGACGTTTTCTCCCTCTTCTAACTGCGCTCCGTATCGGAGCTCCTTAAGGCGCAGCACATACCATGTTTAGAACACATGATGCCGACATGCTCGGCCTGCCCGGCATGTTTGGTGCCGGTCAGTACCAATGGCACCAGGTTTCAAGAGTGCTTCGCTCTCACTGGTATCACGTCACCATCCAGGCTAAGCACGAGGGCCGAATCACCGAGGCGGTTCTGATGATCGACAGCGAACCTCGACTGCAGCAAGTGCTGATTGCTCAGGACGACGAGACGATCATCACCGAGGTGCAAGTAGTCACTCCCGCTCACATGAATGGCACAGAAGGTTGGCGCATGGAGAGACTGACCAAGGTGACGCTTGGCGAAGACCAAAACGAGTGTGTTGTGTGCCTGCTAGAGGTAGAGACCGGCTCCAAATACCACAGCTCTCACCAACCTGGCTTCAGCAGCGATGTTCTCGGCGACCTCCGCTTGATCTATCACGCGAACATGATTCGCACACACTGAAACTCATCAGGATTCCCGCACGGTATCAGCGCGGATGATTCCGTGGTGAATTCCAGGTCATGCCATATAGGCAGCCAATGGAGCGCAATGATGCTGGACACTGTAGATGTGAATCTTCATAGAAAACGTGATACCGACTTTGACCTTGTGCGAGTCATAAAGGCCCAAACACAAGGCTTTGAAGAGCCGGTAACTGCTTATCTCTGCCGAGCATTTATCAAGGCGCGCACCGGCGTCGGAGCTGTCTTTGGTCATAACCGAATAGACCAATACGGTCGCCTTGATGATGGACATTTAATCCAGACTTCAGACGTGATTAAAGCGGAACGTCAGGGCCGATTCTGGGTACTGACCACAGTGAACTCTAGGTACGTCCTCGTCACGTTCCAGAGGGGTAATGGATGTGCCAGCCTCCGGCAATTTCTGCGGTTGTTCAGTATTCAGCACCATTCGTCTCCACACTTACTGCAGTAGAGGCGCGGCCCCCAACGCCCCTCATTCTGCGGTAACTTCAGGAAGCTAAACAGACGGAATACTTCTTACTGAGTTTCCTCAGGCTTGGCCCAGGAACTTTGGAAACTGGGCCCATCCGAAATCGGCGGTTGTATGGGACGACCGATCTGGATTGTCACTGGGATAGGGAAATCTACTCCCACCATGGCGACTTCACCCTGCTTTAGATTGGGCAGAAAAGCAGCTGCTGACCGGTCAATCTCGCCGCAGGCACGCTCCACCACTTCTCGATCACGATCATTGGTTAATCGATGAACAAGTAAAGTCCCCATCTGGCTCAAGACACCCTCGGTTATGTCACGCGGGCGCTGAGTTGCTAGGCAGAGATTCAGGCCGTATTTCCGACCCTCTTTGGCAATCAACTCGAAGGCGTCCAGATTCTGAACATCATCTTCACTACCAATGGTTTTACCCAGAAAATTATGGGCTTCATCGAGAATGGTGATTAGGGGTTTTGATCGAAATGCTTCAGCTCTAGCGCGCTGTAGGAGCAACCGGCCAATAACATTGGCAATCACTTCTCGAGCGTTGAATTCATACCCTACTGCGCTTAGGCAGATCCGGAACAGCGTTTTGTCACTAGCAAGGAAAGTTTCCAGTTGCTCTACGAGGCTACTGATGTTGGGTGGAGGGCTAAACACGCAGCTTAACGACTGAGACTCCATAACGCCCATGATGCGGGTCATCAAGGATGAGCAGTGAGAGATCTCATTGTTGGCTGAGCCGAATCTTTCTGGGTCGTTGAAGGATGTTGGGTAACAACATTCCTGAATCAACTGGCGGACGAGGAATTTTGGATCGAAAGGCTGGTTTGGATTACCCACAAGGTTCGCATTGTTACCCCTGTTCATGGCCTGTCGGAACGTCGCCCGAGATTGGTCAACTTTCCATACGATTCGATCAGTAAATAAATCTGGTGCGAGACTTACGAGTCGCAAGCTCTTGATGGCCTCTCTGAGTTTCGGCCCTTGAGTTTTCCCGGACGGTTGGAAGAGCGCAATAAAATCAGTTTCGGTGAAGCTTGTCGGAGGGATCGCAACTTCTATCGAATCTGAAGCGCGGTAAATTGGGCTGCCTAGATGACAATGAAGCGTGTCTGCGCCTACGAGAGATCGATATTCACCAGTTGCATCAATAAGAACCACTTTGGCAGCGAAACGCCGACACTCTTCAATCAGCTTTGAGGTCGTCCAGCTTTTCCCGCCGCCTGTTGATCCCAATATTGCACAGTGTCTGCCAAAGATTTTCTCCGGGGTGACTGCGATTGGAAAACCACCATCGCCTGCAACGTGCCCGAGATTTAGCGAAATTTCTGGAGGCGTTCCGTCCACTCCTGCCGAGGTTAACAAGGGGATTTGAGAGATAAATTCCCCTGGTGCTGAGTAAACTCGGTCACCTAAACGTGGGTATGAGCTCACACCAGCGGTCACTCGCAAGGACTGCGGGTTCACTGAACCTAAAAGTCGAATGAAGCCGATGGCATCAATTTGACGGCTCCCCGCAAAGTCTTGGGATATCTCAGTGCGGTCTCTATCCGGAAGGGTTACTTCGGTGATCCGCCCGAGCAAAACGGCCTGTTGACCTTCGATCAATACGAGTTCGCCTACCTCACCCTTGCCGTATCGGTTGTGCCCTAGATATTGGCCGCTCACGTTACCTGCGTGAGCAAGGTTCGTCTTTACCAGCTGAGCACTTACGCTTGAGACGACCCCAATTTTTAGGTTGCTAGCCAGAATGCCGTCGAGCGATATCATGATCTCTGGCCTCCTATTCGTTTCACGGCGTTGGCAAGTTGTTCCGCAGGCGAGGCGGTGCGCAGGTGCGGGATGTGACTGACTAAGTCACTGAACGAGCCACTGAGGAAGTGGATGTCGAAGCCTCGTTTGGCCAAGTCGTGGAATCTACCCCAGTAATCACTTGAGCCATGGAATCCACGGTTGTGCAGGTGCGTGATGCATTGGAAGTCACACAGGATGAGCTTTAGGCTGGGGTTAGATTGAATAGCAGAGAAAATCGGTTCGGAGAGGTGGTCATCGTTGAATCCGAAGCCAGCAACGATAAGGCAGCTGTTGGGCTGACGAAGGAACTCCAGGTAGCGTGACAGAAGCTCAAGGTGAGGCTGCAAAAATGCCTGCTGGTACTTTCCTTTTGCCGGATAAATCAGGCACGCATTAGCTGGATTAGGTGCCGCATCCTCGTAGATTTCTTTACCGTCTCTGCTCCAGCTTACTGATCCATGCAGCTTCAAGAGCTGGAAAACACCTTCAGCAAATTCGTGGCCTTCAGCTTCTCGACGTACGATATCGTAGGTAAAGTGCCTACCATCAAATCGGCGTCTTCGAGTGTATGAGAAACCATCGATTGCCATCATGCCGAGATCTGACGCCGCTGTTTCAAAGCACATGTCATAGTTCGTCGTGAACACCTTGAGCCGAGGATCCCTGACTCGTCGTCTGGCCAGCTTTTGAAGTAAATGCCGATAAGCTGATATGTCAGCGCTAGGGGCTCGAAGGAAGGCTGAACAAGCATCCAAGATAATAGCCTTCACATCGCTGACAAATGCCCTCACAGCGGCGTCATCATTGAAAGCTAGGTAAGCGTCACACTGCGATAGGAAGTGCTCAATGTTCGGACTGAGCGTTTCGTGATAACGCACCGTTCCCGCCACCTGAGCAGCCAACTCCGTAAGCGTCCAAGTTCCTGTCTTACACATAGACCGCTTCCAGAGGTCTCCCATACCTGGGCCACCTGGTGCGCCTAGTGATGTCCCGCTTCCTGCTAGAAAACCTAGGTTGGGTATTTGTAATGCTGCGGTAAGCATGTCTGACAAAGATGAACGATTCGAACTGATCTGCAGAGGATCAGTAGGTGGTGCGCCTTTGAGGATGGTAAATGCATCCTCGTTTAGCGGAGACCAATCTGAAGCCCCGGGTGCCAGATATGCTTGAAGCCCCCTACGGTTGCCGTCTAACTCCAACGGTGGTGGTGGTGGTGGGAGGTCTGGTACTACAAAAGAAGGCGCGGCGGGCGGAGCTGTATCATTAGGCATAACACGATCCTTGTCGGTATAGCGTAACCCGGAGGCTGTCTACCAGCCCGCCCGATATCGCGCGAGGGAATCTGAACACAATGCATTGTAATCATAGTGCCAGTACATATTGCGTACGGGTAGTGATTAGGGCGGTATCCGATCATGGAATCGCCATTCGTGCCGGTGTGCTCAGCGCGGACAAAGCGAGCTATGCGAGCGTTATTTCGTCGAGCAACCGCGCATCCTAGATGGCACGCGATCTCTCTGACAGCGGTCGCTCCCAGACTAGGCCTGCATATAATGCTGTAGGCCGACGTTGTGGTTGGTCGCAATGGGCATTCGACAGAGGATCACGAATCAGGCCATTGACCGTGAGCCTTCAATAGTCGAGCTGTATCCCAGCCATCAAGAAAGAGGAGGCGGCATGGGGCAGTCAATGTTCTCCTTATCGCAAATGCTTCTGCCATACCACGCACAGACGGCTCGATGGTGTGACAGTGCTGAATAATGTAAACGTCTGCTGGTATGTTGAAGAGGCGATACAGCTGGTCTCCATTCTTTCCCAAATCTTTGGGCGTCATAGGATGGAATTTTGCGGGCCCTTTTAGCAAAAAGGCGCCAGTCATTCGTTTCCCGCCGACCATGAGACCGGAGGTAAAGATGTCTGATTCTTCGCCACCCCAGTCATTCTGAGATTCTTGTTCAAGCAGGTTGCATATCAATTCCTTGACGCGCTTCTCTGGGATAGTACGCATCAATTCAAATTTGGCTTTGTTTGGAGTCCACGTTCGGTCAATTGTGGAGAATTGATCGACTTCGTCCGCCTGAAGTGGAACCCCAAAAGAAAGCAGGGATGGAATGGATATGTCAGAGTCAATGAGGTCGCCAATAGCAATGGGTACGGCACGGATGCTTTTGTCAGAGACCTCTGTGACGTAGGCGAACACAAAGATGTTAGTTGCACCCGAAAGACGAGAGTACGCCGTGTCGTTTACCAATCCCGATTTCGAAAACTCAATACTCAGTTTAAAGTCAGTAAGGGGGAACGAAAGTGTTGTATTCAGCTGGAGAGCGGGCGTCTTGTTGTTGAATCCAAACCCTTTTCCTGTGAGGCGTCCGTTGTATATAAAAAGCTCACCTTGCCGGATCCTTCCTTCAATCTGTAGTTCTTGAAGTGTCTTGATCTCTCCAACCGAAATGCCCTTCAGCACGTAAGCTCCAACATCGTTTGACAGTATGGCGGATGCCATTGAGACAGGTTGTCCGAGAAGCGATTGAGTGATGTGGAACGGAATTGCTTGATTTTTTATCAGGCTGAGAACCCGGTCGCGGCTCAGATAATATGTCATCAGATTAGGTGTCATCGGCTGTCCTTGCTTTCGATCATTTAGCCGCAAGCGCGGCCCACGTGGCAGCGCTAATGGTTTCCTATAGTTATTGAACGAGCGGAGGAAATACCTCCACCCAGCTGACCCCAACCAATAGGTAAGCCCACAAGGGTGCTGTCGCGATTAATCGTATCAAACGCCGTAACGCTTGTTGCCACCTGAAGTAATGCAGTACCGACCGCCCCTTAGCCCGATACAAACTTCTCCAGAAGAACAAGGACAGAAGGATCCGTACTCTGGAGTCTGCCTGCGGGCAGGTTGTAATGGCGGAGGCGATGGTTTCGGTTGGTAAGCGACGTAGCAGTTTGACCCGCTGCAAAGGTTTTTAGACGAAAACCAATTAGAGGGTTGGCCGTCGATGCTTGTACGTACCCAATCATTTAGCTTTTCGAAGACCTGAACCTTGTCCCCACTCTTCAACTTGGAGATGACTTTCCCTCCTGGCGTATCCCTGATATTGAGCTTATCCGCGCTCACGTACTGATCAAAGTCGAACAGCGGCTGGGTCATGGAAACTTTCTAAGGAGAGCTAGATAAATCTTAGCTGTTTTGCCTTGCCGGCTCGGTGCTTGTTTATGGTACACAGGCCCGCTACGCCTTTTTCAAAGCAAGGCATCGAAACCAGGTGTCTTGTTGGAAGCATGGATGTTCAGCCGGCACTGCAGCGCCATACCGTAAGCTGTCTCCAGATGCGTGGCCAGCGAGCCACCCATTTCGATATGTTGAGATAAAACCACCTGGTGATCTGCATCTGTAAGGACATTGGTGAAAATGAGCCAGGAATGCATGTGTGGCGTTGTCTGGGTTATCGCTTGAGCAACGCTTTCGGAGAGAGCTCTGGCCTTGCGATCATCAGTGATGAAGGCTTGGCGGATTCTGCTTGCGAAAGCGATTGACGACAGCTCGCCTTTTCCGAGTTTTTTTCGGCTTTCAAGGTCTGCGATGGCTTGGAGATCGTCAATGCTGCAGGAATGGGACGCGAATTTGCCCTTGGTCTGCTCTTGCTTGAGGCGCTCTCTCAACTCGAGGTCTGCTTCGGTGGCGGCTGTGCGGGGCTTGACCAGGCATTCGTATAGAACGAATCCAGTCATGCAGAACTCACACTTGGCTTCTTGAGCTGCCGCATACAGTCGGCGCGAAGACAAAATGTTCCACACCGAGCAGGTGTCGGCCACATTGATCTTGTGGAATTTCGATGGATCAATAGCCATGTATTGTCCTTCCATATAGAGAGGCAAGTGCTGCCAGTTCGCCATAGCCGCAGAGAAGAGCTTCGGCGAGCCTGCCGAGGCTGATAATGCCTTGGCTATGTGCGTCCAGGCAAAGCTTCACGTAATGGTCGGACAGCCCGCGTTCGAGCAGAGCGACTTTTCTCGCGCGTTGCTGGAGGGTGAGGCTCTCAGGTAGTTCGGGGTCTATCTTGGCTTGTCGAGTAACACGGTAACCTCGGATTCGTCGACTGGTTTCAATGTCGGCTCGCTTCGCGGCCTTCAAGGCTATACCCAAGGCGTCACAGCTCACTCGAAACTTATTAGCCCATCCTTGAGCTTCCTCTTCAGACCAGGTAGTTGGGTCAGGAAGCAAGCTGAGCGTTTCTGGAGGCATGAGGTAACAGGAGGCGAACCTATTCGCCCGCACCTCCCGGATGTCTTTGTCTCCCGGGATGGTTACGCTTGCCCCTTCTTCACTGTCAAAAATGCAGTGAGCCATCTCGTGCGCTGCACTGAATCGCTGTCGGTAAACGTCCTCGGTGTAGTTAACTAAAATGCATTTGCCAGCGACGGGGTGCATCACAAAGAGGCCTGAGATTTTGGAGTTGTCTAGCTTTCGCCGGAACACATGCACACCGACTGAGCGAAACTCGGAGTAGATGTCTCGGGGCACCTCTCGGTCGGTATGACCCATTTGCCGGCGAAATGCCTTTGCCGCGCCCTCGGCATGAGCGAGGAAGTAGTTACCCCGTGGGATGTAGGCAAAGGTACTGGCAGTACCACGGAGTTCTTGGGTTAAAAATTCTTCGGTTTCGCAGAGGTACAGAAACTCTTGAATGGCAGAGCGATCTTCCTTCGAGAACTCACGGCCATGCGCCCGGTAGAGCGTTTCAGTTTGCTCAAATGGGGCGACCTGCTCGTTAGATATAAAGAATTTGAAGTCGCATCGATAGTAGTCGGCAAGGATGAGTACCTCGTCTCCGGTAGGCTCCAACGCGCCTTTCTCGATACTACTCAGGCGCTCAACGTTGATTGCTGTGAAAGCTGCGACTTCGTCAACGGTTCGCTGAAGCTGAATACGGTAGCGCTGAAGCTTGTCGCCAAGGGCCTGGAGATTCATGCGCTGTTTGACGTCCTGTTAGGCAATGCTCCGAGACATCATAGTCGGTTTCAAGGCGCTCCACTTCTCGATTCCACATCTATATCTCTTTATTGGAGCTTGAATCGCCGGATTGTTAGTTGGGTCGCTGAGAGTGCGAGTCTTCCCCATATCACCATTCGTTGAGGTAGCATCAGCAGCACAAACTGCCCTTACCAGCCCAAACCGCGCTATGCAACTTCAAGGAGGAAGTCCATGTCCGACGAATCTAGTCGTTTGTCTTTGTTTGAAGAGGACTATCTTCTACGTGAGCTTGGGCCTGTGGCCCATGTACCGCAGGTGGCGCTTACTGAGCTGGTCGCGAACGCTTGGGATGCAGGCGCAAGTCTGGTTGAGCTGTTTCTTCCATCTGAACTGGGTGGCACCTTGACTGTGATCGACGATGGTCATGGCATGACGCCCAAACAGTTTAGTCGGCGTTGGATGACGCTTCGCTACAACCGATTGAAGCATCAAAGCTGGAAAGTGGAGTTTCCTAAAGGGAAGGATGCTAAAGCCAGAAAAGCTTATGGCCGAAATGGTGTCGGTCGCCACGGACTTCTCTGTTTCGCGGATGAGTACCGTGTAGAAACATGGCGAGATGGGATACTCAGCACATTTGTCGTGGGTACGGAATCAGGGCCGAGTCCATTTGTGGTTCGCTCTGAGGAGTTCAGTGAGCGAGAGGGTGAAGGCACTAGGTTGTCGGTTGTAGTCAATCGCAAAATGCCCGACCTTGAAGAAATCATCACCGTTCTTGCAGCCCGCTTCATCCACGATCCTGGATTTCAAATCCGAGTTAATGGAACCCCGCTGACGTTAGCAAAGCTTGAGCAGCACGCGAGGTCACACACGCTGACCCTCAGTGAGGGGCGGACGGCGAAAGTGATCGTTATTGATTCTACTCAGCAGAATCACTCATCGATTCATCAAGGCGTTGCGTTTTGGGTAGATCATCGACTTGTCGGGGATCCAACATGGGCTATCGGTCAGGTAGCAAATTTCGATGGCCGAACTCGATTCGCCAAACGGTACATGATCATCGTCGACACATTGGGTTTCGAGGATCACGTACTTGCGGACTGGACAGGATTTCGTACAACGCCAGCAGTAAAAGAGTTGTATCAGGCTACAGCCGACCACATCAGTCAGGTTGCTGATGAGTTAGCGGCAGAAGTTGTCGAGTCCACTTCAGAAGACGCTCTTGTCCAGAATCGTTCTGAACTCAAGTCATTGGGCCAGGGGGCGCAGCTCGAAGTCACTGAATTTACCAAGGCTGTGGCTCAGGCGCATCCGATGGTATCTCCGGAGTTTTTGGCGACAGCAGTCAAAGCGGTGATCAATCTGGAAAAGTCCAAGAGTGGGGCTGCACTCCTTCATAAACTCGCCAACCTAGACACAAAGGATGTTGAGGGACTCGATACGTTGTTGGCTGATTGGTCTGTCAAAGACGCGCTTCGCGTGTTGGATGAGATAGATGACAGACTGAGCGTCATAGAGGCCATTGCTAGGCTGGCAGAGGATCCGAATACAGATGAGCTCCACACCCTCCACCCACTGATCCTGCGATCCCGCTGGCTTTTCGGCCCGGAGTTCGAATCAATGGAATACTGTTCGAACACCACATTGCGAAGCGTAGCCAAACAGCTATGGGGCGACGGGGACGCATCGTTTCAGAACGAGAAAAAACGCCCCGACGTTGTTGTCTTGCCTGATCGCAGCATGGTGCAGCTGGTGGGTATAGAGCGATTTGATCCGCAAGACCCGACCATCGCGCAGATGCAGAACATCCTTCTGATCGAGCTGAAGAGAGGGGGATTCAAAATCAAGCGGGACGAGGTCAATCAGGCTGATGGTTATGTGCAGGATATTGCTAATTCTGGATATTTAAATGGCGCGCCCTTTGTCACGGCCTGGGTGGTCGGACAGTCAATTGCATCGGGAGTGGGTACCGAGAAAACGGTAGGTGATGACTCGCGCAAATATGGTCAAGTCAGGGCAACGACTTATGGGGCACTTGTGGGCACGGCTAACCTGCGACTGATGCGCTTGCGTAAGACGCTGGAGGAACGATATGACAACCTGCCAACCGACACGTTGCTCGCTAAGGTGTTATCGATCCAAGAACAGGCAACGCTCGATTTAAATACGTCAAACCCAGTGCAACATCAGGATGAGAGTGCTGCACTGGCAGTCGCTCAGTGAAGCATCGCATCAATCTATGGGGTGATTACAGGTATGAGCGCCGTCGCAATCCTGGCCCGTCGTCAGCATCATAGATTTTTTTCGTCTGTGCTGAAGCAATCAGCAAGGCTAGTTTTGCCAAAACCCAATGAAAGATACCTTCAAGCCGGTGTCAAATACTCAAGGATTCTTTGTGCCTTCAACTCTAGTAGACATTATCATCCGCGACCGTGGCGTTCAGGCTTATACAGATTACGCGGAGTTTCAGATTACTGATCCTGATGTAATCGTTAGTGCTGCTAGGCAAACGCTAGATTCGATCCCTCCATCATTTGGCTCTTGCGTCATGGTTAGCGCTGGCTTTACTGCCATTCTCAAATCTAAAGGGATAGCCGCCGTTGTCGTCCTCGGAGACTTACTGATTAATGGTCATTATGCGTTTGAATGCCGAGGGAATATCCCTGGAGCAACCTATGAGGGAGAGTTCGTAGAAGCCACGTGGGATGGTCACGCCTGGGTAATGCTCGCAGGTATCCTCTGCGACCTGTCGATCTTCCGAAGCGCCTACTCTACTAAAACGCCAAGCAACCTCAAAACCTTCATCAGCCAGCAGTTCGGTGAGGGCAAGGGAGCACTGATGTGTCCCAACGATAGCTTGCCGGTCGGCATGGAATTTGTGCCCAAATTTGCTCTCAATGACGCTCAGATTCTGGGTATTCTGGATGGCTTGTCCAGGCAAGCACTTGATAACTAAGTGACGAGATTCGAGGTGGCATTCACAATTGAACTGGGAGCTGAATACGGCTAGTACCTAAGCGCGGCGCTGACTTCACTGCGAACTCAGCCAGTCTTCCATTTTTTGTAGCCTGCCCATTTCGAGAAGCTTCGGTTTTCCTAAATCTAGAAGCATGAGGAGCCCTTGCCTGTCACCTGGTGAGAGAAACCAATCGGCCACTTCAACATTGCAGTGCCCGGCCTCGCTCAGTGCCCACTTCACAATCATATCCGCTGCTGCTCGGTAGTGATCCGCCATGAAGAGTCGTCGCCCCTCTGAAAACCAACCAAGCTTGGCTAGCTGTTCAGTGACGTCAATGACGCCCGCGTCACCAAAAAATCCTGTGGTGTCTGGATAGTGAATACCCGCCAGAGACACCTTTGCCACCCCCGCTTCTCGGTTGAAGTAAGACAGAAAATGCCACCCACCAGTTGTGATCCCTGCGTGAGGAAAATTGATGGCGGCTTTACCAGTTATGTAGTGCTGACGTGACACGCGTTTGAGATCAAAGTCGAACAACGGCTGGGTCATGTAATGTATCTCTGTGCATGAGCGTTACCTGATATTGCTAGGACGCACCGCCGTTGTTATAGCGTGCATTATGAATGCTTTGGCTTAAGCGGGCGGTACGGCAGAGGCCTTGATGGCGTCTTCATCCTTACGGAACATTGCTTCGGCATCCTTGATGTATACCCCGCATTCAATCAGCGCGCTCACCTCCTCGTGCTTGCCAAGGAATGATGCTCGAATGCCCTTGAGTAAAACGTAAGCGTAGCGGGCATCTTCAATCATGGTGTCCGTCTCACCTGATATCGTTATTCCTCGGGAACTCCAATGCTTGACCGCAGCCAGAGTGAATGGCTGCTGCGGCTCTTCCAATCGATATTGGTGGCGTTGCTTAAGTAGTTCGCTCAACTCCTGAGCATCACTCAGCATCTGTTCTGATAGGCCTCGCCTATTACTTTGCCGGGCTGCGACCAGCACATTTGCCTGCATGGATTGAAGGCCAGGCAGGATAAAATCGCGGAGGATGAAATAGAATTCTAGCTGCCGGTTCATCGCGTCATTAGCTGGCTTACGCAGTCTCTTCAGGACTTCGGCGGACGCGTCTGAATTGTTAGGAATGCACAGCGCCTTCTGGCTATCCCTAATGCCTTGCTCGAAAAAATCAGTCATCTGATTGGCAATCAATCCTTGTCGATAATCCTCTCGCAAAAGGTCGAGCAAGACATCCAGTTGGTTAATCGCTGCAGTATCAATTTTTAAGCTGGCGTGCTGCACTTGATGTTCCATTGCATTCAGCGTCCTTTCCACAGGAACGATGCAAAATTGCTGAAAGGAATATGAGAACGCGAACGTCTCTTTGTTCAGCATCCCAAGGCAACCGTCATAGATCTGGATCAATCGATCATTCAGATCCATATACTCAGTGAGGCCTTCGATTGTCGCCTGGTTCATTTGTGCTGTGTCTGCTTGATAGGCCAGGTACTTATGAATCCCCACGAAGGCAGCTACGGCAAAGCTGCTGACTAAACCGACCCTGAGGATCCAGCTTCGAAGAGAAATCTCGGGTTTGTAGTCAGGATAAAATGACTTCTGTAACGAGGCATTTTCTTGAATTACGGTTTCAAGTGCCCCCCAACCCCACACGTCCACTGCTCCCTTTCCCACTAAGGCTCGTTCCTCCGTAAGCTCTAAAGCACGGTTGGTCAGGAGAGTGTCATGCGGACTGGTCGTTAGGATGAAAAAATGATCGATCTTGAACGGAAAATCTTCGGTCTCGAGAACAGCCTGATTCATCTGCGCGAGAGTCAGCTTTTTGCCAAGGTTCTCATTTCGCCCTTTGCACTGAACGGCGATGAGAGTGCCGTCTTTAAGACGGCAATAGAGGTCAACGCCATGCTGCCGTTGGCCTTCTCGACCGTATTGGTCGAATCTGCTTTTAAAGACGCAGCTCATTACTGCTAGTGACAGACGCTCGAATTGCTTCCAGTCAGCGGGACGTCGGTAGGTCGCGGCATGTGGTGCGGTCATAACCTAAAAATCAACTCCATTGAATCAGTATTAGCCTTGCGAGGGCTGGCCTTCACCGCATCTCCAGCTCGGTATCGTCTTAAAGAGGCGCTGTAGGGGGCTACGACCAAGGTGACTTGGATCGCCGCCACCTAGAATTTGCTAGGCGTAGAGACATTGATGAAGACCTGATTTTTCACCAACGCGTGATCAGCCAGAGTCCATGCTTTTCTAAGGATACACCGCCGTCTTGAGCACGTATGAATTCACATAACGGACTAAGGCGATAAAGTCATCGTATATTGTGAGAGTTTAAATCCAGCACGTTGCATGCCGATCAGGGATCGCTGATGGACTGCAAGTTCAGGTATTCCAGTATTTTTGGACGGTGCTCCTGGCAATCCCAAGCTTTTCCGCGATTGTTTTCCTGTCTAAACCTTGCGCTTTCAAGGCTCGAATGTAATCCGCGTTAAGCGGCTGCTTAGGCTTTCCCTGGGAGCGCTTGATGAGCTTTCCATCACTAAATTGCTCCTCTACTAGCTGCCACCCTCCGGACATCTCGAATTCCCTTATTCGCAAGGCAGTACGTTGCAAAGTTTCCGAAGGGAGTTCGTCACCCTGAGCCGCAATGGCGAGAGTGACTACCGTCAAAAGGTCGAGGCCCAAGTAGTCAGCGATCTCGTCCAGCTTCTCCAGCGTCGGCGTCGTCCTGGCCTGCTCAAGCTTCCCTACATTCGTCCGGTGCGTTGCTCCTGCGAGATCCTCGTAACTCAACCCTTGGTGTGCACGGGCTCCGCGTAATGCCCCCGCCAGCGCTTCCTTCAGATTCATGAGTCGGATCCTCAAAAGCGAGGATAGAGCCATGGAGAGGTCGTTACGATAAACAGTCTATAGTGATATTATCGTGACATATGGTTTGCCAAGCAGTCGTTTGATCATAGCGGCGCGATGTCTGGATTGGTGATGGATTGGTCATGAGAGCAGCACGTGAGACACGGCCAGGGAGGTCTCGATGGGAGACGCGCTCATCAAGTCCGACGTTTATGGCCCGCGTAAGTCCGCCGCAATAGTCACTGAACGACGTCTTGGCGAGAACCAGATCCAATTTTTGAGCGAAGGCAGGGATAGTGAGTGATGAAGTTTGATTGCGTAAAGGTTTCCGGAAAGCTCGACTATGTCCGATCTGTGATGCCCATGAACGGTGGCTATAAAGCCAAGGTCAGTATTGACGGATCAATCATCCCAAATTTAACGTTGACCAGTAAAATTTATGAAGAATTGGAGATTGGTAAAAGTGTGACGCTTTATGGGATGTTTAAGAACAGTAGTAAAAAAGAAAAAAATATTGGTGTGATTTACGGACTTCAAAAGGAAAGTGGCGAGAAAATGTTCGCTACTTCCTTCAGGTTCATGGTTCCAATGATTTTGGCGGGCGCTGCCGCACTCGCCTTCTGCATGGTATTTCTCATCGGCTGGTTTCCTTCTTTATTCGCATTGATCTTCTTATTCGGACAAGATCAAAGCTATATGTATAACGCTACAGTGGTTACCATAGTTGAAGCAGGGTTGGTTGCGCTGTTTTTTCTCTGGCGTGCCTTGATAGTTTTCAGTGCCACCTCGAGGCCGGAATCTTGGGAAATTATCGCTCCCTCCACGCTGTCGAGTCGCTTCAGCAAATTTCATAAGGGGTAATGTTCGCGTCTGGCGGGAAAAGCGAAATGTTAGGCCCACAATTCGCTGAAAATTGAGCTCAGGCAAATCCCTGCGCGCTAAGCATTATGCAAGCGGAGCGCGCAGGCGTGCTGGATGAACGCCCGAAGGGCCGAGACGCGGCTTGTCGTGGCTCGGTTCACGACAGCCATCCGCCGAAGGCGGCACGCCATATCTATCGACCAGCTTTGTGAGTAGGAGGTTGAAATGACCTGCGATTTACTCCGCGAACGAGAGAGGAATAGGCGAAGGGTTCTGTGGGCGCTTGCCAGCTTCCATCCTGGTGATCCGAATGCCTCCGAACTACTCACCATCCTTGATGAGCTCGACATCCAAGAACGAAACGACACCTGCTGTCGAGATAAGCCACTCGAACTCATTGAGGCTCGTAACTCTGTCTCGGTGACGCGCCATAACTCCGGAATCGACATCATTTTGGAGCAGACTATTCCGCAACCCTGGAGGGAGCGGTTCCATCAGGTAAGCATTGGGTCGACCAGGTTGGTTGATGGGCCATATGCCTCAGACTGGGATAAATTCCTGGATGGCTGGGACGCAGAGATGCGGCATCTAGAGCAGCATAGGCTTGCCAGATGCAAACTCGGAACAGACTGAACAGATGAAGGGAATGGGACACGAGGACGACACGGTGTACTGCGATATCCAGATGCCGCTGAGAGCTGCTTGAGTTAGTAAACACACTGAGAGAGTCCAAAGCCCACCCACGACATGGCCTTCGACCGTATGCAGTACGAGCTCGACATCATCTAGAGCCCACTGACTGGGTGCCCTTTGTGCAGCTTCCCAAGTGTCTTACATCCCCTCTACTACCGGACTCCTAGTACAATAAGCGTGTGATGCCTGCACCGCTCCGAGCTTCTTCTCAAAATTCGATGTCAGGTGCGACCCTATAATAATTTTGTAAAGGATTACGACTTGCATATTAAAAGCTTTGGGCTGCTTGGTCTTCGTCGGCTTTACCTAAACGAATCGATGACTACGAACTCTCCACAGTCAAGTAATTTCAAGCTATTCAAAGCTTCGAAAATTAATATTTTTGTCGGCCCCAATGGCGGTGGTAAGTCAACCGTGTTGGATATGGTACGTGCGCTTCAGGATTTTGAAATCATAAAAACAGTCGCTCGTGAAAATATGCGTTCAACGACCGCAGCGATATCCGTCATCCATTTCGATAACGGAACTTGGGTAAAGTCAAAATTCAACAAACTAAGCATACAACAGTTTGGTGCGGAGATTTCTGTAAACACACCATCGTCTAAGTATTTTTTTTCAGGTAGCATTTTAAATAATTCATCAAAGCCACCACCCAAACTGATCCAGGTGTTGAATAAAGTTAAAGCAGATATTAGCTTTCGCAACTCGAACGATGAGAGCGGGGTTAATATACAAAGAGTCATAGATGCGCTAAACAAAGATGCTAAAAATCTAGTAGGCCTTGCACCGCACCCTTTACAACACGGCCAAGTCATTTATGGCAGCCCACCATCTTCGGCAACCGCTTTTAAATTCAATCAACCTATCAGCCATATTAGAAATGGTGTTTTAGGTGTTTACCTGAACGATGATTTAGGCCAAACCAACCACATTCCTATCAATATGATACCATCTGGCTGGCGAGCTTTTGCAGGTTTGGTGGGATGGCTAAATTCTCTTAATGACAATCAAATTTGTGTAATTGAAGAACCTGAAGTGCACCTCCATCCCACGCTTCAAAGGCTAATGGTGGCTAGGGTTTCTGAGATCGCTAAGCACAAAAAATTGCAGTTATTTATCTCTACACACTCTGCTGCCCTTATAGACATATCAAATTGGGATGTACCCGATATAAAACTGTTTGAAGTCAATGGCCACGCGCTGACGGAATTAACATCACCGGCTAAAGCTCTAGGCGGCCTAGGGATCAAGCCTAGTGACGTTTTTCAAGCCAATGGAGTCATATGGGTCGAAGGTGCATCTGATCGGATTTATATATTGCACTGGTTGTTTTTGTGGTGCTTGACGAATTCAAAGAAGATGCCCATAGAAAATCTCGATTTTTCCTTCGTCTTCTACGGCGGATCAACGCTCGGGCATTTCACATCCAGTGGCAGGTCAGGGTTAATCGATATGTTTAGCATTAACAGGAACTCCATTGTTGTTATGGATCGAGATCTAGACTTCAAACGCCTTTCCAGCGGAGCTGATGAGTGCATCAACCAAAACTGCGTAAAGTACGAGGTATGGTCAGAATTTGAAAAATACAACTCGAACAATGGCTACTGCTGGGTGACTGAAGGCTACACGATAGAGAGCTATCTGCCGAAAAACTTTCGACTTAAATATTACAAGCTTTTAGGTTTAAGACTCAAGAAAATCAGCAGCTATCCCAAAGTAACGATTGCCAACAAGTTCGCAAATGGGTATGGCAACTTTATTTATAGCTATGATAAAAAAACAGACTTGTCAGCCCAAATTGAAAAGCTTTTCAAGACCATTGAGGCATGGAAGCTTTAGTCTATTTCTCAAACATCTAAAGATGGTGTTCGGAAATTCAATATGCAAACTTGAAATACAATCATAGCGGTGTATCTCAAGAATTGATGTCGCAGCGTACGGTCGCCAACCAAGAGTTCATTTCTTGGTATGGCGCCGACGAAGTGCTTAACTTTGTAGGGTTCCATCCGAGGTGAAAGCTTCTGCGTTTTGCCACGGTAAGTAGGTAGTCTGCCGCGACGGCGAATCGCCCCGTACGTGCACCATACGGCAGCGAGAATTAGCACCCTACGTCAAGCCACCAACTTGCTAAACCTAAAGCCAGTATCGCCCTCTCACCGTCTCTCCATGCTGGCCGAAGATTAGGATTGATGCTGACTTGGCTCTGTACGAAAAAAGCTGTCGCAGACCCCGCAGGGAACACGCCAGCGAGACCATAGCGGCGGAGCTTTTTGCAAGTTTGTCGAAGCGCGTGGCAATACGGCGGTTCTCTTCCAGCCAGACGAACTTGCGTTCGATGATGTTGCGCTGGCGGTACTTGGGGCGATGAAACAGTCTCGCTAAACCGGGCTTGGGTATGAGTGACAACCGAACAGCACTTGATGCGTGCCCCCCCCCGCATCGATGACCGTGAAATCAATGGTCAAGCGAGGACAATCAGAGCTCCGCATCCCATGCATCCATCGCCTCACTCACGGTAGCCAACCAGCGGAGATGATAGTTCTGTATAGCATGGGCGACGTGCCTGGCTGTGTTGGCTTCGATCCAAGATGGAAGACTATGCGAGCCCTCTGAGAACAGGTTTGCAGTCGCGACAGCGAATCGCCCCGTACCCGTAGACTGGAGGCACACATAACGCACTGCGGCGCCACTGTGCAACCGACGCCAAGCCACGACCTCGATACAGTCCAGGGCGCCCTCTGAAGCCTCTACGATGGGACTCGCTCCCTGCTCCACCAGGAAGTCGGTCGCAGCCTCGAATGGTCTCCTAGGCGCTCCTGTTTTGTGGACAAGATGCTTCAACTGCTCACGTGA
>NZ_JACHCY010000027.1:0-16048 GCF_014200835.1 Pseudomonas sp. JAI115
ATGACTGTTACCCTGATCAAAACCATCGCGATGGAAGACGGTCTGCGTTTCGCTATCCGTGAAGGCGGTCGTACCGTCGGCGCTGGCGTCGTAGCTAAAATCATCGAATAAGCGGTTGTAATGTATTTTTCGGGCCGGCATAATGGTCGGCCTGATTTTGTTTTAGGTCAGTAGCTCAATTGGCAGAGCGACGGTCTCCAAAACCGTAGGTTGGGGGTTCGATTCCCTCCTGACCTGCCAGATTCACTCGGTGTGTCTGGCTTTCTTTTCACAGGATCTTCATAGATGACTCCTAAGGCTGAAGCTCAAGGCTCTCGCTTCGATCTGCTCAAGTGGCTTGTAGTAGCTGCTTTGGTGGTTGTTGGCGTTGTTGGCAATCAGTATTACGCTGCTTCGCCGATCCTGTACCGTGTACTCGCTTTGCTCGTAATTGCTGCTGTAGCTGCCTTTGTAGGCTTGCAGACTGCAAAGGGCAAGTCGTTCTTTGTACTGGTTAAGGAAGCGCGCACCGAGATTCGTAAAGTCGTATGGCCAACTCGCCAGGAAACCACGCAGACAACGTTGATCGTTGTTGCTGTGGTTATCGTTATGGCGTTGCTGTTGTGGGGTGTTGATTCCCTGCTCGGCTGGCTTGTTTCCTTGATTGTCGGCTAAGGGTGTCCCGTGGCTAAGCGTTGGTACGTTGTGCATGCTTACTCGGGTTACGAGAAGCATGTCATGCGCTCGCTGATTGAGCGCGTTAAGCTGGCTGGCATGGAAGATGGCTTCGGCGAAATTCTGGTTCCCACTGAAGAAGTGGTTGAAATGCGTAATGGCCAGAAGCGCAAAAGCGAACGCAAGTTCTTCCCAGGCTATGTGCTGGTACAGATGGATATGAATGAGGGTACTTGGCACTTGGTCAAGGATACTCCTCGGGTGATGGGCTTCATTGGCGGTACCGCCGACAAGCCTGCTCCAATCACCGACAAAGAGGCGGAAGCCATTCTGCGTCGCGTGGCTGATGGTAGCGATAAGCCGAAACCGAAGACTCTGTTTGAGCCGGGTGAGGTAGTTCGTGTTACTGACGGTCCATTCGCTGACTTTAACGGCACCGTCGAAGAAGTTAACTACGAAAAGAGCCGTGTCCAGGTGGCAGTGCTTATTTTCGGTCGCTCTACTCCGGTAGAGTTGGAGTTCAGTCAGGTCGAAAAGGTCTAGCTGAACAAGCATCCCAACCCCGCAGCCCTAGGCTGTGGGGTTTTGTCGTCACTGGGATAAACGCGCAAGTAACCGGGGAGCCTTTCGAGGCGTTCGAACCCGTAATTGGAGTGCCTCATGGCCAAGAAGATTACCGCTTACATCAAGCTGCAAGTGAAGGCCGCTCAGGCTAACCCAAGCCCACCTGTTGGTCCTGCTCTGGGTCAGCACGGCGTGAACATCATGGAATTCTGCAAGGCTTTCAACGCCCGTACTCAGGGTCTTGAAGCAGGTCTGCCGACTCCAGTGATCATCACTGTCTACAGCGACCGTAGCTTCACTTTCGAAACCAAATCCACCCCTGCTTCGGTTCTGCTGAAGAAGGCGGCCGGTCTGACCAGCGGTTCCGCTCGTCCGAACACCGTTAAGGTTGGCACTGTTACCCGTGCTCAGCTGGAAGAAATCGCGAAAACCAAAAACGCGGATCTGACTGCAGCTGATATGGATGCAGCCGTGCGTACTATCGCCGGTTCTGCTCGTAGCATGGGCCTTAACGTGGAGGGTGTGTAATGGCTAAGCTGACCAAGCGTCAAAAGGCTATCGCCGGCAAAATCGAAGCAGGCAAGGCCTACAACATTGTAGACGCTGCTGCTCTGCTGGCTGAGCTGTCGACTGTCAAGTTCAGCGAGTCGTTCGACGTTGCTGTAAACCTGGGTGTAGACCCGCGTAAATCCGACCAGGTTGTTCGTAGCGCTACTGTGCTGCCACACGGCACTGGCAAGACCGTTCGCGTTGCTGTGTTCACCCAGGGTCCAGCTGCTGAGGCCGCTCTGGCTGCCGGCGCTGACCGTGTAGGTATGGACGACCTGGCTGCCGAAATGAAAGGCGGCGACCTGAACTATGACGTAGTGATCGCATCCCCGGATGCCATGCGCGTTGTAGGTCAGCTGGGTCAGATCCTCGGTCCACGTGGCCTGATGCCTAACCCGAAAGTCGGCACCGTAACTCCAGACGTAGCTACCGCGGTTAAAAACGCCAAGGCTGGTCAGGTTCGTTATCGCACCGACAAAAACGGCATCATCCACACTTCCGTTGGCAAGATCGGCTTCGATGCCGTCAAGCTGAAGGAAAACGTTGAAGCCCTGATCGCTGATCTGAAGCGTATCAAGCCAGCTTCCTCGAAAGGTATTTACGTCAAGCGCGTTACCCTGAGCACCACTATGGGCCCAGGTCTGGTTATCGACCAGAGCTCGCTGGACGCGTAAGACAAAGGTTGGCGCGATTATTCGCGCCAATTGAAAGATTGGGGTCCCTGCCTGGCGGGGGCTATCCAAGACCGTAGGCGGCGCAAGCCTTAAACCACAAGCCTACGCAGATGGTGCTCCCGGTTCCTTACCGAATCAGACACCAAAACGACATTCGGTTTCGACCGAGTGAAACGGTAACAAGCAGGAGTTAAACCCGTGGCAATTAATCTCGAAGACAAGAAGGCCATCGTCGCTGAAGTCAACGAGGCTGCCAAAGTCGCTCTGTCCGCTGTCGTGGTTGATGCCCGTGGCGTAACAGTAGGCGCAATGACCGGACTCCGTAAAGAGGCTCGTGAAGCTGGCGTTTACGTACGTGTTGTACGTAACACCCTGCTCAAGCGCGCAGTTGCTGACACTGAATACAGTGTCCTCAACGACGTGTTCACCGGCCCGACCCTGATTGCATTCTCGAACGAACATCCGGGCGCTGCTGCCCGTATCTTCAAAGAGTTTGCCAAGGGTCAGGACAAGTTCGAGATCAAGGCAGCTGCGTTCGAGGGCAAGTTCCTCGCAGCTAATCAGATCGACGTACTGGCAACTCTGCCGACCCGTGACGAAGCAATTTCTCAGCTGATGAGCGTGATTCAAGGCGCTACCAGCAAGTTGGCTCGTACTCTGGCGGCAATTCGCGACCAGAAAGAAGCTGCCGCAGCCTAAGGCTCGTCAACTTCTCGCGTTTTTTGTTTATTTCGATGGTCGCGTAGGCCGTCCCCCAATTCAGGAATTGAGTCATGTCTCTGACTAACGAACAAATCATCGAAGCAATCGGCCAGAAATCCGTAGTGGAAATCGTTGAGCTGATCAAAGCGATGGAAGAAACCTTCGGTGTTACCGCTGCTGCTGCTTCGGCTGGCCCAGCTGTAGCTGCTGCTGCTGTTGAAGAGCAAACCGAGTTCAACGTTGTTCTGCTGGAAGCTGGCGAGAAGAAGGTTAACGTGATCAAGGCAGTTCGTGAACTGACCGGTCTGGGCCTGAAAGAAGCCAAAGAGAAAGTAGACGGCGCTCCTCAGGTTGTAGCTGAAGGCGTTTCGAAAGAAGCTGCTGAAGACGCCAAGAAGAAGCTGGAAGAAGCAGGCGCTAAAGTCGAGCTGAAATAAGTATCGACTTTGCTCCTCCAGCCCGAGCGTCAAGCGACAGGCTGATGGCTGGTGGCTCTTGCCACCGGCCTTTTTCCGTTATTGGCAGCCGACTGGGTCGGTGCTGATAAAGGCGCTGTAACCACCCGATGCGGTGGCGCAAACCATGGGGTTTGCACGATTTTCTGGCTGCTCCCGTCGGGAGGGGCCAAACAAGCAGGTGACCAAGCTGGGGAACGCTGATGGCTTACTCATATACTGAGAAAAAACGTATCCGCAAGGACTTTAGCAAGTTGCCGGACGTCATGGATGTGCCGTACCTCCTGGCCATCCAGCTGGATTCGTATCGTGAATTCTTGCAAGCGGGAGCGACTAAAGATCAGTTCCGCGACGTGGGCCTGCATGCGGCCTTCAAATCCGTTTTCCCGATCATCAGCTACTCCGGCAATGCTGCGCTGGAGTACGTCGGTTATCGCCTGGGCGAACCGGCATTTGATGTCAAAGAATGCGTATTGCGCGGTGTAACTTTCGCCGTACCTTTGCGGGTAAAAGTGCGCCTGATCATTTTCGACAAAGAATCGTCGAACAAAGCGATCAAGGACATCAAAGAGCAAGAAGTCTACATGGGCGAAATCCCATTGATGACTGAGAACGGTACCTTCGTAATCAACGGTACCGAGCGTGTTATCGTTTCCCAGCTGCACCGTTCCCCGGGCGTGTTCTTTGACCACGACCGCGGCAAGACGCACAGTTCCGGTAAACTGCTGTACTCCGCGCGCATCATTCCTTACCGCGGTTCGTGGCTGGACTTCGAGTTCGACCCGAAAGACTGCGTGTTCGTGCGTATCGACCGTCGTCGCAAGCTGCCGGCCTCGGTGCTGCTGCGCGCGCTCGGCTACACCACCGAAGAAGTGCTGGACGCTTTCTACACCACCAACGTATTCCACGTTAAAGGCGAAGGCCTGAGCCTGGAACTGGTGCCGCAGCGTCTGCGCGGTGAAGTAGCTGTCCTCGATATCCAGGACGATAAAGGCAAGGTTATTGTCGAGCAGGGCCGTCGTATTACTGCCCGCCACATCAACCAGCTGGAAAAGGCCGGGATCAAAGAGCTGGACGTGCCTCTGGACTACGTCCTGGGTCGCACCACCGCCAAGGTCATCGTGCATCCGGCTACCGGCGAAATCCTGGCAGAGTGCAACACCGAGCTGTCGACCGAAGTCCTGGCGAAAATCGCCAAGGCCGGCGTTGTTCGCATCGAAACTCTGTACACCAACGACATCGACTGCGGTCCGTTCATCTCCGACACGCTGAAGATCGACTCCACCAGCAACCAATTGGAAGCACTGGTCGAGATCTATCGCATGATGCGTCCAGGCGAGCCGCCGACCAAAGACGCTGCCGAAACCCTGTTCAACAACCTGTTCTTCAGCCCTGAGCGCTATGACCTGTCTGCGGTCGGCCGGATGAAGTTCAACCGTCGTATCGGTCGTACCGAGATCGAAGGTTCGGGCGTGTTGTGCAAGGAAGACATCGTCGCGGTCCTGAAGACTCTGGTCGACATCCGTAATGGTAAAGGCATCGTCGATGACATCGACCACCTGGGTAACCGTCGTGTTCGCTGCGTAGGCGAAATGGCCGAGAACCAGTTCCGCGTTGGCCTGGTACGTGTTGAGCGTGCGGTCAAAGAGCGTCTGTCGATGGCTGAAAGCGAAGGCCTGATGCCGCAAGACCTGATCAACGCCAAGCCAGTGGCTGCGGCGGTAAAAGAGTTCTTCGGTTCCAGCCAGCTCTCGCAGTTCATGGACCAGAACAACCCGCTGTCCGAGATCACCCACAAGCGTCGTGTCTCTGCACTCGGCCCTGGCGGTCTGACTCGCGAGCGCGCAGGCTTTGAAGTCCGTGACGTACACCCGACTCACTACGGTCGTGTCTGCCCGATTGAAACGCCGGAAGGTCCGAACATCGGTCTGATCAACTCCCTGGCTGCTTATGCCCGCACCAACCAGTACGGTTTCCTGGAAAGCCCGTACCGTGTGGTGAAAGAGGGTGTAGTCACCGACGAGATCGTGTTCCTGTCCGCCATTGAAGAAGCCGATCATGTGATCGCGCAGGCTTCGGCGACCATGAACGAGCAGAAAGTCCTGATCGACGAACTGGTAGCCGTACGTCACCTGAACGAATTCACCGTCAAGGCGCCGGAAGACGTCACCCTGATGGACGTTTCGCCGAAGCAGGTAGTTTCGGTTGCAGCGTCGCTGATTCCGTTCCTCGAGCACGACGACGCCAACCGTGCGTTGATGGGTTCGAACATGCAGCGTCAGGCTGTACCAACCCTGCGCGCTGACAAGCCGCTGGTAGGTACCGGCATGGAGCGTAACGTGGCCCGCGACTCCGGCGTTTGCGTCGTGGCTCGTCGTGGCGGCGTGATCGACTCCGTTGATGCCAGCCGTATCGTGGTTCGTGTTGCTGATGACGAAGTTGAAACTGGCGAAGCTGGTGTCGACATCTACAACCTGACCAAATACACCCGCTCGAACCAGAACACCTGCATCAACCAGCGTCCGCTGGTGAGCAAGGGTGATCGCGTTCAGCGTAGCGACATCATGGCTGACGGCCCGTCCACCGACATGGGTGAACTGGCACTGGGTCAGAACATGCGCATCGCGTTCATGGCATGGAACGGCTTCAACTTCGAAGACTCCATCTGCCTGTCCGAGCGTGTGGTTCAGGAAGACCGCTTCACCACGATTCACATTCAGGAACTGACCTGTGTGGCTCGTGACACCAAGCTTGGCCCAGAGGAAATCACTGCGGACATCCCGAACGTGGGTGAGGCTGCACTGAACAAGCTGGACGAAGCCGGTATCGTTTACGTAGGTGCTGAAGTAGGCGCAGGCGACATCCTGGTCGGTAAAGTCACTCCGAAAGGCGAGACCCAACTGACTCCGGAAGAAAAACTGCTGCGTGCGATCTTCGGTGAAAAAGCCAGCGACGTTAAAGACACCTCCCTGCGTGTACCTACCGGTACCAAAGGTACTGTCATCGACGTACAGGTCTTCACCCGCGACGGCGTTGAGCGTGATGCTCGTGCTCTGTCGATCGAGAAGTCCCAGTTGGACGAGATCCGCAAGGATTTGAACGAAGAGTTCCGTATCGTAGAAGGCGCGACCTTCGAACGTCTGCGCTCCGCTCTGGTAGGCCACAAGGCTGAAGGCGGCGCCGGTCTGAAGAAAGGTCAGGACATCACCGACGAAGTTCTCGACGGTCTTGAGCATGGTCAGTGGTTCAAACTGCGCATGGCTGAAGATGCTCTGAACGAGCAGCTCGAGAAGGCTCAGGCCTACATCGTTGATCGTCGCCGTCTGCTGGACGACAAGTTCGAAGACAAGAAGCGCAAACTGCAGCAGGGCGATGACCTGGCTCCAGGCGTGCTGAAAATCGTCAAGGTTTACCTGGCAATCCGTCGTCGCATCCAGCCGGGCGACAAGATGGCCGGTCGTCACGGTAACAAAGGTGTGGTCTCCGTGATCATGCCGGTTGAAGACATGCCGCACGATGCCAATGGCACCCCGGTCGACGTCGTCCTCAACCCGTTGGGCGTACCTTCGCGTATGAACGTTGGTCAGATCCTTGAAACCCACCTGGGCCTCGCGGCCAAAGGTCTGGGCGAGAAGATCAACCGGATGGTCGAAGAGCAGCGTAAAGTCGCTGAACTGCGTACCTTCCTCGACGAGATCTACAACCAGATCGGCGGTCGTAACGAAGATCTGGATAGCTTCTCCGATCAGGAAATCCTGGATCTGGCGAAAAACCTGCGTGGCGGCGTTCCAATGGCCACTCCAGTGTTCGACGGCGCCAAGGAAAGCGAAATCAAGGCCATGCTGAAACTGGCAGACCTGCCGGAAAGCGGCCAGATGCAGCTGACTGACGGCCGTACCGGCAACAAGTTCGAGCGTCCAGTTACCGTTGGCTACATGTACATGCTGAAGCTGAACCACTTGGTAGACGACAAGATGCACGCGCGTTCTACCGGTTCGTACAGCCTGGTTACCCAGCAGCCGCTGGGTGGTAAGGCACAGTTCGGTGGTCAGCGTTTCGGGGAGATGGAGGTCTGGGCACTGGAAGCATACGGTGCCGCTTACACTCTGCAAGAAATGCTCACAGTGAAGTCGGACGATGTGAACGGCCGTACCAAGATGTACAAAAACATCGTGGATGGCGATCACCGTATGGAGCCGGGCATGCCCGAGTCCTTCAACGTGTTGATCAAGGAAATTCGTTCCCTCGGCATCGATATCGATCTGGAAACCGAATAACACGTGACGCGATCGAGAGCGGGGCAGGACTGCCCGCTCTCTGCTCCGCCAGGAGGAAAGGCCTTGAAAGACCTACTGAATTTGCTGAAAAACCAGGGTCAAGTCGAAGAGTTCGACGCCATCCGTATCGGATTGGCCTCGCCTGAGATGATCCGCTCGTGGTCGTTCGGTGAAGTTAAAAAGCCGGAAACCATCAACTACCGTACGTTCAAACCTGAGCGTGACGGTCTGTTCTGCGCCAAGATCTTTGGCCCGGTAAAGGATTACGAGTGCCTGTGCGGTAAGTACAAGCGCTTGAAGCACCGTGGTGTGATCTGCGAGAAGTGCGGCGTTGAAGTTGCACTGGCCAAGGTTCGTCGTGAGCGCATGGCGCACATCGAACTGGCTTCGCCGGTTGCCCACATCTGGTTCCTGAAATCGCTGCCGTCCCGTATCGGCCTGCTGATGGACATGACCCTGCGTGATATCGAACGCGTTCTCTACTTCGAGAGCTACGTCGTTATCGATCCAGGCATGACCACCCTTGAAAAAGGTCAGCTGCTGAACGACGAACAGTACTTCGAAGCGCTGGAAGAGTTCGGTGACGACTTCGACGCCCGCATGGGTGCTGAAGCTGTCCGTGAACTGCTGCACGCTATCGACCTGGAGCACGAGATTGGTCGTCTGCGCGAAGAAATTCCGCAAACCAACTCGGAAACCAAGATCAAGAAGCTGTCCAAGCGTCTGAAGTTGATGGAAGCCTTCCAGGGTTCCGGCAACCTGCCAGAGTGGATGGTGCTGACCGTTCTGCCGGTTCTGCCGCCAGATCTGCGTCCACTGGTCCCGCTGGATGGCGGTCGTTTCGCGACTTCCGACCTCAACGATCTGTATCGTCGAGTGATCAACCGTAACAACCGTTTGAAGCGCCTGCTGGATCTGTCCGCTCCGGACATCATCGTGCGCAACGAAAAGCGTATGTTGCAGGAAGCTGTCGATGCACTGCTCGACAACGGTCGTCGTGGCCGCGCTATCACCGGTTCGAACAAGCGTCCTCTGAAATCCCTGGCTGACATGATCAAGGGTAAGCAGGGTCGTTTCCGTCAGAACTTGCTCGGTAAGCGTGTTGACTACTCCGGTCGTTCGGTAATTACCGTAGGTCCGACCCTGCGTCTGCACCAGTGCGGTCTGCCGAAGAAGATGGCTCTCGAGCTGTTCAAACCATTCATTTTCGGCAAGCTGGAAATGCGTGGTCTCGCGACCACCATCAAAGCGGCCAAGAAAATGGTCGAGCGCGAACTGCCAGAGGTTTGGGACGTTCTCGCTGAAGTGATTCGCGAACACCCGGTTCTTCTCAACCGTGCACCGACCCTTCACCGTCTGGGTATCCAGGCGTTTGAACCGGTCCTGATCGAAGGTAAGGCTATCCAGCTGCACCCGCTGGTCTGCGCCGCGTACAACGCCGACTTCGACGGCGACCAAATGGCCGTGCACGTACCGCTGACGCTGGAAGCCCAGCTCGAAGCGCGTGCGTTGATGATGTCGACCAACAACATTCTGTCGCCAGCCAACGGTGAGCCAATCATCGTTCCGTCGCAGGACGTTGTATTGGGTCTGTACTACATGACTCGTGAAGCGATCAACGCCAAGGGCGAAGGTCGTGTGTTCGCGGATCTGCAGGAAGTTGACCGTGTGTTCCGTGCCGGCGAAGCCGCACTGCACGCCAAGGTCAAGGTTCGTATCAACGAAACCGTCAACGACCGTGACGGCAACAGCGTGAGCAACACTCGTATCGTCGACACCACTGTCGGCCGTGCGCTGCTGTTCCAGGTTGTGCCAAAAGGTCTGTCGTACGATGTCGTCAACCTGCCGATGAAGAAAAAGGCGATCTCCAAGCTGATCAACCAGTGCTACCGCGTGGTTGGTCTGAAAGAGACCGTGATCTTCGCTGACCAGTTGATGTACACCGGTTTCGCTTACTCGACCATCTCCGGCGTTTCCATCGGTGTTAACGACTTCGTTATCCCGGACGAAAAAGCCCGCATCATCGGTGCAGCCACCGACGAAGTGAAAGAGATCGAGAGCCAGTACGCCTCCGGCCTGGTAACCCAGGGCGAGAAGTACAACAAAGTGATCGACCTTTGGTCGAAGGCGAACGACGAAGTTTCCAAGGCGATGATGGCCAACCTCTCGAAAGAGAAAGTCATCGACCGTCATGGCGACGAAGTCGACCAAGAGTCCTTCAACTCGATGTACATGATGGCCGACTCGGGTGCGCGGGGTTCCGCAGCACAGATTCGTCAGCTGGCCGGTATGCGTGGTCTGATGGCCAAGCCGGACGGTTCCATCATTGAAACGCCGATTACTGCGAACTTCCGTGAAGGTCTGAGCGTACTTCAGTACTTCATCTCGACTCACGGTGCTCGTAAAGGTCTGGCGGATACCGCGTTGAAAACTGCGAACTCCGGTTACCTGACTCGTCGTCTGGTAGACGTGGCGCAGGATCTGGTTGTAACCGAGATCGATTGCGGCACCGAACACGGTCTGTTGATGACTCCGCACATTGAAGGCGGTGACGTTGTAGAGCCGTTGGGTGAGCGCGTATTGGGTCGTGTTATCGCCCGTGACGTATTCAAGCCAGGCACCGAGGACGTTATCGTTCCTGCCGGTACCCTGGTAGACGAGAAGTGGGTCGAGTTCATCGAGCTGAACAGCATCGACGAAGTGATCGTGCGTTCGCCGATCAGCTGCGAAACCCGCTATGGCATTTGCGCCAAGTGCTACGGCCGTGATCTGGCTCGTGGTCACCAGGTGAACATCGGTGAAGCGGTCGGCGTTATCGCTGCCCAGTCCATCGGTGAGCCGGGTACCCAGCTGACGATGCGTACGTTCCACATCGGTGGTGCGGCAAGCCGTACTTCCGCAGCCGACAGCGTTCAAGTGAAGAATGGCGGTACTGTCCGTCTGCACAACCTGAAGCACGTTGAGCGTGTGGATGGCCACCTGGTTGCTGTGTCCCGTTCCGGTGAACTGGCCATCGCTGATGACTTCGGTCGTGAGCGTGAGCGTTACAAGCTGCCGTACGGTGCTGTGATTTCGGTTAAAGAAGGTGACAAGGTCGACGCTGGCGCAATCGTGGCCAAGTGGGATCCGCACACTCACCCGATCGTTACCGAAATGAAAGGTACCGTGACCTACGTGGGCATGGAAGAAGGCATCACGATCAAGCGTCAGACTGACGAATTGACCGGTATGACCAACATTGAAGTACTCGACGCGAAAGATCGTCCAGCTGCCGGTAAGGAAATCCGTCCTGCAGTGAAGATGGTCGACGACAACGGCAAGGATCTGTTGCTGCCAGGCACTGACGTTATCGCTCAGTACTTCCTGCCAGCCAACGCTCTGGTCGGTGTTGCGGACGGTGCGAAGATCGCGATCGGTGATGTTATCGCTCGTATCCCGCAAGAAACTTCGAAGACCCGTGACATCACCGGTGGTCTGCCGCGTGTTGCCGACTTGTTCGAAGCTCGTCGTCCGAAAGAAGCGTCGATTCTGGCTGAAGTCAGCGGCACCATCGCGTTCGGTAAAGAGACTAAAGGCAAGCGCCGTCTGGTCATTACCCCGAACGACGGTAGCGATCCGTACGAAGAGCTGATTCCGAAGTGGCGTCACCTGAACGTGTTCGAAGGCGAACAGGTAAACCGCGGCGAAGTTATCTCCGACGGTCCGAGCGATCCGCACGACATCCTGCGTCTGCTGGGTGTGAGCGCGCTGGCCAAGTACATCGTGAACGAGATCCAGGACGTTTACCGTCTGCAAGGCGTGAAGATCAACGACAAGCACATCGAGACCATCCTGCGTCAGATGCTGCGTAAAGTTGAGATCTCCGAGTCCGGCGATTCCAGCTTCATCAAGGGCGACCAGATGGAACTGACTCACGTACTGGTAGAGAACGAACGTCTGAGCGCGGAAGACAAGTTTGTCTCCAAGTTCACTCGCGTTCTGCTGGGTATCACCAAGGCGTCGTTGTCCACCGAATCGTTCATCTCGGCGGCTTCCTTCCAGGAAACCACTCGCGTACTGACCGAAGCGGCAGTCACCGGCAAGCGCGACTATCTGCGCGGCCTGAAAGAAAACGTGGTTGTGGGTCGTCTGATCCCGGCCGGTACCGGTCTGGCATATCACAGCGAGCGCAAGCGTCGTCGTGATGCAGACAAGCCGTTGCGCGTAAGCGCCAGTGAAGTGGAAGCTGCACTGACCGAAGCACTGAACTCGAGCGGTAACTGAGTTCTGCGGTAACTAAGCTGAGGCCCTGATCGCTCCGTTCGTCGAATCGAGACAAATTGTCAAGGTTCGACGGGCGGGGAGGTCGGGGCCTTGCCTTGACTGGGGACAAGATCCTCTTTAGACTCTTGATCCCCTAAATTTGGCGGGAATCCGTTCCTGTCATTTTGCTTTTCTTGCAAGACAATAGCGTCGCAAGACAACAGTGGAGCTAGTAGATGGCAACTATCAACCAGCTGGTACGTCAGCCGCGTAAGCGTATCGTCGAGAAATCCGACGTGCCTGCGCTGCAGAACTGCCCGCAACGTCGTGGCGTGTGCACCCGTGTGTACACCACTACGCCGAAAAAACCTAACTCGGCACTGCGTAAAGTATGCCGTGTGCGTCTGACCAACGGTTTCGAGGTTTCCTCGTACATCGGTGGTGAAGGCCACAACCTGCAAGAGCACAGCGTGGTACTGATCCGCGGCGGTCGTGTAAAAGACTTGCCAGGTGTTCGTTACCACACCGTTCGCGGCTCCTTGGATACTTCCGGCGTTAAAGGCCGTAACCAGGGTCGTTCGAAGTACGGTACCAAGCGTCCGAAGTAATCGGTCGTTTTGCAGATTTTCATTTTATTGAGTCGATAAGAGTAAGGTCGGGCTTGCATCCAATGGATCTGTCCCGAACTAACCTGAAGACCGCTTGAGGGCTTATCATGCCAAGACGTCGCGTAGCAGCAAAGCGTGAGATTCTGGACGATCCGAAATACGGAAGCCAGATCCTCGCCAAATTCATGAACCACGTTATGGAAAGCGGCAAGAAAGCCGTTGCCGAGCGTATCGTTTATGGTGCCCTGGAAACCGTGAAGGCTCGTAAGGCCGGCACCGATCCCCTGGAACTCTTCGAAAAAGCACTCGACGCCATCGCTCCGCTGGTCGAAGTGAAGTCGCGCCGCGTTGGTGGTGCTACTTACCAGGTTCCGGTCGAGGTTCGTCCTTCCCGCCGTAACGCTCTGGCAATGCGCTGGTTGGTAGACTTCGCCCGTAAGCGTGGCGAGAAGTCTATGGCTCTGCGTTTGGCTGGCGAACTGCTGGATGCTGCTGAAGGTAAAGGTGCTGCTGTTAAGAAGCGTGAAGACGTGCACCGTATGGCCGAAGCCAACAAAGCTTTCTCGCACTACCGCTTCTAATTTTAGCTTCACTAATTTTGCGAGGGCTTTATGGCTCGTACTACTCCGATTAGTCGCTACCGTAACATCGGTATCGTCGCTCACGTGGATGCTGGTAAAACCACCACCACCGAGCGCGTCCTTTTTTACACTGGCAAAAGTCACAAAATGGGCGAGGTGCATGATGGCGCCGCGACCACGGACTGGATGGTTCAGGAGCAGGAGCGTGGTATTACCATTACTTCTGCTGCCATTACCGCCTTCTGGAAAGGTTCCGAGAAGCAGTACCCGCACGAGCACCGTTTCAACGTCATCGATACCCCGGGCCACGTAGACTTCACCATTGAAGTTGAACGTTCCCTGCGCGTACTCGACGGCGCTGTCGTTGTATTCTGCGGTACTTCGGGTGTTGAGCCGCAGTCGGAAACCGTATGGCGTCAGGCCAACAAATACGGCGTTCCACGTCTTGTTTACGTAAACAAGATGGATCGTGCCGGTGCCAACTTCCTGCGCGTGATCGGTCAGATCAAGCAGCGTCTGGGTCACACTCCGGTGCCGATTCAGCTCGCTATCGGTTCGGAAGACAACTTCCAGGGCCAGATCGACCTGATCAACATGCAGGCTGTTTACTGGAACGACTCTGACAAGGGTATGGTTCCTGTTCGCAAGGAAATCCCTGCGGACATGCTCGAGTTGGCTGCTGAGTGGCGCAGCAACATGGTTGAGGCTGCGGCCGAAGCCAGTGAAGAGCTGATGAACAAGTACCTGGAAGGCGAAGAGCTGTCGATCGAAGAGATCAAGGCTGCTCTGCGTCAGCGTACTATCGCTGGCGAAATCGTTCTGGCTGTGTGCGGTTCGTCGTTCAAGAACAAGGGCGTTCCCCTGGTTCTCGACGCCGTTATCGACTTCCTGCCTGCTCCAACCGACATTCCAGCTATCAAGGGCTCGAACCCTGATAACGAGGAAGAGGAAATGGAGCGTCACGCAAGTGACGACGAGCCGTTCGCGGCACTGGCGTTCAAAATCGCTACCGACCCATTCGTGGGTACTTTGACCTTCGTCCGTGTTTACTCGGGCGTGTTGAACTCCGGCGACGGCGTGATCAACTCGGTTAAAGGCAAGAAAGAGCGCGTGGGCCGTATGGTGCAAATGCACGCAAACGCCCGTGAAGAGATCAAGGAAGTACGCGCTGGCGACATCGCGGCCCTGATCGGCATGAAGGACGTCACCACTGGTGAAACCCTCTGCAACGCTGACAAGCCAATCATCCTGGTTCGCATGGACTTCCCGGAGCCGGTTATTTCGGTTGCCGTAGAGCCTAAGACCAAGGATGACCAGGAAAAAATGGGTATCGCACTGGGCAAGCTGGCTCAGGAAGACCCGTCTTTCCGCGTTAAAACTGATGAAGAGACTGGTCAAACGATCATCTCCGGCATGGGCGAGCTGCACCTGGACATCCTGGTTGACCGGATGCGCCGTGAGTTCAACGTCGAAGCCAACATCGGCAAGCCTCAGGTTTCGTATCGTGAGCGCATCACGAAGAACTGTGAAATCGAAGGCAAGTTCGTTCGTCAGTCCGGTGGTCGCGGCCAGTTCGGTCACTGCTGGATCCGTTTTGCTCCTGCTGACGAAGGTCAGGAAGGTCTGCAATTCGTGAACGAAGTTGTAGGTGGTGTGGTTCCTAAGGAATACATCCCGGCTATCCAGAAGGGTATCGAAGAGCAGATGAAGAACGGCGTTGTTGCCGGCTATCCGCTGATCGGCCTGAAGGCTACCGTGTTCGATGGTTCTTACCACGACGTCGACTCCAACGAGATGGCGTTTAAAGTGGCTGCTTCCATGGCGACCAAGCAACTGGCCCAGAAGGGCGGTGGTGAGTTGCTCGAGCCGATCATGGCGGTAGAGGTTGTTACGCCTGAAGACTATATGGGTGATGTAATGGGCGACCTTAACCGTCGTCGCGGCATGATCCAGGGTATGGAAGACACAGTGTCCGGCAAGGTTATCCGTGCCGAGGTTCCACTGGGTGAGATGTTCGGTTATGCGACCGACGTTCGTTCCATGTCCCAGGGTCGCGCAAGCTACTCTATGGAATTCAAAAAATACGATACGGCTCCGTCGCACATCGTCGAATCCGTAACCAAAAAACAAGGCTGATTCAGCCCCTTTAGGCTAGGAGTTAATTGTCGTGGCTAAAGAAAAATTTGATCGTTCCCTACCGCACGTCAACGTTGGCACCATCGGTCACGTTGACCACGGTAAAACCACTCTGACCGCTGCTCTGACTCGCGTCTGCTCCGAAGTTTTCGGTTCGGCCGTAGTTGAATTCGACAAGATCGACAGCGCTCCAGAAGAAAAAGCTCGCGGTATCACCATCAACACCGCTCACGTTGAGTACAACTCGACTATTCGTCACTACGCTCACGTTGACTGCCCAGGTCACGCTGACTACGTGAAGAACATGATCACCGGTGCTGCCCAGATGGACGGCGCGATCCTGGTTTGCTCGGCCGCTGATGGTCCGATGCCACAAACCCGTGAGCACATCCTGCTGTCCCGTCAGGTAGGTGTTCCGTACATCGTGGTTTTCCTGAACAAGGCTGACCTGGTAGACGACGCTGAGCTGCTGGAACTGGTTGAGATGGAAGTTCGCGACCTGCTGTCCACCTATGACTTCCCAGGCGACGACACTCCGATCATCATCGGTTCGGCTCGTATGGCGCTGGAAGGCAAAGACGACAACGAAATGGGCACCACTGCCGT
>NZ_JACHCY010000028.1:0-14982 GCF_014200835.1 Pseudomonas sp. JAI115
CTCTGCCGAGTGGCATTCACCCTGATGAAGAATCAGGGCGAATACCGATCAGTTTGAGATTCTAGGGTTGCTGAGCAACATAGAATCTCCCACAGTTGGAATGCTTGCATTAAGTGGGAGGTTGGTCGGCTTGTGAGCCGTCATCGCTGGCAAGCCAGCTCCCACCATTTGACCGAGTGCATTCAGTCAGAGATTGGTCGATCGGCAGGCCGCTTTCGCGAGCAGGCTCGCTCCCACAGGTTTCCTGGCGGCTCTGGTGATTTGTATTACGGCCTGGGGCATCTGGAAGGAACTGCCCGCTCACAGACCAGTCGCATGAACAGGAAGCCGTTTTTTCAGAGGAGTGAACGTGTCCAGCGATCCCAAGCGTCACGCCGTCGACGCACCCGTCATCCATCGCCTGCGCGTGCTGACGGTCAACACTCACAAGGGTTTTACCGCCCTCAACCGGCGCTTCATCCTGCCGGAACTGCGCGAAGCGGTGCGCAGCACCTCGGCTGATCTGGTATTTCTGCAGGAGGTGGTGGGCGAACACGAGCGACATTCCAATCGCTACCACGAATGGCCGCAAACCTCGCAATACGAATTTCTTGCCGACAGCATGTGGAGCGATTTCGCCTACGGGCGCAACGCGGTGTACCCCGATGGCCACCATGGCAATGCGCTGCTGTCGAAATACCCGATCCGCGAATACCGCAACCTCGACGTGTCGATCACCGGCCCCGAGCGCAGAGGCCTGCTGCACTGCGTGCTGGACGTGCCGGGCCACGCCGAAGTGCACGCGATCTGCGTGCACCTGAGTCTGCTGGAAAGCCACCGCCAATTGCAGTTGCAGCTGCTTTGCCAGTTGCTCGAATCATTGCCCGACGATGCACCGGTGATCATTGCCGGCGACTTCAATGACTGGCAACTGCAGGGCAATGCCGCCCTCGCCCGCCGCGATTACCTGCACGAAGCCTTCGAACGCCACCATGGCCGCCCGGCCAAGACCTACCCTGCGCGTTTTCCACTGCTGCGCCTGGACCGCATCTACCTGCGCAATGCCAGCAGCCATGACCCGCAGATCCTCGGCAACAAGCCGTGGACGCACTTGTCGGATCATTTGCCGCTGGCGGTGGAAGTGCATTTGTAAGCACAGACAATGACTTGGATATGTGCAGAAAAACAAACGCTTGCGGCGCCTGATTTAGCTGTACCGCTCATCGTGCAGTTTCTTGACGCATGGGCATCACTCTTCTTATCTCTACCTTACTACCCCCGGAATTACTCACCGGGGCGACCCTTCCGGCACTCGCGAAATCGAGCGCCGCGGTTCGCCCCGCTCCATTCGGTCGCCCCTCGTTCGGGGTAGGAGAGACGCCAGAAAAGAGATCCCGCATGCGCTTGCAAGGTAGACCTCCATGAAAAGCTCATTCACCCCACAAGAGATCAAAGTGACGTTTTGCACAGTGTCGAGTTCGATTCTGCTGTGCTCATCCATGGAGGCGCAGGCCGGACCTGCGGCGGATGAAACCACTCCCTGGTATCACCAGGACATGCCCGTTCTGACCCTGCCGGCGACCGTTGTCACCCCCGAGCCACAACGCCTGAGTCCACGTCCCGATTTGCGCGGCGCCGACCTGATCACAGAGGATCTGGCGCCGGCAGCCTGGGACCGGTTGTACGGACAAAGCGCCCGGCAAGCGCAAACCGACGTGCTGTCACCAGGTTTTGCCACCCCCGGCAACGGCGACTTCAAAGGCGCGCCAGTAATCACCGTGCAAAGCGCCGGCGGTCACACCCAGACGCTCGGCCTGATTGGCGGATACAACCAGATCCAGGCCAACAGCGCCGGCCTGATCAGCAGCCGCGCCCTCGCCGATCCGACCACCGACACCCTGAATCTGCAAGGCCAGAGCCTCGGTGCTTATTACCGTCTGACTGGCGCGCAGGGCTGGCATGTCGACCTGTCGGCCAGCGGTGGCCGGGTCAGCGGTTTCAGTCGTAACGAACAAGGCGCGCGCCAGGCCACCGAAGGCAGTGCAATGACCTTCTCGGTCGAAGGTGGATATCCGATCGGCCTGGGCGGCAACTGGGTGGTTGAACCCCAGGCGCAACTGATCAACCAGCGCATCACCCTCGACACCCCATACGCGGGTTCCGGCAATGCTTCGTCAACGGATCTGTCGGCGTGGAGCGGCCGCGTCGGCGCCCGCCTCAAAGGCAGTTACGATGTGAACGGTCTGCCGGTGGAACCCTACGTGCGTACCAACCTCTGGCATACGGTGTATACCGGCAACACGGTGACTCTCGATCAGGTCGACAAGATCAGCAGCAGTCGCAAGTCATCGACGGTCGAATTAGGACTGGGATTGGTTGCGCGGGTGACGCCGGCGGTCAGCCTGTATGTCAGCGCCGATTACAGCAGCGACGTGGATGACAATGACTTGAACGGGTTGATTGGCAGCCTGGGGGTGCGGATGCGTTGGTGATTTCGGCTTGAGGGGCGATGGCCTCTGAGCTGAAGCCATCGCGAGCAGGCTCACTCCTACAGGGAGACGCATTCCAAATGTAGGAGTGAGCCTGCTCGCGATGACAGCGACGCGGTTGCGGATCAACCCTCCGGCTTGAGAATCAACACCGCCAGCGGCGGCAGATTCAGTTCAAGCGACAACGACTGGCCATGGCTCGGCACCTCTTCGGTAAACGCCCCGCCGCCATTGCCATAATTCGAACCGGCGTAGGTGTCGGCATCGCTGTTGAGCAGTTCGTTCCAGCGCCCGGCAAACGGCACGCCGACCCGATACGACTGACGCGGCACCGGAGTAAAGTTGGCCACCACCAGCACCGGTTTGCCGTCCTTGCTCCAGCGCAGCCACGCGTACACGCTGTTGATCGCATCATCGCCGATCAACCACTGGAAACCCTGCGGCGCATCGTCCTGGTCGTGCAGCGCCGGTTCTTCGCGGTACAAGCGATTGAGGTCACCGACCAGTTTCTGCACGCCTTTGTGTTCCGAGTATTGCAGCAGGTACCAGTCCAGTTGCTGATCGTGATTCCACTCGCGCCACTGGCCGAATTCGCAGCCCATGAACAACAGCTTCTTGCCCGGATGGGTCCACATGAAACTCAGATAAGCGCGCAGGTTGGCAAATTTCTGCCAGCGGTCACCGGGCATCTTGTCGATCAGCGAGTGCTTGCCGTGCACCACTTCGTCGTGGGAGATCGGCAGGATGAAGCGCTCGGACCAGGCGTAAACCAGGCCGAAACTCAATTCATTGTGATGGTGCGCGCGATACACCGGATCCTGCTGGATGTAGTGCAGCGAGTCGTGCATCCAGCCCATGTTCCATTTGTAGGCGAAACCGAGACCACCCTGCTGGGTGCTCTGACTGACGCCCGGCCATGCGGTGGACTCCTCGGCGATCACCAGCGCGCCCGGTGCTTCCAGTTCGACCACGTCATTCAAGTGGCGGAGGAAATCAATCGCCTCGAGGTTCTCGCGCCCGCCGTGGCGGTTCGGCACCCATTCACCGGCCTTGCGCGAATAGTCGCGATACAGCATCGAGGCCACCGCATCCACACGCAGACCGTCGATGTGGAAATGCTTCAACCAGTGCAGCGCCGACGCCAGCATGTAGCCGTGAACTTCGGTGCGCCCAAGGTTGTAAATCAGCGTGTCCCAGTCCTGGTGAAAGCCTTCCAGCGGGTTGCCGTATTCGTACAACGCCGTGCCGTCGAACTGCGCCAGACCGTGAGTATCAGTGGGGAAATGCGCTGGCACCCAGTCAAGGATCACGCCGATGTCGGCACGGTGGCAGGCATCGACGAACTCACCGAATTGCTCCGGCGTGCCGTATCGGGCGCTCGGGGCGAATTGCGAGAGCAACTGATAACCCCACGAACCACCAAACGGGTGCTCCATGATCGGCATCAGTTCGATGTGGGTGAAACCCAGCTCCTTGACGTAAGGAATCAAGCGCTCGGCCAGCTCCGGCCAGGTGTACTGACGGGCGACTTCGCCCAGATCGTCCAGTTCGCACTGCCACGAGCCGGCATGCAATTCGTAAATCGACAGCGGCGCTGAATGCTTCTGCCGCTCGCGGCGACCGTTCATCCAGTCCTGATCCTGCCAGTTGATCTGCAGCGGCGCGGCGACTTTTGACGCGGTGTCCGGCGGCAGGCTGGTGGCCAGGGCCATCGGGTCGGCCTTCAGCGGCAGGATGCCGTGGGCGCCGAGGATTTCGTACTTGTACAACTCCCCCGCTTGCAGGCGTGGAATGAACAACTCCCAGACCCCGGACGGATGGCGCAGGCGCATCGGATGGCGGCGACCGTCCCACACGTTGAAATCACCGACCACCGACACCCGCCTGGCATTCGGCGCCCACACGGCAAAACGCACACCGTCGACGCCATCGACCGTGGTCAGTTGCGCGCCGAGGCAACTGCTGAGGTCGCGGTGATTGCCTTCAGCGAACAGATACAAATCCATTTCGCCGAGCAACTGGCCGAAGCTGTACGGATCTTCCGCGACCTGTTCGCCGCCGGCCCAACGCGTGCGCAGCAGATACGGCCGCGCCTGATCGAAGTGACCAACAAACAATCCCGGTGTTTCGGTGGCTTGCAGTTCGCCGCGTTCTTCACCGCTGTCCTTGTCCAGCACTTCGACTTTCAACGCACCCGGCAGATAAGCGCGGATGAACTGCCCACCGGCACCATCACCATGCGGGCCGAGAATGGAAAACGGGTCGTGGTGTTCAGCGCGCACCAGGGCGTCGATGTCCCGCGCCGCCGGCAATAACGCTTCTTTAGCGTGACCCTGTTCCTTGTTCGAGACACTCATGACTACTCTCCACCAAGATCGGAAAAGGGTTTAAGCCCCGTCAATAACCCATACAAACCGTGCAACGGCACGGGCAGCCACGTGGGGCGATTTTCGGCTTCATAGGCCACTTCATAGGCCGCCTTCTCCAGGCCGAACAGCGCAAGCGCAGCGTCGGCACCCGCAGGATCCTGCCAAGCATGATCAAGATTAGCCGCCGCTTGGCGATATGCCTGAACAAATGCCTCGCGCGCCTCACGCAGGTAGCGCTCGGCAACCCGATGCCGGGCCGCTTCCGACTCTGGACTGTGATCGACGTTGTGCACGTTGATCGTCATCGCCGCCGCGTAATCGAAGGAACGCAGCACGCCGCTGACGTCCTTGTACGGACTGTGTTTGCCGCGCCGTTCGTGCAGCGGCCGCGCCGGTTCACCCTCGAAATCGATCAGATAGGCATCGCCCTTGATCACCAGCACCTGACCCAGGTGCAGGTCGCCGTGGACGCGAATCCGCAAGCCGCCAACGGCTTTCTGCGCAAGTTCCTGCACATGGCCGAGGATGACTTTTTTGTTGTCCAGCAGCCGCGCGACCATTTTCTGATCCGCCGCGCTCAGATGACTCTGATGTTGCTTGAGCAGCTTCAACGCATGCTCGACCTGCGCCGCGACGTCCTTGCCAGTGGCTTGCGCCTCCTTGGCGCTGGTGGTTTGCGGGGCGAAGTCGGGGTTGTTGCTTGGCGCCGCCAGCACCTGGTGCATTTCGCCCAGACGCTGGCCGAGCATGCCGGCAAAGTCCTTCAGTTCGCCGAGGGCGTTGTAATGCTGTTCCTGCTCGGACATCGCGTCCGCCAGCTCATCACGCAACGCCCGTTCGAGGTTGTTCTGCGTCCATTCCCAGGCATCGCCCTGATTGCTCAGATAGCCTTGCGCGATCATCAGCAGGTTGTCTTCGCCCGCGCCATCGCGGCGAATCACCGAGCCGAGCAGGGGCGAGATGTTGGCGAAACCGGCCTCGGTCAGGTACGCGCTCATTTCCAGTTCCGGGTGTACACCCGAAGCGACCTTGCGGATCAGCTTCAGCACCAGACTGTTGCCGATTACCACCGAACTGTTCGATTGCTCGGCCGACAGATAACGCACCTCGGATTCGGCACCGAGGCCGAGTTTTTCCAGCTGCGCGGTCGGCGCGAAACGAATCTCGCCCTGTTCGGAGTTGAGCACGGTGTTGCTCTGCATGCCTTGCAGCACCGCGTGGACAAACGTTTCGAGGCTGAACGCGTCAGTGATCAGACCGACCTGACGCCCGCGACGAACACGCGACAATGCCAGTTGCTGCGGCAACGCCGGCCCGACCTGATCTTCGGTGATGAAGCCGAACGGCAGTTGATAGCGGCTGGTCTGCCCGGCGCTGGTGACTTCTATTTCGCTGAGCAGCACCGGATGCTGCGCATCGCCGAAGCGCACGCCATAGGCCAGATTGACCTGCTCGATGGCCGCGTCCTTGCCGGCGAACCAGCGGCGGTTCTGCAGCCAGCTCGGCAGGATGCTCTGCTCCAGGGTGTTGCGGGTCGGCGTTTCGAGCAGTTCTTCCATGCGTTTTTTCAGCACCAGCGTGGTGAAGTCCGGCAGGCTCTGCGCCGGTTCCACGTGCCAGCTCGGCATCTGGTTTTCCGCAGCCAGGGCGAACCAGTAGAAACCGTACGGCGCCAGGGTCAGGAGGAAATTCAACTGGCCGATCGGCGGAAACGCGTTACCGCCGAGCATCTCCACCGGGACCATGCCGACGTAGGCCGACAGATCGAGTTCCGCCGCCTGCGCGCTGCGCGAGACGTTGGCCACGCAAAGAATGATTTCGTGCTTGCCATCGGCGTCGGTGAACTCGCGGGTGTAGGCCAGAATCCGTCGGTTGCTCGGCGAGAGCATCTTCAACGTGCCACGGCCGAACGCCTTGGACTGCTTGCGCACAGCAAGCATGCGTCGCGTCCAGTTGAGCAGCGAATGCGGATCGCCGGCCTGAGTCTCGACGTTGACGGAGAGATAACCGTATTGCGGGTCCATGATCGGCGGCAGCACCAGACTGGCTGGATCGGCGCGAGAAAAGCCGCCGTTACGGTCAATCGACCATTGCATCGGCGTACGCACACCGTCGCGGTCGCCGAGGTAGATGTTGTCGCCCATGCCGATTTCGTCGCCGTAATACAAAGTCGGCGTGCCGGGCATCGACAGCAGCAGGCTGTTGAGCAGCTCGACGCGGCGGCGGTCACGCTCCATCAACGGCGCCAAACGCCGACGAATGCCAAGGTTGATCCGCGCGCGACGGTCAGCGGCGTAGTAGTTCCACAGGTAGTCGCGCTCCTTGTCGGTGACCATCTCCAGCGTCAACTCATCGTGGTTACGCAGGAAAATTGCCCACTGGCAGTTGGCCGGAATCTCGGGGGTCTGACGCAGAATGTCGGTGATCGGGAAGCGATCTTCCTGGGCCAGCGCCATGTACATGCGCGGCATCAGCGGGAAGTGAAACGCCATGTGGCATTCGTCACCGTTGACGCCCTCGGCATCGGTGTCGCCGAAGTACAGCTGGGTGTCTTCCGGCCATTGGTTGGCTTCGGCCAACAGCATGCGGTCCGGGTAATTCGCGTCGATCTCGGCACGGATCTGCTTGAGGACGTCGTGGGTCTCCGGAAGGTTCTCGTTGTTGGTGCCGTCGCGTTCGATCAGGTACGGAATGGCGTCGAGGCGCAGGCCATCGATGCCCATGTCCAACCAGTAGCGCATCACCGACAGCACGGCTTTCATCACTTGCGGGTTGTCGAAGTTGAGGTCGGGCTGGTGCGAATAGAAACGGTGCCAGAAGTACTGGCCGGCGACCGGGTCCCAGGTCCAGTTGGACTTTTCGGTGTCGAGGAAGATGATCCGCGTGCCGTCGTACTTCTGATCGTCATCCGACCACACATAGAAGTCCCGCGCCGCCGAACCGGGCTTGGCCTTGCGCGCCCGCTGGAACCACGGGTGCTGATCCGAGGTGTGGTTGATGACCAGCTCGGTGATCACCCGCAAACCACGCTTGTGCGCCTCGGCGATAAAGCGCTTGGCATCGGCCATGGTCCCGTAGTCGCTGTGTACGCCGCGGTATTCGGCGATGTCATAGCCGTCATCGCGACGTGGTGACGGATAAAACGGCAGTAGCCAGATGGTGTTGACGCCGAGTTCGGCGATGTAATCGAGTTTGGCGATCAGGCCGGGAAAGTCGCCGATCCCGTCATTGTTGGAGTCGAAAAACGATTTGACGTGTACTTGATAGATCACCGCATCCTTGTACCAGAGCGGGTCTTTGATAAAGGTGGCTGCCTTGGGTTTCTTCGCCATGTGAAACTCCTGTTCAATTCTGTCAGACCACACGGATGCCCTGTGATGAGGGGCTCTGTGGTGAGGGGATTCATCCCCGACGGGCTGCGAAGCGGCCCTGCTTTTATTCAGTTTTACCCAGTTGTTCTTTGTGGCTGCTGCGCAGCCAGTCGGGGATAAATCCCCTCACCACAAGTTTTTGAGCAAGGTCTTACGCGGCAGTAATCCGCCAAATCCCGAACGGCTGGTACGCCGGGTCAATGCGCATGAACTGATACTTGCCATGCCAATCCCAGCGATGCCCGTTCATCAAGTCCTCACCGTGGGTGGTCGCGTCGTCGGGCAGGCCCATCTCCCACAGCGGCAGTTCGAAATTGGCTTCCTGCACGTTGTGCGGATCGAGGCTCACCGCCACCAGAATGAAATTGCTGCCGTCAAAGCTGCGCTTGCCGAAATACAAAATGTTGTCGTTCCACGCGTTGTAGATTTTCAACCCCAGGTGCGTATGCAGCGCCGGGTTCTGCCGGCGGATGCGGTTGAGCTGGGCGATTTCGGCAATGATGTTGCCCGGCGCATTGAAGTCGCGGACGCGGATCTCGTACTTCTCCGAATCAAGGTATTCCTCCTTGCCCGGCACCGGCGCCGATTCGCACAGTTCATAACCGGAATACATGCCCCACAGGCCCGACGCCATGGTCGCCAGCGCCGCGCGGATCAGAAACCCCGGCCGCCCTGATTCATGCAGGAACGCCGGGTTGATGTCCGGCGTGTTGACGAAGAAGTTCGGCCGGTAGCATTCACGCCACGGCGACTCGTTGAGTTCACTGAAGTAGGTCGCCAGCTCCGACTTGGTGTTGCGCCAGGTGAAATAGGTATAACTCTGGGAATAACCGACCTTGCCCAGCCGCGCCATCATCGCCGGCGTGGTGAACGCCTCGGCGAGGAAGATCACTTCCGGGTGCAGCGCCCGCACATCGGCGATCAGCCATTGCCAGAACGGCAGCGGCTTGGTGTGCGGATTGTCGACGCGGAAGATTTTCACACCTTCGTTGACCCAGCCGACGACGATATCGCGCAGTTCCACCCAGAGGCTGGGGATCGCATCCGGCGCATAGAAGTCGACGTTGACGATGTCCTGGTATTTCTTCGGCGGGTTTTCCGCGTATTTGATCGTGCCGTCCGGGCGCCAGTTGAACCAGCCCGGATGCTGCTTGAGCCACGGGTGATCCTGAGAGCACTGAATGGCGAAATCGAGGGCGATTTCCAGGCCATGCTCAGCGGCGGCGGCGACCAACCGGCGGAAGTCTTCGCGGGTGCCGAGCTGCGAGTGAATCGCCTCATGGCCACCCTCCTCGCTGCCGATCGCATACGGACTACCCGGATCATCGGGACCTGCGGTCAGAGAATTGTTGCGGCCCTTGCGGTGGGCGCGGCCGATCGGGTGGATCGGCGTGAAGTACAGCACGTCAAAACCCATGTCCTGAATCATCGGCAGGCGCGAGTGCACGTCGTTGAAGGTGCCGTGACGCTTGGGATCGTCGGTGATCGAGCGCGGAAACAGCTCATACCAACTGGCAAACTCAGCCAGTTCCCGTTCGACATCCACCGGGAATTCGGCGCTCAGGCTCAGATAGGCGCGGTGATCGGCCTGCGCCATCAACTGCGCACTGCGCGAGTGCAGAAACAGCGCCACCTGCTCGGTTTCGAGCAGGCCGGACAATTCATGATGCAAGGCGGCGAGTTGCTCGCTGAGCTGACCGTCGCTGCGCTCGGCGGCCTGCTGCACCATGCTGCGGCCTTCCTGCAGTTCGAGTGACACCGGGACGGCGGCGTTGTGCTTCTTCTCCAGTTCGTACTGGAAACTGGCGAAATGGTCGATCCACGCTTCGATGCAATACAGATAGCGACCCTGGCGGTCGGGACGAAACTGCCCCTGCCAACTGTTATTGCCCAGCTCGTTCATCACCTCGCTGTGCCAGCTCTCTTCGCCCTCGGCACGCCAGCGGATGCGCACCGCCAGCTTGTCGTGGCCGTCGGCAAAGACCTTGCTGGTGACGATAACGTCACGCTCGACGATCGACTTCACGGCAAACTGCCCGCCATCGAGGGTCGGCATGGTGTTTTCGATCACGATGCGCGGCAGCAGCAACGCCTGCGACAGCGGCATGTGCGGGTTGTAGCTCTGCTCTGAAGGTTTTTCAGCAGACATCGAGCATCTCTCCTTAACGCCCCAAGGACGCTCTTGTGCCGGAACAGTGTTCACAATGAGGCACCGGCCCCGACTTGAACTCACTTAGGTTCCGAGCGACCGGCGCGGGGAAAAGTTCACAGGGATTTGTCTGGACAGAAAAGCGGATCGAATTCATCACACGGTGGTCAATCCACTTAAGCACTTCTCACGCCATGTGCCACCACGGAGGTCTACAGATGAACATCCCGATCCCGGCCGAAACGCCTGATCCGAACATCGACAAACCCACCCTGCCGGAGACCGAGCCCCAGCCGATTCCCGAGCAGGAACCCCCAGGCACCACGCCACCGCCGAAGGAAGAACCGCCGACGACGATGCCACCGGTGATCGTTTAAGCACCCAGCCGATCGTTCCCACCCATCATGGGAACGATCGATTACAGGTGCTGGTTTTTCTCCCCATACTTCTCAAACATCTTGACCACCCGTGGCATCACGCTGAAAATCCCCAGCGCCAGCAAAGTGCTGAGCAGCGCCGTCGCTTCCCTGCCCAACCCGGCCGCCACGCCGATCGCCGCCGTCATCCACAACCCGGCTGCCGTGGTCAGTCCTTTCACATGCCCTTCGTCACCTTCCTGATTCTTCAAAATCGTACCGGCACCGAGAAAGCCGATCCCGGCGATCACTCCCTGCAACACCCGGCTCATCGCATCGGATTCAGCCCCCGAGGTCTGCGGCACCAGCACAAACAGCGCCGCCCCCAACGCCACCAACATGTGCGTGCGTACTCCGGCAGCCTTACCCTTGTGCTCGCGTTCGAAACCGAGAATTCCGCCCAGCACCGCCGCCATCAACAGGCGCACGGTGATGCGCGTCAGTTGCGAGGCATCGCCGACATCGGCGAACTCCGCTTGCAGCGTCACCCACACTTCATGCCACCAGGCGTTCATCGCTCCCTCCTTTCTTATTGGTCGTTAGTGGATGGACAGCAGCGACCATTAATCAGTTGCGCAGAACGATCGGCAAAGCGCGCGCCCTAACCTTTCAGGTACTCATGAAAAAAGGACAGCCTCATGCCCGTTCGAATCGATGAATCCAATCCCGAAGCAAAAGTGTGTTTTTTCACCGTCGAAAATGGTGAAGAAATTCGTATCTGCGACACGCTGGAAGTCAAAACCGATAGCGAAAAAGCCATGTCGTTCGTTGAGATTGAAGGCCGGCGCGTTTACATCACCGAAGCAGAGGCGGATGCCTTGACCGTCGCCGGCGCGAAAGACGGTCGCAAGCACCTGAAGGCCGACGAGAGTGATTCGGTGATTTGACTGACCCGGATCAACATCCGGCGCAGACGCCTGCGATAGGCGTTTGCGCCTGCGCCTGCGGGCTGCTTCAAGTTGTCGCAGGATGTGTACCAAACGCCATCTGATACGCTTTTTATTCAAATAGCTGAGTCTGTTATGCAAACAGATCGGCGCTCATAGTTCGTCCGCCTGATGGAGGCTGATGAGCGAATGACCATGAGCGAACAAATCCCCGTCCGAACCGTAGAAGCAAGCCCCACCATAAAAAATGTGCCTGGTCGCCCGATGAAGGCGAAGGCCGGCTCCACCGACAATCACATCCACACCCGCAGTTTCACCGGCCTGTTCCGCACCTTGCGCATCAGCGGCGCGGGCTTTCTGTTTCTGCTGTTCTTCGGCACCGTGTGGCTGAACTGGGGCGGTCGTCAGGCCGTGCTGTGGGACTTGGCCGAAAGCAAATTCCATATCTTCGGCGAGACCTTCTGGCCACAGGATTTCATCCTGCTCTCGGCGCTGCTGATCATTGCCGCGTTCGGCCTGTTCGCCATCACCGTGTTCGCTGGCCGGGTCTGGTGTGGTTACACCTGCCCGCAGAGCTCGTGGACATGGATCTTCATGTGGTGCGAAAAAGTCACCGAAGGCGAACGCAACCAGCGGATCAAACTGCAAGCGGCGCCCTGGGGCCTGAACAAACTGGCCCGGCGCGCGGCCAAGCACACTCTGTGGCTGGCGATCAGCGTGATGACCGGACTGACGTTTGTCGGCTACTTCACGCCGATCCGGCCGCTGGCCGAAGAGCTGTTCACCCTGCAGATCGGCGGGGTCAGTCTGTTCTGGGTGCTGTTCTTCACCGCCGCCACTTACATCAACGCCGGTTGGCTGCGCGAAGCGGTGTGCATGCACATGTGCCCGTATGCGCGGTTCCAGAGCGTGATGTTCGACAAGGACACTTTGGCGATTTCCTACGACGTCGCCCGTGGCGAAAACCGTGGCCCGCGCAAACGCGACGTGAAACCCGCCGAAGCCGGCCTGGGTGATTGCATCGATTGCCAGTTGTGCGTGCAGGTCTGCCCGACCGGCATCGACATCCGCGACGGCCTGCAGATGGAATGCATCGGCTGCGCGGCGTGCATCGACGCCTGCGATTCGATCATGGACAAGATGAATTACCCGCGCGGCCTGATCCGCTACAGTTCCGAGCGCGAATTGCAGGGTGGCAAGACCCATCTGCTGCGACCACGGCTGATTGGTTATGTCGCGGTGCTGCTGGTGATGATCGGCGCACTGGCGCTGGCCTTGGTTGAGCGGCCCATGGTCTCGCTGGATGTAACCAAGGATCGCGGGCTGTTCCGCGAGAACGGTCAGGGCCAGATCGAAAACATCTACACCCTCAAGGTCATCAACAAGACCCAACAGCGCCAGGACTACAACCTGAGCCTGGTGGACGGCGACGGCTTCCAGTTGCAGGGCAAGACCGAACTGAGCCTGGCGCCGGGGGAGATTGTCGATGTGCCGGTGTCGGTGGCGATGACCACCGAACGTCCGGCCAGCAGCTCGCAGACCTTGAGCTTCAAGATCGCCGACAGCGACGAGCCCGAGATTTATAGCGTGGCGAAAAGCAGGTTTGTGGCGCCGATGAATCGTTGAGCCTTTAAGATGCAGCTCTCTTTTGACACTGCGATACCTGTGGCGAGGGAGCTTGCTCCCGCTTGAGTGCGCAGCACTCACAAGCTTTTGGGGCCGCTGCGCAGCCCAGCGGGAGCAAGCTCCCTCGCCACAACAAGCAATCCGAATTCAGTCCATCGCGGGATACCGATGAAACGCTACGAAAAATTCGCCGACGACATCGCTGAACTGATCCGCTCCGGCGTGCTCGGCCCCGGGCAACGGGTGCCGTCGGTGCGCTACGCCAGCCAGACTTACGGGGTCAGCCCGTCCACGGTGTTCCAGGCCTATTACCTGCTGGAACGTCGCGGTCTGATCCGCGCACGGCCGCGCTCCGGTTACTTCGTCAACACCCACGCACCGAGTCCGTTCTCGGAGCCGGTGATCAGCAGCCACGTCAACGACTCCACCGAAGTCGACGTCAGCGAACTGGTGTTCTCGGTGCTGGAATCGATCAAGGATCCGAGCACCGTGCCCTTCGGCTCGGCGTTCCCCAGCCCGACCCTGTTCCCGTTGCAACGGCTGTCACGTTCGCTGGCCAGTGCGGCGCGGGAGATGGACCCGCGCATGGTGGTCACCGACATGTCGCCGGGCAATCCGCAACTGCGCCGGCAGATCGCTCTGCGCTACATGGTCGGCGGGCTGATGCTGCCGATGGAAGAACTGCTGATCACCAACGGCGCCCTCGAAGCGCTGAACCTGTGCCTGCAAGCGGTGACCGAGCCGGGCGATCTGGTGGCCATCGAAGCCCCGGCGTTCTACGCCAGCCTGCAAGTGCTGGAGCGCTTGAAACTCAAAGCCGTGGAAATCCCCGTGCACCCGCGCGACGGTATCGACCTCGGCGTGCTCGCCCAGACCCTGGAGCGCCATCCGATCAAGGCCTGCTGGTGCATGACCAGTTTCCAGAACCCGATGGGCGCGACCATGCCCGAGGCGAAGAAACAGGAACTGGTGGAACTGCTGCGCCGGCATCAGGTGCCGCTGATCGAGGACGATGTCTACGCCGAACTCTATTACGGTCAGCAAGCGCCGAAACCGGCCAAGGCCTTCGATACCGAAGGGCTGGTGATGCACTGCGGTTCGTTCGCCAAGAGCCTGGCCCCCGGCTACCGCATCGGCTGGGTCGCCGCCGGGCGTTACGCACAGAAAATCGAACGGCTGAAACTGATGACCTCGCTCTGTGCCTCAATGCCGGCGCAAGCGGCCATCGCCGACTACCTGCAACACGGCGGCTACGACCGCCACTTGCGCAAACTGCGCTACGCCCTGGAAGAACAGCAAAGCGCGATGCTCGCAGCGATTGCCCGCTATTTCCCGGCGCAGACCCGCGTCAGCCAGCCGGCCGGCGGCTACTTCCTGTGGCTGGAACTGCCACCGCAGATGGATTCGTTGAAGTTGTTTCAGATGGCGTTGGCGCAGGGCATCAGCATCGCGCCGGGGCCGATCTTCTCGCCGACTCAGCGGTTCAGGAATTGTATCCGGCTGAACTACGGCAGCCCGTGGACCGAGGATTCGGAGAAGGCGATGGAGACGTTGGGGCGGATTGTGCGGTCGTTCTGACAGCCCTGTGTTGTCTGGGCTATTGCCTTCGCGAGCAGGCTCGCTTGTATGTTTAGACTTGAAGGGGTGGGCGGGACTACAGACTCGATTCTGACTCTGACCAGTACAGACCGTGGGA
>NZ_JACHCY010000029.1:0-6361 GCF_014200835.1 Pseudomonas sp. JAI115
GATCTGCCGATCATCACTCTTGATATTCTAGTTCACCGCTCACTTATCGCTGCCTCAATCGGTGGTTTCTTGTTTGCGGACTGAGCCACCAAAGGAGATGTATGTGAACATCAAAGACAACCCCGAAGACTACAAGAGCTTAAAACAGGCGGTGGATTTACTGGAGTCTCCTTCTCTGACGGCGAGGCTGTCCGGCTTTATCGGGTCGCCAATCGAAATTGCGGTAAAAGCCTTACCTGAATCGATTTCAAAGAAGGTCAACGGTGCGGTGACGGCGGCCCTGCACTCATCCGTTGACGCCGCGTTGTGGAGCTTGGAAAACGCACCTAAAAAACCTGCATCAACACGACTGCACAAGCTTTATGCCGCGACCTCAGGTGCTATCGGCGGGGCTTTCGGCTTTACTACGCTGTTCCTCGAACTCCCCGTCTCCACGACCATTATGATGCGCTCAGTAGCCGACGTGGCGCGCAGCGAAGGTTTTGACTTGAGTGACTTTGCGACCAAACAGGCGTGCATCGAAGTGTTCGCTATGGGCGGCCCCAGCCAAGCGGACGACGCGACGGAGACGGGGTACTACGCTACTCGCAGCTTTACCACTCAGGCAATGCAGCATTTGTCCAAAGAGCTGGCAGAGATAGCCGCCAAACACGGTGCTAAAGCGACAAGCTATTTTGCACCGGGCCAGGCCGGGAAATGGCTAGCCGTGCTGATCGAAAAAGTGGCTACACGCTTCGGCTATACCATTACTAGCAAATTCGCGGCGCAGGCAGTTCCTGTAATTGGAGCGTTGACCGGTGCATCGATCAATGCTCTGTTCACTGACTTCTATCAAGACACTGCCAGAGGTCACTTCATCGTCAAAAGGCTCGAAAGCATATATGGCTACGAACAAATTGAGCATGAATACGCAGCGATCAAGAATACGTCTCGGATCAGTTAGAGCAGAACGTCAAGAAAGATGACCTAAGCGGATAAAGTCAATCAAGAAAAATTCCGGCAGCACAGAAATAGCAAATAAGATGTTTATTTTAGATGTATTTCATGCCCCCTTTTTCGATTGGCAGATATACTGAAACATCAACGGCCACGGCTCAGCTTCACGAGACGTTTTGTGGGGTAAAGCGGTCGTTAGACCCGGCATCGATCTAAGGCCGACTTAATTAATTGAATTTCTATCAGAGGCATCTATGATGCAACTCGAACGCCTGCTACTTCAGAGAATCAAGGAACGTGAGAAAGTAGGCCCACACCTAATCTCACAAGAGCATCTGGGTCTGAATGGGCGCATTGCGCTGATGATCACCAACGCGGTTGGCACCATGTGGTGTGCCTATATTTTTGCGGGAATTGCCTTAATCAGCTTACCCTCTGCCATCGCAGGAGGAGTCTCGACTCTCATCGCCTGGATTGCCCAAACTTTTCTACAGTTGGTACTTTTATCAGTCATCATGGTAGGCCAGAAGGTGGCTGCTGCTGCCTCAGATAAACAAGCACTGCAGACCTATCAAGACGCTGAGGCGTTGCTGAAGGTTCAAGATGAGGTACACCGGCTCATCGAGGTCAATAATACGATGACAGAAGCAATTCACGCTGCGATCCTCGCAAAGGACTCCACGGTGGCCAAGTAAATTTGCCTCTGAAGCCAATGGGTACACCAGAGAGAGTTATGATACTCCACGACCGTGCAGACGCTCGCTCAAGATTTTGCAACTGAAGGCTTAGGCTGATAGTGCACTCATTAGCCTAACCCCAGCGATAATAAAGGGCTCTAGAACAGACTGTGTGAAAACACACTGACAGGCCTTAGACCAAACGCCCCGACTTGTTCGGGCGTTTGTTTTTGTGCTGAAAAGGCTCTTCAGCCCATCAGTTTCATCATTTTCTTGGCTCCCAAGACACTGATCGCTCGATTAAAGTTGTACGCGGTCACGTCCACCCGCTTTAGCTCAGCACGTAGTCGGCGAAGCTCGGCACTCTGATCATCCTCCTGAACGCGCTGCTCTAGAAGCTTGGTGTAGCGCTTAATCCAGGCATAGAGGCTGTGCAGGGACACACCCAATCGCGCAGCCACCTCCGAGACAGGAAGCTGCTTTTCGGTCACTTGGTTGACCGCCTAGATTTTGAATGCTCCGGGATAACGCTGGTTGCTCATAGCACCTCCTAATGGGTCTCATTTTAAGGCTTGGAGGTGCCTACGAAACTAGGGACGATTCAATCTACTGAAACGCGCAATCAGATTTTGCAGACAAGAAAAAGTTCTGTATATCAGCCCGGATGAACAGACGGTGCTAAACGTCGCATATGTTCAGGGGGAATTTATTATCAAATCTGCTCTTGGCGAGACAACCCATCCGTCAGTGCTCATAGCTGCAGCCTTATGACACCTCTGTCAGCGGCATAAATTTCAGAGATTTTCATTGTTCGTTCTTCAGATCGAATGCGAACGATTGTGATCAGCCCGAAGAGCCTTGGCTCATGAACAGGAAAACCCTAGAGATCAAACTTTACAGGGATTCTCTGGCTGGTGATTTTTACTGCAATATTATGGCTTTATTTTATTGAAAAAGCTGTTTACGCTGATAGATGGTATTGATGAGCTGGTAATTATTTGTGATTAGACAGGGCGATTAACTGGGAATAGCCTGAACGCGTGCCCAAAGTAGAGCGCGTGAAACGGGTCGATACAAATCGATATTTGGTTGCTTATGAATATTTTTTGCGTTTTGCAATACCTGAAAAACAACCATCAATAAGGCCCTTAATTTAGGCCGCCTCTTATGTGTGGATTCTCGGAGAAATACCATGAGCGAGGTTGAACGTTATAAATCGTACAAGGGGGCGGCAGCTTGTTGGGGTGCACTGATTACGGTGACGGAAAACTGGCTGGGCAGTGAAAACGCATGGTTTTCCTAGGCTATATCGGCCAGGCATTCAGCATTTGGCCATCGTGCCGCCGTCCATCGGCCTGTAAGGCGGCGCCTTACCAATCTCTAGCCAGCTGTTCATCCTAATCGGCACTCTGTTCATGCTGCCGCCATCCTGGTGCACACCAGCTGGAGCTACTACGTCTTCTGCGCAAAAGTGAGGATTGACAATGGTTACCACTAATGCTGAAAAACCGATGCCGTTTTACAAGCAGGTGGCACAGTTAAGCCTGCTGTTTTGCACGGCGCTGATCATGCTGGCCGCCGCGACGGCCCTGACAATGGAGTTTGCCCATGGCACCCTATGAAGTGTCGCACGCTTAAAGTCAGCCAGGCTCTTGATGCAAACGGGTGTATTGGCTTATCGCTATTTGGTTCGCCAGCGTGGCTGCACTCAGCATCATGGCCGGTGGTTTCGGCACAATCATGCACATGGCCGGCATGAGCAGCCATTGACGGGGCATTTTACCTAACGAACGTCCGACGCTGACATGGCGCCGGATCAAGGAGAGAAATATGTCAGAACGTATCGACAAAGATCATCCCGTTAAATACGTGACACAAAGTGGTGTCACCGTGATGATTGGCTTCAGTTGGAGCCCGACGCTTGATATTCCTGTGGGGGCCAGGTTGACCATGCCAGGCAAGGCTGCACGGCCAGCTTATGTTGAGGGTGACCACTGGGAGAGCTATGAGCAGGCAATTGAAGGGGCACGAGAAGCGGCGGAACGGTGGGTGAATTCACCGCTTCGATGAAAGTCTTTGGCCAGTTAGGGATCAATACCGTCACTATTGGCGAGGGAGCTTGTTCACTCGTCATAGTGCATCGCTGCTAAACAAAAAGGTGGCGACCGTACTCGGATTTGCAGACCAAAGCTCAAGGAATATGGATCAATGCCCCTTCAAAGGGGGGACACGAAATGTTCGAATACGAACACTCCGAGTGAGCTGCTCCTTAGAAAGCAAGGAACAAAGTCTTGGGACTGGGTTTATGCCTTACCGCTTCCTATGCAGACCGGCAAAGGCTCGCTCGCACGTCTATCGGATCGCTTAAAGATTGTTTGCTCTAGGTGTTTACGCACATCGTCCCATTCCATTTGTTGGTCGACAGCTTTGATCAGCCAGGCCCCGACCACAATGGGATCATTTTCGTAGACATGCTTCCCGGTTCGGGTATAGGTGATCAGCCACCCCGGATAGTCATCCTTGTCGTGGTGATAGTCCCCAAGGTTTGCTTTTACCTGTTCGCCATAGTTGTAGACGTTCGTTAGCACAGCGTATGGCCTTCCGGCTACATACTCATCGACCCGACAGGTATGGGCTGGTGAGAAGGAGTCCTGCATAACGTGCAACATGCTCCCAAGAGCAACATCCGGCGTGAGAAGGTCGCGGCCCTCATAGTCCGTTCCGGCAGGAGCAAAGAGCGTCCGAACCTTCTCGTTCTTCTTATCTTTAAGGCAGTAGTTGAGGTCGACCCGAGGCATCCCAAGCTTAATCTCATCTGCCTCAGTCAAAGGGTCATCTGCCTTGATTTTCTTGATCGCTACCTTATAGGCGAATTCCATCCAGAGGAGTGCCTCGGATGTGGTCTTTCTTAATCTCGCCTGATCATCCCCAGCGTTGGGTTCGTTTGTCATGAAGTGCAGGTATTGCATCCTGCCGTAGTGGGAATGCCAGGGAAGATAGTCTGCCGTCTTGACCCAGCAGCCACTGACACCGCCTCGGTACTCGGCATGGGTGTCTTCGAATTGCCTCCTTAGCTTGAACAGCCCAGTGGTGAAATTCGCGCCCTCACCCCAAGTGAACATGAGTGGATCGTCGTTCCACCAACTGCCATAGATGATCCCGTAGGTGGTGTGCTGGGGCTTTGCTTCTTTGGGCCACTCAGCACCAGTGATGAAATTCACTGAGTCACCACTAGCACGGTTCACCAAAGCCGCCTTGGGGTTCCTTAAGTAGTAGGCAGGCTCAAGGTACTCATTGATAGCAAAATTGGTGAGATGCTCGTGTACGGTGTGGAAATCATTCTTCAGCCAACACGTATTGATAAACCAAGCCCGGATCCTGCCTTGGTCTGGAACGCCATTTTTCATTTCCAGGACGCGATAACAAGGGTTCACTTGAAATGCGAACGCCCTGGGAGCACAGATCGTGAGGAAGGCAATAATGGCTACTAGAACGGCGCAGCGTATCTGCTTCATGGCGTCTTCCTTAGCGAGGTGGCGATTAGCTATCAATCATAGAGTACCCCACAGACTCTGCATCCCTCATGGGAGTTCGCTTGGGCTATCTCAGCCCGATGGAGTTTGAGCGGCGTTATGCGAGCAGTAACTCTTAACGACCTTTCCACCAGTTCCTGGGCACACCAAAAGGCTTGCGTAAGTCGGTCGCCCACGTGGTCTGAGATGCACGCCTACCAACATGTTGAGAGATTCCAGGTCAACATGGGCGTCCGCTTCGGGTCGAAAGCGGCTGCTGGCTCCGATGATGCGTATCTAAGCCAATCTACTGCGGTCGCATGAGCTAGGCTTTGCAAACCCCTCATTTCCAGGATGGATAGCATGCCAAGTAACTCGGTTTCCAATATCGCCACTGCTGACGCGCTGACATTGCTTCTGCATAACCAGCATGCACTGGCGGCGGCAATCGAGGAGGTCGCCGTTTGGCTTGCAGCCAGTGGCGCGGCAGTGGTTGCAAATAACGCTGTGATGGCTATGGAGACCTTAGACACAAATGTAAAAGCGATCACAGATGCGATTATGCGGATACGGCAGTCCTAACATCGCCTTTGCGGGCAGCAATCGGTCAGAAACAGACGTTGGCTAATGACCGCTACCGGCCCAGAGTGTGTAAAAACGCTCATGACCTCATCGCTTTCGATCACCGACGTTCGTTGACTGAGCGATTGCGTAGTCAATGCTGCGGATCGCATCAGTCGCGACCTGGAACACGTCAACGCCGTTTTACAGCCTCCGGGATGGGCCAAAATCAGCCTTTTTAGGCTGACAGTACCGTCTTCAAACCGTGGGCACCGATGATGTTCATGACCCGTTTCAAGTTGTAGGCGAGCACATTTAAACTCATCTCCGCACTCACCCGGCCAGCTTCGGGTCAGGAAGTGCGTTGCACCCATCCATTGTTTGAGCGTCCCGAAGGGATGCTCAACTGTCCGTTTTCGGACTCGCATCATCTCCGGGGCTTTGCTCAGCCGAAGCTGCATTTCCTCCAATACGGTTTCATGCTCCCAGCGCCGAATTCGTCGTTCCGTGCTCGGTGTGCATTGCGACTTCAACGCGCAGCCCTGGCATTTCGAACTCCAGTAACGATGCAACTTCAGGCCTTTTTCAACGCAGGAGTAGTGCCAGATCAGCGCCTCGCCAGCCGGGCAAATGTATGCGCTTTTTGCCGCGTCATAGATGAAGGCATCGTTATTG
>NZ_JACHCY010000030.1:0-3301 GCF_014200835.1 Pseudomonas sp. JAI115
GGAAACCCCACACTACCATCGGCGATGCATCGTTTCACTTCTGAGTTCGGGATGGGATCAGGTGGTTCCAACGCTCTATGGTCGTCAAGAAATTCGGGTACTGACTCGTGACCGGTTGGCCTCGCTTCAGCAAATCGGGTATGTGATACAGGTGTTTTGTGAGCATCGCGAACTTTCGGTTCATTGCGTCTTCACACACCGCAATCTGGTCTCTTTCGAGCATTCAGATTGCTTGGGTGTTATATGGTCAAGCCTCACGGGCAATTAGTATTGGTTAGCTCAACGCCTCACAGCGCTTACACACCCAACCTATCAACGTCGTAGTCTTCGACGGCCCTTCAGGGAACTCAAGGTTCCAGTGAGATCTCATCTTGAGGCAAGTTTCCCGCTTAGATGCTTTCAGCGGTTATCTTTCCCGAACATAGCTACCCGGCAATGCCACTGGCGTGACAACCGGAACACCAGAGGTTCGTCCACTCCGGTCCTCTCGTACTAGGAGCAGCCCCTCTCAAATCTCAAACGTCCACGGCAGATAGGGACCGAACTGTCTCACGACGTTCTAAACCCAGCTCGCGTACCACTTTAAATGGCGAACAGCCATACCCTTGGGACCGGCTTCAGCCCCAGGATGTGATGAGCCGACATCGAGGTGCCAAACACCGCCGTCGATATGAACTCTTGGGCGGTATCAGCCTGTTATCCCCGGAGTACCTTTTATCCGTTGAGCGATGGCCCTTCCATACAGAACCACCGGATCACTAAGACCTACTTTCGTACCTGCTCGACGTGTCTGTCTCGCAGTCAAGCGCGCTTTTGCCTTTATACTCTACGACCGATTTCCGACCGGTCTGAGCGCACCTTCGTACTCCTCCGTTACTCTTTAGGAGGAGACCGCCCCAGTCAAACTACCCACCATACACTGTCCTCGATCCGGATAACGGACCTGAGTTAGAACCTCAAAGTTGCCAGGGTGGTATTTCAAGGATGGCTCCACGCGAACTGGCGTCCACGCTTCAAAGCCTCCCACCTATCCTACACAAGCAAATTCAAAGTCCAGTGCAAAGCTATAGTAAAGGTTCACGGGGTCTTTCCGTCTAGCCGCGGATACACTGCATCTTCACAGCGATTTCAATTTCACTGAGTCTCGGGTGGAGACAGCGCCGCCATCGTTACGCCATTCGTGCAGGTCGGAACTTACCCGACAAGGAATTTCGCTACCTTAGGACCGTTATAGTTACGGCCGCCGTTTACCGGGGCTTCGATCAAGAGCTTCGCGTTAGCTAACCCCATCAATTAACCTTCCGGCACCGGGCAGGCGTCACACCCTATACGTCCACTTTCGTGTTTGCAGAGTGCTGTGTTTTTAATAAACAGTCGCAGCGGCCTGGTATCTTCGACCGGCATGAGCTTACGGAGCAAGTCCTTCACCCTCACCGGCGCACCTTCTCCCGAAGTTACGGTGCCATTTTGCCTAGTTCCTTCACCCGAGTTCTCTCAAGCGCCTTGGTATTCTCTACCCAACCACCTGTGTCGGTTTGGGGTACGGTTCCTGGTTATCTGAAGCTTAGAAGCTTTTCTTGGAAGCATGGCATCAACCACTTCGTCACCCAAAGGGTAACTCGTCATCAGCTCTCGGCCTTAAGATCCCGGATTTACCTAAGATCTCAGCCTACCACCTTAAACTTGGACAACCAACGCCAAGCTGGCCTAGCCTTCTCCGTCCCTCCATCGCAATAACCAGAAGTACAGGAATATTAACCTGTTTTCCATCGACTACGCTTTTCAGCCTCGCCTTAGGGACCGACTAACCCTGCGTCGATTAACGTTGCGCAGGAAACCTTGGTCTTTCGGCGTGGGTGTTTTTCACACCCATTGTCGTTACTCATGTCAGCATTCGCACTTCTGATACCTCCAGCAAGCTTCTCAACTCACCTTCACAGGCTTACAGAACGCTCCTCTACCGCATCACTTGCGTGATACCCGTAGCTTCGGTGTATGGTTTGAGCCCCGTTACATCTTCCGCGCAGGCCGACTCGACTAGTGAGCTATTACGCTTTCTTTAAAGGGTGGCTGCTTCTAAGCCAACCTCCTAGCTGTCTAAGCCTTCCCACATCGTTTCCCACTTAACCATAACTTTGGGACCTTAGCTGACGGTCTGGGTTGTTTCCCTTTTCACGACGGACGTTAGCACCCGCCGTGTGTCTCCCATGCTCGGCACTTGTAGGTATTCGGAGTTTGCATCGGTTTGGTAAGTCGGGATGACCCCCTAGCCGAAACAGTGCTCTACCCCCTACAGTGATACATGAGGCGCTACCTAAATAGCTTTCGAGGAGAACCAGCTATCTCCGAGCTTGATTAGCCTTTCACTCCGATCCACAGGTCATCCGCTAACTTTTCAACGGTAGTCGGTTCGGTCCTCCAGTCAGTGTTACCTAACCTTCAACCTGCCCATGGATAGATCGCCCGGTTTCGGGTCTATTCCCAGCGACTAGACGCCCTATTAAGACTCGCTTTCGCTACGCCTCCCCTATTCGGTTAAGCTCGCCACTGAAAATAAGTCGCTGACCCATTATACAAAAGGTACGCAGTCACCCAACAAAGTGGGCTCCCACTGCTTGTACGCATACGGTTTCAGGATCTATTTCACTCCCCTCTCCGGGGTTCTTTTCGCCTTTCCCTCACGGTACTAGTTCACTATCGGTCAGTCAGTAGTATTTAGCCTTGGAGGATGGTCCCCCCATATTCAGACAAAGTTTCTCGTGCTCCGTCCTACTCGATTTCATGACTAAGAGACTTTCGCGTACAGGGCTATCACCCACTATGGCCGCACTTTCCAGAGCGTTCCGCTAATCTCAAAGCCACTTAAGGGCTAGTCCCCGTTCGCTCGCCACTACTAAGGGAATCTCGGTTGATTTCTTTTCCTCAGGGTACTTAGATGTTTCAGTTCCCCTGGTTCGCCTCTTGCACCTATGTATTCAGTACAAGATAACCATCTTGTGATGGCTGGGTTCCCCCATTCAGACATCTCCGGATCAAAGTCTGTTTGCCGACTCCCCGAAGCTTTTCGCAGGCTACCACGTCTTTCATCGCCTCTGACTGCCAAGGCATCCACCGTATGCGCTTCTTCACTTGACCATATAACCCCAAGCAATCTGGTTATACTGTGAAGACGACATTCGCCGAAAATTCGCAAAACTCTTAAGAGTCACTCACAAATTTTACCTTAGCCTGATCCGTTACCAGTGAAAGTAACGTTCAGTCTATCTTTCTATCACATACCCAAATTTTTAAAGAACGATTC
>NZ_JACHCY010000031.1:0-2964 GCF_014200835.1 Pseudomonas sp. JAI115
GGTTTCCCCATGTGAGAGTAGGTCATCGTCAAGATTAAATTCCGAAACCCCAATTGCGAAAGCAGTTGGGGTTTTGTTTTGCCCGCAGGAAAGTGGTGCGCTTGATTTCTATGCAATCGCCCGGCTCATGGCTATTATTCGGACCTCATTGTGAGGCGAGACCTGCATGCTGACGTTGTTGAATCTATTAAAGGATGGTCGATTCCATTCCGGCGAGGCTCTGGGGGTTACCCTGGGAATCAGTCGAAGTGCGGTGTGGAAGCAGCTTCAGCATCTTGAGGCTGAGCTCGGGTTGTCCATAAACAAAGTCCGGGGCAGAGGCTATCAACTGGCTGCACCCTTGACGCTCCTCGACCCCCTGAAGATTAGTGCCTTAGCAGCGGTTTGGCCGATTACAGTCTTTGATTCCATCGATTCCACTAACGCAGAGGCGCTTCGCGCGATCAATCAGGGTCGAGCGGCGCCGTTTCTGGTATTGGCCGAACGACAGATTTCCGGTCGCGGTCGCAGAGGCCGCAAATGGGTAAGCCCTTTTGCTGAAAATCTCTACTACAGCCTGGTCCTGCGCATTGAAGGTGGCATGCGCCAGCTTGAGGGCTTGAGTCTGGTGGTCGGTTTGGCTGTTATGCATGCCCTGCGAAAGCTGGGGGTGGCGGGCGCAGGGTTGAAGTGGCCCAACGATGTGCTGGTCGGGAACAAGAAAATCGCCGGTATTCTTCTTGAGCTAGTAGGGGATCCGGCAGATGTTTGCCATGTGGTGCTGGGTATAGGCATTAATGTGAACATGCAGGTTGCTGAGGAAGTTGACCAGCAATGGACGTCAATTCGACTCCAGACGGGTCAAACCTGCGATCGCAACGTCTTGGTGGCTGAGCTGAGCGACCAACTGCGCGGTTATATCCAGCGTCATCAGGTCCATGGTTTCTCTGCGTTCCAGGAGGAATGGGAAAAGGATCACATGTGGCAAGGTCGCCCGGTTTCTTTGGTTGCGGGCGTTAGTCATATAGAAGGCGTAGTGCTTGGTATTGATAGCCAGGGTGCGCTGCGCTTGAAGGTGGACGGCGTGGAAAAAGTATTTAGTGGTGGTGAGCTCAGTCTGAGGTTGCGTGATGATTCTTGAGCTCGACTGTGGGAATAGCTTTATCAAGTGGCGCGTATTGAATACGGCTGCTGGTGGTCTTTTCGCGGAAGGTGTTGTCGACTCGGATCAGGCTCTGGTGGATAGCTTGTGTGCATTTGAGAGCCTGTCGTTGCGCAAATGTCGGTTGGTCAGCGTAAGAACCAGCGAAGAAACTGCTGCGCTCACCCGAATTCTCGAGCAGACGTTCGGCATCTCGGTCGTTTGCGCAAAGTCGGCCAGTGAAATGTCTGGTGTCAGGAATGGCTATGACGACTATGAACGCTTGGGGCTGGATCGCTGGTTGGCGATGCTCGGTGGCTTTCATCTGGCTGCCGGCGCCTGTCTGATTCTGGATTTCGGCACTGCTGTGACAGCCGATTTTATTAATGCCGAAGGAGAGCACCTTGGAGGATTCATTTGCCCAGGGATGCCTTTGATGCGTAACCAATTACGTACACATACCCGGAAAATCCGTTATGGGGACTTGGCTGCCGAAAAAGCGTTGACGAGCCATGCTCCGGGGCGCAGTACCGTCGAGGCGGTGGAGCGAGGGTGCTCTTTAATGTTGAGAGGTTTCGTTCTGACCCAGATGGAAATGGCTCGATCCTATTGGGGGGAGCGCTTTGCTGTCTTTATTACCGGTGGCGATGCTGGATTGGTGGCGGACGTCGTGCCTGATGCTCGGATCGTCCCTGACCTGGTATTTGTAGGGTTGGCGATGGCGTGTCCTTTAACTTGAGGTTTGTATGCGTTGGTTGTTCCTGCTGCTCGTTGTTCTCAATGTGTTCTATTACGTCTGGCATCAGCAGGAGGCGCCCTTGCGTGCAAAAGATGTCACTCCTCTCAGCATGTACCGCGGGTCCCAGCAAGATATTCGCTTATTGAGTGAGGCGACTGGTGACTCGGCGGGAGTGCAAGGCGCGCGCCATGCCGGACAGGAGTGTCTGTTTTTGGGTGGTTTGACTCAAGAAAGCAGCCTTTCCGCGCTACAGATGCGTCTAGCGGGCATGAGTGTGAAGGTTCAGGCATCGCAAAAGGATCTTCCCGAGCCTGGATATTGGTTGCGCATTGCGCCCGAGAGCCAGCGTTTATTGGGGGATGTGCAGTTGCAGAACCTTTCCAAGGAATTCAATGAGTTAAAACATAAAATAATGCTGTGTGAGGGGGTTGCACCGCTGGAATAGTTTGCATAGAATGGCGCCCGCTCCACAGCGAACACCTAAACAGGTTGTCAAAGCGGAGTGGTGTCAACGCAGCTAACCTCAGGTTTTTAATGAGAAAATGCTTGACAGAGGGTCGGCATAGTATAGAATGCCGGCTCGCTTAGGAGGGGTTCCCGAGCGGCCAAAGGGATCAGACTGTAAATCTGACGTCTACGACTTCGAAGGTTCGAATCCTTCCCCCTCCACCATTTTTAGCGTGAGCTGCAAGCTCCGCGGGTATAGTTTAGTGGTAGAACCTCAGCCTTCCAAGCTGATGATGCGGGTTCGATTCCCGCTACCCGCTCCAAGTTTGCAGGTTGTGCAAAGTGTTACGCTCTTGTAGCTCAGTTGGTAGAGCACACCCTTGGTAAGGGTGAGGTCAGCGGTTCAAATCCGCTCAAGAGCTCCATATAACAAGGCAGATATGAAAATATCTGCCTTTGTTTTAATGGTAGATATCGTTCGTCTAATTCTTCTGTTGAGGGTGTTATCGATGGCTAAGGAAAAATTTGATCGTTCCCTGCCCCACGTCAACGTAGGGACCATTGGTCACGTTGACCACGGTAAAACCACTCTGACCGCTGCTCTGACTCGCGTCTGCTCCGAAGTTTTCGGTTCGGCCGTAGTTGAATTCGACAAGAT
>NZ_JACHCY010000032.1:0-2371 GCF_014200835.1 Pseudomonas sp. JAI115
GTAAGCGTCTGGCCAAGTCACCTTCAAAACTCCAGCATTAAGGGCGATGGTGTCCGCGTATTTTTAAGCGGACGCGATCGCCCTTAATCGCCAGGATTTTCATGCGCCAACGAAGCTCTTATCCCAAACCGTTCAAAGCCCAGGTCGTTCAGGAATGCCTTCGGCCCGGCGCCACCGTTTCAAGCGTCGCCATTGCTCACGGCATCAACGCCAACGTCATTCGTAAATGGCTGCCGCTTTACCGGCACAGCTCAGTGCCCACGTTGCCTGCGTTTGTCCCGTTGAAGGCTCCTCCTAAGCGGCCGTCAGAGGCATTGGCGATCATCGAGATACCCATTGGCGAACAAGCCATCGCCGTGAAGTGGCCAGTGTCCGATCCTGATGGATGCGCACGATTTATCCGAGGACTTGCCAAGTGATCCGCATTGACGCCATCTGGCTCGCCACCGAACCCATGGATATGCGTGCCGGCACCGAAACTGCGATGGCCAGAGTGATCGCAGTATTCGGTGCGGCGAAGCCGCACTGCGCTTATCTGTTTGCCAATCGCCGGGCCAATCGTATGAAAGTTCTCGTGCATGACGGGATAGGCGTTTGGCTGGCGGCACGGCGGTTGAACCAAGGAAAATTCCACTGGCCAGGCATACGACAAGGCAGCGAGTTGGAACTGGATAGTGAGCAACTTCAGGCCTTGGTACTTGGTTTGCCTTGGCAGCGCGTTGGCGCTGGCGGTGCAATCACGATCCTTTAAAAAGCTGTAATTAAACCCAGAACACGCTGTCGCACGCGGTCGGCTTTGGTAAAATCCACGGCATGACTTCTATGCCCAACCTCGACCACATGCCCCCCGACCAACTGCGTGCACTCGCTGCGCAGTTGATGTCGAAGGTCGACACCATGGCCAGAAAGAACCACCGCGATCAAACCATCATCGAACGGTTGACCCACGAGATCGCGATCCTCAAGCGGCACCGGTTTGCCAAGCGCAGCGAGCAGATCAGTCCTGAGCAAGGCAGCTTGCTCGACGATCTTCTTAACACCGATCTTGAGGCTATCGACGCCGAGCTGACGGCACTGCTTCCGACTCCTGCTCCAGAAGTAGCGCGCCAAAAGCCAAAGCGCGCGCCGCTGCCGTCGCAGTTTCCACGTACCGTCATTCATCACGAACCAGAAAACACTCAGTGCACTTGCGGTTGCCAACTTCAGCGCATCGGCGAGGACGTCAGCGAGAAACTGGATTACACGCCAGGCGTGTTCACCGTCGAACAGCATGTGCGTGGGAAATGGGCCTGCCGTCAGTGCGAAACACTGATCCAGGCACCAGTACCGGCCCAAGTGATCGACAAAGGCATCCCAACCGCAGGTCTGCTGGCCCATGTGATGGTGGCGAAGTTCGCTGACCACTTGCCGTTGTATCGGCAGGAGAAAATCTTCGGACGTGCCGGTTTAGCGATCCCGCGCTCCACACTGGCTCAATGGGTTGGACAGACCGGTGTGCAGCTTCAGGCGCTGGTTGATGCCTTGCGAGAAGCCGTTTTGGCCCAACGAGTCGTCCATGCCGACGAGACGCCGGTGCAGATGCTTGCGCCTGGACAGAAGAAAACTCACCGTTCTTATGTATGGGCTTACTGCACCACGCCGTTTTCGGTGCTCAAGGCGGTGGTCTATGACTTCAGCCCGAGCCGGGCAGGTGAGCATGCACGTAACTTCCTCGGCTCATGGAACGGCAAGCTGGTGTGCGACGACTTTGCTGGCTACAAAGCTGGCTTCGAGAAAGGCATGATCGAAATCGGCTGCATGGCCCACGCCCGCCGCAAGTTTTTCGATCTGCATGTGGCGAATAAAAGTCAGCTGGCCGAACAGGCGCTGCACTCGATTGGTGGCCTGTACGAAGTTGAACGCCAAGCGCGGGACATGAGCGATGAGGATCGCCGCCGAATACGGCAAGAAAAAGCAGCGCCGTTGGCAAAAGCACTGCACGACTGGATGTTGACCCAGCGCGATCTTGTGCCCAACGGATCAGCGACGGCCAAAGCCTTGGATTACAGCCTTAAACGCTGGATCGCGCTGACGCGCTACCTGGATGATGGCGCTGTCCCCATAGACAACAATCCAGTCGAAAACCAGATCAGACCGTGGGCGCTTGGCCGTTCGAATTGGTTGTTTGCCGGATCGCTTCGCAGCGGCAAACGGGCGGCGGCGATCATGAGCTTGATCCAGTCGGCGCGCATGAATGGGCACGATCCGTATGCCTATCTCAAAGATGTGCTGACGCGGTTGCCGACGCAACGGGCGAGTGAGATCGACCAACTGCTGCCGCATCAGTGGGTATCTGTCTGACTTACGCAACGTGAGTTGGGCAGACGCTTAC
>NZ_JACHCY010000033.1:0-1962 GCF_014200835.1 Pseudomonas sp. JAI115
GCTCACAGCTTCACCGCCATCGCGCTGTATGGCAGTGGGCAGGTGTCCGCGGCGTGGACGTTGACGGTGACGGCCAGTAACCCACCGACCATCACTCGTGCGGAGGACTCGAAAGGAGTTGAGATTCTCCCAGATGGCACGACCTTCGACACCACGGTCACGCTCAAAGGGAAAGGGGCTAACGGTCAGAAAGTCCTGATAAAGGACGGCACCACCGTTAGAGGTACGGCCGACGTCGATCCACAGAGTGGTGACTGGGAGTTCACTGTGACAGCGCTAAGCGTCGCTTCCCATCCCTTCACCGCCACCGCGCTGTATGGCGGTGGGGAGGTATCGAATCCACCGCGAATTGTAGTCGTGGCCAATCTCGTTAACCTCGTCGAAGACTTTATGTCATATCCGCCAGCCGTGATCCTCCAAAACCCGGGAGACTCCAGGCAGGGTAACAACACTACAATAACGGTTAATGAAGTCATCGGGGCGGGACCAAAACAGTATCATGCGATTATCTTATGGGGTGCTGAACCTCCGAGGTTCGCACGAACTAGTTCAAGTACCAATACTAGTCAAAACATACTTTCGTACTCCTTAGCGCTTAAACAAGGAGGTGCCAAGAGTGTGATAATAAACGGAAGATATAGTGGAACTAATGGAGTTGGCCGCATGAAACTTGAGTTTCGAAGGAAAAACATTGTGATCGACTCGACAGTGCTCTACGAGGGAACCAGCAGTGGCATTTGGACTCCGATTTATAGAGAACTTGCTCCAGCTAACAGCCAAGTTTTCGATACACTCAAGTTTGAGTTCACGAAGCTGAGTTCATTGGAAGGGCACGGTTTATTTGACATTTATACGGTAACTTTCAAAAGTTAGCAATTTGCTTTTCCTTCAACTTGCAGTGGAAGATGCAGCCTGATCCGATTGAAATTATGGGTCAGGTATCTCTTGCGGCACTTTGAAAGAACGACGATCTGTAGGAGCTGCCGAAGGTTTGACGTTCGAACAATCTTTTGATTTTGTTTTTAAAAGCAAGATCAAAAGATCGCAGCCTTCGGCAGCTCCTACAGGGGGACCGGGCAGTTAGTTCGGCACGCGGCGGCCGTCCAGTACCCGGTTGACCATCAGTTCACTGAGCATGATCACCTGATGCAGCATCAGCATGGCCCGGCGCTGTGGGTGGTCGACGGTGTCGCCGATGTCGCGGGCCATGTCGCTGGCGGCGGCTAACGATTCGCAGGCTTCGACGAGCAAGGTTTCTTCGTCCACGGTGGGGTCGATGAGGAAGATTCTGTTCGCCTTGCATGACGAGGTTGAAGGGATCGAGATCTTCAATGCGCCGGGGTTGAGGTAGAAGTTGATGGCGCGGTCGGTTGCCGCTTTTATCTTCTGCGGGTCGAGGGCTGGGTCGTACGGGATTGAGGTATCCGGGGGGTTGGGTGTGGCTTTGAACATGGATGAAACTCCGTATCGAGAAATAGGAGCCATCACCCTCGCTACCAAACGATGGGTGGCGGCCATGCGCGGGTTGGTAGACCGGTCGATACGGAACCCGGCGCTCACGAATGAGCCCCACGCATGTCCACCATAAAACTGAGCCCCAAAAAGAGGCTACATAAGGTGACGCCATACGACCGTACCGAAATGGGCTACCAAACCCGATCACTGTTTTCCAGTGACAGGGAAACGATAAGCCCAACGCATAGCCGTGTAAGCCGGCGGATTCTGGCGTACGCGTAGGTAACGGCGCAAGGCGTTGTAGCCGTTATGGCGTAACGGTTCGTGTATTTTAAACGTGATTGCAGGGGTGCGTTTATTGTGTGTGTGGAGAACCGGGATTGCTCCTGTAGTTTTGATGGTGCCTGGCAGGCCGCTTTCGCGAGCAGGCTCGCTTGTATGTTTAGACTTGAAGGGGTGGGCGGGACTACAGACTCGATTCTGACTCTGACCAGTACAGACCGTGGG
>NZ_JACHCY010000034.1:0-1190 GCF_014200835.1 Pseudomonas sp. JAI115
GTGGGAGATTCTATGTTGCTCAGCAACCCTAGAATCTCAAACTGATCGGTATTCGCCCTGATTCTTCATCAGGGTGAATGCCACTCGGCAGAGCTTGCGAGCAAGAGCTACCAATGCCTGTGTTTTCGAGAAGCCTCTGGCCAGGTATGACTCGTAAAAAGGTTTCCACTTGGTTGAGCGACACGCCGCCATTGCGGCGTTGTAGGCTAATCGACGGATCTCCGGATCTCCTTTTTTGCTCAGGAACCTCGGGCCGTTCTTTTTCCCCGAATCGTCCACCGTCAGATCCATACCCAAAAACGCGATGAACGCGTCGCTGTTGGCAAAGTCACCGCGCATATAGGTCGTTGCCAACCCAGTCGCAGTCAGCTCTCCCACGCCCTCGATTGCTTTGCAGCGGTCAATATTGTCATCAATACCGGCCTCTTTGCTGACTTTGCGCAGCAGTTTTTGAATGACCTTGTCGGATCGCTCGAATGCCTTTTGCTGAGCCGTACGTTCTTTCTTCAGCAAGGGTTCATCGGCCCAGCTCAACATCAGACCCGTATGGTTCTGAATCAGCGTCGCGCGTCTGTGCAGCAAGCTTTTCAGTACGGTGTAGGCTTTAGGAGGCGGGTTCCAAAGCCGCAGTTTGCTTTGTTCATTCGTCAGATAGCGTGCGAGCACGCGTGCATCGCAGGGATCATTTTTGGCTCGCTGACCGACACCGCGACGATAGTGGCTGACTCGATAAGCATCCACCACATAGACCTGATGTCCCATCGCATGAGCCAGATCAACAGTCTCCAAATGGTAGATATTGGTGGCTTCGACAGCGATAGCGCTTTGCGCGGGCAGAGTTTTGAGCCAACGTTTGAGGGCGGCACGATCATTCTTGACCGCTTCAATGGTTTCCAGGTCGGCGCGATAGACAACGATTTCGGCCTTGGCGATATCGATACCAACAACCGTCTGCGAAGTAAGGATTGTCATGACGAATCCTCGGAGCTAGGGTTTAAGAGCTTGTTGGGGTCTACCGTTGCGCTGGCTTGTCTCTGTCGTCGGTTTACCGATGAATTCCTTATTGGCGCTTTGGGTAGAAGGGGCGGGACGAGAAGTCTCCCACGGTCTGTACTGGTCAGAGTCAGAATCGAGTCTGTAGTCCCGCCCACCCCTTCAAGTCTAAACATACAAGCGAGCCTGCTCGCGAA